>JBCDIM010000015.1:0-74602 GCA_038749105.1 Planctomycetota bacterium
GATCTGTTCAAACTGCTGCCTCACTAGACCTGAAACCGTCTGAAAGCTGCCAGTATCGTCCATGAGCAGGAACACATCGACTGCAGGTGCTGGACTAACATTGAGTGGTACAGTGACAGATACTGATGACTCAACAACGCGAGTGAGCGGATCGATTTGTAGAAGTTCCGGCGTAACCACGCTGAACGGTTCATTGGCTTCCGGCGGCAGCACAAAGGTCTCTGCGGGATCGCTCGTGATCTGCGGTGGCCCATTGGGCGAGACAGCGGTCACCACGATCGCATCGTTCGACCGCAGGTTGATTGGTCCATCCCCATCGGCATCGACATCCACCCGGATCACGCGTGAGGTATTGTCGGTTGTTTCAGCCACGGCTTCCAGATAGAGCGTGACCGTCGAACGGGCGTCGGTTATGCCCAGTTCTGCTGCAGTGTATTCACGGCCTGATTCGATGAAATCACTGACCCCACGGGTCTCGCCAGCGTTCTTGGTCCAAAGCCTTAGGACGCCATCCGAGCTGGTATCGCTCGGATCGGCCGCTGCGTAGCTGAATCGGACGGTGGCCTGCGTGGGGTCCACGTAATCGGAGAGGTCAAGGACGACGGGGCTAAAGCGGACGCCGGCAGATTGGTCGTCGTCGTTGCCGGCAATCCCGTCGGCGTTAAAGCCGTCGCGGTCGTCAGTGATCCCGTCGCCATCGACATCCCGGTTATTGACCTCCAGCTCATGGCCCGATAACGAGAGATTCTCCTCAACCGTGTCTTCAGCGGTTGTCCGGTCTGGGGCGAGGGGGCTGTTGTTGTCTGAGTCGATATCGAGATCGACTTGTGGGCTGTAGAGGTTGCCGAAGTGCACCTCTGTAGTCGCTTGGTTGCCCGAAACGGTAACGGTGTGCTGGGTGACGCTGGGGCCGGTGAGTCGCCAACCGTCTTGGAGCACTTCACGGATGACGTAGGTACCGGGTTCGAGACCCGACAGCGTGTAGGTCCCGTCTTCACGGGTGACCGTCGAGGGCTCTCCAACGTCAAACTGACCGTTGCGGTCAAGGTCTGCGTAGATCGTCCAGCCACTGAGGCCTGGCTCAGTGAAGCGTTGGACCTCCTGTGGGCCGGTGCCGCCAAAGGTAGCGAAGAGGGGGTCTGTGGAGAGGAAGATCTCGGCGTTCTCGTCGATGTAACGCAGTTCATCCAGGCTGGCTCCGCTGCCCGCCCCAAAGGCACGCAGCGTGGCGAAGGGGCTTAGCTCATCGTTAACGGGGATGTCGCGGGTGAGTACTTGCACTTCATCGAGATAGTCCGACGGGCTCGCCCCGAAGTAGTTGGGGAAACCGTCCGACAGGAAGATGACCGTCCCCCCGCCGTCGGGCGCAAGACCTTCGGGGCCCTCGAGAGCATCCAGCGCGCTCTTCAGGCCGGCCTCGAAGTTTGTGCGCCCACCGATTCCTCCGCTGGTGCCAATGAGTTTGCCGTCCATGCGCCACCCGCCCTCGATCCGCCGGAGGATGTTCTCGAGGTCCTCGCCGGGAGCGATCGAACGGACACCCTGATCACCGGACGAGGTGTCCATATCGATAAGGGCGGCAGCGTCTCCAAACACCACGACAGAGACCTCTGCCTCGTTACCCGAACCCGCGCCGAAGCCCAAATCAACGAGCTGACGGCTCAGGGCAATGAATCCAGCGATCTGGCCATCCAGAATGGTCTGCGATAGGCCGTCGTTGTTGATGTCGTTGTCGGGGTCACCCAGCAAGGCACCAACCGGTGTGCCGATGAACTGGTCCTCGACCGTACTCCCTGAGACATCTACCACGAACACCACCTTCGGCGGCACTCCTGGGACGAGCTCGAGCTCTGCGTTCCTGATGCCATCGGCGTTGTAGTCGTGCCACTTGTAGCCATTGATCGAGCCCGGCACATATTGCGGGTCTTGAACACTCACGTGCACCACATCGCCCGCAGCAAAGCCCGCAGGCCCGGCGATACCATCGATATCTAGGTCGATCGAGATCGCGCTGGATGCCGAAGTCGGGTTGACGCCCTCTATCCATAGGACTGCGACGGGGTAGTTGCTGGTCAGCCCAAGATCGGACGCCGAATGAGTCCCGCTGGAGACTACTGACCCGCCTTGACTCCCGGTCCATAGGCGTAATGCACCAGACCCGCCGTCTACCGCTTCGTCATAGTTGATGCGAACCGTTGCATCGGCGAGGTCGAGTGCGGAAGGCAGGCTCAGCACCAGTGGGACACGGCTGGTGCCGGCGTAGACAATCTTGCCGTCCAACAGGGGATCGCCCTCAAGAGAGTCTTCGAGATCATTGCCGTCGGGCAGCAGCGTACCGTTGTTGTTGTCACTATCGACATCCGCATCCACGGCAGCGACGCCCGCCGCGATGACGATACGGTGTGAGTACTCAGCATCCTCGAACACCGACCCGTTGCCGTTCGCGTCCCGTCCCGCGTAGAGCGTGTAGAAGCCATCGGCTCCTGCCGGCAATAGCCCTTGTGTGGACGCATCGAGGTCTCCGCTCTGTAATACCGTGACGCCGTCGGTATCGACCAGGTCCCATGCGAACGCATCACCGCTGATCGTTGCGGGAGACCAAATCCCGGAGACCTCGAAAGGCGAAGCACCCGGTCGCGCCGGCAGCGATAACAGTGCTCCACCGCTGCTGTCGGCAGAGATGCCGTCAGTCGTGTCCGTAATGGTGAGCGAATCAAGCGAGATCCCATCAACCACAAGTGTGGCGGTCTTGCCCGCAGTTGGGTCGGGGCCGCCGCTACCTTCGTAACGGTTCTGAATGATGCCATCCGGATCGATAATGGTGTACCCGTCGCCCACGAGATAGTTCTCGCCGCTGGACCACGGCGTACTATCGTCGCTACGGATCAGCGCTCGGTAGTCGAACTTGCCCGGATCATTCTCGTCGGTTGAATCGATGTAGTCGATCTGGATGACGTACTCGCCGGGCGTCAGCATCCTTCGCTGTGGGATTGTGTCGGTGCGGCTCAGCGCGTACTGCCATGGGGTGTCACCGATCTTGATGCGCCACCGTTCTGATTGGCTCGGGCTCCAGTCGCCAATTGTGACCCACAGTGGAACCAGTTCCGCTCCTGGCAACGGGTTGATATCGCCGCCATAGACCGAGAAGCCGATCCCGCCACCCGCGTTGTACTCTTCCAGGTCGGTCAGCCCGTCGCCGTCTGTATCCGACGCCAGCGGGTCCCCGCCATACATGTACTCCTGGAGATCGTCCAGGCCATCGCTGTCACTGTCGACGTAGCTGGCGGTTTCCCCGTCATAGGTGCCGTTTAGGTCTTGAGGGTCCAAGCCAAAAACCAACTCCCAATCGTCGCCAAGGATGTCACCGTCACTGTCCAGATTGACGATCGGATCGGTTCCGTGAATCAGGTACTCGTCTAGGTTGAAGAGCCGGTCCCCGTCGTAGTCATCGCCGGGGTCATCTGCGATTAGCGGATTGAAGAAGCCAGTGGTGGCCTGGTACCGCTCGGCTTCGAAGCCGTCCTCGAACACATCACCGTCGGTATCCACGTTGAAGGGATCGGTGCCGAGCGCCAGTTCTTCGTCGTCAGAAAGCCCGTCTCCGTCGCTATCGAGTGCCGGCGGTGCCACAGGATTGCCGAGCAGGGCGAT
Organism: Planctomycetota bacterium; assembly: GCA_038749105.1. GTDB lineage: Bacteria > Planctomycetota > Phycisphaerae > Phycisphaerales > Phycisphaeraceae > JBCCOW01. The sequence continues at coordinate 3,652 of JBCDIM010000015.1, forward strand.
CTCCTCTTCCGTCAGGACACGGTCGTACAACCGGACTTCATCCACCAGTCCATCGAAGAAATCGTCAAGCGAGCCGCCATCGCTCACAGCTCCCACAACGAGGGGTTCAGCAGAGTCGATATCGGTCACGCTGCCGAGGCTCCAACTCGAAGGACCACCACCGCCCGAACGCCAATCCGTCGAGTCACCGTCCAGGTAGCCGCGGACCTGGCCGTTGGTGCGGTCGACGACGACCACGAGGTGATGCCACTGGTCGTCCGTGGGGACATCAACCTCTGTTGAAGCACGCTCCGAACTATCGCCGCTGGAGTTCACTCGGAAGCGGATCTCGTTGGTGGCGTCGGAGAAGCTGACCGACCAGCCCTCGTGGGTTGAAAATCGGTTGCCCTTCGAGATCAGGATCTGGTCACTGGCCAAGGATCCGCCTTGCGGCCGCTTAAACCACAGGCTCGCGCTGAAGCTGCCGGAGCCTGGGTCGGATAAATCCGTGCCTTGGGCTGCCCCATCGACCCCATCGAAATCGATGGCACCAGAGACGCGGCCTCCGCTTGGATCCCAGGACGACCCGCCCACCAGATTCAGGTCATTACTGCCCTGCAGGTCAGAAGCCACAGAGCCTGAAGTGGCGTCAAAACGGTAATGAGCCAGCAGTCCGGAATCTAACTGCGGAGGGTTAACTAGCGAGAAGGCCTCGCCCGCACTCAGGGCGCGGTCATAGATCCGCACGTCATCCAGCAAGCCTTCGAACTCGTTGTAGGCATTGCTGCCGTCGCGGACACCGCCCAGTGTGAGTGGATCATCTGTGTCGATGTCCGTGACGCTGCTTAGGCTCGAAGAAGAAGGCCCGCCGCCGCCCGAGCGCCATCCCACGTTGGACCCGTCGAGATAGCCGATCACTCGGCCTTCCGATCGATCCACCACCATCAAAAGGTGGTGCCACTGATCGTCCTGTGGCAGATCAATTTCGGTCGAGGCACGTTCTGAGCTGCTGTCACTGGAGTTCACACGCAGACGAATCTCCTGCGTGGCATCAGAGATGTTGATCGACCAGCCTTCACGCGTGGAGAACCGGTTGCCTTTAGAGATCAGGAATTGATCACTAGAAATCGCACCCCCACTGGGACGCTTGAACCAGAGACCAACGCTGTAGTCTCCTGAAAGCGGATCTAGCACATCTCCCGCTTCAGCGCGATCATCTGAACCGTCAAGCGTCAGCGCGCCGTCGAACTGGCCGCCAGTGGGTACGAAGCCAGGCCCATTCAGCAATGTAAAGTCATTACTCCCAGCAATATCTATTGCTGTCGTGCCCGAATCTTCGTCAAGCTGCCAGTGGCCAACGAGCCCGTCGGAAAGCGTGCTCGAGAGCAGCAGTCTCGGCTCAAGCTGGTCAAACGGGCATGCAATGTTCTTTACTGACGAACGCTTTCTACGAGATCCCATCCACTCCCGTAAAGGTTCTTTCTTTAGATGAAGACGGCACTGTTTACGCAGATACAACCACCATCTAGGCATGATGTTCCCCTGAATCTATTAGACCTAGTGCCCTGTTCCCGGGATATCCAAGACCCGTTCCGGAAGGCGATTTTCTTGCACCTGCAAGCTATCTCCGTCGCAGCAGCGACGCAAGCCCGGAGAGGCGATTTAGCAAAATATTGATGCCATAGTCGTACAAAGGGTCAGGCTAGCACGTTTATGATCGAGGCCGCTTGATTCACTTCCGCGATGGCGCTTGTGCGTTGGCATACATGGGTTAATGCGCTTCTTGGGTCATGTCTGATCGGCGGAAAGCATGCACGGCCATGGGATGGCGGCGGGAGGTGGAATCTCGACTGGCCGTGTTTTTTGTTTGACAGCAGAGGTATGGGTCGGACTGAGCGAGAGCAAAGCCGCTCTGAACACCACCCGTTACCCGTTGAGGAAGTGGCTCGCAAGGTGAGAATAAAAAGCCCATACCTGTGACGGGTTCCTCAACTCGTATACGGTTAGCACAGACACCCCGCGCAAGGCGGACGCACGTCTACCCGGCGGGTGGTCCCTAATCCTGTCTCATTGCTCGTCCGCGAACTCGTGGCGTCGCCGCATGTTCGGCTTCCTTAGCCCGATCAACCGCATCAACCACACGCTAGGGACGAGTCGAGGGTAGTCAATTGCTTGCCCGATTGCGGCTTCGTAGTGTCTTTATTGACCCCGCACGGGGTCAATTTGAATCAAACCGCAGTTTTGGCGGGGTCAACCAAAACACCAGACTTGTCTATGCTGTACAAAGACTTATGGCAGCTGTCTTGGCTCGGCTGTACTCTCTTTTAAGCCGCTGGTTCTGGGTTCGAGTCCCAGCCCGGTCACTTCTCCTCTCAGATGGCTCGGCGTACAGCCCCACGGGGTTGTCGGTCGGTGCAGGGGTGCAGAGCCCAAAACACGCCGACTCAATCCAGACCGTCGATGACTGCCATCGATACGCTGCTGGAGATCGACAGCTGCATGGTGCTCATGCCGGCCGTGGGGTGCTCGAAGGCGATCTCGCCCTGGAGCTTCTGGGTCAGCTCGGTCGAGGTCGGCCAGCCGGTCGCCCGGTCAAGGATGATCGTGCCGGTCTGGGTGCCGGCCCACTTCGGATTCATCGGTGGGTCGTCGGGGGCTGTGGCCGGGGCAGTGGCGGTTGCGGTGGCAGGCGCTGTTGCGGGCGCGGGGATGGGGGTGGGGAGAGCTGGGGGGGTGATCTGAGAGCTCAGGCGGAGCGTCGCGCTGTCGTCATCGAAGCCGGCGAGCCAGAAGCGGGTCTTGATCGCCATGGACATGAACCCGCCGAAGGACTGTTCATCGTTCCAGGTGCTGCCGACACGGATGAGCCTGCGCGGGTAGACGCCGGCACCGAGCTGCAGGGTCTGCCGGAGGGACTCCTCGCTGAGTTGGATCTCCAGCCCTTGGCGGGCGCCTTCTTTGCGGGCCCCCTCGGGCAGGTTCATCGCGGCGAGGATCTCCTCGACCAGGCCCTCTTCACCCTGGATCTGTACCACCTGGCCGTCGCGGTTGACCTCCACAAAAAACTCCCGGTTCACCAGCCCCGCATAGCCTCGGGCGACGGGATGGATCTCGGTGGCGGGCTGCTCGGAGTCGTAGTCGATATTCGCGAACTGGCTGACCTGCTTGAACCGGCAGTGCATGTACGTCACCCGGAACCAGTAGCCGCCGGGGACCGACTGCCGATCGAGGACGTCGTACCGCAGCGTTTCACCGATCGTCATCTCCATGCCGAGGTCCGTCCCGCCCACCTCTTGCTGGGTCTGCCGCTTCGTGATGATGTCGACGGTGATGGACTGCTTGGGCTTGAGCTTCAGGGCGAGCTTGATGTGCTCTTCCGCCGATGCCGGGGCGGCCGCGAAGATGACCAACACGACGAGCCAAACGGATGGGATGCGGGAGCGGGGGCGAGGGCGAGGGCGAGGGCGATTCATCGACGGCTCTAAAGGGTGGGGTCGGTGCGGAGATCGATGGTAATCGTAGGGTTGTTTCGTGGCCGAGACCCCAGGGGCTCAGGCTGAAACGGCACCGGCGCGCGACAGGCTCCGGTGAACACGCTCGGCGGCAAGCCGGCCCTCGCGGATGGCCCAGACCACGAGGGACGGGCCGCGGCGCATGTCCCCGGTGGTGAACAGGCCGGTCGGCTCGGCGGCGGCGGGGTTGGCGGGGTCGATGCCGAAGGCGTCGTAGAGGTGGGTGCTGTCGGAGCCGGTGAAGCCGATGGCGAGGATCACCCGTTGCGCGGGGAGCTCGACCTGATCGGTCACACCGGTCGTGGGGTCGGTGCGGTCGACGAGCACGGCCCGGATGTGCGGGGTGCCGCCTGTCGGGTCGGCGAGGAACGCGACGGGGTTGATGTTGAACCGGCGGGGGTCTTGCCCGAAGCGGGCGGCGCCCTCGGCGTGGGCGTAGTCGGTCATGAACGCGCCGGTCGGGCCGGGCCAGGGGTGGCGGTCGTCGCGGTGGTCGGGGGGGGTGTCGCGTCGGGTGATGTTGAGCAGGGAGCGGCAGCCCTGACGGAGGGCGGTGCCGATGCAGTCGGCGCCGGTGTCGCCGCCGCCGATGACGACGACATCGCGGCCGGCGGCGTCGAGCGTCGGGTCGGGCAGGGGGGTGCCGTCGAGGAGCTGGCGGGTGGCCGCGGTGAGGTAGGGCATCGCCTGCGTGATGCCGGCAAGTTCCCGACCTGGAAGCCGGACGTCGCGGGGCTTGAGCGCACCGCAGGCGAGGACCACCGCGTCGTACTCGGACTGCAAGACCTCGGGGTCGAGGTTGATCCCGACGTGGGCGTTGCAACGGAAGCGGACACCCTCGGCGGCCATGATGTCGAGCCGGCGTTCGACGACGCCCTTGTCGAGCTTCATGTTGGGGACGCCGTAGGTCAGGAGCCCGCCGGGCCGATCGTCGCGTTCGTAGACGGTGACGGCGTGGCCGAGGTGGTTGAGCTGGTCGGCGACGGTGAGGCCGGACGGCCCGGAGCCGATGATGGCGACGCGCTTGCCGGTGCGTCGAGAAGGGGGGTTGGGGTGGGTCCAGCCGCGTTGGTAGGCGGTGTCGCTGATGGCGCGTTCGATGCACTTGATGGCGATCGGCGGGCCGTTGAGCTGGTGGATACAGGCGTCCTGGCAGGGCGCGGGGCAGAGGCGGGAGGTGAACTCGGGGAAGTTATTGGTGAGGCGGAGGCGGTCGTAGGCGTCGCGCCATCGGCCGGCGGCGGCGAGCTTGTTCCACTCGGGGATCTTGTTGTCGATCGGGCAGCCCTGGCCGTAGCCGGACGAGGGCTGGCAGTAGGCGGTGCCGCAGGACATGCAGCGTTCGGCCTCGGACTTCACGATGTCGGGCGAGGGCGACGGGTAGACCTCGTACCAGTCGTTGAGCCGGAGGTCGGCGTCGCGTTTGGGCAGCGGCGCGGGCTGGACGGCCGGGGGAGGCGACACGGCCGTGGCTCCGGCGGCGGTCTGGGTGTGTTCGGCGGTCGCGAGTGAGGGCGGCATCGGTCGGCAGGGGCAGCGGGTTCTCCGGGCCCATACTCCACTCAGGACCGGCGATCAGGGAATACTTCGGATTCAATAAACGTCGCGCTGATAGCGGTGCGACTCACGGAGCGACTCGACCCACGCCACCGCTTCCTCTTCGGAGAGCCCGCCCTGCTCCTGGGCGATCTGGTGCAGGGCCTTGTCGACGTCACCGGCCATCCGGGACGCGTCGCCGCAGACGTAGAAGTGGCCGCCCTTCTCGAACCAGGCCCAGAGCTCTTCGGCGGCCTCGATCATCTTGTCCTGGACGTAGACCTTTTGGTCGCCGTCGCGGGACCAGGCGAGGCTGAGGTGATCGAGCAGCCCGGACTTCTGCATGGCCGTCAGCTCGTCGCGGTAGAGGAAGTCGGTAGCCTCGTGCTGGTCGCCGAAGAAGAGCCAGTTGGGGCCCTTGGCGTCGGTCGCCATGCGGTGTTCGAGGAAGGCGCGGAAGGGGGCGATCCCGGTGCCGGGGCCGACCATGATCATCGGGGCATCGGGGTCGGTCGGCGGACGGAAGTGGGGGGACTTGTGGACGTAGACGCCGAGGGTGCCGCCCTCGGGGCAGCGGTCGGCGAGGAAGGTGGAGGCCACGCCCTTGCGGGGGCGGTCCATCAGGTCGTAGCGGACGGCCCCGACGGTGAGGTGGACCTCACCGGGGTGGGCATCGGGGCTGGACGCGATGGAGTAGAGCCGGGGCTGGAGCGGGCGGAGGGCTTCGGCGAGCTGCTGAGGGCTGACCTCGGGGGCGTGCAGCTGGAGCACGTCGGCGACGTGGCGGCCCTTGGGGGCACCGTGGGCCTTGAGCTTCGCCTCGTCGTCGGCGGGGTCGATGCCCAGCGCCTCGATCGTCTTGGGCGTAACCGTGATGATGTCGAGCTTGGTCAGCAGGGCGGTACGCAGGGCCAGCGGGCCGACGCCCTTGAGCGTGACGACCTCGCCGCCGAGGCAGTTGGCGGCCTCGAGGATCTCCTGCACCTCGTCGCGGCAGTTGACGGGCCAGACGCCCAGCGCGTCGCCGGCTTCGTAGGTGTCGTCCAGGCCCGCGAGGCTGATGGCGACGTGGTTGACCTCCTTGGCGGAGCCGTCGGCATTGAGGCAGCGGGCTTCGAGGAGGGTGGCGGGGAACGGGTGCGACTTGTCGTAGCGGGAGCCGGCGGGCTCGTCGGCATCCTCGGCAGGAGCAGCCGCCGCGCCCCCACCGGAGGCGGCGAACTGCTCACTGCTGAAGACGGATGCTTTCCATTCGGCGTAGTCGTCGTCGTAGTCGACGTCGCAGCCAACCATGTCGGACACGCGGGTCGCCCCGAGGGCCTCGAGCCGGGCGTCGAGATCGGTGGCGGCCTTGTTGAAGTGGGTGTAGCTGGAGTCGCCGAGGCCGCAGACGCTGTACTGCAGGTTCGCGAGCTTCGGGGCGTCGTCGGCCATGAGGGCATCGAAGAACTTCATCGCGTTGTCGGGTGGGTCGCCCTCGCCGAAGGTGCTGCAGACGATGACGGCCCGTTCCATGCCGGCGAGATCGTCGAGGCTGATGTCGTTGAGCTCGGTGACCTTGGGCTCGAAGCCGTTGGCGGAGGCGTGCTTGCGGAGGTCTTTGGAGAGGGCCTCGGCGTTGCCCGACTGGGAGCCGTAGAGCACGGACAACGGCGTGGCGGGGGCGGCGGGCTGGCCGGCGGCGCCGGGGTTGTCGACCAGGGGCAGGTTCTTGGCGGCGGCGACGATGCCGGCCATATAGCCGGAGAGCCACTGCTTCTGGTCGGGGTTGAACGGGGCGTCGGCGGGCAGTGAGGGGATGGTGCTCATGGGTACTACAGGGTCGGTAAGCGGAGGGAACGAATAAGCGGGTCAGGCCATCTCGACCAGCTCGGAGGCGGGCTTCAGGAACAGCTCCGCGAGCTGCTCGGGGGTGTGTCGGCGGGTGAACTGGAGGAACGTCTCGTCGGGCACCCGTTCGTCCAGGTAACGCCCCACCACGATCTCCAGCAGCAGCGGCAGCTCGTCGGCGGCGATCGGCCCGGCGAGGTGTTGAGCCAGGCCCTGGTCGTGGTCGGAGCCGCCGCCGAGGTAGACCTGGTAGGCCTCACGCCCGTCGGCGGTCGAAGCGCCGAGCAGCCCGATGTCGCCGATGTAGTGCTGGGCACAGGAGTGAGAGCAGCCGGTGAGGTGGATGTTGATGGGGGCGTCGAGCTCGAACTTCTGCTGGAGGTGCTCGACGAGGAGGCCGGCGTGTTCTTTGGTGTGGGCCGAGGCGAACTTGCAGCCGAAGCGGCCGGTGCAGGCGACGGCCCCAGCGGCGAAGCTGGACGCGGAGGTGGCGATGCCCAGGGCGTGGATCGCGGCGAGCGCGTCATCGACCTTGTCTTCGGGGACATCGGGGATCAGCAGGTTCTGCCAGACGGTGAGGCGGATATCGTTGGAGCCGTACTCGGCGGCGATATCGCCGAGGCCGTGGAGCTGTTCGACGGTGAGCTTGCCCAGGGGCAGCGCGACGCCGATGTACTTCATGCCGTCCTGCTTCTGCGGGTGCACGCCGATGTGGCCCCGGCGATCGATCGGCTGGCGCGGGGCGTCGTGCTCGGGGCTGAGCCGGATGAGCTTGGCGTCGGAGCCCATGTCCTCGAGCTTCTCGGCGGTGCGGTCGAGGTACCAGTCGAAGCCGTGCTTGTCGAGGACGTATTTGAGACGGGCCTTCTTGCGGTTGGTGCGGTCGCCGTGCTCGATAAAGACGTGGAGCATGGCGACGGAGACATCGACGGTGTGCTCGGGCTTGACGACAACGCCTGTGTCACGGGCGAAGTCCTTATGCCCGGTGATGCCGCCGAGCAGGACGCGGCAGTAGACGCCGGGGTCGACGTCCTCGTCGTTCGGCTGCACCTCGGTGGCGAGGTAGGCGATGTCGTTGGTGTCGCTGACGCAGGAGATCGAGCCGCCGTTGTCGAAGGAGATGTTGAACTTGCGGGGGATGCCGTGGAGGTCGCGGGACTGGAGGATATAGTGGTGGAGCTCGATGGCGTAGGGCAGGAGGTTGGTGAGCTCGAGCGGGTCGAAGCCGGCGGTGGGGGAGGCGGTGATGTTGCGGACCGAGTCGGCGCCGGAGCCACGGGAGGTGAGCCCGATGGAGGCCAGGCCGGTGAGGGTATTGAGCAGGTGCTCGGCGGGGATCTCGCGGAGCTGCAGGTTGCCCCGAGTAGTGACGTGGGCGTACCCGCCAGCTAAGTCCCGGGCCATGTCACCGAGGCCACGCAGCTGGTCGCCGCGCATCTTGCAGCCTGGGATGCGGAGCCGGCACATGAAGCCTGGCATCGCGGGGGCGACATTGAACATGCCCTGGTGCTTGAACATGAACACGTCGGTGCCCTCGGGCATCTTGCCCTGCTGGACGTGATCGCGCATCACGGCGTGGAAGTCCCAGGGGTGCCGCTCGTGCTTGGCGACCTCTTCCTTGCAGAGGTCTTCGTAAGGCGTGCCGTGGATGGTGACGGGCTGCGGCTCCCCGGTGGGCGGCGACGCAAAGGTGGCCTGAAGATCAAGCGACGCGACGAAGGCGTCGAGGTAGGCCTGCTGCTCGGGGGTGAACGCTTCGGACTGGGTGTTGGGTGTTCCGCACATAGGCGTAGGGGGGCATCGGGGCTAGTGACGCTGCCACGAGGGCGGCGGGCTCTGGACGGGCGGGTTAACGGTTGTTTCCGGGGGGGATACGGGTCGCGGACGGCATACAAAAACCGCCCGGCAACTGCGTGTCGTTCACGCCGGTCCGGACGGCTCTGTCCAAGTGCGATGTCGTGTCGGTAGCGACAATAGGCAGGGTGCAAACCAGATGCCACCTGCACACGGACCTTAGGGACGCCCCCCAAGCCGACCGGCTGCGCGGGAAGTGGGCAGAGGCCCCCAAAGCGGGGGGTACCGTGCCTAGCCAGTGTGCAGCGCCGGGCCGATTCTGATCGGGATCCGCCGGATCCTGCGGGCAACTTTGCGGGTCGCATCAATGATTTGGGATCGTTTTCCTATAAGGACTAGCGCGGACGAATCTCGTATCAGCTTCATGGGGGGGCCGCGTTATTGGCACTGACTTTGCGTGTAGTGCCCTGACGCGAGTGATTGCGTCACGCCAACCGTGTGCGGTTTAGGGATGACAACCCCGCACCCCATTCTGGCAACCCCAACACCGTCTGATCCGACCGCGTGAGTCGGGCTGACTGGACAAAGGCGTCCTCGATCCGCGGGTTCCGCGGGGTTCGGACGCCTTTTCATCGCGCCTGCATCGAACCTCCTCGCCCCGCTCACCCCCCCTCATCAGGAGTGTGTCGACATGATCCGTTTCCGTTCTGCCCTGAGCCGGCTGACCCGCCCGCTCGTCACCACGCTGGGCCTGGCCTCGGCGGCCACCGCGCTCGGCCCCGCTGTGCACGGTGAGACCGTCCAGCTCGACGTCGAGAAGACCGAGCTCCGCTTCGGGTTCATCAAGCTGACCGACTGTGCACCCATCGTCATCGCCAAGGAGAAGGGCTTCTTCGACGACGAAGGCCTCCAAGTCGAAGTCATCGCCCAGCCCAACTGGAAGACGCTGCTCGACAACGTCATCTCCGGCGAGCTCGACGGCGCCCACATGCTCTCCGGGCAGCCCATCGCCGCCACCATCGGCTTCGGCACCAAGGCTCACATCATCACCGCCTTCACGATGGACCTCAACGGCAACGGCATCACCGTCTCCAACGCCATCTGGGAACAGATGCAGGAGAACGACCCCGACAACCTCGACACCCCGACCCCCAAGCACCCCATCACCGCTGACGCGCTCAAGCCCATCGTCCAGGAATACCTCGACAACGGGCAGAAGCTGCAGATGGGCATGGTCTTCCCCGTGTCGACCCACAACTACGAAATCCGGTACTGGCTCGCTGCCTCCGGCATCCACCCCGGCATGTACACCGCGACCGACATCGGCGGCCGCACCGACGCCGAGGTCGAGCTCTCCGTCACCCCGCCCCCGATGATGCCCGCGACCCTCGAGTCTGGCAACATCCAGGGCTACTGCGTCGGTGAACCCTGGAACCAGCAGGCCGTCGCCAAGGGCATCGGCGTCCCCGTCACCACCAACTATGACGTCTGGAAGAACAACCCCGAGAAGGTCTTCGGCGTCACCAAGAAGTGGGCCGACGAGAACCCCCAGACCATGCTCGCGGTCACCAAGGCCCTGATCCGCGCCGGCCGCTGGCTCGACGCCACCGATGCTGATGGCAACCTGGTCAACCGCATCGAAGCCGCCCAGATCCTGTCCCGCCCGGACTACGTCGGTGCCGACTTCGACGTGATCAAGAACTCGATGACCGGCTTCTTCTTCTTCCAGAAGAGCGACAAGCGGCCGATGCCCGACTTCAACGTCTTCTACAAGTACTTCTGCACCTACCCGTGGTACTCCGACGGCATCTGGTTCCTGACCCAGATGCGTCGCTGGGGCCAGATTACCGAGCCCAAGCCCGCCGAGTGGTACCACGAGATGGCGAAAGAAGTCTACAAGCCGGCGATCTACCTCGAAGCCGCCAAGCTCCTCCTCGAGGAAGGCTTCATCGAAGAGAGCGAGATCCCCTGGGACACCGACGGCTACAAGCCCGCCACCGATGAGTTCATCGACGGCATCACCTACGACGGTCGTGACCCCCTCGGCTACCTCAAGCAGCACGAGATCGGCCACAAGGACTAATCCACAGGTCTCCTTAAACCGACCCGCCGGCCGTCTAACCGCGGCCGTCGGGTTTCCCTGAACCGTTCCCCGAACGATCCCCGCAGCAACGCCACCCCGTAGACCTTGCCACCATGAAACAGCTCAAGCACTTCCTGCTCAAGATCATCGATCTCACCGCACTGGGGTTCCTTGAACCGTACGTCCGCCTCGCCTATTGGGAAGAGCCGCGGGTGCAGTTCAAGAAGATCGGTCAGTTCACGCTGATCCCGATCCTCGCGTTGGTGCTGTTCGTCGGGATCTGGGCGTTCCTCGCACCGCGCCACACGACCAAGTCCGGTGCGGTCCCGACACCCCAGGACACCTGGGTCGCCTGGCAGTCGATCATGACCTTCCACAACCAGGAGACCGAGAAGGCCGAAGCGTTCCTGCTCGAGGGTGACGCCCAGGCCGAGCTGCTCGCCGCGATGCAGGCTCGGCAAGCCGAGATGGACCCGCTGGTCGAAGAAGCGACCGCGAAACTCACCGAAGTCCGCGACCTGATCAAGGAAGAGCGCGAAGTCGAGGCCGGCCCGCTCAAAGCAAAGCTCGATGAAACCAAGAAGGCCCGGCGTGATTTGGTGAAAGCCAAGCGGGCCGAGTTCAAGGAACGCGCCGCCGCGCTGACGGCCGAAGACGACACGGAGCGTCAGCAGCTCAAGGCCGACTACCTCGCACACGACGCCGAGGTCGAGGCGATGAAGGACGCCGAGTCCGATCTCAACGCCCAGATCGCGTTGATTGAAGACGTGAAAGACTCCCGCGAGCGTGAGGCCCTACTGATCCAGACCAAGTACATGAACGAGCGGGCCCACGTCGGCAAGATGATCGACTACCTGTCCAAAGACGGGCAGCCCGCCCGGCTGGCGGACCTGAACGAGCAGCTCGCCGAGCTCGAAACCGCCTACGCCGGGGCCGGCGGCAGCGAGACCTTCAAGGTCTTGAGCAACATCGTTCGGACACAGAGCCGTATCGCAAAGACCCAGGAGGCCGAGTACGCCAAGCCCTGGACGCTGCCGATGCAGATCATCCGGTCGATCCTCTGCGTGTTCGTCGGGTTCACGGTCGGCGTCCTCGTGGCGGTGCCCATCGGCGTGCTCTGCGGGCTTTCCTCAACCTTCATGGCCGCGATGACCCCGTTCATCGCCCTGTTCAAGCCGGTGTCTCCGATCGTCTGGTTGCTGATCCTGATGATCGTGGTCGGCGGCTTCTTCCCCGACCCCAACAACAGCGTCGTCCTCGAAGGTTTGACCGACACCACCAACGCGGTCGTCGGCGTCATCCCCTACTTCGGCGGCATCGTCACCAACTTCGACATCAACATCGCCTTCATCGCCTCGGCCCTGACCGTCTCGATGTGCTCACTCTGGGCGACCCTGGTCAACACCGCGCTCGGCGTTGCCTCGGTCGACAAGGACCACATCAACGTGGCCCGCGTGCTCCGGCTGGGCTTCTTCTCTCGGCTGTTCAAGATCATCCTCCCCTCGGCGTTGCCGCTGGTCTTTGCCGGCATGCGGATCTCGCTCGGGGTCGGATGGATGGTGCTGATCGCCGCCGAGCTGCTCGCCTCGTCCGAGGGTGTCGGCAAGTTTACCTGGGACCAATTCAACAACGGGGCGTCGGACTCCTTCGCCAAGATCGTGTGCATGGTCTTCGTGGTCGGAGCGATCGGGCTGGTGCTCGACCGCATCATGATCATCTTCCAGCGCCTGGTCAGCTTCGAAGGCTCCGTCGCCGCGGTGTAACCCCACCCACCGCCATTTAGCCCCAGGCTCTGCCCGGGGGCACGTGTCGAGCCTGATGCATCGGTTGTTCCAACCGCCCCCCGGCAGAGCCGGGGGCTAAAGAAACCCGGAAACCAAACCATGAGTTTTCTTGAACTGCAAAACGTCAACAAGGGCTACGGCCCGCCGTCGAACCGGTACGAAGTCCTCAAGGACGTCAACCTCTCGATCGAGAAGAACGAGTTCGTGGCGATCATCGGGTTTTCCGGCTCGGGCAAGAGCACGCTCGTGTCCCTGCTCGCCGGATTGGAGCAGCCCGACTCGGGGCAGGTCGTGATGAACGGCCAGGTCGTGACCCAGCCCGGCCCGAGCCGGGGCATCATGTTCCAGAACTACTCGCTGCTGCCGTGGCTGTCGGTGTTCCAGAACATCGAGCTGGCGGTCAAGCGGGTCTTCCCGCAGATGGGCCGGAGCGAACGCAAGAAGTACATCATGGGCTACATCGACATGGTGAACCTCACCGGGTCGGACTGGAAGAAGCCCACCGAGCTGTCGGGCGGGATGCGGCAACGCCTCAGCCTCGCCCGGACCCTGGCGATGAAGCCCGAGGTGCTGCTCCTGGACGAGCCGCTGTCGGCGCTCGACGCATTGACCCGGTCGGTGCTGCAGGACGAGATCATCCGCATCTGGGAAGAAGACCGGCGGACCGTCGTCATGATCACCAACGACGTTGACGAGGCCGCGATCATGGCCGACCGCATCGTCCCGCTCACGCCGGGCCCCGAAGCGACCCTCGACGACTCCTTCCCCGTGCTGCTCGACCGGCCCCGCGACCGGGCCAACCTCAGCTTCAACCCCGACTTCAAGAAGCTCCGCAACACCGTGAGCTCCTTCATGATGGACCTCAACGAGGAAGCGAAGCAGCTGCGTGTCGATACCCAATACCCGCTGCCCGACCTGACCCCCAAGGACTTCTCGCTGGTTGGCTAACCCCACCCGCTCGACACCCGCCCTGACTTGTCACCCCTGCCAGAACCACACCATGGTTGAAACCCCCGACACCCCGACCCGGCCGATCAACCCGCGTTATGTGGAGATCGTCAACCTCGTCAAGGCCTACCCCAACCCGACCGGCGACGCGATCAAGGTCGTCGATGGGTTCAACCTCACCGTCAAGGAAGGCGACGTCATCGGCGTCATCGGCCACTCCGGATGCGGCAAGTCGACTGTCCTGACCATGGTCGCCGGGCTCAACGAGATCACCTCCGGGGATGTCGTTGTGGACGGCAAGGTCGTCGAGGGCTCGGGCCCCGACCGGGCGGTCGTCTTTCAGGCCCCCTGCCTGCTGCCGTGGATGACCGCGTACCAGAACGTCATGCTCGGCGTGAAACGGGTCTACCCCCAGGCGACCCGGCTCGAACGCAAGCAGGTCGTCGAGTACTACATCAACCTCGTCGGCCTCGCCGACTCGATGCACAAGTACCCCCGCGAGATGTCCGGCGGCATGCAGCAGCGCGTCGGCATCGCCCGGGCGATCGCGCTCAAGCCCAAGGTCCTGCTCCTGGACGAGCCCTTCGGCCGGCTCGACTCGCTGACCCGCATGGACCTCCAGGACGTGATCCTGGGCATCCTCGCCCAGGAGAAGATCACGACCATGCTGATCACGCACGACGTGGACGAAGCCGTCTTCATGTCCGACCGGATCTGCATGATGACCAACGGCCCGCACGCCCGGGTCGGGCAGATCCTCGACATCCCGTTCGAGCGCCCCCGCGACCGCCGCGAGGTGCTCGCCCACGACGCCTACTACGACCTGCGGGGCTGCCTGATCGACTTCCTCGAGAAGTTCGACAAGCACAAGCAGCCCAAGACGCCCGACGCTCCCGTACCGGAATCCACGCCCTCGGCAGACACGCCCATCGACAGCGGCAAGCTCGAGCCCGTGGCCGCGGGTGCCGCCGCCACGGCCAACGGCCAGGCCGCACCGGCACTGGTCCTCACCGAGGTCTGACCCTGTAAACCGTCCTCGCTTTCACCCGGTGCGCTGCTGCACCACATAACAAGGCGGAAAGCCGCATGACCCTCTCTCCCGCAACACCGAGTGACACGCCCTTGCCCGCTGAACAACACACCACTGTGAATGACCGCCCCTCGCCGGAGCCGACCCCCGCCCCGGCGGAGTCGGCTCCGAACCAAGAGCCGCTGCTGGTCAGTGCCGAGCTGTGGGAGCCCAAGCCCGGCGAGATGGGGTTTGGCCCGGTCGACGCGATGGGGCCCACCGGCCCCGACGCGGTGGTCTCGGGCCTCGTCGATGTCGCGGTGGAGCAGAAGCGGCCGGCGATGCAGTCCGACCCCGGGGAGGCCACGGTGGTCATGCCCACGATCGAAGGCGGCTCGGTGAAGGCGGTGCTCGCTCTGCGTTTTGTCGCCGAGCCGAAGGCCAAGGCCGCGGTGGAGCTGTGGTCCGGAACGCGGGGGCGGTTCGAGCTGAGCCTCTCCGACGCGTTCCACCCGGGGATGTCGCGGTTCGCCACGATCTCGCAGTATGTGAACTTCCCGATGGGGTCCGGGCTGCCGGGCCGGGTGTGGCAAGACGCGGCCCCGCGGGTGATGCACGACCTGGGCAAAGCGGTGTCGTTCCTGCGGTCCAGCGGTGCGGAAACGGACGGGCTGACCGAGGGGGCGGGGATCCCGATTATCGCGGGGATCGAGCTGCGGTCGGTGCTGCTGCTGCTGAGCAGCGAGCAGACCCCGGTGACGCGGGTCTTGGAGGTGTACGAGCCGGGCGACGCGGAGAACCCCGAGGCGGGACTGCTGCGGACCGGCCTGGCATCGGTGGGGCTCAAGGGCTGGGAAGCTCTGCCGCCCCAGCTGGGGCCGATGACGGAGTTTGGGCCGGTGCGTCGGGCGTGGGCGGACCACAAGCCGGTGCTGCTGCACGGGCTCGAGGGCTTGGCCGACGACCGGCGTCGGATGGCCGAGGCGGGCGGAGTGAAATACGGGGTAGCGATCCCGGTCTTGGCCGCGGATCGGCCTCGATCGGTGGTGCTGCTGCTTTGGTGATCCCGGAACGATTGGGGCTGCCGGACATCACGTCGGCATGTTGAGCGGACCCCGAGTCCGCCGGGTTGAACAGATACGCTTGAATGACACGATCCCGACCATTCCGAGACCTTCCGGTGGGCCCTTCACGATGAGCGACGGAGCCGCTGTGCCTGGGCTGCCGGTCCTGAACCCGCCGACGCGCGTCGGCCGGGCGACCTGCACCTACTGCGGCGTCGGCTGCGTGGTGAACGCGACGGTCGAGCACGGCCGGGTCACCTCGATCCAGGCCAACCCGCAGGCCGAACCCAACTACGGGATGCTCTGCCCCAAGGGCGCGCTGCTGCGATCGATCGCCGGCGACGCGCCGGGGCGTCTGAAAATGCCCATGATCCGCGAGCGGCGCGGCGGGCCGCTTCGGGAGGTCAACTGGGAGGTCGCCGCCCACTACGTCGCCCGCCGGCTTCTCGACATCCACGCCGACCACGGCCCCGACGCCCTGGCCCTCTACGGCTCGGGGCAGCTCGACACTGAGGCCTCCTACCTCTTCACCAAGCTCTTCAAGGGCTACCTCGGCTGCAACCACACCGACACCAACAGCCGGCTGTGTATGTCCTCCGCCGTCGCCGGCTACATGAAGGCCTTCGGCTCCGACGGGCCGCCGACCTGCTACGAAGACCTCGACCATGCCGACGTGTTCCTCGTCGTCGGGGCGAACATGGCCGTGAACCACCCGGTGCTGTTCAACCGCGTGCGCCGGCGTCGGGCGCTTAGCGACACTTCACGGGTCATCGTCGTCGACCCACGCCGCTGCAAGACCGCCGAGTACGCCGACCTTCATTTGCCGGTCGCACCCGGCGGAGACGTCGCGTTGATCCGGCTGATCGCCAAGCGTCTGCTGGAGCGGGGCAAGATCGACCGGCGGTTCACCCAGCGGTCAACCGAAGGGTTTGCCGTTTACCAGGCAGGGCTGGAGCGGGAAGACGAGGCGGAGCTGCTCAAGGCCTCGGGTGTGAGCGACGCGGCGGTGGAAGAAGCGGTGGACCTGATCGCGGCGGGGTCGCCCCGGCTGCTGAGCTTCTACTGCATGGGCACCAACCAGAGCTCGCGGGGTACCGACAAGAACTCGGCGATCATCAACCTGCACCTGCAGCTCGGCGCGCTGGGGCGTGAGGGGGCCGGGCCGTTCTCGCTGACCGGGCAGCCCAACGCGATGGGCGGTCGTGAGGTCGGCTACCTCTCGCACCAGCTGCCGGGGTACCGGCTGATCGCCAACGACGCGCACCGCGCGGCGGTCGAGGAAGGCTGGGGCCTCGAGCGTGGCACAATCTGCCCCGAGCCAGGCATGACGGCGATCCCGATGTTCAATGCCGCGGCGGCCGGCGACGTCAAGGCGATGTGGATCGTCTGCACGAACCCCGTGGCGAGCATGCCGGACAAGCACCGCGTGGTCGCGGGGCTTGAGAAGGCCGAGTTCGTGATCGCTCAGGACTGCATGCTGGACACCGAGACGACCCGGTACGCCGACGTCTTGCTGCCCGCGGCGCAGTGGGGCGAGAAGAGCGGGACGATGACCAACAGCGAACGCCTGGTGATGTTCAGCGAGAAGCTGATCGACGCCCCGGGCGAGGCCAAGCCCGACTGGTGGGTCTTCGCAAAGGTCGCCAAGGCCATGGGGTTCGCCGGCTTCGACTTCGCATCATCCGCCGAGGTGTGGGACGAGTACCGCAAGCTCACCGCGGGCACGCTCTGCGATCAGTCGGGCATGACCCGGCAGCGGCTGGAAGACCGACCGCTGCGTTGGCCCTGCCCGACGCCGAGCCACCCCGGCACCGCCCGGCGATACACCGACGGCCGATTCCCGACGCCCAACGGCAAGGCTCGCTTCGTCGACCAGCGCTACGAGCCGCCCGCCGAGTCGGTCAATCCCCGGTTCCCCCTGGTGCTCACCACCGGCCGGGTCGCCCAGCAGTGGCACACCCGCACGAAGACTGGCCGGGTCCGTGAGCTCAACGTGCTGTCAAGTGAACCGTTTGTCGAGGTGCACCCCGATGACGCCGGCGCGGTCGGGCTCGAGCAGGGGGGCTGGGCGTGGGTCATCGGGCGTCGTGGCCGAGCGACGGCACGGGTGCAGATCACCGACGCGGTCCGTCGCGGGCTGGTGTTCGTGCCGTTCCACTGGGGCGAGACCTTCCACCCGCAGACCAACATCAACGCCTCGACCAGCCCGGCGTGCGACGCGATCTCGAAACAGCCCGAGCTGAAGTACGCCGCGGTGCGTCTCGAGCCCGCGGGGCTCACTCTGCCCGACGCCGACCTCGCCGCCGATCGGCGTGACCGCGCCCACGCGAACAACCTCGACAGCGATCGCCTAGCCGACCCACAGCCCATCCCCAGCAGTGCCGCAAACCAGTATGTTGCCCCCGTGAATCAACCCTCGAAAACGACAGTGGCGGGCCCCGCCGGGGAGGCGCCATGAGCAGCAGCAACCCCCGCACACCCGCCCCCACCGCTCCCACCGATCCGGAGACCGGCAAGCCCCTGCGCATCATGCTGGTGGACGAAGACGAGCAGCGCGGCATGCTGCTCGCCCAGAGCCTGACCGCCGACGGGTATGCCGTGGTCGGCCGTGCCGGGCAGGGCGACTACCTGCCGACGCTCGTGCGTGACGCCAAGCCCGACCTGATCCTGGTCGATACCGCATCGCCCAACCGCGACACGCTCGAACAGCTCTCGACCGTCCGGCGTGACACGCCCAAGCCAGTCGTCATGTTCGCGATGAACGACGACCCCGCGGTGATCGAGGCGGCGGTACACGCGGGGGTGTCTTCGTACATCTGCAGCGGCGTCAGCCAGAGCCGGGTCCGCCCGATCCTGCACGCGGCGATCGCGCACTTCCGTCAGCACCAGGCCGTGGTCACCGAGCTGGCGAAGACCCGCAGCACCCTCGAAGAACGCAAGGTCGTGGACCGGGCCAAGGGCCTGATCATGCAGCGGCGTGGATGCAGCGAAGCCGACGCCTTCTCGCTGCTGCGGAACACGGCCATGAACCAAAAGAAGCGGATCGGTCAGGTCGCCCAGGAGCTGATCGACGCCGCGGGCCTGCTCGCCGCCCAGAACACCCACGCCCGCCAGCCTGCACCGTCTGATCCGTCTACGACCGAAAGCCCCTTCGTCTGATGCTCTACCCCCGGGACCGATTCATGACCGATCTGCCGTCCGACCCCGCCGCTGCGCACCGCCCGGGCCCCTGCCCGCTGGAAGGCCCCGTAACGGCTCCGCCCCTGCGCCCCGAGAAGCGCGAGCTCACCCTCGGCATTATCCCGCTCACCGACTGCGCCCCCATCGTCGTGGCCCACGAGAAGGGCTTCTTTCAACGCCACGGCCTCGACGTCACCATCGCCCGTGAAGGCTCCTGGGCCAGCATCCGCGACAAGCTCGTGTTCGGGCTCATCGACGCGGCCCACATGCTCGCCCCGATGCCGCTGGCGATCTCGCTCGGCGTCAGCGGCCCGCAGCACCCCGTCCTCGCCACCCTCAGCCTCGACCTCAACGGCAACGCCATCACCGTCTCCAACGACCTGTACGCCCACATGGCGGAGGCCGACGCCGATGCACTCTCCGAGCGGCCGACGACCGCTCGCGCGCTCAAGGCCGTGATCGAACGCCGCAAGCGGCGCGGCATGCCGCCGCTGACGCTCGGCGTCGTGTTCCCCGCCTCGACCCACAACTTCCAGCTGCGTTATTGGCTCGCCGAGGCAGGCATCGACCCCGACCGCGACGCCGAGCTCGTGGTCGTCCCGCCGCCACGCATGGTCGACCACCTGCGGCAGGGCCGGCTCGACGGCTTCTGTGTCGGCGAGCCCTGGAACAGCGTCGCCGTCCGCGCCGGCGCGGGCAAGGCCCTGATCACCAGCTACGAGCTCTGGAACAACGGTCCCGAAAAAGTCCTGGGCGTGACCCGCCAATGGGCCGAGGCCCACCCGCAGACGCACCGCGCGGTGATCCGTGCGTTGCTCGAGGCCGCCGCCTGGATCGACGAGCCCGGCAACCGTGATGAGGTGACCGGCCTCTTGGCCCGCCCCGAATACGTCGGCGTCTCCCCCGAAACGATCGGGATGTCGATGACCGGCACCTTCCAGTACGCGCTCGATCAGCCCACCGTCCACATGCCCGACTTCAACGTCTTCCACCGCTACACCGCCAACTACCCCTGGCGGTCGCACGCGGTATGGATGCTGACGCAGATGGCCCGCTGGGGCCAGATCGCCCCCGACACCGACTTCCACGCCATCGCCGAACAGGTCTACGACCCCACGGTCTGCCGCGCCGCAGCGGGCGACCTCGGCATGGTGATGCCCGTACGGGAGATGAAGCCCGAAGGCTCACACCACGGGCCGTGGACCAGTGATGCGGGCTTTGCGATGGGCCCCGACGCTTTTTTCGATCGCCAGGCCTTCGACCCCGAACAAGCGGAGAGCTACCTCGAGGGCTTCGCCATCCGACGACAAACCGTCTCGAGCTCCTGACCGGCCCAGGCATGCAGATGCCAACCTGACCCAAACGTCATACGGGCCACTCCAATTCATTCCACCGCAACGACGCGGTACCCCAACTCTCGATCACCGTCGATCGGCCCCACCCGGCCCGTCGCCGTTTCTTTGGCCTTGCTGACCCCTTTTGCGTAGGAGAACGCACACTATGTTCCGTCACTTCCTGTCCCGTACCCTGGTCTGTACCGCCGCTGCGGTGCTGCCCATGACCGCTATCGCCGAGGCCCCGGCACCTCCGCCGCTGGGCACCATCGGTGATGGCACACCGCCCGAAGACCTGCTCGACTCGTTCCTCAAGGGCAAGGTCTTCCTCAACGTCCGCGCCCGTGCGTCCTTCGCCAATATCGGTGCGCTCGACGACGCCGAGGCCATCACCCTCCGCACGCGGATCGGCTACGCCACCGCCAAGTGGGAAGGCCTCAACTTCTTCGTCGAGCTCGAGAACACCAGCTCCATCGACGACGACCTCTACGGCACGCCGGGCGACAACCCCGACGGCGAGTCCATCATCGCCGACCCCACCGGCTCCGAGCTCAACCAGTTCTACCTGGACTACTTCTTCGAGCCCGCCAAGACCCGCGTCCGGTACGGCCGGCAGCGCATCATCTTCGACGACGCCCGCTTCGTCGGGAACGTCGGCTGGCGTCAGAACGAGCAGACCTTCGACGCCTTCCTCGTCGAGAACAAGAGCATCAAGGACCTGGTTGCCACCTACGTGCTCGTCACCGAGGTCAACCGGATCTTCTTCGACGACGCGGTCGACGACTTCGACTCCGACGCTTCGCACCTGATCAACGTCGCCTACTCCGGCCTGCCCTTCGGCAAGCTCGTCGGCTTCGCTTACCTCCTGGACTTCGAGGACTCCACCGCCAACTCCAGCCAGACCTACGGCCTGCTGCTAACCGGCAAGACCGACCTCGACGACACCCTGACCCTGTTCTACAAGGTCTCCTTCGCCGCCCAGTCCGACTACGGCGACAACGCCACCGACTACGACGCGATCTACTACGTCGTCGAGCCCGCGCTCGGCATCAAGGGCGTCGGCAAGATCATCGTCGGCTACGAGGTGCTCGGCTCCGACAACGGCAACGCCCAGTTCCGTACGCCCCTGGCGACACTCCACAAGTTCAACGGCTTCGCCGACACCTTCCTCGACAACGGCGGTGCCGACGGCCTCCAGGACCTGTACATCAAGTTCTCACCCGCCAACCTCCCCTTCGGGATCAAGGGCGTTGTCGCCTTCCACCAGTTCTTCGATGACGAAGACGGCGACGACATCGGCTACGAGATCGACGCGGTTGCCAGCAAGAAGCTCACCAAGAACATGACCGCCCTGGTCAAGTACGCCTTCTTCGACGGCAAGGAAGACGCCGACCGGTACCGGCTGACGTTCGACCTGATCTTCGCTTTCTAAGACGAGATCACCGACTAAACTGACTCTACCCCCGGCGGCCGGCTAACCCCGGTCGTTGGGCTTTATGAGCCCTCCCGACTCCTGGCTCAGGCCACGCCCCCGAGCACGCCGACGAGGCCTGCACCGATGAGTGTCTCTCTGCCCGTTCTGCCCGCGGAAGCGTTGAGGCCTGACCCGCAGATACAGGCCACCCACCGAGCCGCCGCGACACCAGCCCCCAATGGTCCGCTGGCCGACCCGCTGGGCCGGGGCGTGGGCTACCTCCGGCTATCGCTCACCGAAGCCTGCGCAATGCGCTGCGTTTATTGTCGGCCATCGTTCCTCCGCAACCCCCGGAACGAGCAACGCCTCAGCCCCGCCCAGCTCGAACGTCTGGTCCGCCACCTTGCCCGGCACCACGGCCTGCACAAGGTCCGCCTGACCGGCGGCGACCCGACCAGCCGGCCCGAGCTGCTCGAGATCATCGAGCGCATCGCGGCCGTGCCCGGGATCGATGACCTAGCGATGACCACCAATGGCCTCACCCTCGCGCGGCAGGCCGAGCACTACCGGCGCGCCGGACTGAAACGGGTCAACGTCAGCCTCGACACGCTTGACACGCAGCGGTTCCGGGCGATGACCGGCGTCGACGGGCTGGACCAGGTCCTTGCCGGGATCGACGCGGCGACCGACGCGGGGCTCACCCCGATCAAGCTCAACACGGTGGTGGTGCGGGGCCAGAATCTCGACGACCTGCCGGGGCTGGTGGGGTTTGCCGCCGACCGCGGCATCACGCTGCGGATGATCGAACTGATGCCGATGGGGCCGCTCGCCGAGGGCTGGGACGAACGCTACGCGCCCGAGCGCATGATGCGACGGGCCCTGGCCGGAACGGTGACGCGCTACACCGCACTGCGTCAGGGTCACGACGCCGCCCGCCGCTACCGCGTCCGGCTCCGCGACGGCCGGTCCGCCACCCTCGGGTTCATCACGCCCATGTCCTGCAACTTCTGCGCCGACTGCAACCGCCTCCGTGTCGCGGCCGACGGCACGCTCTACCCCTGCCTGATGGATCGGCCCACGGGCTCGATCGCCGACGCTCTTCAGCCCGGCACCACCCGACGCCGGATCGACAGTGCCCTCCGCGCCGCACTCGCGCACAAAGCCCCCGAGCACCCGACGACCGGCTTCGTCACGATGACCCGCATCGGTGGCTAGCGAGCCGGATACCCCTCCCTCTCATGACCATCACCGTCCACCTCTTCGGCATGCAGGCCCGCCTCGCGGACAGCCGTTCGCTGCAGCTCGAGCTGCCCGATGACGCCAACTGCGGGGCCATACTCGAACGCCTCGGCGTCGAGTATCCGGCCCTGAGCCCATCGCTTTCAGGTAGCCGACTCGCCGTCAATCACCGCTATGCCGAACCCGATGAAAAACTCGCCGAAGACGACGAGGTCGCCCTGATCGGCATGATCTCCGGCGGCTAACTCGCCATGGAAACACCTCCGCTGTACATCCTCGCCGGCGGCCAGAGCAAACGCTTCGGCTCGGACAAGGCCAGGGCGCTGGCTGAAGGCCGACCGCTGCTCCAACGCGTGGCCGACGCGCTGAGACCCGCAGTGCAGAGCTGCACCGTCGTAGCGGCCGAAGCCGACGCCTACGCCGACCTCGGCTTCACGACCCTCGGCGACACCCGCCGCGCCCACGGCCCGCTCGGCGGGCTCGAGACCGCCCTCCAACACCACCACGCCGAGCACGGCCCGGGCTGGATCGCGCTGGCGTCCTGCGACCTGCTCGACCCCAAGGCCGAACACCTCGCTGCACTCACGGCTCGGGCGACACCCGACACCGCTGCGGTCGTCTACGAGACCGACCGGCCGCAGCCTTTCCCGGGGCTGTACCACACCGATGCCTTGCCGGCGGTGCAAACCGGGCTGGCTGAGGACAAGCCGTGGGGCATGATCCGGCTGCTGCAGAGCCTCTCGGCCGTGCGAGTGCCGGCCCCCGACGACTGGCCGGCGATCCCGCAGGCGAATCGGCGTGAGCATCTCGACGCTTGGCAAGCAGACCGGCAAGGCGATCCGTAAGGCGTCGCTACGGACGAAGCGCGTCGGTCACGCGGCGTGCGTCATCCATCAGCGCTTGGTAGACGGCATCCCGGTTGGGAGCGGTCGCGGTCACGGTCGTCACCCACGCCCCGGCAGCGAGCTGGAAGCCGGGCGGGGCGGTGTCGATACAACGGGAAGCAACCTCGGCGGGCAGCGGCGGCATCGAGACCGCGTCACGGCTAAAGACCAGGGCCTGGCCATGGTACGGGCGCTTCCGGCGGTCGCGGTTGGACAGCCGCTGCTTCTTGCTGTCGGGGTCGGTCTCGACCACGCGGGGGGTCAGCGCGCTGCTGCCGCTCGCGGCCTCGAGCACGCCGGCCGAGAGCGGGAACCGGGGGTTGATCTCGACCGGCCAGACCCGCCCGAGCCAATCGACGATGAAGTCGATGCCGAAGACCCCCCGGAGGTCGTAGCGCTGGGTGACGACGACGCCGAGGTGGACCACCGCCTGGTAGGCCTTGTTGGACAGGCGGACCGGCCCGATCGAGCCGCAGTAGGCGAACGGGTCGGCCCCGAGGCTCGGCTCGCCGACCAGCTGCTCGGTAACCCCGAGCAGGCTGGCGGACCAGCCGTCGGCGAAGAACACGGCCGAGTGGGGTGTGCCACCCTTGACGAACTGCTGGAGGTAATGGTCGTCACCCACACGCGAGAGGGCGGACCAAAACCCGATGTCGCGGCCTGCGAACGAGGCGAGGGGCTTGATGAGGACGCGTTTGCCGAGGACGCCGAAGGCGAGCTGGCGGAGCCGGGTGCCGAGGCCCGCGACGGGCTGGGTCTTGGGCAGGCGCAGCCCTGGGGTGAGCGGCAGCGAGGTGAGGGCGGTGGGCGATCGGGCGGCGGCACTCGCCTTGCCTGACGAACCCAGGAGCGTGTGGTCGTAGGCCAGTGCGGCCAGGGTCGTGGCGTGGTTCTCGAGCGGCCCGGTGCAGAGGACCGCGGCGCGTGGGGGGCAGCGGGGCAGCAGCCGGAGGGCTTCGGGGTCACGCCCGGCCGGGTAGGTGTGCGTTGGCAGCGACGCGGACTCGAAGGTGGGCCGATCGGTCAGGAGCACGGGCTGATACCCGGCCCGCTCGGCCGACCGCGCAGCGGCGGGGGCGTGTGTGCCAAAGACGATCAATGGCCCCATGGTGGTGTCCTGTCGTCGAAAGTGGTGTGCATCCCATTCACAAGTCGGCCGATGCAGGGTTGAACGAACCAACGCCGCGTCGCATGAAAGACCCTCATGATGCTAAGGTCTGAACCGTGGAGAGATCGGGTCAAACAAGATTGCCACAGGTCACAGCGCGGTCGGAAACGACGACGCAGGCTGTGCGCGTGAAAGCCGCGTTTCAAGTTTTGCTGCTCTGCTTCATGTGTGCAGTCGGAGTAGCAGCCCCAGCGGCTGGGCAACTCGAAACGGTCCCCGCGGGACTCTTCGGTCCGCACACCGCGCTAGCGTGTTACGCCGATGTCGCAGCGGTCCGCGGCGAAGACCTGGCCGCCGCCTTGGCGGGCCTGGAACAGGTCATGGAGCCCACCCACGGCCAGACAGATGCAGCACAGGCGATCGGCGAAGCGGTTGCGGCTTACGTGGAGTTCAGAGTCGGGTTAATGAGCGCTGGCGGGTCAGGCCTGCTGGTGCTCGCCGACGTCGCGCCCGATGACGAAAGGGGGGTGATCCGGCCGGTGCTCTTGGTGCGGGTCGAGCCTGACGCAGACGCCGACGCGGTGCTCGGCGCGATCGGCGGGCTGTTAGACGCTGTCACTATGAGCACGGACACGCCCACCCTGCGACGGGTCGCCCCGCATTGGATGGTGGTCCAGGGAGTCGCACAGCTGGGGCATGCGAAGACCGACGGCGAGGCCGAACACCGCGATGCCATCATGGACGTGCTCCAGAGCCACGACGCATGCGCGCTACAACTCGCGGTGCGGATGACGCCGGCGCTGCGTGCTCAGCTGCGCCAGGCCAGTGGTCTGCAGGACGAAGAGGAAGACCTGGGCCCGATCCTGATCGACCCGCTGGTTGCCGTGGTCCGTGACGCAGCCCGGACGCTACAGCCTCTGGAAGCTGTCACACTCGGGGCACAAATCACGGCTTCACCGGTCGTGGAGGCCCGGCTCTGGTTCTCCACAGAGGAGCAGGCGGAGACGTTTCGCACCGCCTCGGACGGCTTCTTGAACCTCCTACAGCAGCTCATGGGCGGCAATGAAAGCAACGATCCTATCGAGAGCAACGACCCGCGGGGGGAGGTCGAGCGTCTGATTACCGCGGTTCGGCTGACCCGTACCGGACGGCGGCTCGACGCCGAATTAGGCCAGAAGGAGCTGGCAGCCGTGGTCAAACTGGGCCCTTCACTGGCGATGATGCTATTAATGGGAAATACTGAGCGGTAATCCCCAACCCTTCGGCGGCGTCTGGCCGTAGAAGAGTGAACTTGAACTCACACCAATCCTCACCCTGATATGGAGCAAACGATGAATCGAATCAAACGGACTTGGGCGGCCTGCATGGTCCTCGGCGCGGCGGCTACGGGCCTGCCCACCGCCACCGCCACCGCCGACCCCGCGATGGGCGGGCTGCCAGCCGCCGTGTTCGGCGATGACGTCGCCATGGTGGCGTATATCGATGTCGAGGGCATGGCCCCGGGCGATCTGCAAGCGGCCGCCGACAAGATGGGCGATCTCGTCCCGATGGCCGACGACGGCGCTGACGCCGAAGAGGCCATGGAGAAATACACCGAGTTCCACGCTGCGTTCACCGGTTCCGGCGGCAAGGGCGGGTTCTTCCTCGTGGAGGTCCCGGTCGGCGACGCGGAGCCCGACGTCAAGCCGGTCGCGATGATCAAGGTCGCCCCCGGTGCTGACAAGGAGGGCATCCTCGACGCGCTGCGGATGCTCGCCGACGATCCGGAAGAGGCCGCCGAAGTCGACCTTCAGCCCGCTGGGCCTGGCTGGATGCTGGCGGTCGGTGAAGAGTTCGGCACCCCGCCCGCCGACGGCAATCCCCAGAACATGGGCGTGCTCGGTGCAGCGCTGGGCACCTACGCCCAGTCGCCGGTCCGGATGGGCTTCCGCCTGACCAACGCGATGCAGGCCGAGCTCGCCAACGAGATCCAGGGCATGGAAGCCGGCGCGGGTGGCAACCCGATGGCCGGCATGATGTCCGGGCTCGCCAAGAGCTTCCAGAAGACCGAGTACATGAGCGCCGGCGTCAGCGTGGCGGACCAGCCTCAGATGATGGTCGGGATGAAGTTCCCCACGGCGGAAGACGCCAACGGGTTCCTCACGGGCTACACCAACGCCGTGAACATGATGTGGGGCTTCGTCGCCATGCAGGCCGGCCCCGACACCGACCCCGCCGACATGCAGGCCATCCGCAACGCCCTGAACATGCAGGCCCAGGGCGACCGCCTCGAGATGGTCATCGGGCCCGACGCCCTCGCGGCCATCGGCAACATGGGGCAGGCCATGGGCGGCGTGCCCGTCCCCTGATCCACTGACCCCCGCACCCAAACGAAAGCCGCGGCCAGCCCATGCTGACCGCGGCTTTTTTTGTTGGGATGGATCACCAGGTCAGAACGTCAGCACGACAGCCCCGAAGTACTTCAGATCGTTCTGGTCGTCGCCCGCGGCGGGGTCCGAGTCGTACTCGTTCTCGATGCCGAACTTCAGGCTCACGCCGTTGGCGGTGTCCACGGCGATGCTGTAAGCGAGGCTGGTCAGGTTGCGGTACTCGCCCCCGTCGCTGAGCGAGGGCAGCAGGGTGTTGGCGAACGTGAACTCCTGGCTTTCGCTGATCCGCCAGACGCCCTCGATGCCGAGCACGGCTTCCCAGGTCAGCTCATCAACGTCACCGAACTCGTAGATCGGGCCAGCACCGGCTCGGCCGCGGAGCTCGAAGTCGGGCTCATCGTAGAAGGTGTAGCCCACGCCGCCGTAGCCCGAGACGCGGTGCTCCCAGGCCTCGAACTGGTCGTACTCGTACTTGCCCTGCGCGAAGAAGAAGTAGGCCTTGTCGGTGAGCAGCCAGTCGCGGGTGAACGCGAGGGTGAACTCGTTGTCGGAGGTGTCGCCGTCGTCGGAGGACCGGAAGTAGCGGGCGAGGATATCCCAGCGGGCGGCGTCGGTCTCCTTCTTGGCGTTGAAGTTGGCGTAGAGGTTGAGGGTCTCGGAGTTGCCGGACGAGCCGTTGAGGCCGGCCTCGAAGTTCTTCTCGAACCCAGGCAGGAACCACTGGCTGGGGCCGAAGACCGGGCCAGGGTCGGAGGCGGGCTCGGGCTCGGCCGCGGGGGCCTCGACGGGCTCGGCGTCGGTATCGACGACCGACTGCACCTGTTCGCGGGGGATGATCAGCGGCCCGAGCACGGGGTGCTTGAGGTTGATCGCGGTGTCGCTCTGGCCGGTGATCTCGCCGTCGAGGGTCTCGCCGGTCTGGAGCTGGACCGAATCGGCCCAAACGGGGCTGGCATGACCGGCTAAGCCGGCGAGCAGGACCGCGGTGGCGACGGCCGGACGGGGCCATGTACCGGAGGACGGGGCGTGCGGGGTGAAGGACTTCATGTGTGGCTCCTGAATCGAATCTTTGACAGATAAGAGACATCGGCAATCCCGCAAAGACCGCCGTAAAAGCAACGGAACCGTGCAAAACCTCTCGGTGACTTCAGCGAACCGCGCTTTTCTCCCGTCTTCGCGCCTCACACGTCTTGCTCGACCCTAACCCGCGCGGTACAAACCACTATGCCCCCCAATCCAACGCTGCTCGAAGAAGTCGGCCACCAGACGCAAGAATCGGAGTTCTTCAACCCCGTCCCCGCGGGCTACGTCAAAGGCCGACACAAGTATGTCGTGGTCTTCGGCACCGTCATCTCCGGCCTGGGCAAAGGGATCTTCTCCTCCTCCCTCGCCATGCTCCTCAAGGACAAGGGCCTCCGCGTCGCCCCCATCAAGATGGAGGGCTACCTCAACCTCGACTCCGGGACCCTCAACCCCTACCGCCACGGCGAGGTCTTCGTGCTGGACGACGGCATGGAGACCGACATGGACCTGGGCACCTACGAACGCCTCCTCGACCAGGACCTCACCCGAGACAACTACACCACCTCCGGCCAGGTCTACCGCAAGGTCCTCGACAAGGAACGCAGCGGCGGCTACCTCGGGCGCGACGTCCAGATGATCCCCCACGTCACCGGCGAGGTGAAGCACCTGCTCCGCGACCTCGCGGTCAAGCAGCGTGCCGACGTCGTCTTCGTCGAGGTCGGCGGGACCGTCGGCGACCACGAGAACGCGTTCTACATCGAGGCCCTGCGTCAGCTCGCGTTCGAAGAAGGCCCCGAGTCGGTGTGCGTCGTCGCCCTGACCTATATCATCGAGCCACCCGCGCTCGGCGAGCAGAAGAGCAAGGCCGCCCAGCTCGGGCTCAAGAAGCTCCTCGAGGCGGGGATCCAGCCGCACATCGTCGCCTGCCGATCGGTCAACCCGGTCGAGAACAGCGCCAAGCAGAAGATCGCAATGTTTTCGAACGTGCCCGAAGACCGGGTCTTCTCCATGCACGATCGCGACAGCATCTACACCATCCCCACCGCGATGCGCAACGAGGGCCTTGACCTCCAGGTCCTGACCATGCTCGGCATCCAGACCCGCGTCAACCAGAAGTTCGAGGACCAACAGCTCAGCCAATGGCGGAAGTTCACGGGCTTGATCAAGGCCCCCCGCCGGCACCGCTGCCGCATCGGGCTCACCGGCAAATACGCCGCGCTCCGCGATGCCTACGCATCGATCGATACGGCCCTGGAGCACTGCGCGACCTACCTCAAGGCCGACGCCGAGATCGACTGGATCGACACGACGACCTTCGATCCGAAGGACGCCCCGGACCGCCTCGCCGGGCTGGACGCCGTGATTGTCCCCGGCGGCTTCGGGCACCGCGGCACCGAGTCCAAGATCGCCTGCGTCCGCCATTGCCGAGAGACCGGGCTGCCCTATCTCGGGATCTGTCTGGGCTTCCAGATGGCGGTCATCGAATACGCGCGTGCCGTCTGCGGGCTCCGCGACGCCGCCTCGACCGAGTTCGACGCCGACGCCGTCCAGCCCGTCATCGACATCCTCCCGGAGCAGAAGGAGATCGAGGGCCTCGGCGGCAACATGCGGCTCGGCGGCAAGGACGTCCTGATCCACGGCGGCACCCTCGCCGCCCACCTCTTCGGGCTGCCCGACGACGGGGGCGTCGTCCGCCAACGCTTCCGCCACCGCTACGAGGTCGACCCGTCCTACATCCCGACCCTCGAGGCCGGCGGGATGGTCTTCTCCGGGCGGCACCCCGAGCAGCCGATCATGCAGGTCCTCGAGCTGCCCACCGAGACGCACCCGTTCTTCCTGGGCGGGCAGTTCCACCCCGAGCTGCTGAGCCGACCGCTCCGGCCGCACGCCATGTTCATGGGGCTGGTCGCCGCCGCGATCCGCCACGCCGACCCCGACGCCGAGGGCCTCGACCCCCGTTGGCTCCCACCCACCCCGCCGGTCTCCCCGACGCCCGACCCCGTGACCCCCGAGCCCATCGCCGTCTGAGCCCGCGATCCCCTTTCGCAACGTCACAGCCCTTGCCCGGTAATTACACTGCAGGTCCGACGTCCTCTCCCCCGGAGCACGCTATGCCACGACCCATCCTCACCCTCCTCGCATGCCTCGCCCTGACCCTCGGCCTCATCGGCTGCAGCGACCCGCACATCGACGCCGCCGACGAATACATGGCCCTCATGGACGAGCTCGCCGACCACCTCGACGACCTCGACCTTGACAAAAAGGATTCGGTCAGCGACTTCAAGGACAAAGTCGAAGAGATTGAGGACCGCCTCAAAGACCTTACGGACCTGATCGAGGACGAGAAGATTTCGGACGACGCAAAGGACTACATCAGCGACGATATCGAAGACGATTTCACCGACAAGCTCGTTGATCAGGGCAGCAAAATCCTTGAAAAGGCGACCAAATCGATGGAGCAGTACAAGGTCTATGAGTCCGAGCTCTCGAGTGCCTTGGAAGACTTCGAGAAGCGAGCGGAGGAACTCGAAGACGAGTTGCGCCTCGACGACGCCCGTGAAGAGGCAGAAAAGAAGCTGAGGCCCAAAATGCTGGAAGCCCGACAGCGTCTGATGGGGCAGCAGCGTCAGCAGCCGCCCAACCAGTTCCCCGGCGGCTTCCCGCAGAACCCGAACCAGTTCCCGAATCAATTCCCGAACCAGAACCCGAATCCGAACCAGAACCCCAACCCGTTCCAGGACCCTTTCGGGCAGTAGTCACCAAACGAGCCGGGTGTATCAGCCCGGCCCGGTGCCACAGGCCCTCCGGCCCGACACGGGCCGGCTCGCCAGCTCTCTACTGAATCAGTCGTCCGCGGCCCACTGCGTGGCGGGGCTCTTGCCGTCTTTGAGCTCTGCCCAGCACGCCTCGAGCAGGGGGGTCAGCCCTTCCTGTGACGCCGCCGAGATCGGCAGCACCGGCTTGCCGAGCGCCGCGCTGAGCATCTGCCGGCCCACCTCCGCGTCCTCCGGCCCACCCAACAGATCCGTTTTGTTCAGTGCGATCAGCTCCGGCTTCCCCGCCAGCTCATCCGAATAGTCCGACAGCTCCTTGCGGATCATCCGGTAGTTCTCCGCCGGGTCCGAGCCGTCCGGCGGGTCGGCGTCCAAGACGTGCACCAGCAGCCGCGTCCGCTCAACGTGCCGCAGGAACCGGTGCCCCAGCCCCGCCCCCGTCGACGCCTCTTCAATGAGCCCCGGCAAATCCGCGATCACCAGCCGACGCAGCCCCGACAGCTCCGCGATCCCCAGCTGCGGCTCCAGCGTCGTGAACGGGTAGTTCGCGATCTTCGGCGTCGCCCGGCTCACCACCGACAACAGCGTCGACTTCCCCGCGTTCGGCAACCCCACCAGCCCGATGTCCGCGATCAGCTTCAGCTCCAGCCGCAGGTTGAACACCTCCTGCGCACCGCCCGGCTCGTGCTCCCGGGGCGTCTGGTGCGTCGGCGTCGCAAACCGCGCGTTGCCCTTGCCACCCTTCCCGCCCGCCGCCAGCAGGTACCGCTTGCCCGGCTCATCCATGTCCACCAACAGCTCGGCGGCTTCGGCTTCCGGCGACTCGGGCTCCGCGACGGCGGGCTCCGGCTCCGCGACGTTCGGCTCCGCCGCCGGGTCGAACGGCGTCAGCATCTCCTCGAGGATCTCCTCGTCGCTCATCGACTCCATCGCCCGCGCTTCCGCCGCTTCCGACGCATACGGCAAAGCCCCCGCATCGTCGGGAAGCCCGTACACCAGCGTGCCCGGCGGCACCCGGATGACGAGGTCTTTCCCGCCGCGCCCGGTCATGTCCTTGCCCTGCCCCGGCTTGCCGTTCTCCGCCGACCAGTGGTGCCGCCCCGCGAAGTCCAGCAGCGTGTTCACGTTCGGATCGGCCTCCAGGATCACGTCCCCGCCGTCGCCGCCGTCACCGCCGTCCGGCCCGCCCTTGGGGATGTACTTCATCCGCCGGAACGACACGCAGCCATCGCCGCCGCGTCCCGAGCGAACCGTGATGATGGCCGAGTCGATAAGCATGGACAAGAGGAGTAAGGAGTAAGAAGTAAGGAGAAGGGGAATTAAAGCGGCCCGGCTGATTGAGGCAGCCGGGCCGAAAGGGGAGTTTGGTAGGTGTCTGGGCTCAGGCCTCGGCGGCTTGGGCTTCGCGGATGTGCACGCGGCGGCCCTGAAACTCGACGGTGCCGGGGGTGAGGGCGAAGAGGGTGTCGTCCTTGCCGTGGCCGACGTTGAAGCCGGGCTTGAACTTGGTGCCGCACTGGCGGACGATGATGGAGCCGGCCTTGGCGGTCTGGCCGCCGTAGAGCTTGATGCCGCGGTACTGGGGGTTGGAGTCGCGGCCGTTCTTGGTCGAGCCTTGGCCTTTCTTGTGGGCCATGATGCACCTCGGGGTGGGGGAGTGGGTTGGGGTAGGGGTGGGGAAGCCGGGTCGAGCCGATCCGGCGAGCCGCAGAGTGTATCCCAAGAACCCGGTGCCCGCAACGGTTTGTGGCGGGGCTTTGGCTTTGGCGGAGAGGCGAGCCAACGGCCGATAACCCCTGCATGAGCAAGCCACACACGATGCTGTTGACGGGGGGCGGGCTGCGGTCGCTGGTCGCCCTGGCCCTGTTGCGAGACGAGGCCACGCCCCTGCGGGTCACGATGCTGCACCTGGTCGATGGGCGGGAGGCCTCGCCGCGCCGCCGGGAGCACGTCCGCAAGCAGGCCGAGGCCTACGGCGTGACCCGGCTCACCGAACCCACCGTCCGCCACCATTACGGGCACCCCTACGGCAAGGCCGCCGACGGACGCCCGCGGGCCACGCTGGTCTGGCCCCGGGCGTTGATCGAAGCCCTGGCGGAGGCCAAGTTCCAGAGCGCCCAGCGGGTGATCTGGCCCGTGTCGGTCCAGGGCGATATCCAGATGGCCGCCAAGGCGACGGAGCAGGCGGTGCTGGCCGAGCAGCTGCTGGCCGCGGAGGAGCCGTTCGAGGACCGGGTGGCCCCGCGGATCGAGATGCCGCTGCTGGAGATGAACGACCAGGAGGTGCTGGAGGTGGGGGCACAGCTTGGGGTGGACTGGACGCTGGCGTGGTCGTGCGTGGGGGTGGGCACACCGCCGGACGGGCGGGCGTGTGGCGGGTGTGAGGGCTGCCGGCGTCGGCGGACGGCGTTTGAGAAGGCCGGGCTGGTTGACGACGCCGAGGAGCCCGAACGCCAGCCGGCGTGATTGCCAGGCCTACCGCTCAGATGGAGCGGAATGAGCGGGGCGGTCGCGTTGGGCCACCGGCTCGGGGCTGCCCGGCCCCGCGTCGAGCATGCGCTCGAAACGCTCGGCGATAATCGCTTCACGCCGCTGCCCCGCCTCGGCCTGCTCGGCCCGCAGGCCCTCCAGCCGATCGGCCAGCTCCTCCAGCTCGCGCTGACGCATCGCCTGCCGGGTGTCGAACGCCTCGCCCAGCTTGGCCTTGATCGCCGTCGCCAGCTCCGCCTTCTTCGCCGCGTCCTCGGCCTGGCCGTAACGCCAGCGCAGCCGCATCGCTTCTCGCAGCAGCCGGGCCTCGGTCACCCGCAGCCGGAACATCGCCGGGTCCCGACGCTGCTGCTGCATCAGCCGGAACACCAGAGGGAACCGCTCGTCCAGCAGGCGCCCCGCCGCCGCCGGGTCGTCCTGGCGCAGCCGGGCAAACCGGTCCGCCACCCGTGGGTAGAACGCCCGCATCACCGCCTCGGCCCGCTGCAGGTCTTCCGCCGACCACGCCTTGCCCGGCCCACCCCGCGGCCGCTCTTTGGGGCGTTCCCCTCGCTCCCGCATCCCACGCTCCGGCGGCGGTGGTCGGTCACCCTCCGGGCCACGACGGTGGTGCTCCGGCTCGCCCTCCGGCCTCGGCGGCGGTGGCCGATCCCCCGCCGGCTCACGCGACTCGGCCCGCTCCGGCTGCGTCGCCGCCGGCTCCGCCAGTGCCACCGTCACGAACCCCACCAGCGCTAACGCCAACGCCCCGACGCTCAGCCCAAACCCCACGACCCGCCGCCGCGTCCCGGCCCGGTCACGCTCTGCTCGCCGCATCAAAACACCCACTCCTCGCCATACATGTCCAA
This sequence comes from Planctomycetota bacterium, assembly GCA_038749105.1. Taxonomy (GTDB): domain Bacteria; phylum Planctomycetota; class Phycisphaerae; order Phycisphaerales; family Phycisphaeraceae; genus JBCCOW01. The sequence goes on from JBCDIM010000015.1 coordinate 37,854, forward strand.
CAGGTCCAGGTCGTCCTGCAGCTCAGCGTCACCCGCCGCGGCTTCGGCTACCTCGTCCGGTGACAGGGGGGCCGACGACGACACGCCATCCACCGTCGCCAGCCGCACCGAGAACACACTCAGCTGGCGATCCAACGCGCCTTCACTCGAAGACGCGTCCGACCCGAGCCAACCGTTAAGCGCTTCAAGCTCTTCGCTCAGCGTCAGCGCGACCGCCTCCGTCCCCACGCCATCCGGTGTCGGATCCGCCGCACCGCCGCCCGCCGGCGTGCCGACCAGCTGCGGTGCCTGCATCTCGCTACCACGGTCGAAAGCCCCAAACACCAGCAGCCCGACCAGCCCACCCACGATCCCGATCATCGCCGCCGCCCGCCACCAGCCCGATGAAACACCCTTGCCTGTAGCCGGCAGCCCGATCCGACCCACCACGGCCGTCTCACCTTCGAGCTCACCTTTGCTCAGATCGATCAAGCCCACCAAACGATCGTCCAGGCCCGCCGGCATCGGCTCAGCCTGCAGCGCCGCATCCAGCCGCGTGGTCATCTCGGGGTCCGTCAGCGACAGCAGCCGCTGCTGCGCCTCCGCGGACAGCCCGTCCTCGGCCGCCACACCACCCAGCGCCCGGCCTAACGCCGCGTCCATCGCCACATCGACCGCCCCCGGCTCACGCACCTCAGGCTGCGGGTCACGCTTCTCGGGATGTCCCTGTTGATCACTCATGGCTCTGGCATAACGCGTCAGGTCTGTTTTTCTTTCACCGGTTCAGCCGGGATTTGCTAGGTATGGCTCGCAGATCCGCGGCCAGGCCGGACCCGTCAACGCCCGCCCCGCGACGCCTCCGGCACCTCGGCCTCCATCACCTTCCGCAGCTTACCCACCGCCCGGTGCGCACGTGCCAGCACCGTCCCCAGCGGCTGCCCCAGCGTCTCGGCGATCTCCGCAAAGCTCAGCCCCGCGGTATGCCGAAGCGTCAGCACCTCCTGATCCGCCTCTGGCAACCCCGCGATCGCATCCCGCAGCCGGTCCACTTCCTCCCTGCCCTCCACAATCGCCGACGGGTCCGCCGACGCCTTCGGCCCGAACCCTTCCACCCTTCCCCCCGCCTGCGCCGCCGCCCAGCCCGACGCCGCCTCGTCCCGCGCCCCGCCCGGGCTCATGTCCATCGACGACGCCTGCCGACCCCGACGCCGCATCTCGTCCCGCAGCTTGTTCATCGCGATCCGGAACAGCCACGGCTCGAACCGACCCCGCTCCTCATACCCCCCGTCCGACCGCAGCTGGATCACCAGCTTCACGAACGTGTCCTGCGTCAGCTCCTCCGCCAGCTCCCGGTCCTTGCACCGCTGCAGCAGCAGCCCGAACACCCGACCGCTGTACGCCTCCACCACCGCCCGCCACGCCTGCGCATCACCGCCCGCCGCCGCACGGAGCGTCTGGGTCAACTGCGCTGCGTCGTCGGTCAAGCCATCCCTTTCGGTCGTCTCACCCCACGCCCCACCCCCTTGGGAACGCACCGGCGTCCGGTCTATTGCCCGCCGCCTAGCAGTCTACCGCCACCGCCAGCACGCCCGCACCCGTTCCGGGATACTCAACCCCAGATGCCCGCCCACACCCAGCCGCTCCCCGACCTCACCGACCCCGCCCGGGCCATCGATACCCTCCTCGCGGCCGCCCACCGCCACCTCGACGACCCCCGCCGATCCGGGGCCACCGTCCACCTCCCCAGCGCCGGCCGGCTCTTCATCACCGGCGACCTCCACGACCACAGCCTCAACCTCCAGCGCATCCTCCACCGCGCCGACCTCGGCCGCGCCCCCGACCGCCACCTCATCCTCCACGAGGTCATCCACGGCCCAAACCGCGTCAACGGCATGGACCTCTCCATCCGCACCCTCCTCCACACCGCCCACCTCAAGACCCAGTACCCCCAACAGCTGATCACCCTCCAGAGCAACCACGAGCTCGCCCAACGCCTCGGCGAGGCCATCAGCAAGGACGGCGAGTCCGTCGTGGACGCCTTCGATGACGGGCTCGAGTTCCTGTTCCCCAGCGACGCCGACGACGTCCGCGAGGCCCTCAACCAGTACATCGCCAGCCTCCCGCTGGCAGTGAAGACCGCGAATCGTCTGATGGTCGCCCACTCCCTGCCGGCCCCCAAACGCATCGAGACCTTCGACCCAGCCGTCCTCGACCGCGTCCCCACCGACGACGACCTCGCCCACGGGTCGGCATATGACCTGGTCTGGGGCAGATACCAGAACACGAAGATCCTCGGCGAGCTGGCGGAAGCCTGGAACGTGGACCAATTCGTGCTCGGGCATCAGCCCGCGGAGATGGGCTACCTCGAGGTCGCCGACCGGGCCCTGGTCCTCGCCTCAGATCACGGCCACGGCGTCCTGCTGCCGATCGACCTGGCCCAGCCCCTGCCCGACCGCGACGGGCTGATCGAGTTATTGATCCCTCTCGCGGCGATCCGCGTATCGAATCCCGGGCTTTAGCCGATATCCTGTAGGTAGTCCGTTCGAGTTCCCGCCAACCCCAAGGGCCTCGCCATGCACCTGCTCCCCTTCATCCGCCTTCACACCACGCTCTGTCTGACCACCGCCGCGGTCTGCCTGATACTCGCTGGCTGCGACCAGAGCGCCGACCCCGCTCAGAACACCAGCACCACCCCGGTGAACAATCCCATCGATGACGGTGTCGGCCTCCCCCAGGTGCTCACCCACACCCGCGGTGTCGTCCGGGTGACCACCACCCCACAGACCAACTTCCCCACCCCCGAAGGCATCCTCAACCTCGCCGACAAACGCATCGACAACGAAAACGCCCTGGCGATCAACGGCTCCATCAACGGCCTGGTCCCCGGGGACGAATACGGGCTCTTCATCGCCCAGTATGGCGACCTCGTCAACCGCTCGGGCCAGGGCCTCGGCGGCATCTTCGACCCACCCGCCAACCCCGAAGCCGAAACACCGACCGAGCCTCTCGGGTTCATCGGTGTCCGCCGGGCCTCCGCCAACGGCAATATCGCCATCTACCACACCATCGAGGGCCTGAGCATCGCCCGCGGCGATGCACCCGTCCTTGGGCGGGCCATCGTCGTCACCCAAGGCCCGGTCAACCTCAACGACCCCCTTGGCAACCTTCAGCAGATCATCGGCGTCGGCCTCATCGTGCTGCCCCGGCCCGACCAGACGCCTGTCAATTAACCCCACACCCGCCTCGGAAAGCCGAAGCTCACTGATCCGGGCCATCGCCTGTCTATTGGCTCCAAACCATCATGGACCCCGACCACCAAGACACGTCCGACCCCTCGCCCGAGGCCATGATCTTCGGCGAGAACCTCGACGAGTTCGCCGCCCGCGTGGCGAACATCTGCGCCCTCGAGGCCGGCGGGCACATCCCGCAGATGGAGGCCTACCGACGCATCAAGGCCCTCTACAAGCAGCTTCGCACCAGCAAACGCAACCTGCTCACCCCCGAACCCCCCACTGAATAGGCCTTGCCATGATGCCTATCCACGCCGCCAAACGCTGGGTCAGGCGTTCTGCCGTCGCCGTCCTCGGGTGCTCCATCACGCTGCTCGGGCTCGTGCTCTGGGTTTCTCCACTGCCCCTGGGCATCGTCTTCATCCCCACGGGCCTACTCATCCTCGCCACCGAATTCGCCTGGGCCCAGCGACTGCTGCACCACGCCAAGACCAAGACCGGCCCGGTCGGCCGTGTGCTCGCGACCGCCGAAACCGCCGCGAAGCACCGGTTTTCCCACCGTGGACGACAACCGACGAACCCGCAGCCGATGGATTGATAGACTGCGGGTCCTTCGGCATTGCACGCAGTGCCCATCCCCAATCCATCCACCCACCCCGGTAGTGACATGAACCCCCGACGCTCCAACTCGAACCGGCCCTTCCGTTCCAACAGCTCTGGCGGAGGTTACGGCGGCCGTAGCGGCGGAGGCGGGGGCGGGGGCGGGGGCGGGGGCTACGGCGGCCGACGCGGCGGGGGCGGCGGCCCACGCGGCCGCGGCAAGAAGCCCCCGATGCTCCTGGGCGAACCCTCGCCGTCGCTGGCGAAGATCCAGACGATGAACACCGAGAAGCTCCGGGCCAAGATCGCCTCGCTCAACGAGGAGCGGGCCCGGCTCGTCACCCGCCACGACAACCTCGCCGCTCTTGATCCCGTGCCCACCGAAAAGGTCGACAACATCAACGACCTGATAGCCCGCATCGACGCCCTGCTCGAGGCCGCCAAGGAACGCCTCGCCGGCAAGCTCGAACGCGCCGCCGCCCGCCGCAACGGCACGATGTGAGTTCTGACGATCTGCTTAGATATCAGCCGCGATGCGATGCATCGCCGGTCGCCACCCGACCACTCTCGCTATGAAGCATGACCTTTCCGGGAAACGCGGTTGCTTGGGGTTCTTGTTTCGGTTGATCTCATCAGTGCCAGCCGACACTGGCGAGGCCCCCTGGCCGTACCAGAAGCGGCGTTATCTGCTGAGCCGCGCAGAACTCGCTTTCTACCACGTCTTAATTCAGGCCGTGGGTGATCGATATACGGTCTGCCCTAAGGTCAACCTGAACGACCTGCTGCTGCTAACGAAGGGCACCGAGAACCGGATGTCCTGGCTCAACAAGATCAACCGCAAACACATCGATTTCGTTCTCTGTGATCCGGCCACGATGGAGCCGAAGCACGCGGTTGAACTCGATGATGCCAGCCATCAGAAACCCGACGCCCAGGCGCGGGACGCCGTCAAGGACCGGGCCCTGAACGCCGCTGGACTCGAGCTGGTCCGCATCCGCGCCCGAGGCTCTTACGACCCGGCGCAACTGCGAGAGACGCTCTACGCCGCCGGCCAGCGCACCACCACGTCCGCGTGAACGCTCCGCGTCTCGATCAGCTGCGCATTACCCCGATCGTTCGCCACCTTCTGCTCCACCACTGCGGCGGCATGCCCCGACGCGGCGTGACGCTTGCGCAGCCACGCCTCCGCTCGAGCCCACGGCGTGTCGACCCACCACGACACCGCCGCCAACCCCCGCAGCTCCGCCCACGGCTGCGTTTCGAGCAAGAGGTAGTTCCCCTCCGCGAGAACGACCCGGCAACCCCTGCTGACGCGGTGCTCCGGCTTCCCGCTGTACACCGGCTCCCGGCCCGCGTGCTCGTACGTCGGCAGCTGCCCCGTCCAGCGCGGGGACGCCACCCGACGCACCAGCTCCACATACCCCTGCCCGTCGAACGTCTCGACCGCGCCCTTCCGCTCCAGCAGGCCCTCACGGATCAGCTCCGGCTCGGGGCGGTGGAAGCCGTCCATGCCCGCGATCGCGGCGTACCCCGGAGTCGATGCGGTGAGCTGCCGGTAGATCGCCGCCGTGAGCGTGCTCTTGCCGCTGCCCGGGATGCCCGCGACCAAGACCACCACCCGGTCGCCGGCCGGCAACGCCTTGACCCGCCGCTGCAGCGACACCGCCAGCCCCGCCACGCCCGCCTGATCCAGCACGATGCCGCCTTCCGAAACCACCACCCCATGCTAATGGCTTCCGCTAAACTGCTCGGTCCTTCAAACGCACACTGCCCCAACGCCCGACGCCCCGCCCGCACGCCTCCTGCACCCCCATCCCGGCCATGAACGCCCCGCTCACCCCAACCATCAAGCACACCGCGAACGGCCAGGCCGACGGCCCCGTCCTCAACCGCTTCTCCCGCCGCATCACCCAGCCCCGCAGCCAGGGCGCCTCCCAAGCCATGCTCTACGCCACCGGGCTCACCCGCGACGACATGGACAAGGGCCAGATCGGCATCGCCGCCTGCTGGTACGACGGCAACCCCTGCAACATGCACCTCGGCGACCTCGCCGACCACGTCAAGACCGGCGTCGCCCAGGCCGACCTCATCCCGATGCGGTTCAACACCATCGGCGTCTCCGACGGCATCTCCATGGGCACCCCCGGAATGGGGTTCTCGCTTCAATCGAGAGACCTGATTGCAGACTCGGTCGAGACCGTCATGGGCGCCCAGTGGTACGACGGCCTCGTCGCCCTGCCCGGCTGCGACAAGAACATGCCCGGCGTCGTCATCGCCATGGGCCGGCTCAACCGCCCGTCCATCATGGTCTACGGCGGCACCATCCGCGCCGGCTGCGCCAACCTCAACGGCCAGGACGAGCCCCTTGACGTCGTCTCCGCCTTCCAGTCCTACGGCCAGTCCATCGCCGGCACCATCACTGAAGACCAACGCCAGACCATCGTCGCCAAGTCCTGCCCCGGGGCCGGTGCCTGCGGCGGGATGTACACCGCCAACACGATGGCGACCCTGATCGAGACGATGGGCCTGTCGCTGCCGTACTCGGCGTGCACCCCCGCCGAAGACCCCGACAAAGTCGACGAGTGCGTCCGGGCCGGCGTCGCCATGCGCAGGCTCCTCGAGCTCGACCTCAAGCCCCGCGACATCGTGACCCGCCAGTCCTTCGAGAACGCGATGATCACCATCACCGTCCTCGGCGGCTCGACCAACGCGGTGCTCCACAGCATCGCCATGGGCTACGCCTTCGACATCGAGATCACCATCGACGACTTCCTCAGCGTCGCCAAACGCATCCCGCTGCTCGCCGACCTCAAGCCGTCGGGCAGGTATGTCATGGAAGACCTCCATGCCGTCGGCGGCGTCCCCGCGGTGCAGAAGCTCCTGATCGAAGAGGGCCTGATCGACGGCAGCCAGATGACGATCACGGGCCAGACGCTGGCCGAGAACGTCGCCGACCTGCCTGGGCTCGGCGAGGGCCAGGACATCGTGCGTCCGCTGTCCAACCCGCTCAAGCCCACCGGCCACATCTCCATCCTCCGCGGCAACCTCGCCCCCGGCGGAGCCGTCGGCAAGATCACCGGCAAGCAGGGCCTCCGCTTCACCGGACCCGCCCGCGTCTTCGACTGCGAGGAAGACATGCTCGACGGCCTCGAAGCCGGCAAGATCGCCTCCGGCGACGTTATCATAATCCGCTACGAAGGCCCCAAGGGCGGCCCCGGCATGCCCGAGATGCTCACCCCCACCGCCGCCCTCGCCGGCGCCGGCTTCCTCGACGACGTCGCCCTGATCACCGACGGCCGCTTCTCCGGGGGCTCGCACGGCTTCATCATCGGACACGCCGTCCCCGAAGCCATCGAGGGCGGACCCATCGGCCTCGTTCAAGACGGCGACATCGTGACGATCGACGACGAAACCCACGAGATCAAGATGGACGTCAGCGACGCCGAGCTCGCCGAACGCCGCAAGTCGTGGACCCAGCCCCCGTACCCCGCCGACAAGGGCACGCTCTGGAAATTCATCAAAACCGTCCAGGACGCTTCCCACGGCTGCATCACCGACGGGTGAACCACACACTCATCCGAGCCCGCTAGTCTGCAGGGCATGAAGACCGCCGTATTCAGCACCAAGCCGTATGACCGCCGATCGCTCGACGCGGCGAACGCGGCGCTGCCCATACCGCACGGGCTCGAGTTCCTCGAAGCCCGGCTGCACCTCAAGACCGCTGGGCTCGCCGCGGGCTTTGAGGCGGTCTGCGTGTTCGTCAACGACCATGTTGATCGCCCGGTGATCGAAAGGCTGGCCGAGCTCGGCGTCCGAGCGATCGCAACCCGCAGCGCCGGGTTCAACCACATCGACATCCAGGCGGCGGACGAGTGTGGCATCCCCGTTGTACGGGTTCCGGCTTACGCCCCCGAGGGCGTGGCCGAACACGCGATCGCGCTGATGCTCACGCTCAACCGCAAGACCCACCGGGCCTACAACCGGGTCCGCGAGTCCAACTTCGCCCTCAACGGCTTGCTCGGGTTCGACATGCACGGCAAGACCGCCGGCGTCGTCGGCACCGGGAAGATCGGGGCCGCCGCTGCCCGCATCCTCCTGGGCTTCGGCTGCCGTGTCCTGGCCCACGACCGCTCCCCCCGCGAAGACCTCATCGCCGCCGGCGTCGAGTTCGTCCCGTTCGACGACCTCGCGGCCCAGGCCGACATCATCACCCTACACTGCCCACTCGTCGAAGCGACGCACCACCTGATCAACGCCGACTCCCTCGCCCGGATGAAGGACGGCGTCATGCTGATCAACACCAGCCGGGGGGCGCTGATCGACACCGACGCCGTGATCGACGCGGTGAAGACCGGCAAGGTCGGCCACCTCGGGCTCGACGTCTACGAGGAGGAGGACGATCTGTTCTTCGAGGACCGCTCGGGCGAGCTGCTGCAGGACGACGACTTCGCCCGGCTGCTCACGTTCCCGAACGTGCTCATCACCGGGCACCAGGCGTTCTTAACCGCCGAGGCGTTGCGCCAGATCGCCGAGGTCACGCTGAGCAATCTGACCCAGCTCGAGTCTTCGGGCGACTGCGACAACCGGGTCACCGCGGGGTAATTCGCGTCGTCGTTATGCATCAGCCGAGCCCGACGGTGTCGTCGAGCGGAGCGGTGTGGTGGGCGACCAGCTCGGCGAGGAGCCTGCGGGCACGGTCCGGGGCATCGACGACCGCCAGCATCAGGTCCTCGAGCCGATCAGGCTCGAGCTTGGCGATCTCCATGAGATAGATCGCCGGCGGCGGGTCGGGCTCGACCAGCGCGATCAGACGACGCACCAGCTCGGGGCCCGCCTGCATCATCCAGATCTCGTGCTCGATGTGGTCCACCGCAGCGATGACCGCGGTATACACCTGGTCGTCGAGCCGATTGAGGCCATGCAGGCAGACGAGCTCGGCCACGCCCTTGATCAGCTCGTGAACCAGCAGCGGCCAGGTCCAGGCCCGCGCGTGCACACCGAGCCGGCCGTCGGGCAGACGGACGACCCCGGACCAGCCCACGCCGCTGTGCCGCATGAGTCGGCCCTGCCACGTCTCGGGTTCGCGGACGCCGTCGATCTCGGGCTCAAACGCGTACTCGGCGATCAACAGATCGGGGTCGATCCCCCAGACCCGGTGGGTCGCCAGGCGGGCGGTTTCCGCCAACCGATCGTGGTGGGTGCGTTCGGCCCAGACGGTCCGGCCGAGCCGCCAGAACGCACCGATCTCCGAGACGACCAGCCAGGGCGGCAGGGCCGTCCGCCATGACGCCCGCTTGACCCGCCTGCGCTCGGCGGCCCGCAGCTCGGGGCCGCATCCCCGCAGCAGCGCGTTTGAATAGAACGGGTGGGTCGTCCGCCGGGTCGACCGCCAGAAGCTCCGCTGCGATTGTTGCAGCAGGAAGTTAGACCCGACGTGCTGCGTGAGATCAATGCCCGCGGTCAAGCGGTTGAACCGCCGGGTAATGCCTGGGCTGATGTGCTCAAGCTCACGCCGTACCAGCCGATGGGCGGTTGAACCGGCGTAGACGGCGAAACCCTGGATCAGCAGGTTAAGCGTCAGCCGCTTGTTGATCTGCCTCTGGATGAGCGGGTCGGGGTGCATAGCGGGTCTGGCGGTGGGGCGTTGAATGCCGGCAGGCCTTGGGCGGTGGCATGGGCCGGTGTTCGGGCCAGTCGGGGTCGAACGGGTCGGGCCGGGGCGTCTGGGCCGGCTCGCGCTGGGGCGCGGGGGCCGGCGTGGGCTCGGGCTCGGCAGGCTTGGTCGGAGTAGGGCTCGGCGCCGGCGGCGCGTCGGGACCGGAAGTGGTGAATGGCATGGTCCGAAGATAACGTGTCGCACGGGTCACGGAACAGCAGAACCTCAACGCCCGGCGTTCGGCCTCTGGCGGAGCTCTACTCCGAGACGATGGATGCCATCACGACCGGGCTGTCAAAAGGCAGCCCTTGGCTCTTAAGCAGGTCGTGGACCTGCCGTTCAACGGTGCTCAGCTGCATGCCAGCGCACCGGATTACGCCAAGGTGCTCGAAGTGAGCAGTGCCATCGGCCCCAACGACCACGCGGGTCGTGTACTCCGAATCGATCGTGAGCACATCCACGATCTGGATCTCGATCGTCTGGCCGATCCTGATGAACTGCAAGCACGCCTCAACCCCGCCGGACTCGGCGTCGGCCAGCGCGTCCTCCATTTCCTCAACGACGGACTGCGGTTCCGCGGCGGTGCGGTCCATCGTGCAACCGGCCTGCACAGAGACAAAGACTATGGGTATCGCTAGCCAACGCATTACACACCACGCGAAGAGGTCGTCGCTTTTTATTGCCCCTCGGATATGAGGCATGGTGGGATTCAGCCCGCGACGGCGTCGAGCTGGAGGACCTGATCGTCGGCGTGGTAGGAGGAGCGGACGAGCGGGCCGGACTCGCAGTGGCGGAAGCCGGCGGCCTCGGCGGCCTGCTTGTAGGCGACGAACTGGGCGGGGGTGACCCAGTGCGAGATCGGCAGGTGGCGGGCGGTCGGCTGGAGGTACTGCCCGATCGTGAGGATGTCGCAAGACGGGTGGACGCCGGGGTAGGTCGCGTTGGGATAGGCGACCTCGGCGATGCGGCCGGACTGATCGCCGGCGGCGGCGGGGCGGTCGTGCAGCCAATACGGGTTGGCGGACTGCTCGACGAGATGGCCGCCGCGGCGGAGTTTTTCGCCGAGTGCGGGCTTGGTCTTGCCGGTGACCGAGCGTTCGAGCGTCGCGCCTTCGGGCAGGTGCCGGTTGGGGTCGGGGGGCATGAAGGCGTCGCGGTTGGTGTCGGGGCGGTCGGCGTTGACGCCGGCGACGTGCGTGCCGTTCTGGACGTCTTCGATGAGCTGGTGGACCTCTTCTTCGCGTTCGCCGATGCCGACCATGATGCCGGTCTTGACGGTGAGGCCCTGTTCCTTGGCCCGGCGGAGCAGCTCGATGGAGCGTTCGTAGATCGCCTGGGGGCGGACGGCTTTGTACAGCCGGGGGACCGACTCGAGGTTGTGGTTGAGGATCTCGGGGCGTTCGTCGAGGACCAGCTGGAGGGCGTCCCAGTCGCCGCAGAAGTCGGGGATCAGGACCTCGACGTTGGTCATCGGCGAGTGCCGACGGATCTCCCGGATCGTCTCGGCCCAGACCTCAGCCCCGCCGTCGGGTAGCTCGTCGCGGTTCACAGAGGTGATGACCAGGTGCTTGAGGTTCATCAGCGCCGCCGCCTCGCCGACGCGTCTCGGCTCGTCGAGGTCGTATTCGGGGGGCTTGCCGGTCTTGATGTGGCAGAAACCGCAGGCCCGGGTGCAGACGTCGCCCAGGATCATCATGGTGGCGGTGCCGCGTTCCCAGCACTCGCCCATGTTGGGGCACTTGGCGGACTCGCAGACGGTGTGCAGCTGGTACTTGTCGACGAGCTGACGGGTATCTCGGAAGCCGGGGCCGGCGGGCAGCTTCGCCCGGAGCCAGTTGGGCTTCTTGCGTTTGATGAACGCATTGGGCTCCACGGCGTTGCCGAGGACCATGTCTGAGAGGGAGACCGCCATGAGGCAGAAGTATAGCGCAAAGCTGCGGTCAGACGAATCCGAGCAGCGGGCGGGGGCTAGATTCCTGTTACGGGTTTAGGCCGGGGTCACTTCAACGAAGCGGGCGACGCTGGCGAGGTCGCGGAGGACGTCGGCGGTGGCCTTGAGGCTGCCGGTGGTGCCGGCGGTGGCGGAGGCGGAGGCGATCTTGACCTGGCGGTGTTCCCAGATGCGGAGCCGGCCACCGCGAACGGTGAGTTTCTCGTTCTTGCGGCGGGACTTCTGGAGTCGCTTCTGCTCGGCGGCGACCGCGGGGTCCTTGTGGAGGATGCGGACGAGGGTCTTCTCGGCGGCGGCATTGGTGGGGGTCTTGGTGATGGTGACCTTGACGTCGGTGCCGGGGGTGATGTCGGTGAGGGTAGCGGTCATGGCAATAGGGGGTACGAGTGGGGGTGGGGTCAAATCTGCCGAGCCGAGTAGTATGCTCGGCCTCATGGCTGATGTCAATGCAGAACCGAGCTGGGACGTGTTTCTCAACGGGTCGTTTGTGGCCCCGGAGCGGGCGGCGGTCTCGGTGTTGGACGCGGGGTTTCAGCACGCGATCGGGGTCTTTGCGACCTTCTCGGTCTACCGGGGCGTCGCGTTCCGGCTGCGGCAGCATCTGGAGCTCATGGCGGCGTCGGCGGTGCAGCTGGGGCTGGCCCGTGAGATGCAGGTGGAGCCGTTGGCGGAGGCGGCGCGGGCGACGATCGCGCACAACCGGCTCGCGTCGCTCGAACGGGCACGGCTGCGGGTCACGGTGACGCCGGGGGCCGTGTCGATGCTGCGGGGCGAGGGCGGGTCAGCGCCGGCCCAGACCGTGTGCATCGTCCCGGAGCCCGCGGTGGTGTACGACCCGTCCTACTTCGAGCAGGGGATTACAGCCCTGTTCTACAAGCAGGCGGCAAACCCCTTCGACGACCTGGCGGGGCACAAGACGCTGGCGTATTGGGGCCGGCTGCGGTCGTTGCGTCAGGCGGCGGCGATGGACGCGGGCGAGGCGATCTGGCTGTCGGTGACCAACCATGCGACGTGTGGGGCGATCAGCAACGTGATCCTGGTGAAGGACGGGGGGTTGGTGACGCCGTTGGCACGGGGCGAGACGGAGGCGGACGCGCTGCCGTCGCCGGTCCGGCCGGGCGTGACGCGGGCGGCGGTGCTGGAGCTGGCCGAGGAGGCGGGGCTGGGGGTGACAAAGAAGCTGGTCACCGTGGAGGAGGTGCTGGAGGCGGACGAGGTGATGCTGACGAACGCGGGCTGGGGGGTGCTGCCGGTGAGCCGGGTGGAGCAGCGGGAGATCGGCAGCGGCGGGGCGGGGCCGGTGACGACTGGGCTGCGTGACGCGCTGCTGGGGATGATCGAGCGGGAGACGGCCGCGGGTGCGGCGGGGTAAGCCGGCCTTACCGGGGCCGGTTCAGGAGCGGTTCTGCGACCGCTCGCGGCGGGACCGGAAGTATTCACCCATCATGGCTTGTTCCTGCGGGTTGCCGTTGCTGAACTGGTCCTCGATGCGATCCCGCAGGGCGTTACGCCTTGTGGCGCGGTCGGCCTCGCGCTGCTCTTCGGTGCGGGTGTCGTCGGGACGCTGCGGCCGGCCTTCACCGGGCGGGCCGCCACGCCGGCCGCCACGCTGCTCTTGCTCGGCCAGGTGACGATCCATGATCGCGTCACGCTGATCGGCCGGGGCCTCCCACCACTCCCGGATGCGGGCGATCATCTCGGCACGCCGCGCTTCACCCGCAGCGTCCCGGAACGCGGGGTCTTCACGCATCTGCTCGCGGACCGCTTGCCGCTGCTCTTCGGGCAGCTCCCGCACCAGCTGCACGAACCGCTCCTGGTAGGCCCGTTTACGCTCGTCGGGCAGCCGGTCGTAGCGGGCGGAGGTCATCACCACGCGGGCCTCCTCGATCGTGTCCGGCATCGCGGGCGGGCTGACATACCAGAAGTAGTAACCGGCCCCCGCCAGGCTGGTGATCGCCAGCGCGATCAGCGTCCCGGCAAGCATGCGTTTGCGGATCAGCGGGGTCATGCGGAGTCTCCGGGGGGGGTTAAGCGAAGGACCGACGTGTGCGGTTTACTCGGAGTCGCCCTGGTCTTGGCGATCGCCGACGTCGCCGGTACGGACCGAGCCGTCGGCGTAGAGGATGTTGCGGGAGAGGTGGAAGAACGGGACCTCAATGGCCGTCCCATCGTTGAGGTCGAACGGCGTGGTCGAGCCGTCGAAGTCGCGGAGGACGGGCAGCTCGGATTCGGTGAACTGCAGCCGGCGGACGAAGAAGGTCTGGGACAGGTCCCGGCCGCCCAGGCCGCTGGTGTAGGTGTAGCTCATCGGGACCGGCGTGGTGATCGGGGCGACCCACGCGTCGGCGGGGCAGGCGTAGACACGGGCCTCGTCGTCGTTGCGGTAGGCGATGTAGCCGTCGAGCGTCTCGGGCAGGGTCGGGTCGGTCGCGAAGCTGCTCACGAACGGGTCGGGCATGTAGCGGGCACGGGGGTACTGGTTGTCGAAGTCTTCCCGGTAGCTGCCCAGGGCGATGCCGACCTGCCGGAGGTTCGAGAGGCAGCCGGCGGCCTGGGCCCGGGTACGGGCGGCGGAGAGCACCGGCAGGAGGATGCCGATCAGCAGGGCGATGATCGAGATCACCACCAGGAGTTCGATAAGGGTGAAGGCTCGGGGTTTCATGCGTCGAGCAGGACAACGCGGGAGCTAGGCTGACATTGCGTGATGATTTTGGATGTTCGGCAGATCGCATCAGACGGATTCAAACCGGCACACCAGGTCGAACAGCTCCGCACCCCCCAGCGCGTCGGCCACCCCCAGGTCCTTGATCATCGCCAGCTTCAGGCAGTCACACGACAGCCGGGCGTCGAAGTTCGACTCCAGCCCACGCCCCATGCCTTCGAGCACGACCAGATCGACGCCGTGCTCCGACACCGTCGCCGCAAGGGCCGGGCTGACCCGCGACAGGTCGATCAGCGGTGCCCAGTTGCCCGACGGGACCAGGTGGAGCCGCCGCTCGCTCCGGGCCTGGGCGATCAGCGGATCGAGGCCCGCGGCAGTTTCGATCAGCGTTTCGAGTTCGTCGTGCGTGACGTCGTTCAGCGACGGCTCGGTGTTCGCCGTCAGGATCACCTCCGTGCCCCGGCTCAGCAGGAACCGCGCCAGCGGCAGCATGCCGAGCGTGATGTCCGGTCCCGCGTTGTCCACAAACAGGCAGGCGCAGCGGTAGGGGGGTAGGCCGGTCGACCCGACACGTTCGAGCCATTGATCGGCGTCATCGATGAACCACGGCCGAGGCTTGAGCTTGGCCCGCACCGCGTCGAAGTCGACCCGTTTGTCGGTGAACATGTCGATCGTCTTGGTCGCGCCCAGGTCGTAGATGTTCCCGGCGAACACGCCCTGAAGGACGGCCAACGCCCGCTCCGAATCGGGCAGCGCATCCAGAGCCGCCAGCACGCCGGGCAGACGCTCCAACGCCTGATCGTTCTCCGCTTGCTTCGCCAACCGGTACGGGTCAGCAATCCCGGCCGCACGCAGGGCATGCTCACGCGCGTGACAGATCTCCAGGATCGTCAGCGAAGCGAGCGGCTCGGCGGGCGCATCGATCCCGTCGAGGTAAGCGAAGAACCCGTCACGAGCATCCGCGATCGCCGCGCTCGCATCGACCCCGCGGTCCTCCGCCTCACGCCCCGCCTCGAGCAGCAGCTTGTGGAAGTGGTCCCGGAACAGGTCCAGCCAATACGCACGCCGGTCCGGGTACTGCGCAAGATCGAAGGTGCACGCCCGGTACCCCGACGTGTCGGCGAGCAGCGGGAATACTGCGGAGTCGTCGCGCTCGGTCGCCGGCGGCATCGAGCCCATACCCGTCTTCCCTTCTGGCGTCTTCAGCCGTCGAGCTCCACAAAGTTCTTGAGCATGCGCAGACCCACCCGCTGCGACTTCTCCGGGTGGAATTGCGTGGCGAAGAGGTGGTCCTTGCGGACCGCGGCGGCGAACGGCTGGCCGTGCGTCGCGGTCGCGGCGACATGCGCAGGGTCGTCGGGCACGGCGTAGAAGCTGTGCACGAAGTACACCGACGGGCCCTCCGGCAGCCCCGCGAACACCGGATCGACCCCACGCCCTTCCGGAAACGCCAGCGTGTTCCAGCCCATGTGCGGCACCGTCAGCCGCGGCACCCCTTCCCCCTGATCTTCCTGGAAGCGCACCACCCGCCCCGGGATCAAGCCCAGCCCCGGCACCACACCACCGCCGCCCTCAGGCACCTCTTCCGAGCTGTCGAACAGGAACTGCAACCCCATGCAGATCCCCATCAGCGGCCGGCCCGTCTCCGCGTAACGCCGGACCGCGTCGCCGAACCCCGTCGCCTCCAGCCGCTGCATCCCATCGGCGAAGTTCCCCACCCCCGGGAGCAGCACCTTGCCAAAGCTCGACACCCGTGACGGGTCTTCCAGCAGCACCGCCTCCGCACCGACGTGCTCAAACGCCTTCTGCACCGAACGCAGATTCCCCAGCCCGTAGTTCAGGATCGCGATCGCCGTCATGGCCCAGAGCCTACACCCGCACCCTCAGCCCGTGGCCGGGCGCCGGTCCGCGTTGGGGATTTGCACAATGGCCGCACTCAGCCGCCGGACTTCACGACCACGATCTCGACCCGCCGCGACTTGGCCTTGGTCCCCTGCGGCTTCGCCGGGCCGAACCCCGCCGAGTACAGGTCGTCCTCCGGCACGCCCTGCTCCACCAGGAACCGGTGGACCGCCGCCGCCCGCTCCATCGACAGCTGCAGGTTGTCCTTCCACTTGCTCTTGCGGATCGGGTCGCTATCGGTGTAGCCCTCGACACGGATCGTGCTGCCGGCGTACTCCGACTTGAGCACCCCCGCGATCTGCCCCAGCGTCCGCTTCGAGCTGCTCTTGAGGTCCACCTTCCCCGCGGCAAACAGCACGTCGCCCGGCACCCGCACCGTCACCTCACCGCCGCTGCCCGGCACGATCTCGATCCCCGGGATCCCCGCAAACTGGTTTGCCCCCGCATCAGGAGCAACCGCCACCGGGGCGGGCTGGCTGCTGCCCGACGCCCGCAGGTTCGCGTTCTCCGCCTGCAGCGTCCGCACCTCCACCGCCATCGCGTCACGCGCCGCATACGCCCGCTGCAACTCCGCCTGAAGCTCCGTGTTCTCTGCGTGGTACGCCGCCCGCTCTTGCATCAGCCGGCTGTCCGTGCAGCCCACGCCGGCAACAGCCAGGCAGGCAACCCCCAGCAGTGAACCAACGAGACGGGTGTGAGCGGCAATCAAGGCCCTGATCATGGTGCGTGTTCCTTTCGCTGACAGCCCGTCATCGGCCAGGACCGACCGGGCAATGGACTCCATTCGCGTCAAGGCAGAATATCAAATACGTCGACCCGCGACCTGCCCACAAACACCACCAACACCGCCGCCGCCGCGAGATACGGCCCGTACGGGATCGCCCGCACCCCACCCCCACCGTCACCGCCTCCTTCGGCCCCGCCCCGCCCCGAGAGCACCGCCGACCACACCGCCAGCACCACCGCCCCCACGATCCCGAAAAACGGCGCCACAAAAAACACCACCACCACGTCGTACACCCCCACCACCGCGCCGATCGCCCCCAGCAGGTGCACATCGCCCAGCCCCATCGCCTCCTTCCCGAACCCCAGCGTCCCCAGAATCCGAGTCACCCACACCAGCCCGCAGCCCACCAGATACCCGCACACCACCCCGCTCAGCACCCGCAGCCCGACCGGCAGCGGCGTCAGCCCGTCCTGGTGCATCGCCCCCGCGATCGCCAGCCCCAGCACCGTCCCCACCAGCGGGAACCCCAGGAACAAGAACTCCTTGACCATCTCCCGCCGGGGGTGCGGGTACGCCAGGAACTCGTCGGGGTCCGACGGGTCGGCCAGCTCCTGCTCGTCCGCAAAACTCACCGGCAGCTTCCCCGCCCACAGCAACCCCACCGCGATCACCAGCCCGATCACCCCGCCCGTCGCCGCCCCCAACGCACCCCGCTCGCCCACCGGCACGAACGGCTGCATGCCGTCCGGGATCGCCCCTGCCTCCAACAGCCCCGCCGGCGGCACCCCGAGCAACGCCGCCAGCGGCAGCACCACCACCGCCACCACCGTCGCCGTCCACGGAATCCCCAGCGGGATAATGAAGTGCCGCGCGTCGATCACCGTCGCCGCGATCAGGCACGCCAGCAGGATCAGCGTCACCCCCAGCACCGACCAGCTCCCGAGCAACCCCGCCGCAAAGAACGGCTCCCGCCATTCAACCAGATAACACACCGCGTAAAACCCGCCGAACACCACCGCCGTGAACGCCTCGATCAACGGGTACTGCGCGCTGATCCGCTCCCCGCTGTACCGTGACCTCCCCCGCAGCAACACCCAGCTCAGCACCGGGATGTTCTCCCACCAGGCCAGCTTCGCGCCCGTTGCATCCCGCGACGGCGGGTGGATCACGCTGATCCCCTCCGGCATCCGCAGGATCACCACGTTCAGAAAACTCCCCACGCACGCCCCAAACAGCACCACAAACACGAAGCCCCACCACACCAAAGCCTCACCCGTCATCGTCAGCCCCATCAGCCCCACCGACCGCTTTCAGCCCGTCCGGTCCATCCGCCGTTAACTCCTCGATCCGCCGCTCCGCCCGGTCCAGGATCGCCCGGCAGCGCTTCACCAACACCACCCCCGACTCGTACTGCCCGATCGCCTGCTCCAGCCCGACCTCCCCCGACTCGATCCGCTCGATGATCGTCTCCAATTCCTCCACCGCCTCCTCGAAGCTCGGTGGCGTCTCTCCAGCGTTCGGCGTCTGTGTCTCAGCCATCGCGGCAGTCTATCGCTTCCGATTTTTTTAGCCGCAAAAAGGCGCAGAAAAGGCAAAATGGTGGGTGGTCATCGCCAGGCGTGGCTTTCAGATTTTGCGTTTTCTGCGTCTTTTTGCGGCTAAATCAGCTCAACCAAACAACCCCGGCCCATCGTCCACCTTCCGACCACCCCGCCGCTTCCGCGGCCGCCGCACCACCCGCTCTTTTTCGGCCGGCAGCTCGGGCAACGCCGAGCCCGCATCGCCCGTACGGCTGGTCACTGTCCCATCGGCAAACCGGCTCACCAGCGTCCCCTCCTTCCCCGCGTCCGCCGCACTCCGCAAGAGCTTCCCGTCCGCTGTCGTCGTCAGCGTGTACCCCCGCTCCAGCACCTGCCGGGGCCCAACCAGGTCTAATTGATGGTGCAGCCCATCCAGCCAATCGCCCGCCTGCTCCACGAGGCGACGCGGCGCCGACGCTAGACGCGCCGCCAGCCGCGCCAACCGGTCACGCTCCGGCGTCAACCGCCGCGGCAGCGTGTGCTCCAGCTGAACCGCAAGCCGATCCAGCTCACGCCTCGGCGTCTCGACCCGCCGCGGCAGCGCCCGCCGCAGCCGCTGCTCCAACCCCTCCAGCCGAGCCGCCGCCCGGTCTACCTGCCGCTGCGGCCGGCTAAACAGCGGGTGTCGAGCCACCGCCTCCAGCCGCTGACGCGCCGACTGTGCCTGCCTCCGGAGCGACAGCGACAGCCGGGTCTCCAGCTGCTCCGCCTGCTGAGCCAACGCCTCCCGATCCGGCACCACCGTCATCGCCGCCTGCGTCGGCGTCGCACACCGCACGTCCGCCGCGAGCTCCGCCAGGGTCGTGTCCGTCTCGTGCCCGATCGCCGCCACCGTCGGCAGCGAACACGCCGCCACCGCCTCCACCACCTCCCGCTCGTTGAACGCCCAGAGGTCTTCAAGGCTGCCGCCGCCCCGGGTCAGGATCACCGCCTCAATGCCCAATCGTGCCCCGTCCGCCGACAGCCGCCGCAGCGCCTCGGCAATCCCGGGGGCCGCCGCCTCGCCCTGCACCCGCACATCGATCAGGTGCAGGCGACACCCCGGCCAACGCCGGCGCGCGGTGTCGATCACGTCCTGCAACGCCGCCCCCGACCGCGAGGTCACCACCGCGATCGCCCCAGGCATCGCCGGCAGCGTCTTCTTCCGCTCCACCTCGAAATACCCCAGCCCCCGCAGCTCCTCCGCCAGCTTCCGGAACCGCAGCTCCAGCGCACCCTGGCCGACGGGCTCCAGCCGTTCGACGTACATCTGGAGCTTGCCGTGCGGCGGGTAGAAATCCAGCCGGCCGGTCGCGACGACCTCCATGCCGTGGTCCACGTCGAACCCGACCTTGCGTGCTGCGGAGGCGAACATGACGCAGTCGATCGCCGCGTCGTCGTCCTTGAGCCGGAAGAACCAGTGCTGCCGGGCCGAGAGGTTCGACACCTCGCCGACGACCCGCAGATCGCTCGGCAACTCGCCCACGACCCGCTTGATCAGCCGGGCCAACGCCCCCACCGGCATCGGCTTGTCCCCTTTCTCGCGGCCGGCCTTCGGCGCGGGCTCGTGGCCCCCACCTGAAGCCCCGGCCGGCTCGGAAGAAAAAGGTAGCTGTGCCATCCGATCAGGGTATACTTCGGGGCTCGTGACTTCACACCCACCCCAGCCCGAAACGGCCCCCGCGGCCGAGCCTGTCGCCCCGTCCGACCACGGCGTCAACAGCGTCGCGTTCGTCTCGCTGGGCTGCCCCAAGAACCTGGTCGACAGCGAGAAGATGCTCGGGCTCCTGGCCGAGGACGGCATCCTCCCGGTCCCCGCCGAGGCGATGGACGACGGCGAGGCCGACGCGGTGGTCATCAACACCTGCGGGTTCCTCGAGGCGAGCAAGCTCGAGTCCGTCGAAGAGATCAACCGCGCCGCCGAGCTTAAAAAGCAAGGCCTGGTCAAGCGGGTCGTCGTCGCCGGCTGCCTGGTCCAGCGTCACCGCGCCAAGCTCCTCGAGTGGTGCCCCGATATCGACGCGATGATCGGCGTGTTCGACCGCGACCGCATCACCCCGGCGGTCCTCGGGAACACGACGCTGACCAAGCGCGCCGCCGACCGCGACGTCGCCGTCGAACTCCCCGTCTTCTCGTCCATCGCCGCCTCCGCCACGATCGCCCGCGAACACCGCCAGCTCAACGACGACCAGCACATCGGCTACCACGAAGACGACTCTGCCCGGCTCCGTCTGACCCCCCGACACTACGCCTACCTCCGCATCTCCGAGGGCTGCAACCAGAACTGCGCGTTCTGCACCATCCCCTCCATCCGCGGACGCATGCGGTCCAAGCCTGTCGATCGCATCCTCACCGAGGCCCGCGAGCTGTTCAACGACGGCGCCTACGAGCTCTCGCTCATCGGGCAGGACACGACGAGCTACGGCGAAGACATCGCCCCCGGAAGTTACCCCGGCCATGACCAACACCCTGACTTGTCGGGCATGCTCACCGCCCTCGACCAGCTCGCCACCGAATACGGCGGGGCCTGGCTCCGGCTCATGTACGCCTACCCGTCCTGCTTCACCGACGAGATGATCGACACCATCACGTCGCTCCGCCATGTGCTGCCCTATATCGACATGCCCCTGCAGCACATCAACGACCGCGTACTCGACCGCATGCGTCGCAAGACCTCCCGCAGACTTATCGAGACGCTGCTCGGCAAGCTCCGCGACCGCATCCCGGGCATGACCATCCGCACGACCTTCATCTCCGGGTTCCCCGGCGAGACCGACGCCGAGCACCAGGAGCTCGTCGACTTCGTCCGCGACTTCGGCTTCGAGAACATGGGCGTGTTCCCGTACTCCCCCGAGCCCGGCACCCGCGCCGCCAAGCTCCACCGAGCCGACGCCATCCCCGACGACGTCATCACCCAGCGCATCGACGAGCTCATGCTCACGCAGCAGGACGTCGCGTTTGGCCGGGCCGCCCGGCTCGCCCAGGACCGTGCGGTCTTCGACGTCCTGATCGACGGCCCCGCCGAAGTCGACGAAGCCGGCAACCCTGTCCGCTACGCCGGCCGCACCGTCCAACAGGCCCCCGACATCGACGCCCTGACCTACGTCGACTCCACGCAGCCGCTGGTGTCCGGCGAGCTCGTCCGCTGCGTCATCACCGACGCCGACGGCTACGACCTGATCGCTCAGCCCGAAGAACAGCTGCAGCGACGCGTGACCCTCCCGGTCATGCGTTGATCAGAGCACGCCCAAACGGGCTCCCCAAAACCTCAGCCCCGCCGGCGTCGACACACCAGCACACCCACACCCAGCACGCCCGCAAGCAGGGCGCTCGGCGTCGGGATCACCCGCGGAGCGGCGACCGGCTCGCCCGAGTCACTTGGGGCGTCAGATGCCGTGGGCTCGTCGGGACTGACGGGCGTTTCGGGCTCACCGTCACCCAGCCCAAAGCTCGGCGTCCCCGGCGTGAACCCGTCGAGGATGCCCTCGCTGAGCTCACCGATATTGCCGCGGTTGAGTTCCAACGCGGCCGTGAACCCACCATCAACAAACGCGCTGGGTGACAGGCCCGTGCTGGCAGTACCGCTCACCTCCACACGGCTCGTGTAGCTTCCCTCCTCGAGCTGGCCTCCCGAGAAACCCCCGGCCAACCCCTCGGTCAGATCGATCACGTCACCCGAGCTCTCGTCGATCAGCTCGAACTCCACATCCACCCCGCCCACCACGCTGTTCAACGCCGAGGTGAACAGGAAAAACACCGATTGCTCGATCGTGAACTGGGTCTCGATGATGGAGGCAAACGACCCACCAGCCCCGAAGTCGTTGCCTGGGGTATCTACCGTGCCGAACGCGAAACCGCCTAAGGCGTACAGGAACGTTGCGGTGTCGTCGTCGTCCGTGTCGTAGGTGAAGCCTACGGTGCTCTCCGATTCTGCGAACACGGTCTGGAGGTCGGTCAGGCTCGAGACCGACAACCCGACGACCCCGGCGTCTTCGAGAAACCCGCTGTCCCGCTGGAAGTCGGATTCGCCCGCCGGGCTGAACGGCAGCTGCACGCCTTCGGTGTCGGCCTCCACGAACACGTCGGCCACCAGATTGCTGACCGGGCCGGCAGCCGCGGGCAGGCACACACCCACACCGACAAGCAGGGCGGCGGTGGGCACGGAATAAACAACAGCGGGGGGCTTGTTCATAACGGGGATTCCTGAACAGGAGGCAAGATGCAGCGGACAGCAGCCGGCTCGCGGAGGGGGCGTCCCACCCCCAGATCTCGCGCTTGGATTCGTCGGTTCTGGTGATATTCTTGAAAGGGCTCCGCCCTACCTGTTTGTCGTCTGGCCCGGCCCATGAGCGTGCAAAAAAAACACGACAACCCACGCGATGCGCTCGATCGCCTGCCCCGCCGCTCGCTGAGCCGGTCCGTTACGCCGGCACGAGGCGGCCTACGCGGTGACCCCGGCCGTAGCCCGCTACCGTGGTCCGCGAAGCCCACGCTCCGTCTGGTCGGGACCGAACACGAGCCCCCAACGGCACTGCCCGACTCGGGTACACCCAGGCCTGCACGAGCGTCCGATAAAACATCCGCCGGTTTAACTCCTGCAGACCCCCGCTGGGTCCTTGCGATGCGGGCCGGCGAGGCGTTGCAGGGCACACTCCTGACGCCCGACCGCCGGGAAGGCCTGATGCGGCTCGCCTCAGTCATGGGGCTCAACCCGTTCGATGCGTCTCTCGTGCTCGCGATCGTGCAGGACCAGGCCCGACGCGGCCACCGCCCCGAACACTGCGCCGCCGCCGGTGCGGATCAGCTCCTGATGATCCCCGCCCCGACCACGCGATCGATCGGCAAGGCCCGGCGCCTCTGGACCATCGCCGGGCTCACGGTCTGCCTCATCGGGCTGCAGCTGTTCACGGTGTGGTGGCTGTTTGTGGGGCGGTAGCCGGCGGGTCTGGCGGAGGCACTCGGGGTAAACCGCTGCGAAGTCGCGCCGACCCGAGCTCCGGATGTTGCCGCGCTAGGATCTGGGCCAGCACCAGCGAAGCGGTCGGCTCCGAGCCAAACCACCCGACGTTCAGCCGGATCGCGGTCAGCTCATCGGTCTCCCGCGTCAGCTCCACAATCACCCAGTCGTCCTGCAGGTCGCGGGCCTCGACGTAGTAGCGGTCGGGCTCCACGATCTCCTCCTCGACCTCCAGCTCCAGCCCCGCGATCGTCTGCTGCGTCGCCCGTGTCAGCTCTTCGATCGGGCTCGCGTCCACCGCCTCGAGCTTGCCCCGCTTGAATATCCCGATCGCCGTCTGCGCCCCCGTCGCCGCCGCGCCGATCATCGACGGTTCCAGCCCCGTGCACCCGGGCAGCACCCACAGCACCACCACCGGCAGCACCCCGACACATCGACCCCATAACTTCATGCTCTGGCTCCGTCCGGTTACATCCGCCGTAGCGGGTTCTGCAGCAAATTGTCGTGCCCCGGGATGATCAGGTCCGCGATCTCCACCGCCTCTGAGAAACTCTCCCGCGCCTGTTCGATGTCGAACGCGCTGTCCAGCACCTGCCCCCGCTGCAGGTGCTCGTCGGTCGCCACCGCGTCGCCCGCCACCAGGACCGTCTGGTTCGGTAGCACCAGCAGCAGCCCGCAGCCCCCGGGGCTCGAACCCGGCAGAGGGAACAGATCGACATGCGGGGCCAGTGAATCCGGCGCCGCCTCGAACCGCTGCAGCAGTGCGATCTCTTGCCGCAGCCACTCCCGCTGTTCCTCCTCCTTCGCCTCGTTGAACATCGCCACCAGCGACTGCCCGACACCCTCCCGCTCGGCCTCGGCGATCCACCACTTCGCGTCGGCAAACGCCTCGAGCCCCATCCGGTGCGCCGGCCGGAAGCACGTCAGGAATACGTGCGTGATGTCGTCCGGCGTCAGGCCGCTGCGCTCTTCGAGCCGGGCCGCGATCGCCTGCGGCGGCAGGGCCGGGTCCACGAGGATCGTGGCCTGCGGCGTGCGGATCAGCGTCGTCGTCGCGTGGGCCGTGCGCATCGCGCCCTTCTTCTCCCAGAGCGGGTTGACGCTGAGCGTCCCGATGCTGATCACGCGGTAGTCCATAGACCGCAGAGTTTAGGTCCACAGATGATCAGGATGGGGCAGGATGGAAAGACAAACCACGAACACGCCGCGCCTCAGCATTTCATCCTGATCATCCTGTCCATCTGTGGACCAAAAAAGAAGCTACTCCGTGTGGTGATCCACGTGCGCCCAAGGCAGCCGACCGCCCGCCGCGTCCTTCTTCGCCTTGAGCCGATCCAGCACTAGGGCCGGCATCAACGCCCCGAGCCGATCGATCTCACCCCCCGAGGCGATCTGCTTGATCAGCGTCGAGCTCGTGAACGCGTGCACCTCGCCGGTCATGATGAAGACGGTCTCGACCTCGGCGATCGCCCGGTTGGTCAACGCCAGCTGGAACTCGAAGTTCAGGTCCGTCACGTTGCGGATCCCCCGCAGGATCGCCGCGGCCCCGATCGCTTTGGCGTAGTCGACTGTCAGCCCCTCGTACGCATCCACCGTCACGTTTGGCCCGCAGTGCTCCCGGACCAGCTCGCCGATCATCTCCACCCGCTCGGCCACGCTGAAGATCTCCCGCTTGGCCGGGTTCTGACCGACCGCGACGATCAACCGGTCAAACAGGTGCTGGCCCCGGCGGATCACGTCGAGGTGGCCGTTCGAGATCGGGTCGAAGGTGCCGGGGAACAACGCGGTCTTGCCGACAGCGGGGGGGTTGGAGGGGGTGGGGGTCGGGTGGGGGGGCGGTGAACCGGCCATAGGCGGGAGTATAAACCGACCCGATCCGCTAACCCGCACAGACCGAACCGCACGCCGGCCGCGGCGTGATTTCGCGCACCAAGCGTTGGCATCTCCGATCGGTGAATTCGACTCTTCCCGTGCCAGTCAAGCGGGCCGCCAACCAGGCGGCGGCCCGGCAACAACATCGGGCCTCGCCGTGACGATCAGGACACGGCCGCCCCACCAAGCCCTGGATCGGGTCTCGTCGCGGTTGCCTCCCCGCGTCGAGGCCTTTTTTTATGCGCCCCACCCACCACACGCGCCCCACAGAAGCCCAAGGGTCTGAGACCGTGGGCCGTCTCGCCATAAACTCCCCGCTGTGACGGCCGACCCCACAACCGACACCCTCAAAGCAGGCACACCCGCCGACTCCCTCCCCGGGATCAACCCCGCCAAGGCCCGCGCCCTCGAGCGCCTCGGGCTCCGCACCGTCGGCGACCTACTCCGCCACCTGCCCAACCGCTACGAAGCCCAAGCCGCCGAGGGCACCCTCGCCGACCTGCCTACCGATCAGCCCGGCACCGCCCGCGGCGAGATCACGTCCTGCCGCTTCGTCCAGGGCTTCGGCTTCGGCAAAAAATCCCGCTTCGAGGCCACCCTCAAGGACGAGTCCGCCTCCGTCCAGCTCGTGTGGTTCGGCGGCGGCTACCTCCGCGACAAGCTCCACCCCGGACTCCGCCTCCGCGTCACTGGCAAGGCCAGGCTCTACAACGACAAGCCCCAGCTCGTAAACCCCAAGTGGGAGATCCTTCCGCAGGAAGACAGCGACACCGACGAGCCCGATGCCGCCACGCAGCGCCTCCGCCCCGTCTACCCCGCCACCTCCGGCCTCACCTCCGAACAACTCGAAGCCCTCATCGCCCACGCCCTGCCCCGCGTCCTGCCCACCCTCGAAGAACCGCTCCCCGCCGAGCTGCTCAAACACCACAACATGCCCGGCATCGTCGACGCCTACCGCATGGCCCACATGCCGGCCCACGCCGACGAACCCAAGGAAGCCCGCCGCCGGCTCGCCTTCAACGAGCTGCTCCTGCTGCAGCTCGGCATCGCGCTCAAGAAAGCTCAGGTCGACCGCATGCTCGTCGCCCCCGAGCTGCACTGGTCCGACCCCATCGACCAGCACCTCCGCGAACGCTTCCCGTTCACTCTGACCGACGCCCAGAACGAGGTCGTTAAGGAGATCGCCGCCGACCTTCAGAAGGCGCGCCCCATGAACCGGCTGCTGCAAGGCGACGTCGGCGCGGGCAAGACCATCATCGCCGCGTACGCGATGCTCCTCGCCGTCGCCGACCGTCGCCAGGCCGCTCTGCTCGCGCCGACCGAGCTCCTCGCCGAGCAGCACTACGCCTCGCTCGCCAAGCTGCTCGAAGGCTCGTCCGTCCAGCTCGAACTCCTGACCGCCAACACCGAAGACAAGGCCGGCGCCCGCGCCCGACTCGCCGACGGCTCGACCGAAATGGTCGTCGGCACGCATGCCCTGCTCAGCGAGTCTGTCCGGTTCAAAGACTTGGCCGTCGCCGTCATCGACGAGCAGCACCGCTTCGGCGTCCGCCAACGCGCCAGCCTCCGCGACACCGACACCCCCTCCCTCGACGGCAGGCTCCGCACCCCGCACACCCTGGTCATGACCGCCACCCCGATCCCCCGCACCCTCGCCATGACCGTCTTCGGCGACCTCGACGTCTCGACCATCCACGGCCTCCCGCCGGGCCGATCCCCCATCATCAACCGACGCGTCACCCCGCAGCAGTCCGACGAGGTCTATAGCTACCTCGCACAGCGCGTCGCCAACGGCGAGCAGGCCTACGTCGTCGTCCCCACCGTCGAGGAGGGCCTCGAAGCCGCCAGCGGCCAGAAGCTCGCCTCCGTCGCCGCCCACGCCAAGCACCTCGCCCAGCGCTACTTCCCCGGCCGCGAGGTCGCCACCGTCCACGGTCGCCTCAAACCCGAGACCCGACAACGCGTCATGCAACGCTTCCGCGAAGGCCGGGTCGATGTCCTCGTCGCCACCACCGTGATCGAGGTCGGCGTCGATGTCCCCAACGCGACGCTCATGGCGATCGAGCACGCCGAACGCTTCGGGCTTGCCCAGCTGCATCAGCTCCGCGGCCGGATCGGGCGCGGGACGCACGGCCGAAAGAGCCTCTGCGTCTTCATCGCCGACCCCCAGACCGACGACGGCGAGAAACGCATCGACGCGATCACCTCCACCAACGACGGGTTCCGCATCGCCGAGCTCGACGCCGAGATCCGCGGCTTCGGCGACCTCGCCGGCACCCGCCAGTCCGGCTCACTGCCCCTCCGCGTCGCCGACCTCCCCAAAGACTTCGACCTGCTGCGCCTGACCAAGACCGACGCCGAAGCGATCACCGCCGAAGACCCCGAGCTGTCCAGCGACAACAACGCCCTGCTCCGCCGTGTCCTCATGCACCAGATGGGCTCCGCCCTCGGCCTCCTCGACGTCGGTTGACCTGTAAAGCCGCCACCGGTGGTGGCGGTCGCGCTGTCAATCACCCCCGCCTACACCCAACACGCTCAACACCGGCTCGTCAGCACCTGATCCAGCATCTGGTCAACCTCCGCATCCACATGCAGCCCGCCCGCAGCCCGCCGGGCCTTGTAGTACTCGGCCGCCGCCGCCTGGCCCTCCTCCACCGTGAACGTGCACGGCACCTCACCCGCCACCGCCTGCACCTTCGAGTTATCAAACAGAACCGACCAGGCCTTGTCCCCCCACAACGGGCCTTCCCATTCCGGCTGCCGAAGGATCAGCTCGTCCGTCGGCACGCACACGATCTTCGGCTCCACCCCGAGCGCCGCCCCCACCGCCAACAAGATCCGTCTCCACGGGTAGGCCTGCATGTGCGTCGTGATGTGGAAGTCTTCCCGCATCGTCCGCTCGTTGCCGAGCAGGTTGGCGAACGGCACCGCGAAGTCCTCGGCCCGGGTCATCGTCCACAGGCTGGTGCCGTCTCCGTGCACCACGACAGGCTTGCCGTCCTCGATCCGCTTCGCCATGGTGTCCCCGCCGAACGGCAGGATGAAGCTGGTGCGGTACGTGTGCGACGGGCGAACGATCGTCCACGGCAACCCCGAGCCCCGCAGCACCGCCTCGCACTCGGCCTTGTTCCGCGAGTACTCCCAGTACGGGTTCACCAACGGCACGTCCTCGGTAATCACCGGGTCCAGCACCGGCTTCTGATACGCCGACGCCGAGGAGATAAACACGTATTGCCCGCAGTGCCCGTCAAAGAAACGGATGTCCCGCTCGACTTGCTCCGGCGTAAACAAACGGAACTGGCACACCGCATCAAAACCCCGCTCCGCCAACGCCCGGTACGCCGCGTCGTCGTTCATATCCCCCGTGATCAGCTCCGCCTCGCCCGGCAACCCGTCGTTCGAGTTCCCCCGGTTGAACACCGACACCTCATGCCCCATCGCCACGCTGCGGTGCACGCAGTCAAACGAGATCTGCCCGGTACCGCCGATGTACAACACCTTCATCATTGACCTCAATTCATAACGTGAAACAAACGCTCAAGACGCCCCGCCCGTCGCCGCCGCCTCGTCCAACAAGTGGTTCGCATAACGGATCGTCGCCGCCGAGATCGCCCGCATCAGCTCGGCCGGCCAGTCCAGGTTCGGGTTCTGCTGAAGCTCCGCCGGCACCAGCTGCATCGTCATCGTCGAGACCTCCCGCTCCACCTGCATCCGACGCAGCCCCGCCGCGTCCTCGTCTGCGTCCTCCGGCAACGGCTCCACCAAATCCCGCGCCAGCATCACCGTCGTGACCTGCCACTCGTAGTACGACTGCAGCGGATTTTCGTCTTGCCCTTCAGCCATGCCAGCCGCTCTCCGTTCAGCCCACCGCGGCGCCCTCGTACGCCGCGAGCGCTTCGCCAATCGTGAACACCCCGTCGTACAACGCCTTCCCCACAATGGCCCCCGCCACCGGCAGCTTCCGCACCGCCGCCAAGTGCTCCACCGTCCCCACCCCGCCCGAGGCGATCACCGGTACATCCGTCGCCCCCGCCACCGCCTCGGTCTCCGCATAGTTCGGCCCCGTAAGCATCCCATCCACCGCGATGTCCGTGTACACAATCCCCGCCAACGGCCAGCCCCGCGTCCGCTCCGCCACCTCCGTCGCCCGCAGCCCCGTCGACTCCTCCCAACCCGACACCGCCGGCTCCCCGCCCTTCGCGTCCAGCCCCAGCACCAGCCGATGCCGGTACACGTCGTCCCGCAGCAGCCCCTCGAACCAGCCCCAGTCCCGCAGCGCCGCCGTCCCCAGCACCACCCGCTGCACCCCGGCGTCCAGAAGCGTCGCCACCGTCCGCTCGTCCCGCACCCCGCCGCCCACCTCGACATGCAAACCCGTCGCCCCGCACACCCGCCGGATCGTCTCCAGGTTCGCCGGCTCCCCCGACCGCGCGCCATCTAAGTCCACCACATGCAGCCACGACGCACCCGCCGACTCGAACAGCTGCGCCTGATCCACCGGGTCCGCCGCGTACGTCGTCTGCCGGTCATAGTCGCCCTGCGTCAGCCGCACGACCTTCCCGTCGCGCAGATCGATCGCCGGGAGAAGAGCAGGGCGGTCAGGCTTCAATCGAACCACAGGTTTCATGCAACATCCATCCTCACAGCCGCGACGCGATGCGTCGCCGGTTGACCCATCAATCACCCGTTCCCCGCCCACGCCCTGAACCGCACCCCGTCCGGCTCTTGCACATACTGCATCGCCAGCTCCCGGTAGTGCGCCGGCAGCCACGCCAGGTACGCCTTCTCTTTGTCGTTCGTCTCCCGCACCACCCGGCCCGGCACCCCCATCACCACATGCCCGTCCGGCACCTCCAGACCCGGCGGCACCACCGCCCCGGCGGCGATCAGACACCCCTTGCCGATCTCCACCCCGCCCAGCACCGTCGCGTGCATCCCGATCAGCGACCCGTCCCCCACTTCCAGCCCGTGCACCAACGCGTTGTGCCCGATCGTCACGTCCTTCCCGATCACGTTCGGCTTCCCAGAATCGCAGTGCACTGTCGCGTTGTCCTGCACGTTCGTGCCCGCCCCGATCGTGATCTTCGCCACGTCCCCCCGGACCGCCGCCCCGTACCACACGCTCACCCCCGCGTGTAGTTCCACCTCACCCGTCACCCGGGCCGTGTCCGCCAGACACACCTCGTCGATACCGCGAAAGCTCATCGCCGGATCATAACGATCCCCGAAGCCCACGGACTCGGTCCTTGGGTCGTCCCGCGATCGCTCCCCCTCAATCCACCCGCGGCACAAACACGATCACCCGGCCGTCGTAAACCTCTTCGAACTCGCCAGCCGTGTAGTACACCCGTCCCTGCTCCGGGTCATCCAGCAGCACCCCAGTCGCCGTCACCCGTACCAGCGTCACCATGTGCCGCTGCGTCGCCTGGAAACGCAAAGGCGTCAACGCCGGCATCGCCGCCCGCTGAAGCTCCTCCATGTCCAGATACAACAGCTCCACCCCGTAACGCGTCCCCGCCAGCTCCGCCCGCAGCCCGTCCACCGCCCGCAACACCGTCGACCCCACGCCCGGCCGCGCCGACACCCGCTCCGCCATCGCCGCCTCCGACACCGGATGCCCCAGCATCGTCAACGCCTGCGCCGACGCCGCCGGCACGCACGACCAGTCCTGGCTCTGCCGCGTGTCATCCCCCTGCACCGTCTCTGCTAACGCCCAGCTCGCCGTCGGCTGCAGCATCCACAAACCCCCGTGCACCAGATACACGCACGCAAACACCGCCGCACCACCAACCAACCGGCGCTCCCGTATCCCCCCACACCGCGCCCACGCCACCCCGCACATCACCATGAACAGAGGCACCCCGCCCACGCCCTCCAGCCGGCTCAACACCCAGATCGGAAGCACCTGCAACCCCCAGTCCGGCCGACGCTGCAGCACCGCCCACCCAATCAACATCACCAACATCCCGACCACCACCAGCCAGTGCCAAGGCCCGCCCACCCGACCCACCCGCGCACCCAACCACCAACCCACCACCGACAACAACACCGTGAACACAAACACCCAAACGGGATCGGCCAAGACAGAAGCCCTCCGCGGCACGAAGAACCCGCACCGTCCCCCCCTTTATCGGCAAACCGATCCCCCCAGTTGAACCAACCGTCACAACCAAACCCAACACCAACACCCACCGTTCCCGTAAGCCCCGCCCGACTCACTCCCGCCCCAGCCGAACCACCTCCCGATAGTTCGCCTGGAAGAACTCACGCCACACCCTGCGGGTCTTCTCCACCTCATCCAGCCGCTCGTCCCAAGCCCCCAGCGCCGCGACCACCGCCGCGTGCTCCGGGTGCCCCTCATCTCCCAACGCATCCTGCCAACCCTCCGGCATCTCCAACACCAGCTCCGCCGGCATCGCATCAAACAACCGCCGCATCTCCGCCAGGTTCGGATGCCCCGACGCCTCCGCCGCCGCCAGCGCCTTCCACGCCGCCCGCAGGTCGTCGTGAATATCCGTCGCCATCGACTGTGTCAGGACCGACACCCAGCTGAAATAGTTCGGGACCGCCGGGTGCAGCTTCGACGCCGTCGCGTACGGGTCCACCTCCGGGTCCGCCCACCCTGTCCGGTCCGCATAGAGGTCCGAGCGGATCGGCTGACGACGCAGCTCGTACAGCTCCGGGCCGCCCTCCGCGTCCAGCTTCAGCTGCCACAACCGCTGCGCCTCGGGCATCAGCAGCCACGCAATGAACTCGCTCGCCAACGCCTCCGACGGCGCCCCCCGCAGCAGCGTCACCGGGTCCGGCGTCGTCGCCGTCAGACTCACCAGCTTCCCGTCCACCTCCGCCACCGGGTCCACATACCCCACCCGATCCGGGTCCATCGGGATCGCCCCCGCCTGGAACCGTCCATAGAAATCGATCGCCATCCCCGCCGCCGCGTCCCGCTTCGCCACATCCACCGGCACCTTCGACGCCGAGTTCGTGAAGTACCGGCTGTTCGCATAAACCCGCCGAAGCAGCTGCCAGCCCTCGGTCCAGCCCCGCCGCTGCAAGATCGTGTTGTACGACGCCGACGCCGACCCCGAGTGCGACGGGTCCGCCAACGCCACCCAGTCCCGGTAACGCGGGTCCGCCAAGTCCGACCAACGCCTCGGCTCCGGCAAACCCAACCGCTCCAACGCATCCCGATTGAACACAATCCCGAAGCTCGAAAGGGCGGTCCCGATCCACCGCACCTCGCCGTTCTTGTCCGTCCGCACCAGCACCTCCGTCGATCCCGTCCCGAACGCCTCACGGTCCGGGATCGCCGTGTCCAACAGCCCAGCGGGCAGCGACGGTGCCGTCACCACGCTCACCCACGACTCAGGCCCGTCCCCATCCGGGTCCACGCCCCGAGCCACCCGGTTATGGTCGAATCCGCCCCCCCCAAAGAACAGATCCGCGCCAATCCCCTGGTCCGCCGCCTCCACACCACCCTTCCGGATCAACGCGGCGTACTGCGCCAGGATCCCCCGCCGCAGATCCGACGTCCCGCCCGACGCTCGCCAGTCGAACGTGATCGGCGCCTTGCCGTTCGCGACCCGCCACGCGTTGAACCCCCGCGCCATCTCGTACCGGATCTGCTCGTTGTGCGGCGTGATGATGATCAGCTTCTCGTCACCCACCCCACCCACGCCCCCGCTCCCCGCTTCCGACGCCAGCAACCGGAACCCCACCGGCACCGCGATCACCGCCACCAGCAGCACCCCAATGACGACCTGTACCAAACGCTGACCATTCATCGCATCACTCCTTCACCAGTCGCTCTCGGGAGACCCGCTCGGCCGCCGTCTCCATCAACTCACCCGCCCGCCGCACCGACTCCGCCTCCGACAACCCCTCCCCAATCACACGATACCCCGCCAACCCCTGCTCTAACAGCCCCGACGCCCCGTCCTTCACTGCTCCCACCAACGCCACCGTCTCCACCCCCGCCTCCCCGGCCGCCCCCGCCACCCCCATCACCGCCTTCCCCGATGCCGACTGCCCATCCAGGCAGCCCTCGCCCGTCAACACCAGATCCGCGCCGCGCACACGCTCGGCAAACCCCACCACATCCAACACCAACCCGATCCCCCGGCGTAGCCGACCCCCCAGCATCGCCACCACGCCGCCCCCACACCCCCCAGCAGCCCCCGCCCCAGGCATCGCCACCACGTCCATCCCCAGGCACTCCCGCCACACACGCCCCAGGTTGGCGAGCCCCTTTTCCAACGCCATGACCTGCTCCGCGGTTGCGCCCTTCTGCGGGCCATAAACCGCTGCCGCACCCTGACACCCCGTCAGCGGGTTCGTCACATCACAAGCCACCTCCAACCGACCCGCCAACCGCGGGTCCAACCCCGACAGATCCACATCCTCGACCTCAATCAGCCGCTCCCCCGTCACCGGCCCCTCCATCACCGCCCCCGCCCCACCCAACCGACCCCGAAACACCCCCCCCAACGCCGCCGCCATCCCGCACGCCCCGTCGTTCGTGCTGCTCCCCCCCAAACCCAACACGATGCGCTCCGCCCCCGCATCCAACGCCGCCGCGAGCTGCTGCCCCACCCCATACGTCGTCGTCCGCCCCGGGTCCCGCTCTCCCTCCGGCACCAGCGCCAAACCCGCAGCGGCCGCCAACTCCACCACCGCCGTCTTCCCGTGCCCACCACCGTCTCCACCACCACCCAACCACCCCCACGCCGCCCGCACGACCGTCCCCGGCACCGGCCCACAGACCTCGCCCCATACCAACTCACCACCCGTTGCCCGCACCATCGCCTCCACCGTCCCTTCACCCCCGTCCGCGATCGGCAGCTCCACCACCTCAGCGTCCGGCAAGGCACGCCGCACCCCACGCCCCATCGCCGCCGCCGTATCCACCGACGACAACGACCCCTTCAGACTGTCCGGCGCACAGACCACTTTCATCCCGCCATCGTAAACTCGAGCCGTGTCAGAGTCCCACCACCACACCCTCATGCAGCAGGCCATGCAGCTCGCCCGCCACGCCGCGACCCTCGGCGAGGTCCCCGTCGGTGCCGTCGTCTACCGGCTCGACACCAAAGAAGTCATCGCCGAGGCCCACAACCGACGCGAGCTCGATCAAGACCCCACCGCCCACGCCGAGATCCTCGCGCTCCGCCAAGCCGCCGCCAAAATCGGCTCCTGGCGGCTGATCGACCACGGCCTCGCCGTGACCCTCGAGCCCTGCCCCATGTGCGCCGGCGCGCTGGTCAACGCCCGTGTCGACGAGCTTATCTACGGCGCAACCGATCCCATGATGGGCTGCGTCCACACGCTCCATCAGCTGTGCACCGAGCCGCGGTTCAACCACCGCCTGACCGTCCACGCCGGCGTCCTGGCCGACGAGTCCGCGCAGCTGCTCCGCAGCTTCTTCGCCGAGCGTCGCGGCCCGAAGAAGCCCCCCAAACCCCGGCCCAATCCATCGGCTTAACGGCGAGGGCCGATCGCCCTTGGCTCAACACTCCACATCGCGCCCTTCGCTACCGAACACCGCCATCCGCTGCTCGTGCGTCCAGTCCGGCGCATCCTTCGGGGCGTAGTGGAACTGCAACGCCCGCCGACGATCCGTCGAGTTGTTCATCGGTGTCCCGTGCGGCAGCAACGAGTCGAAGAACAACACCCCGCCCGGCTCCAGCTCGGCAGCGACCGACCCCTGGCCCAGAACGTCGGTGTCGCACATCTGCCAGTCTCGCCGCTTGAAATGCGGCACCGGCCCGTCGTGGTGCTGGCCCGGAAGCATCTGCATGCACCCGTTCGACACCGTCGCCGCGTCCAACGCGATCCACACCCCGACAATCCGCTGACCCACCGGCACATTGAAGTACGCATGGTCCTGGTGCCACGGCTTCTCGCCCCCCCCATGCGGCGGCTTCAGCAAAGCCATCGACTGGAACAGCGCCGGCTCCCGTCCGCTCATGAGCTTCTGCACCAGCTCCATCAGCTTCGGGTGGTCCACCGGCAAGCCCAGCTCACGCGACTGGGCCGGCTTCACGCACAGCTTCCGGACCCGGTCGCTGGCCTTTGCGTCCGGCCCCGTCGGCGAAACCCCTTCGTCGATCTGCGCGAGATCACCCGCCGCGATCGCTTCTACCCGTTCGATCTCCGCCGCGACCTCTTCGGGGTCAAACAGGTTCGCCACCGCGAGGTACCCATCCTCGAGGTAGGACTCGACCGCGGCGTCATCGACGGCCGACGGGCTTGGCAGCACCTCGGCAAGGCATTCGGGGGCGTACAGGGACGGTTCATAAGGGAGAGTGGTCATGCACACATAATCGCCAACCGTGGGTAAACCCACAATGGATCATGAGTAAAAAATTTTGTACTTTTTAGACATCATGCAGCCAAGCCATCAACATCCCAGCCCCCCTGAACCGCTCGAACTGGGCCGCTGCCTCCGCGTCCGCTGCGAGCCCGGCTGGTCACTCCCACCCCATTGGTCCGAACGCCTCAGCGACGACGACCTCTGGTTTGTCTGGGAAGGCAAGGGAAAAATGGTCATCGACGGGCAGCAGACCCTCGACCTCCGCCCCGGCGTCGGGGTCTGGATGCGGCCCGGCCACCAGTACCTCGCCCAGCAGGACGAACGGGCTCGACTCGGGGTCACCGCGATACACTTCTCGAACGCCCGCCCGCCAAGCCTGCCCAGCCCGCCCGACTACCGGGCCGTCCCCGACCTCGCCTACGCCGACCGCACCCTCGCCCGCATCGCGCTCCTTGGCGGATCCGACCCCGACCACCCCCAACGCGACACCCTCCGCACCCTCGCCACCCAGCTCCTCGCCGGCTTCCTCGACGACTACCGGGCCGGCTTCCCCGAACCCCACACCATCACCGCAACCCCGAGCCCCGAGGCCGCGCCCCGGCTCTCCCGCGTCCTGGCCGACATCTCCGCCAACCCCGGCAGCGACTGGTCCCACGCCGTCATCGCCGAGCACCTCAGCGTCCCCGAGCACACCGCCCGCCGCGTCTTCCGTCAGCACACCGGGCTCTCCCCTCGCCAATTCGTGATCCAGCAACGCATCCGACGCGCCCGCCACCTGCTCACCCATTCCGCGATGACCCTCGAACAGATCGCCGATGGCCTCGGCTACCGCGACGTCTACTACTTCAACCGCCAGTTCTACGAACAGACCGGCACCCGCCCGGGCCGGTTCCGCCGTGACGCCCGCAGTCGACCCCCGGTTTAGCCGGGGCTTATCCCCCTACGCAAGCCCCAATAAACCCAACGATTTTGCAGGTTTCTGCCAAATCACTACTATTTCCGACCCGACGTTTATCCCTCAAACTCACAAACCCCTGCCCCCCGAAGGATCGCCCCCGCCATGGCCACGAAGACCACCAAGAAGTCCACCCGCAAGCCCGCCGCACGCATGCCCAAGATGGTCTACTACTTCGGCAAGACCAAAACCGACGGCAACGCCAAGCAGAAAGAACTCCTAGGCGGCAAGGGCGCCAACCTCGCCGACATGACCTCCATCGGCCTGCCCGTCCCCGCCGGCTTCACCTGCACCACCGAGTGCTGCGACCAGTACTACAAGCAGGGCCGCAAGCTCCCCGCCGGCCTCATGGATCAGGTCCACAAGGCCGTCAAAACCCTCGAAAAA
>JBCDIM010000016.1:0-69718 GCA_038749105.1 Planctomycetota bacterium
CACCCGCCCACCCCTCCAGACTCAACGCCGAGTTCGAGCAACTCCTCCACGGCCAATCCGTCACCGGCGATCTCTCCCTCACCACTTCCACCCGACTCCGCGACGCCAAGAACCTGGACCCTCCATCCGTCCAACTCCTGCTCAACCGCACCCCGGTCGCCACTCAGACCACCCTTAACCCCACCTTCCACGTCCCTCACCAACTCCTCAAAGAGGGGCCAAACACGCTCCAACTCCGCATCGAGCATCCCAAGGCCGGCCACAGCACCAGTACCACGCACACCGTCAACGCCTTAACCCTCAAGGACGACTATCCCACAGACCCCAAGCCCACAGCCACGGCCCGTTTCTCTGTGACCGACCCCCGATGGGATGGGCCGAAACCGACGCGGGACCCCCGAGCCGGGAACCCGGTCACTTTCGCGTTCCACGCAAACGGGCGGGCCACACTCAATCTGCCCCCCGAGCTCGAAGGCCGATTCGAGCTCGTGCTCGACGCACGCGGAGACCATTTCCAAGGCCCACCGCTCGCCGAAGCCACGCTCGCGCGGCAGGCCGATCAACGTGTACTCGAGCCGCTGCCGATCGACCGCCAATACCACAACCATCACGCGGGCCAGATCGTGCTCCAACGCGGCGCCAAAAGCCTCACGATCGCCTTCGCGAACGACCTGTACGACGCGGAGTCCAAGGGCGATCGCAACCTCTACCTCCGGGCGGTCGAGCTCCGCCCCGTCCGCCGCCCCGACACCACGCCACCCGACGGCACTGTGGTGTACCCCAAGCCTGATGCCCTGCTTGCCGTCGCGGACGCCGTCGTCGTCGATGTCCGCGAGAACCGCAGACTCCGCGAAGCGGAGATCCTCCTAAACGGCAAGCCTACCGGGCTGATCTTCGCCACCCCGACGACCCAGGCTCGCCATCTCCTGCCCCTGCCCCTGCGCGGCATCCCCAACGGCACGCACACCCTGGCGATCCGGCTCACCGACCACGCCGGCAACACAAGCACCACCCCTACCGTCAGCGTCCAGACCCGTCAGGGCCCAACCGACCAGCCCACCACCTACCAGCTGGCGGTGCACCTGCTCAATCGCTTCGCCTTCGGGCCCGATCCCCAACAGCTCGCCGACCTGCTCGCCCTCGGCACCGAAGCCTACCTCCGCCAACAGCTCACCCACACCCCCGAGAACCCCGACCATCTCGCTGCGCAGCGAGCCGCCCGGTCCCGCTTCCCCGATTTTGGCAACCACCAGCACCTCATCGCCCGCGGCCTCGCCGCTCCACTGCAGTCACGCCAGCCCGTCCGGCACCGCTTCACCCTCTTCATCAAGAACCACTTCAACACCTGGATCCGCAAGGTCGGCGGCGACCGCAAGGCCAAAGAGGCCCAACGCTTCGCCGAGCTCGGACCCGCACCGTTCATCGACCTGCTCCTGGCCTCCGCCAAGTCGCCAGCCATGCTCAACTACCTCGATCAACAGAGCTCGCGCGGCAAACGCATCAACGAGAACTACGCCCGGGAGCTGCTCGAGCTCCACACCGTCGGCGTCCACGGCGGCTACACCCAGGAAGACGTCACCACCCTCGCCCACGCCCTGCCCGGCTGGACCACCACCTCCGGCGGGCAGTACGCCCCGATCGTCTTCCGCTTCGACCCGGTCCAGTCTTCGCCGGACGGCCGTCGCGTCTTCGGCTTCCGGCTCGATGAGGCCACGCCCGCCTTCCGATACGAACGGGCCCTGCGTATCTTCCGCATGCTCGCCCGCCACCCCCAGACCGCCCGCTACCTCGCCACCAAGCTCGCCGAACACTACACCCAGGCCCCCGCCGACCCGGCGCTCATCGACCACCTCGCCCACACCTTCCATACCAGCGGCGGCGACACCGCCGAGATGCTCATCGCACTGGCCCTGCATCCTGCATTTCGCCAAGCGATTGATGCCCCACGCCTGGCCCACCCTTTCCCGTTTGCCCTAGGCCTCGGCCGCGCCGTCCAGACCCTCGACCCCTACCCCCTTGACCGATACCTCAACGCCACCGGCACCCGGCTCTTCGACCGCGAAACACCCGACGGCTACCCCGATACAGACCCCGATTACGCCGACTCCAACGCCTTCACCCAACGCTGGAGATTCGCCTACGCCCTCCGATACCTCCTAGCCAACACCATCCCCGCAACCCTCCGCGATCCCCCCCAGAACGCCAAGCCCGGCTCCCCCGAGCACGCTGCCTGGGCGGACCGCCTGATCGACCTGCTCGCACTCCGCGTCACCGGCCAACCCCTAGGCCCGCGGTCACACGCCGCCGCAGAAAAACTCCTGGCCGCCTCCACATCCACCGGTTACAACCGGCTGACAACGCTCGCCACCTTCATCGCCCAGACCCCAGAAGCCTCCCTACGCTGACACGTCCCGGCCCACGCATCGGCCCGATCACACCGCCACCCAGTCCCTAACCCGCTGCCAACCATGCCTATCTCCCGCCGCTTCTTCCTCCAGTCTTCCGGTGCCATGGCCGCCTACCTCGGCGTGACCCCGCTCACCGCCCTCGCCGAGCCCGTTGCACAGCTCGCCGCCAAACCCAACCCCGTGGCCGAAGGCAAGACCCTCGTGGTCATCTTCCTCCGCGGCGGTATCGACGGCCTCAACCTGATCGTCCCCTACGCCGACCCGGGCTATGCCAAGCTCCGCAAAGACCTGCTCATCAAACGGCCCGGCCAAGAGAACGGCTGCATCGACCTCGACGGCTATTTCGGCCTCCACCCCCGTGCCAAGGCGCTCATGCCCCTCTTCGATCAGGGCACCGCCGTCGCCGCCCAGGCCGTCGGGTATCCCCACAACACCCGCTCCCACTTCGAGGAGCAAGACCGCTGGGAGACCGGCGTGGTCGGCAATACCCTCGGGGCCGACGGCTGGCTCAATCGGCACCTGTTGACCTCCACCGGGCGCGGCCCGGTCCGCGCTGTCGCCATCGGGCCCACCCTGCCCCGCATCCTCCGTGGTGACGCCCCCGCCTTCGCCATCCGC
Source organism: Planctomycetota bacterium (assembly GCA_038749105.1). Classification (GTDB taxonomy): domain Bacteria; phylum Planctomycetota; class Phycisphaerae; order Phycisphaerales; family Phycisphaeraceae; genus JBCCOW01. The sequence goes on from JBCDIM010000016.1 coordinate 3,027, forward strand.
GGCCTGACCGACCTCGGGCTTCCGCAGAACGCCGACACCGACGCCGTCGCCGCGGCCCTGGAACACGCCTACCACGTCGATCCGACCGTCCACGCCGATCCCGCCCAGGAAGCCCGGCAGCTCGTCCAGCAGACCGGGGCGGAGACCCTCGAAGCCCTCCGCCTGATCCGCCAGGTGACCGAACAGGACTACACCCCCGCGGCCACCTACCCCGAAAAAAACCCGCTCTCCAGCCCGCTCGCCTCCGCGGCCCGCCTCATCAAAGCCAACATCGGCGTCGAGATCATCGAGCTCGACTACGGCGGCTGGGACACCCACCGCAACCAGGGCGTGGGCATCCAGGGCGGCTACGGCGACCGCCTCCAACGCCTCGCCAACGCCCTGGCCGCCTTCACCGAAGACCTCGGGCCGCAGCTCGACAACACCCTCATCCTCACCCTCTCCGACTTCGGCCGAACCGCTGCCCAGAACGGCTCACGCGGCACCGACCACGGCTGGGCTAACGCCATGCTCGCCCTCGGCGGACCCGTCGCCAACGCCGGCGAACCCACCGGCATCAAGCAACGCCGAAAGGTCCTCACCGATTGGCCCGGCCTGCTCCCCGAACAGCTCCACCAGAAACGCGACCTCCAGCACACCACCGACTTCCGCGACGTCCTCGCCGAGGTCGTCGGCACCCACCTCGGCAACCCCAACCTCACCAGGGTCATCCCCGGCCGCGAGTTCAGCCCCGTCGGCCTCGTCGCATGACTTGCTTGCCGCAAAGAAGCGCAGAGCGCGCAGAATCCAGAATCTGAATTTCAATCGATAGGCGTACCCGTTGTTTGCCGTTCAATGGGTTTGCTTTTGCGTTTTCTAAGCTTCTTTGCGGCGAAAAAACGCCTAAACCCCGCGGCGGATGACGCCCGGCGTCTTGAAGCGTCCCGCGACCGCGGCGCTTGCGTCCATCCGCATCCAGTTCTCCAGCAGGTCGGTGTAGACGCCGCGGAAGTCGGTGTGGTGGATGAGGTCGCCCTGGTCGAGTTTGGTGAGCGACGGGTGCGCGCCGTGGAGGCCGGGCTTGACCGCATTGCCGAACACGAAGACGGGGCCGGCCGCGCCGTGGTCCGTGCCCGCCGAGGCGTTCTCGCGGAGCCGTCGGCCAAACTCGGAGAAGGCCACGGTGACCACACGGTCGGCGTGGCCCGTGTTGGTCATCTCGGTCTGGAAAGCCTTGACCGCCTGAGCGAACTCGCGGAGCAGGTTGGTATGACGGTTGCCCTGCCCGGCGTGGGTGTCGAAGCCGCCCATGCCGACGTAGTAGACCCGAGTGGGCAGCTCGGACTTGATCATGCCCGCGACGCTGCGGAGCTGTCGGCCGAGCCCCGTGGCGGGGAACCGGGTGTTGGTCTTGGCCTCGGACGCCTTGCGCAGGCGAGAGGAGGCGGCCTGGGCGTCCATCGCGGTGCGGCGGACGAAGGACGCGGGGTCGTCTAGCCGGCGGAGCGATTGAGGCGCATCGCTGAGCTCGCCGTAGGCAGCCGAGACGCTGTCGTCGAGGTCGTGGCCGGCCCACCGGAAGGTCCGCGGCGTGTCGAAGCTCACCGGCTGGATTGATCGGCCCACTGTGGCGAGCTGCGACTGCCCCGCCAGCGCGACCACCGCCACGCCCGCGTCCGGGTCGGTCGGCTTGATCGCGCCATCCATCGCCTTGCCGATCCAGCCCTTGCCGCGGTCGGCCCCGGCCGGATCGATCGTGCCCTGCTGCCAGATGTCCATCGACTTGAAGTGCGAGCGGTTCGGGTTGGGGTAGCCCACGCCCTGCAGGATCGCGGCCTGCCCGGTGTCGATCAGCTCACCGATCGGTGAAAGGGTGGGGTGCAGCCCGATGCCATCGACCCCAACGAGCTTGATGGCTTCGCCTTCGGTGACGTTCAGGTGCGGCCTTGCACGGTGGTAGTTGTCGTCACCAAAAGGCACGACGGTGTTGAGACCATCATTGCCGCCGGAGAGCTGGATGACCACGAGCACACGGTGATCGACGCCGCCGGGCGTGCTCGAGAGACGCATGGTGGTGTCGGCCAGCGCCGAACCGGTTCGGCCGAGGAACGCCGGCGCGGTCGCCGCCGTGGAGAGCAGCGCGAGCGAGCCGCCGAGGAAGCGCCGACGGGTGTAGGCCCCAGGAACGGACTCGGGTGTGTCGGTCGAGAGTGGGTGGTAGTGGTCACACATGATTAAGCCTTTGGCTGCCAGCGACTCACGGCTAGCACAACTGATACTCGGGCATCGCGGTCATCAGGGTCAGCGTCTTCACGAGCGTTTCGCGGTCGGCGACCTTGCCGGTCTCCGTGCGCTGCCGGATCAGCTCGACCAGCGGGACCCGACGGTCCCGCTCGACCGCGGGGCCGAGCAGGGCGTCGGCGAGGTGATCGACCACCGACGCGGCATCGGCACGCTGCCGATCGGTGAGCCCCGCGAGCAGCGGCGTCGGATCGTAGTCCTTCCGCGCCTTGGCGTTGCGGCGTGTCGGGTCGTGCCCGGTGATGAGGTAGATCGCCAGGTTCTGCCGCATGAACATCGTCGAGGTATTGATCCACGAACGCCCGCCGTCCCAGCCCGCGACGCTCGGCGGCTCGAAAAGGGCTTGACCCATCTTCGACATCGCGGTCACCAGGATCGCCATCGACCGGTTCGGCGTGCCCAGCGACCGCGCGGCCCCGGCGACGAGGTGGGCCGGGCTCTTGATCTTGTTCCCGATCGCGTCGCGGTCGTAGAACATCCGCGACTTGAACAGGGTCTCAAGCGTCTGCCCGACGTGGTACGTGTTGCGGAGCAGTTCATCGCCGAGGGTGTTGACCGCCTTGGCGTGATCACTCGGCAGCAGGTCGAGGTACTCGGGGACGTCGGCGACGTAATGCCGGTAGAGCTTGAGCGCGATGTAGCGGGAGGTCACCTTCTGCTTGAGCAGGAGTTGGACGAAGGAGTCGCCGTCGAAGTCGTCGGTTTTGCCGAGGATGGTCTTATCGCCGCCGTCGTGCACGAGCCGGCGGAACTCGAAGTCGTTGTCGAAGCGGTGGTATCCGGTCAGGGCGCGGGCGGCTTCCTTGATGTCATCCTCGGTGTACTGGCCTTCGCCGAGCGTGAAGAGCTCCATGAACTCGCGGGCCAGGTTCTCGTTGGGGCGTCGGCGGATGTTCCGGTCGTTGTTCAGGAACAGGATCATCGCCGGGTCGCGGACCATGGCCTTGGCGAGGTCGGCGAAGGAGGCGTTCCCGAAGGCACGGAACGTCTGCTGCTGGCGGTACATGAGGTAAGCGTCGCGGATGTCGCGGTGCCGGGTGGCAAAGTGGCCATGCCAGAGCAGGACGCGCTTCTCCTCAGCGGGGCGGGGCGTGTCGATCATCCGCTGGACCCACCAGCGCTGGAGCTGTGTGAACATCCGGCGGTCCTCGCCGAACGCCTCGACTTTTCGCCGCTGGAACGCGTCGACCGTTGCCTCGTCACCCGCCCGGCGGGCCTTGCGGACTTCCGCCCGCTCCTCGGCGGTCCGCGGCCGGATGATGTCCGGATCGGCGTCGAAATCGCTCAGCCCCGAGGCATCGACCGACTCGTACCGGGCCAGCCGTTTGGCGGCTTCGTCGAGCCCAAGCCCGTGAAGCTCAGCGATGTCGGCGGGGCTGCCGCCGGTGCCGGCCCGCTCGAGCAGGTGGCGGGCCATCGTGGGGGTGAAAAAGCGCTTCGGGATGGGCGAGAGGGATGAGGAGATCGCCATGATAGAGAAAACGAGGAGTTCAGACCGCTATTGCATCGTACCATACATTAGTTAACATTTAATTCCAAACGAGCCGTAAGAACAATTCTGAGCTGGCTTTGTGTCCATCTTTAACCCGAGAATGTGGGCCGAACGAGGCCGGCGTGGGTGTCGGCGGGGCTCGCGCCCCCCTCGCGGTGGACCGGCAGCCGGACCTCAAATGTCGTGCCCCGCCCGGGTTCCGACGCGACGCTGATCTTGCCCTGGTGCTCGTCCACAATCTTCTGGGTCACGACCAGGCCCAAACCCGTCCCGCCGTAGCCCTTGGTGGAGTGGAACGGCTCAAACAACCGGTCGCGGACCTGAGGGCTCATGCCTTCGCCATTGTCCGTCACCCGGATCACCACCTCACCGGCCCCGTCCTCGCCGCCACCGGACGGGTCGAACTGCAGCGAAGTGGTGACCGCCCCGGCCTCCGGCTCGCAGGCGTCCAGCGCGTTGCTCACCAGGTTCAGCACCGCCTGGTGGATGCCCGATGCCTGCACCGGGGCGGGCGGGACATCGTCGTCGTTGTCCAGGATCAGCGCGACCTTCTTCGTGTCGAACTGCTTCTGGATCAGTGCGACGACCTCTTCCAGGATCGGCTGGATGCTCTGCAGGTCGAGCTCGGGCTTGCGCTGCTTGGAGAACTGCAGCATGTTCATGGTCAGTTCGTAGATGCGCTCGAGATTGCGGGCGACGATCTCCCAGCCGTTGTTGACGACTTGCAGGTTGGACTTGCGGAGGCCGAGTTCGACGACGTCGGCGCCGCCGCGCATGCCCTGCAGGATGTTCTTGATCGAGTGCGACAGCGACGCAACCGTCTGGCCCACCGCAGCAAGCCGTTCAGCCCGGACGCGGGCATCGACCAGCCGGAGGTTCGCCAGCGCCAGCCCGGTCTGCACGCCGATCGCGGTGAGCAGGTTGAGCTGGTCATCGGTGTAGGTGTAGTTGGCGATCGTAGAGTCGAGGTGGATGACGCCGTAGATCAGGTCTTTGTAGGTGATGGGCACGCACATCGCGGAGCGGATGCCGTAGGCCTGGACCGAGTCGCCCGTGCCGAAGCGGGTGTCGGTCATCGCGTTGGACGTGAGCACGCCCATGCGTTTGCGGGTCACGTACTTCACGATCGTTCGGCTATACGTGATCGGCGCCTTCGCGTCGGTGTCCACGCCGCCCGCGCCGACCAGGCGACGCCGGACCGTGACCGGCTCGAGCTTGCTGTCGGAGTCGCGCGGGTTGTCGTAGAGCAGGATGAACGCGCGGTCGGCAGAGAAGTACTCGTACACCACATCCAACACCCGCTCGTAGAGCTGCTGCTTGTCTGCGGTGCTGCCGATGGTCGCCAACAGCTCATACATCACCGTGAGCTGGAACTGGGCCGACATCGACGGCTCGGGGGAGGACATCACCATCGAATCCTCGTTGGCGGCCACCGACGACTCGAGGTTGACCTCGATCTCGCCCTTGCCCGCCCCGCGGACCTGCCCCTGCAGCGGGTTCTTGACCTGGCCCTCACCGAACACGATCAGCGAGTTGCCCACCCGGACCTGATCGCCGGCCCGGAGCCGCCTCGGCTCACCCACACGCACACCGTTGACGAACGTGCCGTTGGCGGAGCCCAGGTCGTTGATGGACCACAGGCCGTGGCCGTTGGGCGTCAGCTCGGCATGGCGGCGGGAGATCGTCTGGTCGGCCAGCTGGATCGCTTCGGAGCTCCGCCCGAGCAGCTGCGGCTCGTGGTCGGGCATCTCGATGCGTCGGCCCTTGTCGGGGCCCTGGATGACAGTGAGGACGAGCATAAAAACCCTCAAGGCGTATTGGAACCGGCGAGCCGGCCCGTGTCGGGCCGGAGTGTGCGGGCGGTTGGCCGGGGCGACACGCCCCGGCTCGCCGACGAGAACACTCCTGAACGCATCGATGATACCGGGCTACTCGGCGTCGCCGTTCAGCCGTTCTTTCCACTCAGCGAGCTGTTCGCGGAAGCCGGTCAGGCCTGCGTTGCCGGCGGTCTGGTAACGCTTCACCACGTTCTCGGGGCCGAGCCAGTCGTAGACATCATCGGTGACGACCGCGTCATTCCCGGCCGCTTCGACGGCCGCGTTCATCTCATCCACGCTGAGCTGTTCGAGCTTGTAGCGGTCGGTTTCGTCGCACTGGCGGACGAGCGCGCCGACGATCTGGTGGGCGGTGCGGAAGGCGACGCCCTTCGTGACCAGGTACTCGGCGAGGCTGGTCGCGTCGAGGTAGCCGCGGTCGAGGCCTTGCTTGATGCGGGCTTCGTTGAAGGTGGTGGTGCGGACGATGCCGGCGGCGATGTCGAGGCAGTCGCAGACGGTGTCGTAGGCGCTGAACAGATGGCGTTTGTCTTCCTGGAGGTCGCGGTTGTAGCCGATGGTCAGGCCCTTGCACATGGTGAGCAGGGCGACGAGCGAGCCGTAGACCTGGCCGGTCTTGCCGCGGATGAGCTCGAGCATGTCGGGGTTGCGTTTCTGCGGCATCATCGACGAGCCGGTGGTGTAGGCGTCGCCGAGGGTGATGAAGCCGAACTCGGTGGAGTTGTAGATGATCCACTGCTCGGCCCAGCGGGAGAGCCAGAGCGAGGTCATGGATAAGGCGTAGGTGAAGTCGATCGTCGAGTCGCGTGATGCGGTGGAGTACATGCTGTTGTCGTTGGCATAGACCAAGCCAAGCTGTTTACAGGTCATGTCTCGATCGAGTGGGAGCGATGAGCCAGCGATTGCCCCAGAACCTAGCGGCGAGTCGAAGCTTGTCGAAACACCTGTAAACCGCTCGGTCTTGATGTGCGAGAACGCATCGACCCAAGCCATCATCTCACCGCCAGCCACGATGGGTTGAGCACGCTGAAGGTGGGTAAAAGAAGGCATGACAACATGCCCATACTGCTCAGCAAGGCTGATAAAGCCATGCAACAGATGATCGAGCTTGGGCTGAATCACGTTGACGACCACATCGTTAATCCAGATATTGATGTCAGTCGCCACCTGATCGTTCCGGCTGCGCCCCGTGTGGAGCTTTCTCCCGGGCTCACCGATCTTTTCGATCAAGGCGGCCTCGACGCACATGTGGACGTCTTCGAGCTCGATCTTCCAGCCGGGCCAGGCTTCGCCTTGTTCGTCGATCTCGGACTTGATGGCGTTGAGGCCGGTGGTGATGGCGGAGAGCTCATCGTCGGTGAGGAGGCCGACGTGGTGGAGCATGGTGGCGTGGGCGATGGACCCGGCGATGTCGTGGGGATAGAGACGCTGATCGATGTCGAGGGAGGCGACGAATCGGGTGGCGACGGGGTCGGCCTCGCTGCCGGAGGACTTGGCGTGTTCCCAGGGTTTCTGGCTCATCGGCGGATGATACGGGAAGGGGTTCCGCGCGATGGAGGGTTGGAGGATGCAACAGCCGGCCCGCTACGCGGGGCGGGCGGGTGGCAGGTGCGTTCGTGATGTCGAGTGCATCACTGAACCGCGTCGCGTAGCGACCCGGCTATGGCATAGAGAAGATGGGGCGTGGGTTAAAGCGGGAGGCCGCCGTCGTCGTCTTCGTCGAAGGGGTTGTCGTCGTCACCGGACCACTCGGCGGTGCCCCAGTCGTCGGTGTCGGGCTCAGAGGGCTCGGTGTCGAAGAGGGCAGGGTCGGGCAGGTGGCGGTGGTGGATGCGGATGAGCCGGGCGAGCGTTTCGCCGAGGATCGGGGCCAAGGCCCGGCAGGCGTTGACGACCTCATCGGGGAAGGGCGTCTCGGCGTCGCGGAACAGGCAGAGCACGGCCAGCGACTCGTCGTCGGTCCGGGCGGCAAACGCGATCACTTCGGCATCGGCGAGATAGGCGGCGTCGTCGCCGATCCACCGTTCGATCGCCGCGTTATCACGGAGGTGGATCAGCTCGTCGCTGGTGCTGGTGTCGGCGACCTTCGGGGCCAGGACGTCGGCGAGGTGCTGCAGGAGCATGTCGGCGGACTCGGCGGTACAGTCGTGGTTGACGTAGCCGCCGAGGGAGAACTCGTCCATGGAGCAGGGCAGGAAGACGGCCGCGTTGGACGGGCCGGACTGCCCGACGAGCCATTCGAGGGTCTTGCGGATGACCTGCTCGAGGTCGAGCTCTTCGGACAGGACATCCTCGACGGTGCGGGTGTCGTCGACGACGCCCTTCATCTGGACGGCCAGCTCCTGGTAGGCGGTGACCAGGTCGTTGCAGAGCGTGTCGACCTGGCCGGCCACTTCGAGGCGGGCGTCGTTGAGGCGTTTGCAGAGCTTCTTGAGGCGGCGGACCCGGCGGGCGAGCTTGGCGTCTTTGCGCTGCTTGGCGAGGGTGTGGGCGAGGCGGTCGGTGAGCTCATTGGTGGTGAGCTCGGGCTTGACCAGGAAGTCGGCGGCGCCGGCGGCGAGGGCCTTGCGGGCGGCGTCGAAGTCGGCGCTGGCCCCGGCGATGAGGGTGGCAACCGCGGGCTTGCTGGGGGAGGGCGCATCGGCGAGCTCGGCAGCCAGCTCGTAGCCGTCGCCATCGGGGAGGGCGGGGTCGATGATGGCGAGGTCGATGCGCTGGCTATCGACGAGGTCGCGGGCGACGGCGAGGGAGCCGGCCTGGATGATGTCGAGGGTCTGGCCGTCGGGCCGGCAGTCCCGGAGCAGGGCGGGGACGCGGGTGTCGCGGTCCACGACGAGGACCCGTGCGGGTCGTCGGGACGGGTGGACGGCAGCGGTGTCGGTCGATGAGTCGTTCAAGGCTTTCTCCCAGTCCACGCGGGGGCAGCACGGCTATTGCTCGCTGGCGTGGGCTACGGGAGAGATCGGCGCGGGGGTGATGCGGTTTGAGTCACGTCGCCGCGCAAATGCTTGCCGGAGCGTTGAGTTGGCGGGTCGTGACGGCTGGGGGGTAACGGCCGGGGACGTTGCGGGTCCGGCAAGCCGGGCGTTATGGGGTAACCGATAGGACGCCGTGAGGGGATTGGAGACTACGGGTAGCCGGCAATGCCCCCTCTGCGCTCGGCTTGGTCGGGACTGCCTGGAGAGGGCGTGTATCGTTTGAGCCGGCATGGGGCAAAGGGTTCACCGCGTGCCCCCCGGCAGAGCCGAGGGCTAAAAGGGTTTGTTATGGACGACATGGATTGGCGACGGTTCGCGGCGGAAGATCCTATTCGATGGCGTGGCGATCCGGAGGATGACTGTGTTTGCTACTGGGCGGGGTTGTTGCTTCGGGCGGAGCAGATGGATGAAGACTCGTGGTGGTGGGCGGTGTATGACGGGGACAAGCAGGTGAATTCGTCGGACAATGAGCCGTTCTCGCATCGCCCCGAGCCATGCAGGTCGGGAGAGCAGGCGCGGGCGGCGGCGGAGCGCGCGGCGCGGCGGTGGCTGGGTTTGATGGAGAGGTGAGGGTTAGACCGGTTCGGCGAGGGGGAGGATGAGGGTAGCGGTGGTACCGGAGCCGGGGGTGGAGGTGAGTCGGACTTCGCCATCGTGGGCCGCGGCGAGCTGCTGGACACGGGGCAGGCCCATGCCGACCTGCCGGCCGGCGGGTTTGGCGGAAAAGAACGGGTCGAGGGCGTGCTGCAGCGTGTCGGGGTCCATGCCGTCGCCGTCGTCGATGACGGAGATGAACAGGGCGGGCTCGCCGTGCGGCCCCCAGGGTTTGCTGTTGGCGGTAACCGAGAGCGCTTCCTTAGGGTTGGACTGGAGCGCGTTGAGCAGCAGCTCGGTGACGGCCCGGGCGACCTGATCGCCGTCGAGCAGGGCGGAGGACAGGTCATCACCCAGTGTGAGGTAGATGTCGATCTCGGCCTGCCGCTTCCGGCGGGTCGACTTGACCTTGCGGACGATGGTGTCGAGCAGGGCGGCGGCGTCGACGGGCTTGCGGTCGGCCTTGGGCGGCTCGGCGAACATGTGCAGGCAGGTGATCAGGTCCGAAAGCCGGTGGGCTTCGCGGAAGATCTGCTGGGCGGCGGCCTGGTTTTTGGAGCCGCCTTCGAGGGACATAGACAAGAGCTGCGATCGGCCGGAGATGACGGCAAGCGGGTTGTTCATCTCGTGGGCGGCGCCGGCGGCCATCTCGCCGAGGCGGGCCATGGAGGCTTGTTTGAGCAGCGTGTCTTGGGCGTCTTGCAGGGCGGTGTTGGCTTCGGCGAGCTGTTCGCCGAGTCGGCGGGCGCCGTCGTGCTGCGCGGCTGCGGCGATCGCGGCACCCCAGGTGCGGGTCAGCGGCGTGAGGATCGAGGCGACGGGCAGAGCAGGGCGGTCGTGCAGCAGCAACGCAGCGGTCCCCCAGCCCGAGGCGAGCGGAAGCATCTCGATCTCTCGGAGGTCATCGGCCTCCATCAGTTCGTCGGCGACCCAGGGCAACACACCGGTGAGGGACATGCTGCCCGAGGAGCCGGTGGCTTCGGTATCCAGAGCACGGAGGTCGGGCGCGGCCGGCGGTTGATCGAGGACCTTTGCGTCGAGGGGTTCGCCCTCGGGGGTGTACCTGCAGAGCAGCCAGGCGGCGGGCTCGTCGGGGGTTTCGGGCAGGGGGTGGAGCAGGGCGTAGAAGCCGGGCCCAAAGAGCTCGGCGGCACAGCGTGCGGCGCGGTCGAGCAGGTCTTGCACGGATCGGCCGGGGGTCGCCAGGGCGTGGAAGTCGGCGATGGACTGGAGGACGCGGGCCTGGATCGCGGCGGCGCGGGAGCGGTGGTCGAGGGTGGCGTTGAGCTTGCCGAGGGCGGCGTTGGCCTTCTGGATGGAGGCGAAGAACTGCTCACGGGACGGCAGCTCGTGCATGCCCAGGGCTTTGCCGCGTTCTTCGAGTGCGGGGTAGAGGTCTTGGGTGGCGGCGTGGACGAGGTCGAGGTCGAAGCCGAGCTGCTGGGCGAGGGCGTCGGGGTCGGGGGTCAGGGGGTGGTTGCCGGAGTAGCCGATGTGCTGGGCGCGGGCGATGGCGTCGGCGAGCTGGATCAGCCCGACCAGCCGTTGATGGGGCAGGGCGGGAAGAGACGCGAACGGCGAGCCGTGGAGCCAGATGCAGTCTTGGAGGGCGAGCGGCAGGCCCCACTGCTCGGCCAAGCGTTTGCCCGCCGTGTGGTGGTCGATGCCGATGAGCTGGCGTTCGTAGGTGGCGATGTTGCCCTGGTGTGCGGCCGCGAGGGCGACGCACTTGGCGTAAGACTTGGGCAGCGCCAGGTCGAGAGCGAGCTTGCCCACATCATGAAGCAGCCCGCAGACGAAGGCCTCGTCGGGGTTGAGTTCGGGGTCGCGATGGGCCTTGGCGAGCATCTCGGCGGCGACAGCCACCGCGAGGGAATGCGACCAGAACCCGGCGCGGTCAAAGCCGGGCGTTTCGGGCTCGGCGTTATCCCGTTGTGGCGTCAGGCTGCGGCGGTCATCCGCGTCCTGATGCTGCTGCTGGAAGAGCTCAAAGACCTTGAGCGACAGCACCGCGTTGCGGACCGTGTTGAAGCCGAGCAGCACCACGGCCCGCTCGACCGACATCACCGGCTGGTTTCCGTCGCGGACGCCCCGGTCGGCGGTACGGCAGAGCGAGAGGATCTTGGCGGTGAGCGGCGGGTCGGCGGAGATCAGCTCGACGACCTCACGGGTCTCGGAGGCGTCGGAAGCGGTGAGCTGGAGCAGACGGGTAGCGATGGCCGGCAGGGTCGGGAGGGTGTCGATCTGCCGGAGGATGAGCTCGAGTCGTCTGGGCTGGGAGACTTCGGAAACCATGGGTTTAGAAGTTGGAAGCTGGAATTTGGAAGTTGGAAGTGGTGATCTAGGGAAGAGTGCGGCTCTTCTGGATTCCAGCTTCTAACTTCTAGCTTCTTCATCACCCCGCGAGGTGGGCGTCGATGCGGGCCATGAGGTGCTTGACGTCGAACGGCTTCTTGATGAACTCGTCGGCGCCGGAGGCGATCAACTCGTCGATCTCGGCCTGGTTGACGACGCCGGAGACGATGATGACCTTCATGCCCACGAGGTCGGGGTTCTTGCGGACGGTCTTGCAGACGACGTTGCCGTTGATATCCGGGAGCATGTAGTCGAGGATCATCAGGTCGGGCTTGAACTCGGTGGTGACGACGCCGGCGTCGTAGCCGGTGCTGGCCGAGCGGACGTCGTACTTGTCCGAGCCTTCGAGCAGGTCGGTGAACAGCTCGACGATGCGGGGGTCGTCGTCGACGACGAGGACGCGCTTGCGGGCGGTGGTCTCGAAGTCGTCGGTAGGGATCTCGTTGGCCTTCATGAACCGGATCAGGTCCTCGCGCGGGATGCGTCGGAAGCGTGATCCGGGGACGCGGAAGCCCTTGAGCCGGCCGGCGTCGAAGCAGCGGATGATCGTCTGCTGGGAGACCTTGCAGACCTCGGCCGCTTCGCCGGTGGTGAAGACCTGTTTGTTGCGGAGCTCATCGGAGAGCCCCGAGGACGGGGTGGTGTCGTGGCTGGCCATGGCGTAGCTCCGACCGATCCGCCGGCCGCCGCGGACAGAGCGGGGGCTGGTGGATTGCCTAGGTTCTCCAGCTTGACATCGGGTGCCCGGGGGGCCGACTTAACGGCCCATCGGGATGGCAAGCACCGCGAGAGAGGGGTGGGGTCCGGGTGTGCGGACGGGGGCAGCGGGGCGCCTGATCTCGGCCTACTTCAGCTCGACGGACCAGTAGGCGTTGTCGAGGAACGCCCGCCAGGAGGCGTACTTACCGGAGCCGAGGCGGAGGTGGATCACGGGGTTCCGGTTGGGCTTGACGGGCTTGCGGATCAGGGGCATCCGGGCCTGCCGGGGCGTTCGGCCACCCTTCTTCGAGTTGCAGGCCACGCAGCAGCACACCAGGTTGTCCCAGGACGCGCCGCCGCCCTGGCTGCGGGGGATGACGTGGTCCAGCGACAGCTCGGAGGTGGGGAAGTGCTTGCCGCAGTACTGGCACTGGTTGCGGTCCCGGGCGAAGATGTTGCGGCGGTTGAGCTTGACGTCTTGAGCGGGCAGCCTGTCATAGCCGAGCAGTCGGATGACCTTGGGGACCGCGATCTTCATGCGGACAGTCGAGACCCACTCGTAGGGCTCGACCTCGTCGCCCCCGGAAGCGTCATCGGCCACAAGCAGGTCGTGCATGGCTGAGGCCTCTGCCCAGGAGCCGAAGTCGTAGGCGGTGTATGAGCCGTCGTCGACGCGGATGACCTCGGCAAGGTCGCGGAAGAGCATAGAGAACGCCCGCTTGGCGTTGACTACGCGGACGGCCATCCACATGCGGTTGAGCACCAGGACGTGGCTGTGGATCGGGGAAGGGTGGGGCGGGTGGGGCGGGGTGGCAGACAGATGGTGGGCGGTCGGGGTGGTCACGGCAGCGCTTCCGGGGATACGGAACCAAGCCCAATCGGGCACTGGATGATAACGCCCGTCCCGTGGAAAAGAAGTGCGTAAGTGTCAAAGTCGTGTTTGGATGGCGGCATCTTGGGGACGGGCGGCGAGACCCCGGTGCGAGGCTGGATGACCGGGGATGTAAGGGGATTGAAACCGGGCGGACGCCTTGACGGGAGGGCAGCGGTACGGTTCAATGCTCCGTCCGCCCCAGGGCGGAGCAGCCCTTGGGGGGTTGCCGGAGCGGCCAAACGGGGCAGACTGTAAATCTGCTGGCATTGCCTACAGTGGTTCGAATCCACTACCCCCCATTTCAAGTGTGCGTGGACAGGGGATGATGGGATCCGCCCAGTACGGGCACACCGAGCAGGGTCGCTCGGCGGTTGTTCGGGATCTGTGATTGGACATCGCGGTTTTCGGGGCCGGACGGCTGGCTTTTTGCGTGATCTGCGCGGCTCGCTAGCATGTGGCCTTCTCCAAAGCCTTGAGGGGATTGCCCTTGCGTCGGTCAGCCAAACCTATCCGCATTGTCGCCCGCACCAGCAAGCTTTCGCGGGTGCAAGCGACCATCGTGGGCCGTGGGCTGGCCCGGGCCGATCCCAACCTCATCGTGCAGCACCGCTGGCTCGAGTCCGAGGGCGATCAGCACACCGGCATCGCCCTGGCCGAGCGGGGGGGCAAGGGGCTGTTCACGCGGGGCGTCGAACAGGTGCTTCTGGATGGCGACTCGGACGTCGCGGTCCACTCCATGAAAGACGTGCCGTCCGACACGGCGACGCCGGGGCTGAGCCTGGCGGCGGTGCCCAAACGCGGACCGGTGGGGGACGTGCTGGTGGGGCCGTCGGGGCAGCCGATCACGATCGATGAGCTGCCACAGGGTGCGGTGCTCGGAACGGCTAGCGCGAGGCGGGCGGCTCAGATCCGGGCGGTCCGGCCCGACGTCCGGGCGGTGCTGATGCGGGGCAACGTGCCGACGCGGCTCGAGAAGGTCCAGGCCGAGGACGGGGTGTATGACGCCACGCTGCTGGCCGCCGCGGGGCTGCTCCGGTTGGGCTTCCGCGACCTGGCGGGCCAACCGCTGGGCCTCGACACCATGCTGCCTGCCGCGGGGCAGGGCGCGCTCTGCCTGCAGTGCCGCGGCCAGGACCACGTCACCGTCGCCCGCTGCATGCCGCTCAATGACCCGGCCTCCGCCACCGCGATCCACGCCGAGCGTGAACTCGTCGCCGGGCTCGGCGCCGACTGCCACTCCCCCATCGCCGTCTACGCCCACCCCCTCGACCCCGAGACAACCCAGGCCGAACGCAACGCCGACAGCCACTGGTTCCGGCTGCGGGCACGCGTCTGGTCGGCCGACGGCTCACGCACCGCCACCTTCGACGACCAGATCAAGACGCTCCACCTGCGTCGCCTGGTCAAGCGGGCGATCGTCTCGCTCAAGGAGCAAGGGGCCCAGCAGATGCTGACCGACGCCCAGCGGCAGCCGGCGATCGAGCCGCTACCCACCTAACCCGGCGTTCGCCAAGCCAACCCTCCACCCCCGCGAAGCCATCCGGCGTAGGGTGGCGCCATGCCCCCGATGCCTTGGCGTTGGTTCAGCCCGGCCCGCATGCCGCTGATGGCCCGGCCGACCTACCGTCGTGAACTGCTCACGACCTGCACGCTGCCGATCGCGGTGTCACTGTTCGAAGGGGGCGTCTTCGGGGTGCTCGCCAAACGGGTCTTCGGGGTCAGCGACCTCGCGTTCGCCACGATCCTCGCCGCCCCGTTCTTCGCCAACGCCACCAGCCTGCTGTGGACCCGCCTGGCCCGCGGCCGACGCAAGGTCCCGTTCATCAGCGGGATCATGGGGCTGATCGTGGGCGGCACCGCGGGGCTCGCGCTGCTGCCGACCCCCGAGCCGAACACCGCCGGCCAGCTCGTCGCGGGCCCCGCCCTGGAATGGCTGGTCGTCGCCTACGTCCTAGGCGTTCGCTCGCTGATCGCCGGGATGGTCACCCTGCGGTCGCAGGTCTGGCGGAACAACTACCGCCGTGCCGTGCGCGGCCGGATCACCAGCCGGCTGATCATGCTCGCCGCCCTGATCCTCGGCACCGCACCCACGCTGCTCTACCGGCTGCTCGACGGCGACCCGCAGCGCTTCCGCCTGGTCTACCCGCTCGCCGCCGCGATCGCCATCGTCGGTGCCTGGTCGTTCAGCCGGGTCCGCCTCCGCGGCGAGAAGGCCCTGCTGCACTACGAAACCCATGGCGACCCCGATCACCCCGTCGCACAAGACAACCCTTCGCCCGCCCGTCGCATCGGCGCCCTGACCATCCTCCGGAGAGACCGGCTGTTCCGCAGCTACATGGTGTTCCAGTTCCTGATGGGCCTGGGCAACCTCATGGCCGAGGCCGCCGTCATCAAGCTCACCATCGACCTCATCGGGGGCGGCCAGGGTTCAGACCCCGGCTCCGGCGGCTTCGCCTTCGGGCTCGCCACGTTCCTCACCGTCACCCTCCCGTTCGTCTTTGCCGGGCTCACGCTGCCGCTGTGGGCCCGTTACCTCGACCGGGTGCACATCCTCGAGTTCCGTTCCCGTCATGCCGTGCTCTTCGCCGGCGTTCAGCTCGTCTACGGCCTCGCCGCGGCCACGGGCCTGCTCGCCCTGCTCGCGGTCGGCCGGGTCGTCCAGGGTGTCGCCCGCGGCGGCGGCATGCTCGCCTGGCAGCTCGGGCACAACGACTTCACCGACCGCCGACTCGCCGCCGTCTACATGGGCGTCCACGTCACCCTCACCGGCGTCCGCGGGCTCATCGCGCCCTTCCTCGCCATCGCCCTGCTCGAGGGCGTGAGCACCTGGCCCGGCGTCGGCTCCGGCCTCCGACAGCTCGCCGATCACGCCGGCGACAACGCGCTCGGTAACGCCCTCCAAGCCGCCGCCGACTGGCCCGGGCTCGGGCCCTGGCTCTTCCTCGTCACCGGCGTCATGCTCACCGCCGCTTGGCTCGGCTTCGTCCGCCTCCACCTCCAGCACGCCCGAACCCCCCCCGCGTAACCCCCAATGCGGGGTGGTCAGAATGTCTGCCAAACGCAGCGCGGACGATAGCGAGCCGGAGCGTGTCGCCCCGGTCGGCCTGCTCACTGACCGGTGGTGACGCCTTGGCTTTTGGAGACCCCGCCGCGACCCGTCCCAAATCCGCGGTAATCCCGGCCTGTTTTCGCACGTCGGTATACTCGCGGCTCTTACCTTGTCAGCATGGATCACCGCACCCCCAAGCCAAGAATGAGCCTTCCCATGAACGCGATGTCCCGCCGCCGCCTCGCCCCCGTCACGCTCCTTACCCTCCTGGCCGTGACCGCCACGCTGCTCCGGCCCGCGCCCACGCTCGCCGCGCCCGCCGACGGCCACCCCGCCGACCAGCTCCCCGAGTTCGCCGGCATCCCCGCCACCCACACCAACCTCGTGGTCGTCGATGACCTGATGCCGACGATTCGTGCCGCCCTCAACTCGCCCCGCCTGCTCCAGCCGCTGAACCGCTTCGTCAATGCCATCGGGGAGGACGAGCTCATCCAGGCCGACATGGACGACCTGGTCGATTGGCTGAAGATGACCGACGAGCAGCGGCTGGCCCCGCTCGACGAGATCGAGGCCTCGGTGCCCAAGCGGGTCATCGTTGCTACCAACGACCAGACGATCGCCCTGTTCGGCCAGGCCATGGAAGCCTTCGCGGTCGGTGCGATCGCGGTCCAGGCCGGAGAGATGGAAGGGCTTGACGACGCCGTCGTCGCCCCGTACCGGGCGCGGTTGGTCGCCCTCGCCGAGGGCTTCGTCTCGCCCAGCGGTGCGCTGATTCTGACCATGCGCGACCCCGGCCAGGCCATGCAGATGCTCGCCGGACTCCAGATGCTCGCCGGCTTCGCCGGTGGACAGCCCGGCATCAACCTCGACGTCCAGGCCGCCAGCCTCACCGTCGACATCCGTGTCGGTGACACCGTCAACGGCGACGCCAACCTCCTCACCCAGGGCCTCGCCGACATGGGCCTCGGTGAGCCCGACCACCCCCAGCTCCAGCAGCTCGCTGCCGCCATCATGGACATGGAGTTCCGCCTCGCCTTCGCGGTCCAGGACAGCAGCTTCATCTTCACGCTCGGCCAACCCGTCGCTGAGGGCGAACCCACGCTCAGCCCCGAGCTGCTCGGCACGCTCTGGCCCAAGTACACCCGCTCCAGCACCGGCGTCTTCTTCGCCCGCTTCACCCCCACACCCCTGCTCGAATCGATCGACGGCATCGAAGCCGCCTTCGACATCGACCCCAACAGCCCGCTCGGCCAAGCCCTGGCCCAGAACCCCGACCTCTTTGGCTCTCGGCCGACCGACATGTTCTCCCTCAGCGACATCCAGACCATCCGCGAAGGCATCGAGCAGATGGGCACCCAACAGGACCTTGCGATCTGGCTCGATGGCGGCCTCCAGCTCGAGAGCGTCGCACAGAACGTCCCCCCGTTCGGCGACCTCGCCCCCCTCAACCTGCCCGCCCGGCTGCCCGGCGAGCTGCCGCTCGTGTATGTGGGCACCGGCCAGCCCGTCGGCGAAACCATCTCGAGCCAGCTCGGTTCCATGATCGATTTGCTGGAAACCCAGGCCAACATGCAGGCCCTCGAAGAAGCCGACTGGGACGAAGAGCAAGCCAAGCCGATCGCGGCCGCCAAGATCGAGCAGCTCGCCCCGCTCCGGGCGGTGCTCACCGACCGGGCCGAGGCCACCTTCGGCCGGGTCAGCGGAGGCGTTGCCGGTGTGGTCGAAACCGCCGAGAAGCTCACCGTCACCGGCGGCGACTTGGACGACGCCGAGTCCGTCACGCTCGAGAACCTCCCGGTCCCTGCCGGCCTGCTCTTCGTCGAGGTGGCCGAGGGTCAGGACGGCCTGGCCTACCTCGCCGAGCTCTACACCGAGTCGATCAAGGCCGCCGAGATGTTCGGCGAATTCGAGGCCCCCGCCGCCGCCCGATCCCTCGCCGAAACCGACCTCGGGCTCGGCGTCAAGACGCTCCAAGCCGACCTGTCCTGGGTCCAAGAGCTCGCCGCCGCGGAAGGCGGCATCATCAACCTCGAGCTGCTCGGCGCCTCTTCCAACTTCCACGCGTTCGACCACCAGGGCATGCTCGTGCTCTCCACCTCGCCCGCCCTGTCCAAGCGGTTCATGGAAGCCTGGGACGCCAACGGCCAGCCCGTCGAGGGCCAGGACGCCCTCGCCGAGATGATCGTCCCCGAGGTCGATGGCACCCTCGTCGGGCTCGCCCGCATGGAACCGTCCGGCCTCGTGTTCAGCCTCCGCCAGGCCGCCGACAGCATCGAGAACGTCCAGGTCAGCAACCCCGACATGCTCAACGGGGGCGAGTTCAGCCCCGCCCAGGCCGCCACCACGATGCGTCTGGTCGCCGACCTCATGGAAGAGCTCGCCCTCAGCGAGTTCGTCGTCTTCGACCAGGGCCAGACCCGCATCACCCGCGGTGCGATCAACCTCTCCCGCCAGCTCAACTGACCCCACCCCACCCCCCCCGGACACCAGTCAACCCACGACAAGCCCAATGGCCGGCGAGCTACGCTCGCCCGGCCGCGTAGTGGCCGCCTCCCTTGTAACCTCCCGCCCATGATCGCCCTCGGCGTCCTCACGGGCCTCCTCACCGCACTGCTCGCCTCGCTCGCCTACCTCACCTCCCGCGCCTACACCCTCAAGCACGGCTCCGCCTACCGCCTCATGGCGATCTCCCACGCCTGGCAGGGCCTCGCCTGCCTGCCCCTCGCCTGGTGGCTCTGGCCCGACGGACTGACCCTCACCGGCCCCGTCCGGTTCACGCCATCTCCATGGGTGGGGTGGGTCGTTGCGACCTCCTTGTTCTACCTGCTCGGGCAGACCACGCTCTTCCTCGTGCTCCGCCGGGTCCACGCCTCACGCATCTCCCCCATCCTCGGCATCAAGGTCGCCATCCTCGCCCTCTGCACCGTCGGGCTCCTCGGCGACACGCTGACCCCGTTGCAGTGGACCGGCGTCGTGCTCTCGGTCGCTGCCGCCTGGACCCTCAACCAAACCGGCGGCCGGCTGCCCTGGACGGTGCTCGGGCTGCTCACCATCACGCTCGTCGGCTACTGCGGCTCCGACCTCAGCATCCGCGTCATGATCGACACCCTGGTCAACGCCACCCCCGACGGGCAGCACCCGGTCAAGCTCGCCGTGTTCGGCGCCGCCGCCAGCTACGTCTTCAGCGGCGTCCTCGCGCTGCTCGTCCTGCCCTGGCTGGGCTCCCGTGATCCCAAGGCCTGGACCGCCGCCTTGCCCTATGCCGCCTGCTGGCTCGGCTCCATGCTCGCCCTCTTCGCCTGCTTCGCCCTCGTCGGCATCGTCCTGGGCAACATCCTCCAGTCCACCCGCGGCCTGATGTCCATCGGCCTCGGCGCCCTGCTCGCCGCCCGCGGCCATCACCACCTCGAGGCCCACGTCCCGCGCGGCATCCTCGTCCGACGCACCCTCGCCGCCACCGCCATGACCGCCGCCGTCGCCCTCTACGTCCTCGGCCAATGACACCAGCCCGACGCGCTACGGCCCCTCGCTGATCGGCACAATCACGCCCTCCACGCCCAGCGCATCCCGCCGCAGAGCCGCCGACCCAAACGTCGAGAACGTCCCCACATGCACCAGCGTCACCGCCCCTGTCTCGGGCAGCACCGACGCCACCAGCCTCGGCTCACCCAGCCCCAGCGCCACCGACTCCGCCGCGATCCCCTCCGCCACGCCCCGCGCGTTCGCCCCGTTCCGGAACGCCCCCAGCTGGATCGTGAACCCGCTCACCCGCAGCTGCTCCGTCGCCCGACGCTCCAGGATCGGGTCCGAGCTCTGCGCCCGCGCCAGGATGAAGTTCGTCCGGGCCTGCGCCCACTGCCCCAGCTTCTGCTGCGACACCCCCGCGAAGAAGCTCGCCTTCGCCCGGCCCTCCCCCGTCAACCGATCCGAAGCCGTCAGGTAAGCGTCCGCCGCCGCCTGATGACGCCCCGCCTCGGCGTGCACCGTCCCGAGCGTCACCCCCGCGTCCCCCGCCAGCACCGGGTCAGGCGACCGCGTGGCCTGACTCAGATACCGCACCGCCGACCGCCCGTCCCCCAAGTCCTTCGCCGCCAGCCCCGCCAGGTACGCCGCCTCGTAACGCTGCCCGCTCTTGCCCCGGCCCGCCAGCTCGGCCGCGTCTTGGAACGCGGCCCCGGTCTCCCCCGCCTCGTACAACCGGTACGCCCCGTCCAGCGTCGGGCCCGGCGCGACCGTACACCCCACCCCACCCACCACCAACCCCAGCCCGCCCGCCACCACGATCAAGCCCGCCGCCACCCGCCGAAGACCCCACCCACGAAGCCCCCACCCCCGCTGACCCGTCAGAAACGCCCCTGATGCCATCGCTAACCCTTTCAAATCCGGTCCGTGATTCGGTTTGCACCGCAGTGTACCGCCCCGGACAGGACGGCCCTGAACCCGGTCTGTCAATTTCGTAAATAATCATTTACATTACGCCGGCGATTCTGCCGATCGATACCCTAAGCCTATGGCCCTGCTGCGACCCATCCTCCGCCAATGCCTCCGCGACCTCCGCCGGCCGCTGCTCATCGATGACCAGCGCCGCTGGCGCGGCCTCGAGCTCCTCGGCGGGACGTACCACCTCGCCGCCACCATCAAACGCAACACCGACCGGCCCCACGTCGGCATCATGCTGCCCACCAGCGGCGCCTTCGCCGCCGCCTTGCTCGCCGCCTGGCAGGCCGGCCGTGTCCCCGTCCCCATCAACTACCTGCTCTCCTCCGAAGACCTCCGCTACGTCCTCGAAGACGCCGGCATCGACTGTGTCCTCACCGCCGGCAAGCTGTTGGACCACATCGGCGGCGAGTCTGTCTTCCCCGACTCGGTCAACCCCATCAAGCTCGAGGAGCTCAGCTTCAAGGGACCGCCCCCGTTCCGCTGGCCCGCCAAGCCCAAGGACGACGCCCTCGGGCTGCTCCTCTACACCTCCGGCACCTCCGGCAAGCCCAAGGGCGTCATGCTCTCCCACGCCAACCTCGAGGCCAACGCCCGCGCCTCCATCCAGCACGCCAACCTCACCCACGACACCACCTTCCTCGGCGTCCTGCCCCAGTTCCACTCCTTCGGCGTCACCGTCCTGACCCTCATCCCCCTGCTCCTCGGCGCCAAGATCGTCTACACCGCCCGCTTCGTCCCCAAGAAACTCACCGAGCTCATCCAGCAGCACCGGCCCAACGTCTTCGTCGGCGTCCCGTCCATGTACGGCGCGCTGCTCGCGGTCAAGGGCGTCACCCCCGAGGACTGGGCCTCGGTCAGCCTCCCGGTCTGCGGCGGCGAACCCCTCCCCGAAGCCGTCCGCCTCGGCTTCCAGGACCAGCTCAACGTCCGGCTCCTCGAGGGCTATGGCCTCACCGAAACCGCCCCAGTCTGCCACTGGGCCACCCCCACCGCCAACAAGACCCACTCCGTCGGCAAGCCCATCCCCGGCGTCCGCCAATTCATCGTCGACGAGGACAACCACATCCTCGGCCCCGACGAAGAAGGCGAGATCCTCCTCACCGGCCCCAACCTCATGATGGGCTACTACAAGCTCCCCGAGCTCACCGACGAGGTGATTTTCCACCTCGACGTCCCCGGCGAACCCGAGCCCCTACGCGTGTTCCGCACCGGCGACATCGGAAAAGTCGACGCCGACGGCTACCTCTACATCACCGGCAGGAAGAAAGAGATGCTCATCGTCGCCGGCGAAAACGTCTTCCCCCGCGAGATCGAAGAGGTCCTCAACCACTTCCACGGCGTCGGCGCCTCGGCCGTTATCGGCAAGCCCGACGACAAACGCGGCGAGGTCCCCATCGCCTTCGTCGAGCCCTGCCGCAACGTCTACCCCGACTGCGACAGCGACCCCGACGCCGCCGGCCCCGACACCGCCGAAGTCCGTCAGTACGCCCAGCAGAACCTCCCCGCCTACAAGGTCCCCCGCGAGGTCCGCGTCCTCAACCGCCTGCCCCGTAACCCCACCGGCAAGATCCTCCGCCGCGAACTCACCGCCCACCTATAGCCCCCGGCTCTGCCAGGGGGCACGCCGCGAGCAGGCTGCTCGACACGCTCACTCGCCCGCCGGCACCGCCAACCCCAACCCGCCGCCCAGCTCGGGCTTCGGCTCCGCACGCCAGAACTCCATCAGCACAAGGTTCGGGGAATCGCCGTCGTCCACCGACTCGAAAGCAGTCGAACGCACCGAGCCCGGGCTCGAGAACGTCAGCGTGAGCTTATTCCCCTCGAGCTTGTAGATACCCAGCATGGTCTCGGGCTCGTCCGCCGCCTTCCGCGTCAGGTCGATCCACTTCGGGTCCTTCGTCGCGTCCAGCGTGAAGCGGTACACCTCCTGCTCGCCGTCCAGCCCGACCGCCTTGAACTCATCCCCCGCAAACTCGATCCGCAGCTCCTTGTACACCTCTTCGGGGGCCTCCTCGCCCGCCGCCACCAGCTTCACCGGTACCCACTCGCCCTGAAGTAACGCCTTGTCTTCCGCCATCGCCCAGCCCGGCAACAGACTGAGCAACCCCGCGATCACCGCCAACACCAACGCCTGCTTCTGCTGCAACACGGCTTCACTCCTGGTTCAGGGCCTGATCTTCCAAAACGCTTTGCACGCGTCCAACCCAACCGCACCGCTAGTCCACCGCTTCCCCAGCCACCTCGATCTCGCCCTCTTCGACATCCAGCTCGTCGGCCGTCTCGATCTTCTCGATCTGCCCGTCGCGGATCCGCATCACGCGGTCGGAGTTCGCCAGCATCTTGTGGTCGTGCGTGGCCGTGATGATCGTCACACCCTCATCCACCGACAGCCCCTTGAGGATCGAGATGATCTCGGCCCCCGTGTTGAGGTCCAGGTTCGCGGTCGGCTCGTCGGCCAGGATGATCGTCGGGTCGTTCACCAGCGCCCGAGCGATCGCCACACGCTGCTGCTGGCCGCCGGAGAGCTCGCCGGGGCGGTGGTCCAGCCGATGACCCAGCCCGACCTGCGTCAGCCGCTGCTTCGCCAGCTCGTCGGCCTCTTCCGGATCGACGCCCCGGAACACCGCCGGCAGGGCGACGTTCTTCACCGCCGTGAGCGAGAAGATCAGGTTGTACGCCTGGAAGATGTACCCGATGTAGTTGCACCGCACGAACGCCAGCTGCCGCGAGCTCAGCGCGGTCAGGTCCAGCGGCCCGATCTCGACTCTGCCGTCCGTCGGCTTGTCCAACGCCCCCATGATGTTGAACAGGGTCGACTTCCCCGAGCCCGACGGCCCCATGATCGACAGGTACTCCCCCCGCATGATCTCGCACGACACGTCCCGGAGCGCGTACACCACCTCTTTGCCCTTGAGCCCGTAGGCCTTCGACACCCCGAACACCTTCACGATCGGCTCGCCCCGCGCGACGGTTGAAGTTGGTGCCGGCATCTCACTCATGTCTGCTCTCTTTAGCCCCGGGCTTTGCCCGGGGGCACATGGCCTGCGGGGTGCTTGGCAATCAATACGGCAGCTTAAACACCGACTTCGCCAGGAACGTGAACCCGATGCCCAGTGTCCCGATCAGCCCGAACCCGCACGAGAACCCGGCGAACACCACCGGGATGTACTGCCGCCACATCAACCCCAACCGCTTCTGGAAGTAGTACCGACCCAGCAGCGCCCCGATGAACTGCGGCAGCACCACATACGGCAGCGTCTGGTTCAGCCCCCGCACCACGCCATAAACCAAAAACGTCGGCGCACCGACCCACGCCATCCCCGCGAACACCACCGCGCCGATCCCCAGGCCCCAGAAGATGTACGCCGGGTTGAACGCCTCCTCGAACACCGTGAACCCGCCCAGCGTCGAGCTGAACACCAGGCTCTGCTGCTCGGCCGTCACCTCCCACCACTCCTGAGCAAACGGGTACTGCGGCCCCGGCACGGCACCCAGCCCCCAGATGAAGTGCGCAAAGCCCAGCGAACCCACCAGGATGATCGGCGTCAGCAGCAGCTCCGATTTCCAGATCGACTTGAACTTCGTGCCCGTCAGCTCGCACTGCCGGTAGAACACCGTCATCGACCCGTAGTTGTGCAGCGGCACGGGCAGGAACCACACCGCCACGCCGCTGTATCCCGACAGGATAAACGACGCCTCCTTCACGAACGGGATGTTGATCACCTCGCCGGCGATCCCCTCCAGCCGGGCGGTGACGTAGCTGATGATCGGCGTGTAGACCAACGCGTAGAACACCATCACGCCGATCACCGGCAGGTACACCACCCCGTTGTCGCTCACATACAGCAGCCAGGCGCTGACCCCGATGTACAACGCCGACGACACCACATACACCAGCACAATCAGCCACCACTTGATGTCGCCCCGGCCCTCGGGGATCCCGAAGTCTTTCTCCTTCAGGTCGTGCTGCTCCCGCGCCGCCTTGGCCTTCGCCGCCAGGTACGCCCGGGTCACCGACACAAACCCCGCCCCCGCGATCGCCAACGCCACCCCGATCGAGAAGCTGAAGTAGAAGTCGACGTTGTTCTTGTAGAACGTCTGCTGCAGGTTGTCGCCCTCGGTCCAGCTCGAGAGCACCCCCTGGTCGTACAGGATCGGGTTCGCCACAAACGTGATGATCAGCCCGATGAACGTCCCCACCATCGCCCAGTACGGCAGCACCATCCCCAGGATCACCATCCCCAGGTTCAGCGACACCGCCACCGCCACCGCCTTCAGGGCCGTATTGCCCACGTCCTGCGTGAAGTCGATAAACGGGATCGGCAGGATCGTGATCGGCTGGCTCAGCAGCGCGCCCGTGATCGTCGGCAGCCCGATATAGATCAGCCCGAACACCAACCCGATCACCGACCCGATCGAGAACACCCGCCAACGCCAGCTCATCGCCCCCGGCTTCTGCACCGAGTCCGACCCTCCCGCGTCCTCAGGCTTCGCCTTCTTCCCCGACTCCTCCGACTGCTCCTCCGACAACGCCAGGATCCCCTGCGCCCCCACCGGCGCCATCGGGAACGGTAGCTTCTCGATGTCCGAGGTCAGCCGGAACAACCCGTACCCCAGGATCATGTTGTCGATCCGCCCGATCACCATCGTGAACGCGATCAGCCCGAGTGCCGGCAGCCACTCCCACATCAGCAACGACCGCTGACCCAGCACGTTCGGGTCCTGCGGGGCGACCCAGTCCGGCACCTCCCGCGCGATCCCTGCAGCATTCGCCGCGTCCGACTGCACATAGAACTGGCTCCACAACGCGCCCAGCCCGCCGTGGAACCCGCCCTGGAGCTGCGAGGCCGTGACCATGATCGCCCCGGCGATATAGAACAGGGTGAAGATCTCCGCGTTCTTCAGCGACTTATTGGCCCGCCGCGCCACCTCGATGAACAAGATCAGCGTCACCCACTGCGCCGCCGGCCCGATCGCCGCCCCCGCGAGCAGGGTCATGTAGATCGACCCCGGCACCATCAACACCGCCACAAACAACGCACCGAAAAAAGCGATCCAGCTGAATCCGTCCTCAAACTTCGACGGCGGCTCCATCAGCGAACGGAACTCTTCGAGTTCCTTGTCCACTCGGCCGGTCTTCGATCTTGAAAACAGCTTGCGCATCGATCAGGTCTTCGGAAACAGCGGGTTCAAGCCAAACGGCTGCGGAGTCTAACGGCCTGCCCTACGCCGGGCTCGGCATCGCCCCCATCGGTGGGCCAGAGGCGTCCGGATCGCTCCCCGACGCGCTGGCGTCCGGCGCCGCCACGGCCGACCCGCCGCCCAGCTTCTGCAGCGTCTGCAGCCGATACGCCTCGATCGTTTCGTGCGGCAGCGTCCGCCACAGCAGGAACTGCTTCCGCAGGTCCTTCATGAAGGTCTTGTTGGTCCGGTACCAATCCCCCGCCGACCCCGACAGCCGCTCGCAACGGATCGCCACCTCGTCCACCCCGGGGATCTCCGACGGCAGCGCCGTCAGCCGCATCCGCTGGGTCACCCCCAAGTCAAACGGCGAGAGCGCGAACTCCCCGGTCACCCCGAGCCGCTGCTCGGCGTCCCGGAACACCTCGACCTCCGAAGCCGCAAACGCCCCCAGCCCCGGGTCATCGTGCCGCTCGAAGTGCTCGGCCAGGAACGACGCCACCCCGGTCATGTCGTACGCCGAAACCGTGAACGGGAAGGTCAGGCTCAGCACATCACCCTCGGGCTTCGGCAGCTGCCAGCTCCGCGCCAACCCCGGGTTCGCCGACTTGCTCGCCCGAAGCGCCGGGTAGATCGCCGACACAATCACCGTCAGCATCACCACCCCGATCGCGAACAGCGAGTTGGTCGAGCTGTAGTTGATGCTCACCGGGTCGATCAGCCCCGCCGACGCCAGCACCGCCGCCACCTGAGCAACACCCTGCGCCAAGAGCTGCCCACCCATCCCGCCCACTACCGCGTACACCGTCGCCTCGGCGAAGAACAGCAGCCCCACATGCAACGGCGAGAGCCCCAACGCCGAGAACGTGTAGATCTCCTTCTCCCGGTCCTGGATCGACCCCAGCAGCGTCCCGAAGATGATCAGCCCGCCCAGCAGCAACGGCACCAGCAGCTGCACCCCGCCCGACACCGAAGTCAGCCGGGTCAGCAGCATCCGCTGTACCCCGTCGGTTGCCGGCACCCAAGCCGGCATCACCAGGATCTTCGCCGCCTCTCGGCCCACCTCCACCGGGTCCTGGCCCGCCCCGGAAAACAGCGACACCGTATGCAACTCGCCCCCCGCGGCACGCACCCAATCGTTCCCCGTGATCGCCACCGCCGCCGGCGACAGGAACACGTAGTCCCGCTGAACCTCCGACACCAGCAGAGACTCGTCTTCCGCGTCCGACGACTGCTCCGACGACGCCTCCGTGAAGTCCACCGGGAGCACCGACCCCTCGTCCGCCTGACGCAGCAGCTGCAGCTCCCGCTCCAGGATCGGCCCGATATACGTCGCCGACCGGCCCGCCACCCGCAGCTCATCCCCCGGCTCCAGCCCCAGCTGCGTCGCCACCTCCAACGGCAGCAGCACGCCGCCCGCCCGAAGCTGATCCGCCAAGGCTTCCACCTCTGCCTCCTCGGTCGCCCCCAACGCCGCCGCCAACGCCGGCCAACGCCGAAGCGCCGCCGGGTCCACCCCCTGCACCGCGTTGACCTGTTCCGCCGGGCCGTCCACCGACACCGGATACTCCGCCGCCGCCTGCGGGTCCGTCCCCACCAGCCAATACGTCGCAGACACCAACGCCCCCTCCCCCGACACCAGCCCCTTCACCACGTCCAACACCCCCGGCTGTAACGCCGAGTAGTCCAGGTTCCGCACCAGCACCGCCCGCGGCATCGACGCCACCACCGGACCCTGGTTCGTCTCCCGCACCCCCACGTCCACGCTGAAGCTTGCGAAGCTCAATATCGTGAACGTGAGCATCACCACCGTCACCGCCGTCAGCGTGGTCCGCGTCGGCCGACGCCGCATCGTGCTCATCCCCATCCCCACCGCCGCCATCATCGTCCCCACCTGCGATCCCTCCTGCTGGTGCACCATCGTCCCCTGACCCTGCAGCACCTTCAGCTCCGACTGGAACTTCCGCACCACGATGTAGATCACCAGGCCCGACAGCAGCAAAATCGCAAACGCCAGGAAGATGATGATCGGCGTCGACGCGATCGCGAACCCCGGGTGCATCAGATACAGCAGCCCAAACGTCGCCAGGAACAACACCGTGAACCCCGCGATCCGCCCGTAGATGCTCGTCGAGCACACCAGCAGCCGTTCCATTGCGAACGCGAACGGGATCGCTAACAACAGCAGCACCACCACCGCCCGCACCAGGTCGTCCATCGTCGACCTCAGCTCTGGGTACACCCGGTGCGAGATCGCCGCCGACTGCAGCGCCGCCGCCGTCCGCTCCGCCACCGTTGCCCCCTCGCTCGCCGCCCGCAGCCGGGACTCCGCCGCCGCGTGGAGCCGCTCCAACGCCGCACTGCTCACGCCCTTGTCCCGCAGCGTCTTGAGCCGGATCTCGTTGAGCGCATGCAGGTCACGAGCCATCTGCGGCAGCCACCCCGTCGACCCCTGGAAACGCGACAGGTCGAACCCCGTGGCGCTGCGGTCCCGGCTCACGTCACCCGTCAGCGTGTCCAACACCACCGGGCCCATCGGCTGGAACACCTTCACCATCCGGTCGATCACCTGATCGGCCACAAAGAACCCCGTCAGGAAACCCGACTGGCTCTCCATCACCAGGTTGTCCCGATAGCCCGTCTCCGATGTCGCCTGCAGCACGCTCAGCTGCGTGATCCGCGCCGGGAAGCTCGGGATCGTCGGCACGAAGAAAGCTCGGCCCGACGCCAGGTCCACCCGCATCGCCGAACCAAACTGCTGCGACATCGTCTCCTGGCTCGACATCGCCACCAGCCCGCCACGCTCGTCAAACCCCGCCGCCACCGTCGCCACCGCGTTCATCAAATCCTGATGCAACGCCGTCAGTGTGTAACGCCCGTTAGTGTTCGACCACGTCAGGATCAACCCGTCGTACCCCGGCAGCACGTTCCCTTCCAGCCGAGCCCACGACGCCGGCGACGGGCCCTGCCCACCCCCCGGCCAGACCGCCACCAACGCCCCCGCCGCCGGCCGGTTCTCCGCCAAGCCCCCCATCACCCGCCGCGCCGCGTACGCGCCCGTCCCCTTCCCGCCCGACCACCCCGCATACTTCGATGTCGCCTTCGCCTGAAAATCCCGCGCCGGTGCCACCCGTACATCATCCGCCGCCGCACGCAGCAGCCCGATCGCCTCCTCCGCCTGCGCCCACAACCCCGACGCATCCAGTGCCGACCGCGTGTCCGCGGGCTGGCCCTCCCGAGGCAGCGCGTCATACCCCGTCATCGCCGCCAGGTTGTGCACACCAAACATCCCCGCCACGTCGCCGCTGACCGCGTACGGGACCGGCACCCAACGCGCCCCACGCGACGCGTCACGCAGTGTCTCCAGTTCCAACCGCTCCAGGCCCATCGGCTCGGCCACCCCCGCCAACGCCGACAGCAGCCGGTTGTAAAGCCCGGGCTGCTCCGCCTGCTGGCTCAGCGCTTTACCCAGCGTCTCGTACGTCTCGCCACCCGCCACCAGACCGAACCGCCCCGTCCCGTCCCCCAGGTTGAAGTCGACGTGCACCGCCAACCACTTCGGCTTGTCCTGCCCATCCTCCGAAACCCGCAGCACCTCCCGCAACGCAGCACGCTGACCGGTCCGCGTTTCAACCATCGCCAGCTCCGCCAGCCGGGTTTCAAACCGCGACGCCGTCACCGACACCAGTTCCGACAACGCGGTACGCAGCCGTTCTAGCCGCGCCGCCCGATCCCCGCCCTCGGGCTTCGTCATCGCCTCGGAACCGTCCAGATACGCCCCGCTCCCCGCCTCCAGGTCCGCCATCAACACCCCCAGCTCGCCGTAGTGCATCGCCCCACGCAGCCCGTCGTCCCACACCGTCAGCAGCGGCTTGAGCACCTCTTCCACCTCCGCCTCCCGCGCCGCCTGTTCCCCGTCGCTCAGGCCCTGCTGCCCCACTGACAACGACACCAACAGGTCCGCCTTCCGCCGCTTCAGCTCCGCCACCCGCCACTCCGCCGTCTGACGCAGCTCTTCACGCAGATACCCCAGCGCCTCTCGGTCCTCGTCGCCCTCCGCCACCGTCTCAAGCGCCGCCAGCCCCAGCCCCAGCAGCCGACGCATCCGCTCCAGGCTGTCCCGCTCCGCCGCATACTCCGCCCGCAGCCGCGCGTCTTGAGCCCCCGTCATCATCACCGCGTCGTAAAAGCCCCGCGCTCCCACGTGCGCCTGCGCCCGCCCGTCGAAGAACACCAACGCGGTATCACGCTTCGGCGGGTCCGCCGCGAAACGCTCCGCCGCTCTCAACAGCGCCGCCACGTTCGCCGCCCCCCGAGCGCCGGGGCTCCGCGTCGGCACATGCCC
This sequence comes from Planctomycetota bacterium, assembly GCA_038749105.1. Taxonomy (GTDB): domain Bacteria; phylum Planctomycetota; class Phycisphaerae; order Phycisphaerales; family Phycisphaeraceae; genus JBCCOW01. The sequence continues at coordinate 33,149 of JBCDIM010000016.1, forward strand.
GAAGCTGTCGTACGCCGCACCCAGCAGCAGCACCTCCGGGAGCCCCCGCTCGGCATCCAACACGGGGTCCGTCCCGGGCACAAACCCGACGATGTTCCGGCCCACCACCCGCTCCCACCGCGAGGCCACCACCAATGTCGCCATCGCGTGGTCCGCCCGCAGGTCCACCCCACCCGTCTCCCCCGCATCCACCGACACCCGCACCAGATTCACCGGCAGCTGCGCGTGCGTCGGCTCCGACGCGATCACCCCACCCTCACCCCCGTCCCGCAAAAACACCACCGCCTTCGCCCCCAGCGCAAACGCCCGCTCCCACGCGTCCCCGCTCCCGAAGTCCAAGACCACAATCGCGCCTTCCGGATCGCGATCACCGTACGCCTCCAGCGTCCCCGACCCCGCATAAATCACCGGGCCCCGCAAACCCTCGTCCGGCGTGCTCACCGGAACCACCAGGTTCGGCCGCATCGGCTGCACCGAAACCACCTGATCCCCGACCCGCAGCTCCGCCTCCTTCACCACGACTTGCCAAGCCGGCACGTCTTGGACCAACACCCGGCCCCGGTCCCCGAGCGCCGACTCCAACCGCGCCTTGATGTAGTCGCCCGCCGCCCGGCCCTCCGGCGTCCCCATCAACCGGTGCGGCCCCGATGTCAACGCGGTCAAGTCCTCCACAAAACCCGCGTCCGCCGCCGCATCCTCCGCCCATGCCTCCAACGACAAGCCACACACCACCAAACACGCCAACACCAGACCGACCCACCCCACACCCCGCTTCACGATCCGCTTATCCATCAGGCTTCCCATCAGTGGTCTCCCCCCACCTTGCCCAGCTTGATCTTGATCTGGTCCTTGCTCGCCACCCGCTCGATCTCCCCGTCCCGCACCCACATGATCCGGTCGCACAGCGCCAACAATCGGTGGTCGTGCGTCGAACACACGATCGTCACGCCCTTCTCCGCGTTGATCCGCACCAGGATGTCCAGGATGTCCTGGCCCGTCTTGAAGTCCAGGTTCGCCGTGGGCTCGTCCGCCAGCAAAATCATCGGCAGGTTGCACATCGACCGCGCGATCGCCACCCGCTGCTGCTGGCCGCCCGACATCTCGATCGGCCGATGGCTCCAACGCTCGGCCAACCCCACCAGCTCGAGCAGCTCCATCCCCCGACGACGCGCATCCTCCGGCGACACCCCCGCGAACGCCATCGGCACCGTCACGTTCTCGAGTGCCGTCATGTAACGGATCAGGTTGTACTGCTGGAAGATGTACCCGATCTTCTGGCAACGCAAGAACGCCAGCTCCGAGGCTGAGAGCTGTGCGACATCGACCTCGTCGATCAGGATCCGCCCTGCGCTCGGCGAATCCAGCGCCCCGATCATGTTGAAGAACGTGCTCTTCCCCGAGCCCGACGGCCCCATCACCGAGATAAACTCCCCCCGATACACCTCCGCGTCCACGCCTCGCAGCGCATGCGTCGCCGCATCGCCTTCCCCGTAGATCTTCTTCACCCCTAGCGTCCGGATGATCACCGGCCGATCAGGTGATGTCCGATCGGCGATGTCCGATGTGCGATGTGTCTGGGTTTCAGCGGTCATGTTTTGTTCCAAACGGCGAATGAATCCAAGGCCGTGCTGACATCGCACATCGCCCATCCAACATCGCACATCTATTCGACCCGCATCGCCTCCATCGGCGCGAGCCGCGCCGCCACAAACGACGGGCCCACCGCCGCTACCGTCGCCAACACCAAGCCCACCACAAACGCCAACCCCGACGCCACCACCACCAGCCCCGCCTGCCCCCACGCCAACCCCACCAGCGACCCGTAGTCCACCAACCCCCGAAGCCCCGCCAGCAGCAGGCCCAGCACCACACCGATCACGCCGCCGACCACCCCCTGGATCGCCGCCTCAAACACAAACATCAGCATCACGAACCGGTCCATCGCCCCCAGGCACTTGATCGTCGCGATCTCCGTAAACCGCTCGGTCACCGACATCAGCATCGCGTTGGCTACCCCCACCACACACACCAAGAACGACAAGCCAACCAGCCAAAGCGTCCGAACCGGTAGCCCCATAAACCCGCCCGCCGCGCCATCCTCCCCCGTGCCGTCCCCGGAGACCGCCTCGAGCCGTGCACTGCGTGTGGTCAGCTGCGCCAGCTCTGCCAACCGCTCGACGCTCAACCCCACACCACCGGCAGGTCCCTCCAGACCCGAGGCCGACAACGCCTCAGCCAGCCAAGCCGCATCCCCCACGCCACCAATCCCCGAAAGCACCTCGGCCCGGGTCACCTCCGCCGCCGGCACCCGCAGCCGCCGCGCAGCCGCACCCCGCACCCCGCTGTCTCGAAGCGCCTCGTCGAGCCACGCCAGATCCCGCGTCCGAGCCGCGAACGCCCGCACCTCCGCCACCGTCATCGAGCCCATCCCGTACCCCGCACCCTCCACCGCCGATCGCAGCGCCGCATCCTCACCCTCGGCCAAGAACCACCCCGCCGCATCGCCGCCCCCCAAAACCTCGCGCAGACCCGCGATCGCCGTCCACTGCCCCGCGATCACCCGGTCTACCACACCCAGGAAGACCGGCACCTGCTGAGCAAACAACGCATCAACGCCCGCCGACCCGCCCAACGGCAGCACCAGCCCGAGCGCCTCCAGCCGCTCAATCAGCCGGGCCCGTGCTTCGTCCTGGACCAGCCCCTCAAACAACGCCGGGCCGCTCTGCCCCCCGGTTAACGCCGCCCGGTCCGCAGCCGGCAACCCGTCCAGCCACTCTTCGAACACCCGCAGGTCTTCGGCCGTGGACACCGCCCCCTCAAACGCGCCGTCGTCGCCCAGCCAGGTCCGGTATTCCGTTCGGCGCTCCGAATCCTCCTGGCTCAACTCTTGGATCACCATCGGCCGGATATCCGCCGTATTCAACCGGGCCAACAACTCCGCAGGCCGACGGTCCACCTCCAGCCGCTCCCGTGCCGTGCTCTCCACCCCCGAAGAGATCAGCCCGTACGCCAGCATGTGGACCAGGAACGCCACCGCCAACGCCAAGATCGAGATCGTCACCAGCGAACGGAACAACCGGTACGACATCCCGTTGATCGCCAAACGGACACACCGACCCATGCCCAGCGCGACCTGGTTCTCCGCTTCAATCGGCTTCACCGCTCACCCCTTTCTGCCAAGCCTTCTATAACCCCGCCCTCGAAACCCTCCGCGTCTTCCCGCAGACCCGCGCCACCTTCCTGGCCGTCCACACCCCGCTCCATCACCGCGACCCCGATCAAGCTCCGCTTGAGCAGCATCTCCAGGAACGCCATGACCGACACCCGTGCCTCATGGAACCGAAGCCCGTGCCGCTCCGCAAACCGCTCGGTGATCCGCTCGACGGTCCGCGACCCGTTGCAGTCCAGCCAAACCCGCTTGCCCAGCTCATCCAGCTCGATCCCCTTCTCGTCCCGCAACGGCAGCGCCATCCGGAGCAACCGATCCACTCCCCGGAACTGCTTCCGTTTGACCCACAACCGCAACAGCTGCCCCCGACGCTCCTCACGCACCGCACGGTTGCGCACCGGCACCGCCGTGAGCAGATCCTCCAGCGTCAAACCCGCCAAATCACGCCTGTTCACCCGGGTGGCCCTCACACCAGCACCCCCTGTTCCTCACTCACCGGCAGCGCCGACTCCAGACCCGGGCCCAACCGCTCGATCTGATCCCATCCAACCGCCCCCGCAGCAGGCCCCGCCTCGAAACCCGCAACACCTCGCACACCCCCCGCAAAGCTCAGCGTCGTCACCCGCCAGACCGCCGCGTCCCGCTCGTCGTGCCAGTACAGGTCCCGCCTCACCCGCAGCCGTCCCGCCCACCGCTTCAGCCTCGGGCCCGGCTCCATCGTCTCGACCTCCAGGCCCGGCATCCCCCGAACCAGACACCCCCTTGTCTCCACCCCCAACTCACCACCCGACTCGCCCAACTCCCGCTCCGCCAGCCGGTGCAAGTCCCCGTTGAACCACACCCCGCTCAGCCCCCGGCGACGCACCCGTGCCTCCAACCGCCCGGCGTGCTTCGCCCCCTTCGGCTGGTCTGAATACAACAGCTCCGTCTCCCCCGCCTTCACATCCGCTCCCACCAGATGCCAAAACACCCCGCCTCGTTCGGCCTCGCCGTCCGACTCCGCCCCGGCTGAAAACCGACCCGAACGGTCCCTGCCCGCACCCTCTCGCTCCAAGACCCGGCAGTCCACCCCGAACAGCACCGTTCGGTCACCGCCTGCATCAGCAGAACCCGCCGACACCGTCTCCGGCATCGACCCCAGTACACGCTCCAGCAGCTGCTCGTCCCCTGCCCCGTGCAACACCGTCACCTCCAGCAGCCGCATCGACCCCGCGTCAAAACGCACGCCCCGGCTCACCCACCGCGTCTCGCCCTCACCCCCCGCAACGTCTTCACCCAGCTCCCGGCTCATCCCCTCCCAACCGCCGACCGAAAACGGCCGATACACCGCCTCCGCGTCCTCCTCCAGCTGTCGCTGCCGATGGTCGCTCAGCAGCTGCCCCACATCCGGCTCCGACACACACCCCGCCCAGTTCAGCACCATCCGCTGACGTCGACGGTCCACCCACGTCAACGCGCCCCGCTCGGGGTGCAGCCCGTGACGCACCACCTCCCAGTCCGCAGGCACCGCCCCGCGCACCCCCAGCCACGCGTACCGTCTTGCCAGCTCAACACTCAAACCGTCGCCTCATCCAACTTGCTCAGCCCGGAAAGATCGAAAACTTCGGTGGGGTCTCCCCCACCACCGTGTAGTACACCAGCCCCGCAACCACCCACAACAACGCCGCAAACAGCTCACCCGCGATCACCCCGATCATCATCGGCCTCACGTTCTGATACGCCTTGGCCCCCCCCAGACGCACCACCCCCGTCTTCACCATCCACCCAATCAGAAATGACATGCTGAACATCGTCATCGGGTAGGTCCCCCACACCAAGAACAGCACCGGGTGTAACGGCCACCACGCCAGACGCAGCCGAGCTACCGCCGTCCCCAACACCAGCCCCGCCCCCACCAAGAACCAGACCCACTGCTCCGCAGCCAATCGGATCAACCCCAAACGCTCGCCCCCCTCAGCCGTCGTCGCCGCGATCAGCGTCCCCTCCGACGACGATTGGCTCATCAAGCCCTCCGCGGCGTCCAGTGTGAAGCTCGGCATGTTCTTGCCCGCCCAGCGGTCCTGTGCGTTGTACCCCTGCGTGTACGCCGCAGACAGCGTCACCACGCCCGCCACCACCAAGCCCAGAACCGCCATCCCCCCCAACAACCATGACGACCGGCGCGGCGAAACCTTGCCGCTCCGCTCCGCGATCTGCAACCCATTGCTCAGGAACGGCATCAACGCCTCCCGCGGGTCGCCCATCAAGATCAGGCTCGCGAAGCCCATCACCAGATACGCCGCCGGCCCGATCACATCGAAGCCCACCAGGCCCGTCAACACCGCCATCCCCAAGTACCCCGGCTTCGCGAAGAACAGACCCGTCTCCGCCACAATCCGTGACAGCACCACATAAGACCCCAGCATCACCAGCAGGAACGCCGCCCCCCACACCCAGTGCAGCCCAGCCTGGTGGAGCAGCACCACCGCTCCGCTGATGGTCAGCGGAAGCAGCCGCAGCGCCCACACCGCATAGCCCGGCACTTCGCCCGCACGCTTGCCCCCCACAGCAGTCCACACCAGCGACGCGTAGTACCGCCGGCCCGTGTAAAGGATGATCCCGAGCATCGCCAGATACGACCCGAACCGAAGAAGCGGCCCGCCCTCCGGAGAGTTCAGGTCGTTCGGCAGCGTCGTCCCATAGTTGATCAGCGCTGCCCCCAAAAAGCACCACAGGAACATCGACACCCCAAGGCTCAGCGAAACCGTCCCCGTCAGGAAGAACGCAAACGCGATCACCGATGGAAAGACCGTCGGAAAGAAGAACGAGTTATGACTGATCCACACCTGACGCAGCGTCGGGAACAAGTCCTTCAGCCCCCGGAAGTCCAGCTGCATCGGGATGCCAAAACGCCCCGTCGTCTGCGTCCACGCCGCCACCCCGTTCCAGCTGTGCAGCACCACCAGCCCCCCAAACGCGATCCAGAACAGCCGGTTCCGCATCACCGTCGGCAGCAGCCGACCCTCCTCCCGCGCTACCGACTCCTCCACAAACCGCGCAATCGGATACGGCAACAGCTCACGCTTCGACCACTGCGGGTGAACAATCAGCGCCAAACACATAACCGCGACCGCCACTAACAACGACACCCCCACCCACGTCCGGATCACCGGCCACCACGCGTCCCACGGCACGTTCCGCCACCAGCCCAGCACCGGACCCTGCGTCGGCTGACCGCTGATGTATCCCACGTGCGTATACGGATCCTTGCGCATCCCCAACAGCAGCGTCCCCTCGCCACGCGGCTGCGCCGCCAGACCCCCACCCAACGCCTCCACCAGCAACGCCCGGCTCGCCCGCTCCCGTGCCCGCACCGCCTCGGCCACCAGATACTCCCGGCGATCCTCCGCCAACTCCCCCTCTGCCTCCGCCAACCACGCTACCGACGACGCCATCGCCAACGCGACCGGCTCGCTCCTCAGTGCCGAATCCGGCAACGACTCCACCAACGCGCCCTCCGCGATCGCCCCGTTCAGCACCCTGACCAGCTGCAAGAGCTCCGACTGATCCAACACCCCGCTGCCCGAGGCCACCAGACCCATCAGCTCCAACTCCCGAGCCGTCATCCCCGACCGCGCCGCCTCCAGCACCTCGCCCTCCCCCGACACCAGCAGCCCCGCCACACCCCGCGGCTCTATCAGAAAACCCTCAGCAACCTTCGCCGAACCCCCCGGCAGATAGCTGTCTATCCCCCGCGCCTTCCACTTCGAGGTCGTCTCCAACCAGTGCCCCGGCATCGCCGCTAGCTGAGGGAAACCCCGATAGAACCCCGAACTCGGCCAGCCACACACCGCCAACGCCATCGCAATCGCCAACGCCAGCTCCCCGCCCCGCAACGCCAACCCCGGCACCAACCGCGACAAACTCACGTTTACCAACACGAGCCCTGAAAACACCCCAAAGACCGCCACCGGCAGAAAGTTGCCGATCAGAAACGTCCCCCGCATCATGTAATCATTCGGGTAGACGGCAACCGCAACCAACAGCCCCCAGAGCAAACCCAAGATGACTGCGCGTAGTGACAAAGCGACGAAAGTCCAGGAGGCGAGCCCAGCATCCTAACGACTAGACCCGTTATACGGGTGGCCGCTGCCAGGCGATTCCAGCCCCCAATGAGCCACTCTCTGCAACACCTCTTAATTAATCACATAAATACTATGATTTTACTAGAACAAGCCCTTAAAGATCCGCGCGTTAGCCTCACCGACGCCCCGACCGGCCAACCCCGACTCCATCTCAGCACACCCCGCTATAGCGCTGAGCTCCACTTGCACGGCGCTCACCTCACCGCCTGGAAGCCCGCCGGCCAACCCCCCGTCCTCTGGCTCTCCGACCAGGCCGTCTTCGCGGCCGGCAAAGCCATCCGCGGCGGCGTCCCCCTCTGCTTCCCCTGGTTCGCCGCCCACCCCAACGACCCCAACGCGCCGGCCCACGGCACCGCCCGCATCACCCCCTGGACCCTCACCCACTTCCAGCTCGACGACGACCACACCGCCCACCTCACCCTCACCCAATTCTTCGACCCCTTCGAAGCACGCTACGAACTCACCATCAGCGACACCCTCGACCTGCGCTTCACCACCACCAACACCTCCGACCAACCGCAGCGCTTCGAACTCGCCCTCCACACCTACCTCACCGTCGCCGACATCCAACACGTCCAGATCCTCGGCCTCGAAAACACCCCCTACCTCAACAACGCCGACAACCGCTCCCCCCACACCCAGAACGACCACCCCATCACCTTCACCGAAGAAACCGACCGCCTCTACATCAACACGCCCGCCACCGTCCACGCCGACGACCCCGGCCACCAACGCCGTATCACCGTCGCCAAGACCGGCTCCCAGTCCACCATCGTCTGGAACCCCTGGATCAACAAATCCGCCCGCATGCCCGACTTCGGCAACGACGAATGGCCCGGCATGCTCTGCATCGAATCCGCCAACGCCGGCCCCAACGCCCTCACCCTCGACCACGGGCAGTCCCAAACCCTTACCACCTCCATCTCCACCCACTCGCTCTAAACAATCACACCGCCAACGCTTTCCCAGCCGCGATGCGACGCATCGCCGGCGCCCAACCCAACCCTCCTGCCCATGCCGCACCCCAGTCCCGCTGAACCCCAACCCACCGGCTGGCTCCGCCTCCCCATCAACGATCTCATCCACGAAGACCCTCACACCCGCCTGGTCCGCACCACTCCCGAACCCCAGCCCGTCTTCATCAAACACTTCAAAGCCCCCGCCCTCCGCCAACGCCTCTCCGCCCGCTTCAACCGCCACCCCGCCCAACGCGAAGCCCTCTGGCAGAAACGCCTCGCCGAGCTCGGCCTCCCCGCCGCTCAACCCCTCCACCACCACACCTCACCCACCGGGCAACACGCTCTGATCTACCCCGACCTCGGCCAACCCCTCCCCCAATGGTGGCAACGCCAACACCCCGCGTACGACCGCTCACACCGCGTCGCACTCGCCCACCACCTCGGCCAACTCCTCGCCAAACTCGCCGCCGCCCATATCCTCTGGCCCACCGCCTCCGCCAACGACTTCTTAGTCGCCCCCGACCACACCCTCCGCTTCATCAACGCCGGCTCCTGCCGCGGCGCCCGCGGCATCCCGCTGCTTGCCCGCCTGCTCCCCGTCATGCAACAGCTCCAGGCCGACCTCCGCGACGCCGCTGAGCAACACCCCCAGCCACACCGCGTCCGCCCGACCCGAACCGATCGGCTCCGTGTCTACCGCGCCATGCTCCACACCTTCCCCGAACCCCTCGACGGGATGCAATACCTGCCCACCCACGCCGACCTCGCATAACACACCAACCGCCGGTCAAAGATCAGGGGGCCCCAGGCATCGAACGCACCGACGCCATCGCACGGTCACCGCGATCCGCGTCACCCAATCCGGCGACCCGCTGCTCTAAGGCCTCGAGACGACCGGTCAACCGTGCCGCCTCCCGTGTCGCGGCGGATTCGGCCGCCCGACTGTTGCGGGCATCTTCTTGCGCCGCGACGAGGGCTTGCTTGGCCGCCTCCGCCGAAGCAGAAGCCGAGCTCCCCCACGCCCCAAGACCGATCAGTAGCCCACACGACAACACCATCACCGCCGCCGCCGTCCCGCCGGTCACCCACGCCACCTTCCGCAGCTGATGCACCACCGCCCGGCTCCGCACCATCGCTTCCTCCGCAGCGTCTGCCCGACGCTGCGCCAACATCACGCTCGCTCCCGCCAGCTTCTGATACCGCTCGAGCTCTTCCCGATAACCCGCCACATCCGCACCCACACCCGTCACCGCCGCCGGAGCCGACTCTGTCACCGCTTCTTCCGCGGCCCCCGCGTCACCCAGCCGAAGCTCCCACGCACCCGACTCGCCCTTCCGCCCCTCGATCTCACCCTTGCTCACCCGACGCCGAACCGTCGCAGGACTCACGCCCAGCAGCTCCGCCGCCTCCGACACCCTGATCCATCCCGTGACTTTTGACATCGTCGTCGCTCCCTGGCTGCGTGGTGAGAACCGAGCACCCCCAGACAACCGCGTGATCGGCCCGCACTATTCCCGACTCCACCCCGATCCCCCGTTCGCCCCACCACCCGATAACCCGCAGCCCCACAACCCGCACACCCCGCACAGCTCTCACCGATACCCCCGCACCTTCAACCCCTCACCCCCGCTCTCCAGGTTCATCACCAAATACCGCAGCGCATCCGCCGCGTGGTCCGGGCCGTCCTTCACCGGCTCCTCCCGCCCCGGCCGCTCCCGATCAAAGTGATACGTCTGCAGCGCCGCGATCAGCCCTACGCACCGCGGTTGGATCGTTAGCAAACCTCTGTCCAAACGCCGACGCACCCGCTCGATCCCCACCGCCACCCGCGACCGCCTCGCCCTGGGCCGCCAACCCGCCGACCGCAGCACATCCAGGTCGGTCAGCCCGCTCTGTGCCGACCGCGCCCCGCCCGCCGGGTCCACCCCCACCCACTCCATCGCTTCCCCCTCTAACCGCTCATCCACCCCATGCACCACCTGCTCCAGCGTCCGGTCCTTCACGATCAACTCCCCCTCCACGTGCAGCTTCGCATCCATCCCCACCCCGTCCGCCCACCCCCACAACACCACCGCCGCCTCCCGGATCCCAAAATCCATCCCGCCCACCCGAACCGCACCCCGCTCACCGAACGGCCGCACCTCCATGACATGCCGCGAACGCTCAAACCCTGGGTACACCAGATCACTCACGCTCGGCCGACGACACATCACCTCCGCCGACCACGCCGCATCACTGCTCCGCTCCCGCTGACGCATCAAGTCCTCCACCGGCACAAACCCCGACGCCCCCTTCAACACCCCACCACAGTCGTCCCACAACACACACCCCGCGCAAGGCAACTCCGCCGGACACCGCGCCGCCACATCCATCCCCGTCCACCGAAACACCTTCCGCCCCCCCCCAAAGCCCACAGAAGCCGAAGGATTCTGTGGGCTCTCCACACCACCCGATGCATCCCCCACTAACCCACTCATCAACCCCCCCGCGCGATGCATCGTCGATAACGCCTCGATCGACCCCACCACCCGCCGCCCCTTCACCACCCCCGACCGCGTCACATGCTGCGCCGCCGCCCACACCTCAGGCTCCAACTCATCCACCTCATCCACCCGCAACCGATGCACCCGAACCCCCCGCACTGAACGCTGAGACCCCGCCAACAACTCCACCCGCGACCCGTTGATCAGCCCCACCCGACGCAGCGTCGGCACCCCCGCCACCACCGGCCGCAGCATCGGCCGATCCAGCAACGCCACCAGGTGCTCGTGCACCTTCGCCGCCTGCTCCAACGACCCCCCCAACACCCGCACCTGAACCCCCGGCACAAACACCATCTCCAACACCGTCGCCAACGCCGCCAGCACCGTCTTCCCCGCACCCCGCGACGCCCACACCACACAGTCCCCCTGCTCCTGCCCGATGCCCAGTGCATGACACAGGTAATCCAACGGTGGCGTCGACCCCGACACCCACGCCCGGTCCACCACCCGCAGCCCGAACCACGCCTCCACCAACGCCCGCAGCCGACGCCGGTCCCTCGGCTCCGCCCGCACCATCGCCCGCATCAATGACTGACTCATATCGACTCCATAAAGCCGCGACCGGTGGTTGCGACTGCGTAACTCGCCACCTCAATCCCCCGATGAAAGCACCCGCTGATACCGCTCAAAGTGCTCGACTAACCGCTGCTCTAACCCACCCGATTCCTCCTCCGGTGAAACTTCCCGTTTCGCCACCGCCGGTGGCAGCCGCAGCCCCAGCTTCGCCAGGTCCGTCAGCACCCGACGGCGTAGCTCCAACGGCTCGCCGTTCGTCCCCATCCCCATCGCCAGCAGCAGGTCGATCACCATCGGCCGATACTCCGCCAGCTTCGCCAACGCTTCGTCCTCCAACGCCACCCCGCTCGCATCCTCCGCGGCCACCACCCGTGCCGGGTCCAGCGGTTCTGTCACCCGCACCGCGTCCGCTACCCCATCCGCCACACCGCTCGGCTTCACCGAAGCCGAGCCACCCGATCGCCCCGGACGCCCCGAACGCAGCCGGGCCGCGTTCTTTTTCCGGACCGCTGCCTTGTTTCCCGTGGTCTTGTTCCGATCAACCGCCCGACCGGGCCGCTTCTTCTGCATCGTGATTCCCGTAAAGGTCTACCCACCGCATCAACGCCGCCTCCCGCCCCCCACCCACCCGCTTCGCCGTCTCCCGCAACGCCCCCTCCAACGCCTTCCGCTGACCCGGTAGCAGAAAAAACGTCACCGCCACCGGCTGCACCCCCAACGGCTTAGCCGCCGCCGGCACCGGCACCGCCTGATGCACCTTCAGCAACGCCCGCAGCCGCTCCTTCGTCTCCGGCAGCCGCGCCGCCAACGCCTCCTCACCCACCGTCTCCCGAAGCCGTGCCACCAACGCCGACCGCTTCACCGGGTCGTCGTCCCCCGACAGCCGGTTCAGTGTCGCCAGCAACAGCAACGCCTCCGCTTCATCCACCTCCCACACCACACACAGCGCCGACCCCCGCCCCAGCCGACGCAGCGCCTCCACGCGGTGATGCCCGTCGAGCACCTGGTATCGGGGCCCCGATGCATCCACCTCCCGCACGATCACCGGCGGGTAGCGATCCGTGCGCTCAAGATGCCCGACCAGTTTCTCGAACCGGTCCGCAGGCATCCGGTTCGCGTTCTCCGGGTGCGCTTCCAAACGATCCAACGCGATCTTCAAGACCTCATCCATCACGGATCTCCAGTCCCACCAAAGTGTGTGCTGTTAGCCGCGAGGCGACGCCTCGCCGGTCACCCCACCCAGCTCACCGACTTCACTCACCTTGCCCGTGCTCCCACCCTCCCGCCGAAACAGGTAATACACCGGCTGCAACAAGACCCGCTGCCGCACCGTCCGCAGGTGCACCACCGGGTCGTCGCTGTCCCGGGCCCGCGATCGGCCACACGACTGCCGGTGATACCGACGCAGCTCACGCCGAAGCACCGGGCCCCAAAACACTTCGTCTTGAAGCCGTCCCGCCGTGCCCTCCGGGTCCACCAACGCCGACACCCCGAGCCCCGACGACGTAAGCACATCCATCAGCCGGCTGTCACACGGCAGCGGGGGTCTCCGATAGGCCCGCATCCCCGCCCGCTCGAAGAACGGGCTCACCTTCCCCATCGCCGCGACCGCCTCGGTCACCGCCGTCGTCGCCGTCCGCAGCGCATGCCGCACCAACGCCACCGCCAGCCCCTGCCCCCGGTAACGCGGGTCCACCACCACCCGCGAGATCGTCCGCACCTCCCGATTCAACAGCTGCACCCGGCTCCGCACCGCCAAACACCGGTACCGGTCCGCGAGCGCCGCGTCCCGAAGCCGACACGACAGCGACGGCAGCGACTCCACCAGCACCGCAGCCACCTCCCCCGGATCGTCCCGATCAACCGCTCCCCGCATCCGATCCACCGGCGTCGGTCGGCGGTCCCGCACCACCAGCACACGCGTCGCCGTCGCCGGCTTCCCCGCCCGGTAGTGGTGGTGCGCCAGTGCATCGTAGTCCCGGCGCGACCCCACCTCGACCCGCCACGCCGGCCGGGCTTCGCCGATCGCCCCAAGCCGGGCACGCAGCTGATCGATCGATGAGCTCAATCCGACTCCAACCCATCGGCCGTGACACCACCCGCGCGAACCACCTCGACACCCTCACCCAGCGGCTTGTACACCAGCACGTCCGGCGACAACGCCTCCAACAGGTCGTCGTGCGTCGTCGCCACCGCGACCGTCACCGGGCACCGGTCCGCAAACCGGCGCACACTCGCGGCCAGCGTCACCGCCGTCTGCCGATCCAGCGTCGCCCCGAACTCGTCCGCGACCAGCAGTGCCGCCAGCTCCACCCCCTCTCCAGTTAACTCGCCTCTGGACACCTCAGCCTCCGCCGCCTCCATCGCTAATGCCAGCCGCAGCCGAGCCCGCTGCCCGTCACTCAGCTCGCTGGGCCGACGCAGCATCACGAACGCGTCACCCAGCCCCGCCAGCGACAACAACCTCAGCGCCCGCTCCAACCCCGCCGGCGGCGTGCTGAAGTCCTCCACCCCAACCACATCATCCAAGCCATCCGCCGCATCCTCCGCCGACAGCAGATCGACCAACGGCCGATCCGCAGGCGTGGGCAAACCGTCCAGGTCCACCACCGGCAAACCCCGCTGCACTGCCGCCTCACCCAGCCGACGCAGCAGCGTCGACTTGCCCGAACCCGAGGGACCGGTGATGAACAACACCCGGTGCGGACCAAGCTCGAGCTCAGTTGGTGGGATCAACTCCACCGTCTGCGCACGGTCGATGCCCAGCCCGAACATGGCCGCGGCGTGCAGCACCCGCGACGAGGGGGTCGGCGGGGCGGTGGTCAGTGTGTGTTGGATCGTCAGTTGCATATCAATCAGGACACTCAGTGCTGGACGAGGTGGGCGAGCCCCGCGTCGATCAGGGTCTCCAGCGTGGTGACCTGAACGCGCAGCTTGTGCAGGCTCAGCCGCCGGCAGGCCTCCATCTGACGCAGCGAATAGCCCCAGAGGAAACGCTGCTTCGCGGTGACCTGGAGGTGCCTGGGGAACATCTCTAGCGACCGGGCCGTGTACCGGTAACGCGGGTGCTTCATCCGCTTGAGCACCCGGCGGAGCTGCCGCTGCAGCTGGCCCGCCGGCACCCCCCGCTCCCGTGCCAACGCCGCCACCGACCGACCCTCCCGGTACACCCAATGGACCACCGCCTGCTCCTCTGGCGGCAGGTAGCGCGCCCACTCCACCAGCCGGTCCACCGACCGCGACTTCGACCGCCGCCGTTCCTGGTCGGCCTCGGTCATGTACCGCGCGAAGTCCGGCCGATCGTCGCTGCCGCTGTGTTTCACCATGCCTGTGCTCCACGCCTCCCCGATTGATGTTTTGTATTTGTTTGGTATCCTGGCAGCAGTATAACGACCCCGGAGACCGTTTCAATGCGCATCGAAAACAATCTCGAAACCCCCGTGGAATGCCCCGGATCGCCCCAGTCACGGCCACTGCAAGCCCTCGGCAGTGGGCTCCGCGACCGGCGCCAAACCCTCGGGCTGACCCTCGTCGCCCTCAGCCAGCTCAGCGGCATCGCCGTCGGCTACCTCTCCATGATCGAGCGGGGCATCGTCCAACGCCCGCCCTCGGCCGCCCGCCTACGCCGGCTCGCCCACGCCTTGGGGCTCGACGCCCACGACCTGCTCCGGCAGGCCGATTGGGCCCGGGCCGAAGGCAGTGTCCGGGCCGCCGCCACCGCCTGGGCCGAGCAGGCCCGACGCGGCCGGGAACTCGCCGCCTGGCTCCGCACGGCGGGGCAGGGCGGTGAACCCCAAGCGGCCCGCTCAAACCCACCGGGCACCGCCATCGATCTCGATCAGCTCTATGCCAGCGGCCAGCTCCAGCAACGCGTCGATGCCGTCCTCAACCCCGCTGACCAGGCGGCCACGCCGACCTCAGCCCCGACCCCCAACCCGCCCCCCAACCCGCCCCCCGATCTGACCGAGCCCATCGGCCTCGGGCCACGTATCCCGCTGATCAATAAGGTCGCCGCTGGCCTCCCCGCCGGCTTCACCGACCTCGACTACCCCGCCCGTGTCGCCGACGACTACGTGCCGGGCCTCAGCCTCGAAGACCCCGACGCCTTCGCCGCCACCGTCAACGGCCGATCCATGGAGCCCGTCTACCGCGAGGGCGAGGTCGTCGTCTTCTCGCCCGCCGCGCCCATCACCGACGGCTGCGACTGCTTCGTCCGGCTCGAGCCCGAGCACCACTCCACCTTCAAACGCGTCCGCCTGCACGACGAGTCCGACCGCGTCGATCTGGTCCCGCTCAATCCCGAGTTCACCACCCGCACCGTCGAACGCCCGCAGATCGCCGCGATGTCTCGCGCGGTCTTCCACGCCCGGCATCTCTGAATCACGCCGAAAGCCTTCCCAACCCGTCAACGGACCTCGCCGCCTGTGCGCACGCAAACGCTTGACGGCCCCGGAGTGCCCATCAACCGCCGCGCGCCGCGTGGTACGCCCGGAACCGCTTAAGCCGATCCTTGCCCATGTACCGGGACAGGATCCGCGGCTCGGTCTGGTAGAGGTCGATCAGGATCAGCCCGTCCACCACGTTGCCGAACTCGGGATCGACGTTGAAGCCCAGCAGCCGCCCGCCCAGCTTGAGGTACTGACGCAGGAGCACAGGCATCGCCTTGCCATCAGACTCCAGCTCCGTGATCAGCGTGTTGATGTCCTCGATGTCATTGACCACCGACGAGAACTGTCGCGGGTCGTAGCCCGTGGGTCGGGGGTAGTGCAACGGGTGACGCGGACGCAGCAGCCGCCCGAGCGCCGGGATCGAACGCGTCGACTCCAGGAACCGCGAGAGCAGCAGCCGACTCATGGATGTGTACTGCGCCGAGATACTCACAGGCCCCAGCAGCAAGCGGTACCGGGGGTGGCGGCTGACAAACCGGGCAATGCCTTGCCACAGCAGCAGCAGGGGGGTGAACGACCGCTGATAGTCCGGGTGCACGAACGACCGCCCAAGCTCCAGACAAGAACCAAGCTGACGCACCAACCGGCGGTCGAAATCAAACAGCGTGTGCGTATACAGGCCCTCCACCCCTTGGCGGGCGAAGAGCTGATCCACCAGGCCCAGCCGATACCCACCGGCAACCCGACGCTGCTGCGGATCCCACAGCACCAGCTGCCGGTAGTGGTCGTCGTAGCGGTCTAGATCACGCGATCGCCCCGTGCCCTCGCCCACCCCACGAAATGTCAGCTCGCGGACGCGACCGATCTCGCGTATCAGCTCGGAACACTCGCCCGGCTTGACCTGATACACCTCCAGCCCGCCACCGCTCACCAAGCGACGACGCTCGGGCAGCCGCGTGATCTCCTCCTCCAGGACGCCCGCATCGCCTGACGCCGCGATCAACTCGTAACCGCTGGTGTCAAGTGCCGCCAATCGCTCCGCCTTCGCCGGCGGCCTGAGCAGGTACGTCCGCACCCGGAGATAGTCCGTGGTCCGCTGCGCATCACCCAGCCGTTCGAGCCGACGCGGGCTCACCGGACGCCCGATATGGATCGGGACCCGACGCCCCCGCCGACGCAGCATCTCGTTCGGCAACATCAGGGTCCGCAGCCGGGCGTGCGCCAGCCCAGCCAGCTGGAACGCGGTCGAGTTCCGCCCATCGAAATACACCGGCAGCGCCGCCGCACCGGTCCGCTGAACAATCCGGCCCACAGACGGATTCCAGACCGGGTCCTCGATCCGTCGGCTGCTCAGATGAAGGTGCGACACCTCCCCCGACGGGAACACGCCTAATGCGTGGCCCGAACCGACCCATTCCAGAGCAGCCCGCATAGACGCGGCGTTCCGCCGCACCGCCTCGGGGCCCCCGAATGGATCGACAAAGAAGAAGTGCTCCCGCAGCTCCGGCAACACCGAGAGCATCGAGTTGGCGAGAAGCTTCACGTCCGGCCGACGCTCACGGAGCAGGCGCGCCAACACCAACCCCTCAATCCCCCCGAACGGGTGGTTCGCCACCATCACCAGCGGCCCGTCCGCCGGCACCTCTGACAGCCCTCCACTCTCAATCCGCACCGACACGTTCAATGCATCGAGACACCGGTCCACAAACGGTCGATCCGAAGGCAATCGCAATGCCGTCTGATAAATGCGGTTAAGGGCCGGCAACCGGAGCGTGCGATTGAGCACCGGCTTGCTCAGCCAGAGCGCCAACCGCTGCAGCGGCGGTTCCGGGTTCCAGTCCAGGCGAAACGGGTTAGCGGCGGCGGGCAGGGCGACGGATGACATGGCAGGCTCCACGCGGAAAGGGTGTCACCACAGTAACGTAATCTTTCACTTACGAAAGTGCAAGGGGCACTACACACACATTTCTAACGCCCTGACTGTTTCAGACGCCTCCCGCCTGAATCGCGCCCCGCTCCAGACGATCGTTCATCGCCCGACCCAAGCCGTAGTCGGACGCCCGCACCGCGACGATCCCCCCTAGACCGCGCGCATCCAACGCCCGAAGCCGATCAAAAAAAACCGCCGCCGAACGCACCAACGCCTCCAACCGCGGTTCCTCCACCAGCCCAACAGGCAGCTCCGGAACCAAGGGATCAATCATCGGGAGGACCGCAAGGAACACCCCCCACTGCTCGGGCGATGACAGAGCACCAGGACCCAAGGCCCGTCGTAAACGCTCCACCCCTGTCGGCACCTCCGACATCTCGTCCACCAACACCATCGGTGTCCGCGGAGCGTAGTGGCGATCCAGCATGCCCGGAGCGGGTTGGGCTGCGCCCCGCGCCTCAGCGCTCAACCCGTCGGGCCGAGACGTCCCTCGGTGAACACGGAGGCTATGCCCTGAGCCCTCGAGCACGCCAGAGAGACGCTCAACCGAGACAGACCCCAGACGCAAGACTTCCACGCACAACCGGGCCCCGCCCGACTGACAATCGCCATCCGCTTTCTCGGTCCCAAACCCCACCACCGTCGATTCCAGTCCCCGGTCGCACGGGCCACCATCCAGCACCGCATCGATCCGGCCATCCAGCTCTTCCACCACATGCCCCGCCCGCGTCGGGCTGATCCCCCCGAAGCGGTTCGCGCTCGGCGCCGCCACCGGCACCCCCGCCGACGCGATCAGCTCCCGCGCCACCGGGTGCCCCGGCACCCGCAGCCCCACCGTCCCCAGGCCCGACGTCACCAGCCTGGACACCGCCCCCTCCCGTACCGGCAGTACCAGTGTTAAAGGCCCAGGCCAGAACGCCGCCGCCAGCTCTTCCGCCATTCCCATGACCTGCCCGTAACCCCGGCCATCCGACGCCCACTCCGCCGGCCAACCCATCTTCGAAGCCACCCAACCCCACGCCGACTCCGCTGTTGCCGCGTGCACGATCAGCGGGTCGAACCGTGGCCGACCCTTCGCCTCGAAGACCCCGGCCACCGCCGCGTCGTCCTGGGCGTTGACGGCCAAGCCATACACCGTCTCCGTCGGCATCCCCACCAGACGCCCGGCCCGCAGCAACCCCGCCGCCCGCTCCACCGCCCGCTGATCCGATGCGTCCAGGACCTCCATCGCCAACCCTCAGCCCGTAAGCCCCAACGCCCGCTCCGCCGCCGACACCAACGCCTCGGCCCGCGAAAGATCCCGCGCCTCAGCGATCAGCCGAACGATCGGCTCGGTGTTGCTCGCCCGGACATGCACCCAGCAGTCAGGCCAATCCAGCCGGACCCCGTCCTGCGTGTCCGCCGCCGCCTCCGGGAACGCCCCCGGCAAGACCTCGTCCAGCCGAGCGATCAGCCCCGCGTCCGCCGCCACCTTCGCCTTCACCATCGCGTACGCCGGCCGCTCGGCCACGATCGCCGACAGCGTCGCCCCGTCCCCCCGCTTGCGGGCCGCCAACATCTCGCACACCAACGCCATCCCCGCGATCGAGTCACGCACCCGGCCGATCCGGTCCCAGATGATCCCGCCGTTGCCCTCGCCCCCAATCACCCCACCCGCCTCGAGCATCGCCGTAACCACGTTCGCCTCACCCACCGCTGAGCGCACCACACGGGCACCCGCCACCCCGCTGGCCGCCACCACATCGTCCACCATCCGGCTCGTCGAGAGGTTGGCCGCCACCACCCCACCCGCCACGCCCGCCTCACCATCAGCATCGCTCCGCTCCAGCAGGTGGCGGGCACACAACGCCAGCGTGTACTCCTCGCCGATGTAACGCCCGGTCTCATCCACCAACGCCAGCCGATCCGCATCCGTGTCCTGGGCGAACCCCACGTCGACGCCTTCCCGAGCCACCACGCTGCACAGTTCTTTCAGGTTCTCCTCCGTTGGCTCCGGTGGGTGCGGGAATAGGCCCGTCGGCTCCGCGTGCAGGTGCACCAGCCCGACCCCCAACGCCTCGAGCAGCCGCCGCGCCGCTTCGCCTCCCGCCCCACACGTCGAATCCACCACCGCCCGCAGCCCCGCCTCCCTGACCGCCTGCACATCGACCTCCGCCAACACCCGGTCCACGTGCACCGCCACCGGGCCGGGGTGATCTGCCACCCGACCGACCGACTCATGCCCTACCTCCTCGAAGTCTCCTCGCTCGAACCGCTCAATCAACGCCGACGCCTCGGCCGCGGACGGTGCCGCCCCGTCCGCCCGCAGCACCTTCACCCCGTTCCACGGCGCGGGGTTATGGCTTGCCGTGATGACCACCGAGCCGATGCACCCGATCGACCGCGCCACCACCCCGACCCCCGGCGTCGAGACCACCCCCAGCCGCACCACCCCACAACCTACCGCCAGCAGCCCCGACACCACCGCCATCTCCACCATCTCACCCGAGACCCGCGAGTCCCGACCCACCGCGACCCGCAGACCCGAGCCCTCCGCCGCCTCCGCCTTTAGCCAGCACCCGATCGCCATGCCATACCGCGTCAGCACCTCAGGCGTCAGGCTGCCGCCGACGATCCCTCGCATCCCGCTCACGCTGAGCATCAATGGCGACGGCTGTTGCGATCC
This sequence comes from Planctomycetota bacterium, assembly GCA_038749105.1. Lineage (GTDB taxonomy): Bacteria > Planctomycetota > Phycisphaerae > Phycisphaerales > Phycisphaeraceae > JBCCOW01. The sequence continues at coordinate 53,443 of JBCDIM010000016.1, forward strand.
ATCCATCGCCGCATCCTACACAGACCACCGACCCCCTCCCCAGCCGCTATCCGACCTCACGGCGTTGGAACAACGCCACCCCGATCGCCAGAACCGCAACGACATAGGTCAGTGTGTAGATCAGACACCGAACCACATAGCCGCCGCTGATGTGGTTCCCCTGCGTGATCGCGTCCGCAGGCCAGAGGTACTGCAGGTTCGGCGCTGTCCAGTGCAGGAGCACGCCCGCCGTGCAGATAACCCGTTCGCCGAACGGGAGCCGTGCCTGATCCGCCAGTTCCTCCACGATCCCGTCCGGCAAGCGACGCTCGGTGACATAGAACCGGAATGCCTCGTCCCGTTCCGCCTCGGTGAGCTCCACGTCGACCACCAGCAGCTCGAACCGCTCCCGCGTAAACGTGTCGGACTGACGCTCAAGACTCATCTTGACCGAATTCGTAAGGTCGCGGTTCAGCCATGTCTCCAGCATCCGGTGCCATGGGCTCGCTCGGCCATCGCCGCTGTGGGCGAAGTGGGCCTCCGAGGTGATCCCGATCCGGTTATCGATCGCCCGGATGTACGACTGGCTCAATACCCCCGCCCCGAACACAAGCACACAGATCAAGACCGTGGGCACCTGCCCCAGGCGCGTCGAAACCGTGACCGCCACCGACCCCAGGATGATCACGCCAAACCACACCAGCACCGCACCGATCAGCGTCTGCCCCATAAACCAGCCGTCCCGCGACAACTCCGCTAACGGCGACTGCAAGGCCCACTCGGGGCTGACCAGCAGCACCAACGCGAAAGCACATGTCGTGGCTACCGCGAGCCCGATTACCACGGTCGATGCCCACACCCACCGGAAGAAGTAGTTCCCAAACGTCGCCACCCCAAGCGCGACGAGGCTCATACCCACCCCGAAACTCAGCACCGGCCCGTCAAGATCCTGAGCCGCCGTCGACATCACCCGATGCCGAACAGTCAAGCCGAACACCATCGCCAGGATCAGATACGAGACGCTGATCGCTCCGACCACGCCAACGAATTTGCCCAGCACGACCAACGGCCGCGGCACCGGCTTGCTCACCACCGTCAGCACCGTCCGGCTCTCGATCTCCGCCGACATCACCCCCGTGGCCGAAAACGCCGCCAACAGGAGCCCCACAATGAACAAGGTCGAGAGCCCCATGTCCACCAGCATCTTGTTGTCCCCGAACTTGCCCGGCTCCATCGAATAGGCCGCCAGGAAAGGGTTCAGGATCAGCATCAACGCCCCGGCCAGGATCAGCACGACGTAGATCGGCTGGCGGATGGCCTCCGTGAAGGTGTTGCGGGTAATGGTCCAGAACTGCTCGAACATGGGAGACGGATAATACGGCTCATGATCCCGGTCTGGTTCCCCAGCCTGACCCCTGCTGAAGATTAGTCCTGCAGACCCGGCAATCGTCCCGATAATCCTACGCAGAGCTCGCCGCGGGCGAACCACTAGCCGAGAACCGCGTACCAACGCTATTCTGTTGGGCTCTTTTGCCCCTCGGGGCGGTACGCCCGAGTCATCCTCCGACGAGACCTCTTACCACGCCCTCGACCGACCGAAGCATCCCCACACCGATGCCCAGCCCTTCACCCTCCAATCCGGCCCCGAACCCCGCCCCCGACAGCCTGACGTACCGCCGCGCCGCCTTCGCGGCGGGAGCCGGCCTTGCGACCCAGATCGGCATCGGCGTCTATGTCGCCCTCTCAGGCATCTTCGCGTCCTCCCTCGCGCTCCACGCCGCCGCCTGGCACGCCTTCGGCGGCATCGCACTGTGGATCAGCCTCTGGGTCCTGTATCACCAGCACAAGCTGGAGCGCCTCGAAGCCCTCGAGGCCGAGCAGCTCGCCGCCTCCGACCAGCAGGCCGCCAAGCTCTTCGATGAGGCCGGCCAACAGCTCGCCCTCGCCCGGACCCGCCTCGAGAAGCTCTACCGCTTCGGGCTCAACATCGTCGCCGTCTTCATCGCCGTCTACCTCCTGGCCGCGGGCCTGGCCTTGCTCTTCGGCAACCTCAGCCTCATCCCCCCCCGAGAGCCCGGCGACCCGCTCAACCTCGAGGTCCTCCAGGCCGCCGCCCTCGACCCCAACGCCAACCTCGGCATCCTCCTCGCCCTCTTCGCCTTCCAGTCCCTGGTCGCCTTCCTGGTCGCCCGCGCCGTCGCCGGCATGACCAAGGTCGAGGCCTGGCAGATGCTCCGCGGCGGGGCCGCCTACCTCATGGGCTGCCTCGCTATCGCCCTGGCCCTGCTCCTCGCCACCATCCTCGAGTTCGCGGGCATCCCCGGCGTCTTCGGCATCCTCGCCCTGGTCATCCCCGGCTTCATGGCCCTGCTCGGCGTCGAGATCCTCCTCTCCTTCGTCTTCGGGCTCTACCGCCCCCGCAAGCCCGGCGAAATCCCCCGCGCCGCCTTCGACTCCCGCATCCTGGGATTCCTAACCCGGCCCGAGTCCCTCTCCAAAATCGTCGCCGAAACCCTCCGCTACCAGTTCGGCATCGACTTCTCCTCCTCCTGGCTCTACCAGCTCCTGGGCCGGGCCCTGCTCCCGCTCATCGCCTTCGCCGCCGCCATCCTCCTCGGGCTCTCCTGCCTCGTCTTCGTCCAGCCCGACCAGCAGGCCGTCATCACCCACTTCGGCAAGTCGCCCCGGCCCGCCTACCCCGGCCTCAACTTCAAGGCCCCCTGGCCCATCGGCCGCGCGAAAGCCTACCCCGTCTACACCGTCCAGCAGACCATCGTCGGCATCCCCTCCGACTCCCTCAACACCACCGAGCCCATCCTCTGGGCCTCCGAACTCAACACCGACACCCAGACCTTCACCGTCATCGCGCCCTCCCGCATCAAGGCCACCGAAGACGACGCGTCCGACTTCGACTTCATCCCCGCAGACACCCAGCCCGCCGACCCTCGAGGTGTTGCCGACGACGACGACCAAGCCATCCTCGGCGAATACGCCGTCCTCGGCATCGCCGTCCGCTGGCAGATCAACCCCGACTACAACCTCGGGCTCTCCCGCTATATCAACGCCGCAGGTCGGCCCCTCGACATTGTCGAGTCTGTCGCCGCCCAACAGCTCTCCGCCTTCGCCGCCTCCCGGAGCATCGATCAGCTCCTCGCCGTCGACCGCGACGCCGCCGGCCAAGCCCTGCAAGCCGCTCTTAACGAAGCACTCGGGCCCAACGGCCCCTACGACCTGGGCATCCAAGTCCTTTCCGTCGGCTTCGTCACCGCCCAACCCCCCGCCGAGGGCGAAGTCGCTACCAAGTTCCAGGAACAGGCCGCCGCGCTCCAGGAGCGCAACACCGAGGTCGAACGCGCCCGTGCCGACGAGTCCAAGACCCTCGCCGAAGTCGCCGGCTCCCGGGCTCAGGCCCTGGCGATCAACGACGCCATCCTCGAGCTCAACCGGCTCAGCTCCGACCCCAGCGCCGACCCCCAAGCCAAGGCCGACCAGCGTCAACGCGTCGAAGCCCTTGTCGCCTCCGCCGGCGGCGAAGCCTCCCGCCTCATCGCCGAGGCCCGCGCCGCCCGCACCCGGCTCACCCTCGACGCCGAAGCCCGCTCCGCCAAGTTCCCCAACCAGGTCGCCGCCTACAACGCCGCCCCCGCCTACTACCTCCAACGCCTCAAGTACCGCACCCTTGGCAACAGCCTCAGCCCCGGCCGGAAATACTTGCTGCCCGGCAATACCGATCAGTCGCCCCTCATCCGCCTGACCCTCCCCGACGAGTCCACCGCGCTCGAAGGTCTGACCAACTAAACCACCCCTCACCCCTACCCGCCCATCACCATGAAACGCCTGCCCGTCATCATCATCGCCCTCGCCATCGTCGGCGCCCTGGCGTTCTACATGCTCACCTTCACCGTCCAGTACAACGAGGTCGCGGTCCGCACGTACTTCGGCTCCGTCGACGAGAACTCCGTCATCACCGAGCCCGGCATCCAGCTCCGCATACCCGTCTACAACACCGTCTTCACCTACCCCACCACCCTCCAGCTACTCGACAAGCCCGCCACCGAGATCCAGACTACCGACGGCTATTCCGTAATCGTGCGTATGTTCGTTACCTACAAGGTCGACGACCCGCTGACCTTTACCCAGACCACCCGTACCCTCGGCGAGGCCGAGCAGCGCATCCTCGCCACCATGTCCGAGGGCCCCCGTGCCGTCCTCGCCAACTACCAGTTCAGCGACCTGGTCAACAACGACGCGTCCAAGATCAAGCTCGACGAGATCGAGGCCAAGTGCCTAGAGGTCATGCGGGCCAGCCTCACCAAGGCCAGCCCCAACCCCGCCAGCGACATGGGCATCCTCATCGAGAGCTTCGGCATCCGCAGCCTCCAGTTCCCCGAAGCCATCTCCGAAAAGGTCTTCGAACGCATGGTCGCCTCCCGCGAAGCCCTCGCCGCCAACACCCGCGAAGAAGGCCAGACCCAGGCTAACGACATCCGCTCCAAGGCCGAGCAGATCGCCGAACGCATCAAGGCCTTCGCCGACAGCCAGGCCTCGGAGATCAAGGCCGAGGGCGAGGCCGTGGTCGCTGAACAGATCGCGACGTTCGCCGAGAACCCCCAGCTCGGTGAGTTCCTGCTCCGTGTGGAGATGCTCGAACAGGCCCTCGCCACCGGGCAGACCACCTTCATCCTCAGCGGCAGCGAGCTCAGCGCCCTTGACCTGCTCATCGACGAACTCCTCCGCAAGCCCAGCGGCGGCTCCGAACCCGCCAGCGCCGTCACCGCCAACCCCAACTAAGCCCCGTCCACTCACCCATGGTCAGCCCCGACGACCCGACACAACCCGACAGCCCCAACGCGCCGATCAACGTGGACAGCGCCCCCCCGGCCGCGCCCGACCCCGCCGCCCAGTCGCTCTCCGACGCACTTCGGGTGGCGTTCATGCTGCTCAAGATCGTCATGATCATCCTGATCGCGGTCTACCTCGCGTCCGGCACCTTCACCGTTGATCAGCAGCAGGCCGCCGTCAAACTCCGCTTCGGCAAGATCGTCGGCGAGCCCGGGCAACGCGTCTTCGGCCCCGGCACGCACCTCGGCCTGCCCCTGCCCTTCGAGTCCCGCGTCGTCGTCACCACCGCCCCCCAATCCATCAGCCTCAACCAGGCCTTCTTCTTCGAACGCGGGGCCGAGGAGATGACCAAGACCGACGAAGAGCTCGCGCAGGAAGGCCGCACCGGGCCGCTCAACCCACTCACCGACGGGTATCTCATCACGGGCGACGCCAACATCGTCCACGGCACCTTCCGGGTGACCTTCCGGGTTACCGACGTCGAGGCGTATGTCCGCAACCTGGGCGACCTCGCTCAAGCCGAGTCGGTCACCCGCACCGCCGCCGAGCGTGGCCTGGTCCACGCCGCCGCGACCGTCGAAGCCGACGACTTCATCGCCGGCCGTGCCCGCCTCAGTGGGGCCACCGATTACGCCAACCGCACGCTTACCGACCTCCGCACCGGCATCACCATCGACCGCATCGAAGTCATCCGCCCCGCGATGCCGATCGCCGCCCGGAACGCCTACAACCAGGTCAACAACGCCGAGGCCGAACGCGCTAAAGCGATCGAAGAAGCCGAACGCGACCGTGCCCGCACCCTCTCCAACGCCGGGGGCCCCGCCGCCGCGCCCCGCTCCGACCGGCGTGACGGCCCGCTCACCCAGCTGATCAACGCCTACGAGGCCACCCCCCGCACCGACCCCCGCCGCGCCGACCTCGAGACCCGGCTCAACCAGGCGTTCCGCGAACTCTCGCTCGAAACCGACCGCGGCAGCTTTGTCATCGGCGGCGAGGCCGCACTGATCATCGAACAGGCCCGGTCGGTCCGCACCAACCTCGCCGAGGGGGTCACCCGTGAGGCCGAACGGTTCCGCCAGCTCAACACCGCCTACCAAGAGAACCCCAAGCTTTTCGAGCAGCGCTTTCTTCAAGCCGCCCGCCGCAACTTCTTCAACCCAGAAAACTTCAACGAAACGTTCTTCGTCCCCCGTGAAAGCGAGCTCTACCTCGAGATCAACCGCGACCCACGCATCCAGAAGGAACGCGAACGCAAACAGGCGGAGAACCTCGGCGTGGCCGACCGCTGATCGTGTCCAAGCCCTCAACCCACTGCTGAACGACCCCGTGACCTCCGCACCGATCAACCCGAGCCCGCCGGACAGCCCGGCCGCCAACGCCCCACTGATCATCAAGTGCGTCGGGCTCACCAAGGTCTTCAAAGACTTCTGGCTCCGACCCCGTGTGACCGCCGTGGACGCCATCGACCTGGATGTCCGTCGTGGCGAGGTCTTCGGCCTGCTCGGGCCCAACGGCTCGGGCAAATCCACCACGATCAAGATGCTCCTCGGGCTCCTCCAGCCCACCGCCGGCAAGATCGCCGTCTTCAGCAAGCTGCCCACCGATGTCGGCACTAAAAAACGCATCGGCTACCTCCCCGAAGAGTCCTACCTCTACAAATTCCTCACCGCCCGCGAGACGCTGGAGTACTACGGCAAGCTCTTCCACCTGCCCACGCAGCTCCGCAAGCAGCGCATCGACACGCTCCTCGAAATGGTCGGGCTCGAGCACGCCGCCCGCCGACCCGTCGGCGAGTTCTCCAAGGGCATGACCCGCAAGATCGGGCTCGCCCAGGCCCTGATCAACGACCCCGAGCTGCTGATCCTCGACGAGCCGACCTCCGGTATGGACCCGATCGCCACCGCCGATGTCAAACGCGTCATCCTCCAGCTCAAGGAGCGGGGCAAGACGGTCCTGCTCTGCTCGCACCTGCTCGCTGATGTTGAAGATGTCACGGATCGTGTCGCCATCATGTTCGGCGGCAAGGTCCGTCAACGCGGCCCGGTGACTGACCTGCTCACCCAGTCTCAGCAGACGACGATCACTACCGGGCCTTTGGCAGATATCAGCGAAGAGAAATTGGTTGCCGCCCTGGAGTCTGCGGGCATTACCGATCTCAGCATCAGCCACCCCCGGATGAGGCTGGAGCAACTCTTCCTAGACATCGTCGCTCAAGCTCAGGCGGAAGGCGTACGCACCACCGGCGCGAAGAGTGGTGGCCGGATCGCCGACTTCCTGTCCGCAGGGGAGGCTGAATCACCGGCCCAACCCGAGGCCGACGCCGAGGCGGTGCTCGCCAATCTGCAACGCATTGATGAACCGATCGAAGCGGTCCCAGAAAACAGCGACGAATCGCAGTCGGACCCGCCTGGGACAGAGCCGGCCCCCGCCGCGAAGCCGCAAGCTGCCGGCGACGAGACGCTGCTGGCCCAACTCACCGGTACGGCAGACCCGCCCACGCCCGCCAAGCCTGCCCCGGCACCCCAAGTCGATCCCGCGGTTCTCCCGCCGCCCGCCGAGGCCGACCAGGGCGTGCTCGACGACCTGATGGGACGCAAGCCCAACGAGTAACTCATTTGGTCTGCACGAGCCGACATCCCGGCCACCCCCCGCCAGGACACCGCACAACTCCGTGCGGCAGGGGGGTTGCATGAACGCCATCGGTCCCAAGACCTGGAGTGTCGTCTATGGCGGTCTTCTCGCGGCCGCTGTCGGTCTCTATTTCCTGCTCACCGGTCAAGGCCACCCGCAGGCCGCCGGAACGGTCAGCAATGTCCTCGCCATGTTTGCCTGGGCTTGGCTGATCTTCGGCGTCATCCGCTGGTGGGACATCCCTTGGGTCGCCACCGTCGGCCGGCTGCTGATCACACTCAAGGCCGCGGGCGTCCTCGTTTGGTTCTTCAATACGCTCGGTTGGGCCGGAGCCGAGGTCGGCGTCATCGCCACCACCCTCATGCTCATCGCCACCGTCGCTGGCCTCAAGCTGCTCCGCTTTGCGCTGCGTTTGGGGCACCCCGTCATCGGCATCGCCGGCACGCTGATCGACGAAGCCGTCCGCATGAAGCTCGTGCACATCTTCCTCGGCACCGTCTTCGTCGGGCTTCCTCTGCTGACCCTTAGCCACGGCAACGAGTCCCGACTCGCGTACTCCGTCCAGACCTTCCTCAGCTGGTCGACCCTGCTCATCGGGCTCTCGCTCAGCCTGATGACCATCCTCCTCGGTGCCCGCAGCATCTCCAGCGAGTTCGACCAGAAGCAGGTCTTCTTTACGCTGACTAAGCCCGTCGCCCGCTGGCACTACCTGGTCGGCAAGCTGCTCGGGCTCATCCTGCTCAACACGGTGCTGCTCACCGTGGCCGGCGGCGGCATCTACGGCTTCGCACAGTACATGCGGACCCTCGACGCCCTAGACGCCCTAGACGAGCTCGCCGTGAATGATCAGACCCTGGCCGCCCGGCAGACCGTCTCCCCCCAGCCGGTCGATGACGAGCTGCTTGTGACACTGCTCAACCGCCGTGTCGAAGCGCTCCGCAACGAGAATCCGCAGCGTTATGGCAACCCCGGCGAGCCGCTGACGAACGTCTCACCCAACGACATCCGTGAGATCCAGAGCCGCGTGCTCGCCAACTGGTCCGCGATCGCGCCAGGCCAGAGGAAGACGTTCCGCTTCTCCGGGCTCGAAGAGGCGGCCCAGCGCAACCAGGCCGCGCGTGATCAGATCGAACAGATCCTCGCCGACGCAGGCTTCGAGGATGCCGAAGGGCAGGACTACTTGCAGGGCCTGAACCGAGCCATGGCCGAATTCGGGGTCGTCGTCTACCCGGGCCTGCCGCTCGATGAGGTTGAGCGCCGCTTCAATGCCGAGGCCGACCGAAAACCGCTGTTCAAACGGCTGGTGACCCGAGACGGGCAGATCCCCACCCGAACCATCACCCGCCTGCTCGCAACGAGCTATCAGGCACCGCTCCAGGTCCGCGTCGTGCCCGAAGCCGCAGGCCGTGTCGAGGACGGCCTGATCCGGCTTCGGTTCTCGGTCGGCCCCTGGCCTATCCCAGCGCCGCCGATGTCCGAAGGTGATGCACACGTGGTCAACATCCCGGTCTACCGCATCGACGACGCGGGCAACCTCGACCTGACCATCGAGAACAGCGAGGGCCTCGAGCAGCCTTCAATCGCATTCGAGCCTGGAGAGGGCCTGATCCTTCTGGAGAACGCCGGCACGTTTGTGGGGAACCTGATCCGCACGCTTAGCGTGATCTGGGTGCGCCTGGTCTTCCTTGGCGTGCTCGGACTGGGCGCCGGCTCCATCCTCAGCTTCCCCGTTGCAACGCTGCTGGCACTGCTGATCTACGGCGTCGCCGCGGGCTCGGGCTTCGTGGCCGACTCCATCGGTTACTACACCTACTTCCCCGATGGCGACCTGCCGTACCGTGACCAGATCGCCTTATTCTGGGAACGCCTGACCACAAAGCTCGACGAGGGCGAGTACGGCTACGTCGTCAAGATGTTCATCGGGCTGGTCGCCAAGGGCGCGATGCTGCTGATCCCCTCGTTCGCCGACTACCACCCCGGGCCGCTTTTCGCAGCAGGCCGGCAGGTGCCGCTGAGCATGATCAGCGGGGCGGCGTTTTGGCTCGTTGGCGTCTGGTCCGCCGCCTTCGGCGGGCTCGCCTACCTGTTCTTCCGCCGCCGCGAGGCCGCCCGCGTCACCGTGTAACGTCCCGCAAACCCGACACACTCCCGTGCGTAGCATCTCTTAGCCATGTCCCGAGACCGCATCATCCAGCTCGTCGCGCTAGCCCTTGTCGCCGGCTGTCTCGTCTTCTCAAGCGCCCTGATCGAGAACATCAGCGTTGAACGACGGACGCTCCAGCTCGCTGCCGACACCGACGTCGGCGAGAACATCCCCCCCGAATACGCCCTGCTCGCCCAGCTCGGCAGCTTCCGCGGGATCGCCGTCAACGCTCTGTGGTATCAGCTCGAGATGCAGAAGCGAGACGGCAAGTACTTCGAGGCGAACACCCTCTCGCAGCTGATCACCAAGCTCCAGCCCCGATTCCCCCAGGTCTGGGCGTTCACCGCCTGGAACATGGCCTACAACATCTCGGTCAAGGCGCAGACCCCAAAAGAACGCTGGGACTGGGTCAACAAGGGCATCTCGCTGCTGCGGGAAGAGGGGATCCCGCAAAACCCAAACGCCATCCGGCTCTACCGGGAGCTCGGCTGGATCCTCTTCCACAAAGTCGGCGGCAGCACCGACGATATGCACCACTTCTACAAAGCCGAGATCGCCCGGGAGTGGCACATCAAGCTCGGCGGCGATATCGATCGCATGCGAGCCCGTGATTACATCGCCCAGTTCCAACGCCTCGCCGATTTCACCGACAGCTACTTCATCTCCGGCACCACCGGCCTGCTCGTGGGCACCCCGTCCTCCGAAACGCTCAGCCGATTCCGCAACGACTTCCCTCAGGCATCGGGGGTCCTCGCCGAGCTCAATGAACTCGGCTTCGGGCCCGAACCCCGCACGCTCTTGGCCCTTGGCACGGCACTCATGCTCCGTGACGCCTACGCCTGGCCCGTCATCGAAGCACTCGACGAAGACCAGCTCTCAGACGATGCCCGCGCACTGATCCCCTACCTCAAGCAGCGTGAGCAAGACCGCCGACAACGTATCATCGCTGTCCAACGGCGAGCCCAACAGCAGGGGCTGACCGGGCAGCAGTTCCAGCAGCTGATCCAGACGCCGCCCGATCAGATCACCTCGCCGACACTCGTCGGAATCCGTGAGTCCTGGACCGCCGCCTTCGCGGATCCCCTGCGAACCGAGGTCCTGCCGTTCCTCCGAGCCCGGACGCTGGTCGAACAGGACCGGATGGACCCGCGGTTCATGCACCAGCTCATGCAGGAGTTCGGGCCCATCGACTGGCGCTCGCCGTTCGGCCAATCCCTCTACTGGTACGCCAAGGGCGTCGACAAGGCCTTCGACAAGCGCGACCGCACCCGCATCGACCAGATCAACACCGACCGCGGCATCATCCACTCACTCCAAGGGCTCTTCCGCTTCGGCACGCTCAGCTTCGACCCGCTCTCCGGGCCGCAACGCCGCGGCTCGGTCACGTCTCAGCCCAACATCGCCTTCATCCCCGCCTACGAAACCGCGATGCAGAACGCCCGCGACCGCGCCGCCGATGTTGACTGGGGCGTCGCCGACGACACCACCTACGAGGCCGGCCACGAGAACTTCCTCCACGACGCCATCCGCGCCGCCTACTTCTACGGCAACCAGTTCGACCCCGACCTGCCCACGGCTGCCCAGCTCTACAACCGGGTCCGCGAGCTCTACTGGAACCGCGGTGAAGGCTTCCAAGTCACCTACCAGGAACGCTACGAGCTGCCCCTCGACGACTTCGTCCTCGCCCTGCTGGTGGAAGACCAGACGATGGCCCAGGTGCCCACCACCGTGATCACCTCCCTCATCCACCGCGGGTTCTTCGAGGGCTGGGGGCGTAACCGCCGCGACGTGTTCACGCGCTTCTACAGCATGGCCGAGGCCTTCCACAAGAAAGCCCAAGAAGACCGAGAAGGCGGCGATAACCCCAACGCCGAAGTCTCCCGCCGGCAGCTCCCCCCGCTCCGCCGCATGACCACCGACTACTACTTCCAGTTCATGACCAACCCGGTCTTGCCGCTGCTCACCCGCCACCGCGTCTACCTCAACTCCCCCGCAGACATCCGCCTGATCACCTACGACGCCATGGCTACGCCACTACGGGCTCAGTCCGAGGCCCAGGGCATGTCGTTCGACAATCTGTTCCCGCCGCCCGCCGGTCTCGCCGAGTTCCGCGAGCAGGTCCGAGCCCAACAGCAAGAAGCCGCGGAGAATGCCCCGCAGAGCGCGATCGAACGCCAATAGAACCGGTCAGTCCTCTTCCACACCCAGGTCTTTGACCTTCTTGTTGAGCGTGTTGCGGTTGATGCCCAGGAAGTCTGCCGTGCGGATCTTGACCCCGCCGTTGTGCCCCAACGCCTCTCGGAGCAGGTGCCGCTCGACCTCGTTGATCAGTAGTTCATACACCCGGCCGTCATAGACCGCGAACTGCCGGATCGCGTGCTCCGCGAGCTTCGCGCAGATCGCATCGATATCCTCGTCCCCCGCATCACCACGCGTCTGCTGCGCGAACAGCCGGATCTGTAGCGGCAGCAGCTCATCCGTGAACTCGTCGCCCTGGCTGAGCACCACCGCCCGCTCGATACAGTTCTCCAGCTCCCGCACGTTGCCCGGCCAGGGGTACCGCAGCAGGGTGTTCAAGACGACTCGGCTGAGCTTCGAAAGCTGCCGGTTGTTCTCCCGGTTGTACCGGTCCAGGAAATGATCGATCAGCAGCGGGATGTCTTCACGCCGCGTCCGCAGCGGCGGCAGATGAACCGTCACCACGTTCAGCCGGTAGTACAGGTCTTCCCGGAAGTTCCCTTTGCGGACCTCCTCTTCCAACTCCAAATTCGTTGCGGCGATCACTCGCACGTCCACCTTCACGCTCTGGTGATCGCCCACCCGCTCAAACTCCCGCTCCTGCAGTACACGCAGCAGCTTCACCTGCAACTGCGCGTCGAGTGTGCCCACCTCATCGAGAAAGATCGTCCCACCGTCCGCCGCCTCGAAGCGACCGACTTTGTCGCGGACGGCACCGGTAAACGCCCCCTTCACATGGCCGAACAGCTCGCTCTCCAGCAGCTGTGGCGAAAGCGCCCCGCAGTTCACCCGGATCAAGGGCTTGTCCCGCCGCGGGGAGTTGTAGTGGACCGCCTTCGCGATCAACTCCTTCCCGCATCCCGTCTCCCCCAGCAAAAGCACGGTCGCTCGGCTAGAGGCGACCTGGGCAATCATCCCCAGTACATCCAGCATCGCCGGGCTGGACCCGATCACGTTCTCGAACTGGTACTTGCTTCGGAGGTTATCTGTCAGCCGCTGCTTTTCCTCCAGCCACTGGTCCTTTTCCATCTGGACCAGCTGATGCATGCGTATGGTTTGACTGATCGACCCCGCAATGATGCGCAGTAAACGGGCATCCCCCTCCAACTGCTCCTGGCTCTTCAGGGGCTTATCGATGCTGATGGTGCCCACGACTTCCTCGGCATCCACCACCGGCACGCAGATGAAGCTGATCGGGCCCGTCGTGGCCAACGCCGGAACGGCTGCAGAAGCCGCCGTGCCACTCCCCGATGAGGCGATCTTGCGGGCCTTGGTCCGGTTCAGAAACTCCGGGTGTTTCGAGACATCCGCGATCACCGCAGGCTCACCGCTCTGCATCACCCCGCCCGTCACGCCCTCACCCAGCGCATACCGCCCCCGCTCCTGCTCAGCAGGGGTCAACCCCACCGATGCCACCGTCCGCAGCTGCTCCGACGCCCGGTCCCAGAGCACCAAGGCCGCCCGCTGAACCCCCAGCTCCTCTCTCAAGACCGACATCACGCGGCCAAAGAGCGTCTGCAATTCAAGGCCATCGCCAAGAATCTGGCTGACCTGCTCCAAAATGTTCAATTCTTGTTCAGCCCGATCCATGCTTGCATATTAAATCATCATCTTTAACCACATTCAAGATAATCATGCTTGATTCATAGCCATGCGAAACGAAACCAAACTTAATACAAACAAGTGGCGTGGTGATTTCAATGGTTTTTGAATCCCCCCCATATCTGGGGTTATGCCAGATCTCAGCGCCCAAGGCTGCCCTTCGCGCGCACGAAAGGTCTTCCGTGACCAGGTGTGAAGCCCACCATCGCGGAACCCCAAGTGCCTACTGCTCAAACACAGTCCATCTCAATGCCGTCCGAGCCGGCCTCCCCACACTCCAGAGCCCAACAAGCCCCGCGCCACAGTTTGACCAGGCTGAACCGCCTGATTGCTGACCACCAAGCACTCGCGCAACCCCGCCTCAACACACTCTGGCAGTACTACCGCAACCCGGCCGAAAAGGGCGGGTTCGCTCAGTCTCAAGGCCTCCCCTCTCGGCTCAGTGGCACGCACACACATACAGCCGGCGATCAGGTGTCCAGCCATGAAACCGTCATCGAGAACGATATCGCCTGGCGGCTCCACGCGCTGGTCGACTTCATGGTCGGCCGACCGGTCCGTATCCGATCCCAGGCCGACGACCCCAAGCTCGCTAAAGACATCGACGCCCTGCTTGGCGACGTCTTCGCGCAGGCCGGCGGCCCCCAGTTCTTCCAAGAACTCGTACTGCTCGGCTCGATCTACGGCCATGTCGACATCCTCCTCGATGCCGACACTACACGCCTTGACCTCGCGGCCATCCCCGCCACCCGCGGTATCCCCGACCCTCACCCCCAAAACCTTCGCCAGCTAAACGCCTACCTCCTCCATCACCTCACCCCAACCCCCGTAGATGACCAAGCCCCTGCGTCTCGCTGGCGGAACCTCTTCCGTAACTTCGCGCTCCAAGCCACAGCCCTCCACGACGAACACACCACGCTCTTCACGCCGGATCTCATCGCCCGGTATCGACTGCCTGCCCGCACGACTCAACGCCGACTCTTGGATGCCAGCCCCAACCCGCTGGGCCGTATCCCCATCGTCCACATCCAGAACCTGCCTCAACCCTTGCACTGGTCAGGCCTCTCTGACGTCGAGCCCCTGATCCCACTCCAAGACGAGCTCAACACTCGGCTCTCCGATCGCGCCAACCGCGTCACGTTCCAGTCTTTCAAGATGTACCTCGGCAAGGGCATCGACTCCTTCAACGACCGGCCCGTCGCCCCCGGTCAGATGTGGCAGACCGACAACCCCGACGCCGAAATCCTCGAGTTCGGCGGCGACGCCGACTCCCCCTCCGAAACCGCCCATATCCAGGATATCCGTGACGCCCTCGACAAGACCTCCGGAGTCACCCCCGTCGCCGCCGGCCTCGTCCGCGGGAAGGTCGGCAATCTCTCCTCCGAGAACGCTATCCGCATCGTCCTACTGGGTCTCACCGCAAAGACCGAACGCAAACGCCTTCTGTACGGGCAGGGCATCGCCCGCGCCTGCGAGCTCATCCTCCACGCCGCTCACAACTTCGGCCAGCTGCAGACCAAGCCCGCCGACCGCCGCGTCCAGCTCATCTGGCCCAACCCCACCCCCGAACCCGAGTCCACCCGCCTCCGCAACGCCCAGATCAAACGCGAACTCGGCGTCCCGCAAGACCAGGTCCTCCGCGAGCTCGGCTACCTCGACACCCCCTCCCCCGAACTCTGACCCATCACCATGAACCCACCCGAAACCGAGACCCCAACCACCGACCCCATGCAGCAGCTCGAAGCGCTCCACGAACAGCTCCGACAGCGCGAAGCCCAGATCGCTCAGCTCGAACGTCGGCAGCAGATCGACGCCCGCCTCACCGAGGCCGACCCGCTCGATCTCGGGACCGCCCGCCTCCTCACCGAGGCCGCCATCCAGCACATGGACGAACCCGACATCGAGACCGCCGTCACCGAGCTCCGCCGCGACAAGCCCTGGCTCTTCCGGACTCAAGGCACACCCCAAGCGTTCCCCTTCGCCCCCGAAGCCAACCCGCTCCATGAGCCCGACCCCGCCGACGAGGCCGCCGCCCACGCCGCCTCCACCGGCAATCGTCGCGATCTCCTGACCTACCTCCGCCTCCGCCGCAACCGCGCCTCCCCTTAACCCCTTCCGCCGCTCGACACCTCACGCCTTGAAACCCAGCGCCTAGGCCCTAACTCCTAGCGCCTCGCCCATCCCTCGCTCACCCCCAGCCCGTTCACCCCCAACCCCCAGGAAAGACAACCATGCCCTTCACCGGAAAAGCCACCTACTCCGCAGGCCCCGACCTCCCCGAGCACATCGAAGACGTCTCCGACGTCCTCGGCCTGATCTCCCCCTACGAGACCCCGCTCCTCGACCACCTCGGCGACCCGCAACGCGCCGCCACCTCCACCGTCCACCAGTGGCTCGAAGACGAGCTGCTCCCCAACAAGGACGCCACCGACGGCTCCGTCACCGGCTCGGCCACCACTGTCACTGTCGACAACGGCGACCGCTTCCGCGTCGGTGACCAGGTCCAACCCGACGGCTCCACCGAAGTCCTCTTCGTCACCGCCGTCAGCTCCAACGACCTCACCGTCGTCCGCGGCTACGGCTCCACCACCGCCGCCTCCATCGCCGACAACAACACCCTCCGCATCCTTGGCAACGCCGCGCTCGAAGGCGACGACGCCCCCGCCGCCCGCTTCACCAACCGCTCCCGACGATCCAACACCACCCAGATCTTCGCCGCCACCGTCGAGGTCTCCGGCTCCCAGCTCGCCTCCAAACAGGCCGCCATCGAAGACGAGATGGACTACCAGAAGTCCGAACGCCTCCGCGAACTCGCCCGTGACCTCGAGAACTGCGTGATCA
>JBCDIM010000017.1:0-59736 GCA_038749105.1 Planctomycetota bacterium
CTGGCGGCGCTCGGCGGGGTTGGACTCGAGCATGCGGGCGACCTTGCCCTGCTCGATCACGGAGTAGGCGTCGGTGCCGATGCCGGTGTCCATGAAGAGGTCTTTGATGTCACGGAGCCGGGCGCGTTGATGGTTGATGAGGTACTCGGAGGTGCCGTCGCGGAAGAGCTGGCGGGTGACGTGGACCTGATCGGTGTTGACGGGCAGGGCGCGTTTGGGGGTGGGCTCGGTGAGGGCGGGGGCATCGGGGGTATCCGAGTGCCCCCCGGCAGAGCCGGGGGCTAATGGGATGATGGGGTTATCGAAGGAGAGGGTGACGGAGGCCATGCCGGCGGGCTTGCGGGCGGCGGAGCCGTTGAAGATGACGTCGAGCATGGCCCCGCCGCGGAGGGACTTGGGGGACTGGTCGCCGAGGACCCACTTGATGGCATCGACGACGTTGGACTTGCCGCAGCCGTTGGGGCCGACGATGCCGACGACGGGCTGGTCGAAGGCGATTTCGGTTTTGTCGGCGAAGGATTTGAAGCCGGCGAGGGTGAGCTTTGCCAGTCTCATGCTGGGGGTGACCTCCGTGTCGGGTCCGTGAAGGAAAGGCGACGCTCCGCGTGGCCTGGGGCTGCCTGGGGGCAGACATTATCGGAGATCGGCAGGGTTGGGCGGTGGGCGTGAAGTTTGGGTTCGGGTGTCGGCCGGTTTCGTTGCCGGAGGGGTGAAGCCGGGTCAGCGGGGGAGTGCGGTGGGGTTTTCGAGCGGTTGGAAGCGTTCTTCGGTGGTCGGCTCGGTATCTGTTTCGGTGTCGACTTCGGGCTCCGTGCCGGCGGACTCTGAATCCGGTGGCCCGATGGTGGGGATGTCGGAGAGGTCGATGTCATCGGCGGCGCGCTGGACGTCTTGCTCGTTGGCCCGGGCTTGGTAGATCGTCTGAGCGAGAGGGCTGGTCTGGACGTGGATGGGTGCGTCGATGACACCCTGGGCCTGCAGGGTTTTGAGGGCGGCGGCGACTTCGGAGAACGAGAGGCCCAGGCCCTGTTGGGCGTCTTCGCGGGTGGGCGCATGGCCGAGGGCGTAGGCCAGATCGACGGCGGTGGGCCCGATCTGGAGCCTGCGGGCGTCGCCGCGGAGGGGGGGCTGGTAGAAGAGGTCGGCGATGGGGAGCTTTTGAGGTTCGTCGGCGGGCTCGGCATCGTTAATGGGCTCGCCGTTGGCGTTGGGGTCGGCGTCGTTCTGATGGGCGACGGCCATGAGTCCGGCGCGGACCATGAGCCGGTTTTCGAAAGCCTGGCCGAGGCGGTTTTCGGTGAGCGGGATGTTGCGATTGAAGAAGGCGATGCGGGGCACGCGCTGCGGGGTGACGTGGATGAGCGGTTCGGGCGTGGGCACGAGATCAATCAGGTACTTGATCTGGTTCGTCTGCGGGTTTCGGACCGCGAAGCGTTCGATCATCGGGTCGTTATTGAGGGCCAGTGCTTCGTAGGCGGCGATGCGGACGGCTTGGTCGTCATCGCCGAGTAGCCGTCTCATGGCTTGGTTGCGTTCGAAGGTGCTAGGCAGGTCGGCGAGGGGCCGGGCGGCGGCCGCGCGGGTGTCGGGGTCTGCGTCCTGGGCGAACTGCGTGAGGACGGGGATCGCGTCTTCGTCGCCGAGCAGGGCTCCGGAGCGGAGGGCGGCAAGCCGGACGGGCACGGGGGTGGTGATGCTGTAGTAGTCCTTGAGGATGGGGATGGCGTTGGGCCCGAGGGCTTGGAGGGCGAAGGTGGTTTCGGCGAGGAAGGCGTCGCGGTGTTGCGGGTCGCCGAGGAGTTCGAGCAGGGCGCGGGCTTGCTGGGTGATGAAGTTGGGCGAGCGCTGCGTGTAGAGGTATTGGACGAGGTTGAGGAACCGCTCGGGGTCGGACTGGAAGCGCTCGGGGATGTTGAGCTGGACGAGTACGGCGGATCGGGGGACGGCGGTGTCGAGCTTCTCGAGGGGGTCACGGGGGAAGCGTTCGTTGATGCGGTCGGAGATGACCCGGGCGATGCGCCAGGAGGGCTGGTTGAGCCGGATCTCGACGGTGCGGGGGGCGGTGGCGACGCCGCCGTTAACGATGACGGCGGCGCGTTCGTCGTGGGTCTGGTTGGGGCCGAGCTCGGGGGGGATGGGGTCGAGGTAGACGGGGCCGGAGGCGCGGGCGAGGGGCTCGAGGAAGCGGGTGGGGTTCCTGCTGCCATTGACGGCGAGCTGGGCGGTCCAGAGCTTGCCGGCGTTGAGGGAGGTGGTCTGGGAGTCGGCGGGGAACACGAGGAGGTCGAATCGGGTGCCGCGGACGGCGCCGGCGGGGATGAGCCCGACGACCTCGACAACCGCGGTGTCGGAGCGGGCGAGGATCTGCTGCGGGGAGCCGGGCAAGACGTCCCGAGAGAGGGTCTGGCCGACGCCCTGGCGGGCCATCTCGCGGAGGAGCCAGTCACGGAGGAAGGCGGGGACTTCGGAAGAGCCGGTGTCGTGTAGCCCGACCATGAGGCCGTAGCCCGAGACAAGCAGCGGTCGGGTGTTGGTGAGGGTGGCGTAGGAGGCGACGGTGCCACGGAGGAAGCGGGGGCCCTGGAAGGTCGGGCCCGGAGCGATCTCGGGGAGGGCCTCCTCGGTGGAGGAGCAGGCGGCAATGAATGGCAGGGCGATGAAGGCGACTAACCCGGCGATGAGCGGGGTGATGCGATCGCGCCGACGTGTGATGCGGGGAGGGTGGGGCATGGCGGGGGAGTGACGGGGGCTCGGCAGGGGGGGCGGATCTCCGCGGTCGGTATTGTCGTCGGGTGGGTAAGGGGGGTCAAGGGTCGTCGCAGGCGGGGTGGGCGCGGGGTGGGCGCGGGGTGGGCACGGGGTGGGCTGGGGGCGGTGGTACACTCCGGCCATGGAGCGTGATATCGACCGTGTGCTGATCGGGCGGGACGCGATCGCGGCGCGGTTGGACGAGCTGGCGGCGGAAGTGGCGGCGGCGCTGCCGGTCGGCCCCGACGGCGAGCCCGAGCCATTGATGATTGTGCCCATCCTGACCGGGAGCTTCATCTTTGTGGCCGACCTCGTCCGCCGTCTGCCGGTGCGGATGCAGCTGTCGCTGATGTCGGTGACCAGCTACCCGGGGACAGCTACGCGGAGCCGGGGTTCGACGGTGGAGGAGGGGCTAACGAAGCTGCCGAAGTCGCTGGCGGGGCAGCATGTGCTGGTGGTGGACGACATCCTGGACACGGGCGGGACGCTGGCGTTGGTGCGGGAGGTCTTGGGGGCCCGCGGGCCGGCGAGCGTGGAGACGTGTGTGCTGCTGCACAAGCTCCGGGACGACGTGAAGCCGCCGCCGGCGGACTACACCGCCTTCACGATCCCGGACGAGTTCGTGGTGGGCTACGGGCTCGATTACGACGGGTACTACCGGAATTGGCCGGAGATCGTGACGCTCAAGCCAGAGGTGACGGGGGTGGGCGGGTCGGATGAAGTCCGTGGGGCGGGGGTGGGGGCGTGAGGCCTCCGCGGGAGCTGGAGTGCGAGGCCGGGCTTCGCGAGGTGTCGGCCGAGGCGGCGGGTGCGGGTGTGGGGACGGGGGCGGGTGAAGTGGACCACGAAGCCGTCGCGGCCCGGGCGGCGACGCTGCTGCCCGCGGACTTGCTCGATGGTGGGGAGTTGGTGTTGCTGGTCGTGAAGCCGAGCCCGTGGTACATCGTGCTGGCGGCGCTGCGGCCGTTGGCGGTGATCGGGGTGGTGACCATGGTGCTGGTCACGCTGAACAATGCGGTGGTGGACCTGGGCTGGTTGGGATTGGGAGAGCGTCGGCTGCCGAGGGTGGTGGACTCGCGTGACCTCATCCTGCTGGGGTTCGGCGTGGGCGGGGCCCGGCTGTTCTGGCAGATGCTGGAATGGTTGTCGCGGGTCTATGTGCTGACGGACCGCCGGGTGATCCGGGTCAAGGGCGTGCTGACGGTGCAGGTGTTTCAGTGCACGCTGGCGAAGCTGCAGCAGACGGACTTGGTGTTCACGGTGCGGGAGCGGTTGTTTGGATTGGGAACGATCGGATTCTCCACCGCGGGGACGGGGGTGCGTGAGGCGTTCTGGGTCATGCTGGCGAAGCCGTTGGAGGTGCACAAGGCGGTGGTGGAGGCGATGCGGCGGTACGGGGGGAGGGGTGGCAGTGAAGTGATGTAAACTAGGTAAAAGATGAGGTAATTGCCTCCAACTTCCTCTTCATACCATCGAGTTGTTCAGTGTCTCTGATCTCAAAATCAATCGCTCGTGAAAGAATTTTTTGCTGAGAAATCTGAAAACTATAAACATGAAAGAAAAGGTCTGCATTGGGTTCATCGACTTGCATTGCCGCACGAAGTGCCTCATCGTTTTTGTGAACATCATCTAATTCTGCATGATATTGCGTATAAATTTCGTTCATTAAAACTCTACTTTTAGTCACGGTTTCTTCGAGTCCAGAAGCGGTGTATTCCGGATGCGAGGAAAGCTTGTCATGTACATTATCTAAGTGTTGTTTATGTTCGTTAATGTGCCGTATTTTGTTCTCTAGCTTTTGTTTGTTGTCTGCAACAAGACGGCTGATCTGTGTTGAAAGTTCGCAAATCTTGATTCTTAAATCCATTGACTTATATTTTTCTGAAGACCTGTGTGCCTTTGTCGCCACTGTGAGTGAGATCAATGCGATAAAGGCTAGTGCGATATTGATTACGATATCCATTGCGGCTCCCGGTATTCAGTAGATTTATCATTATCGTCCAAGCGCGATCTGATAGGCTGCTAAAGCAACTATAGCAAAACTAATCAATAAATCTTTTAAGATCAATTGTAAGAGAACAAATTTTCGTTAAGCGATCAAAAATAAATATTTGCCAGCCCTAGCTTTGGCGGATGCAGGCGGAGGCGGCGTGGGCGGTGAGGGACTCGGCGGAGGCCATGGCGTCGATGCGTTGGATGGCGTCTTCGGGCATGCCGCCAGTTTTGGGGTTGTAGGCGACGGTGCCGGTCCGTTTGAGGAAGGTGTAGACGGAGACGCCGGAGGTGAAGCGGGCGGTGGTGCCGGTTGGGAGGCAGTGCGAGGGGCCGGCGTAGTAGTCGCCGGCGGCGACGGGGGTGGTGTCGTGGAGGAAGATTTCGCCGGCGTGGCGGATCATTGGGAGCCAGCTCTCGGGGTCTGCGACGGCGAGGGAGAGGTGTTCGGTGGCGAGCTCGTTGGCGAGGTCCGCGGCGTGCTGTTCGTCGGCGGCGAGGAGGGCGCAGGACTCGTCGCGGAGGGCGGCGGCGATGGCGTCCTGGCGGGTGAGTTTCTCGAACTGGTTCTTTAGTTCGTGCTGGACGTTTTCGATGACGTCGGGCTGCCAGGCGATGAGGAAGCACTTGCCGGGGTTGTGCTCGGCCTGGGCGAGGAGGTCGGCGGCGACGCGGGCGGGGTTAGCGCTATCGTCGGCGAGAGTGACGATTTCGGAGGGCCCGTAGAACCCGTTGTCTGTGCCGGTGTGGCCCTGGACTTGGGCTTTGGCGAGCTGGACGAAGACGTTGCCGGGGCCGGCGATGAGGTCGACGGGGGGGACGGTGTGGGTGCCGAAGGCGAGGGCGGCGACGCCCTGGGCACCGCCGATGGCGTAGAGGTTTTTGAGGCCGAGGAGGTGGCAGGTGGCGAGCAATGGTGGGGCGGGCCCACGGCGGGACGCCGTGGGCTTCGAGGGGTCAGCGGTGGGTGGGGGGTGGATGACGTGGATCTGGTCTGCGGGGACGCCGGCGACGAGGGCGGGGACGGCGAGCATGATGAGGGTGGAGAAGAGGACGGCCGAGCCGCCGGGGACGCAGAGGCCGACGGAGTCGACGTTGGACCAGCGGAGGCCGAGGGTGGCGCCGGCGAGGTCGATGGGATCGGGGTCGCTGGGTTTGATGTGCTGCTGGTAGCGGGTGACGTTGTCGATGGCGGCGGTGATAGCGTTGCGGAGGTCGGCGTCGAGGGCGTCGGCGGCGGGGGCGAAGGTGGCGGGATCGACGCGGATGTCGTCGGCGGTGAAGCCGGGGTCGGTGAAGGTCTGCATCAGCTCGACGACGGCTTCGTCGCCACGGCTGCGGACGTCGGCGAGGATGTCGGCGACGGTGGTGGCGGCGTCGGAGGTGGATGACGCGGTGTTCTTGAGGCGGGCGAGGCGTGCGGCGTAGGCGTCGCGGCCTGCGGGGGTGGCGAGGTCGTAGAGGGGGAGTTCGGGGGTGGGCATGGGAGGGGGATGGTAAGGCGACCGGTCGCAAGCGACCGTGCTAAACCTACGTTTTGCGTTTGAAGAGGGCACCGGTGCGTTGGATGCGGCCCTGGATTTCGAGGAGCGTCAGTTGCGCGCGGAGGGTGCTGGCGTCGAGGCCGGTCAACGCGATGAGCTCGTCGAGGGAGCGAGGGTCGGTGAGGTGGTCGAGGATGGATTGGTGGACGGGGGTAGTGGGGGAGGCGTCGGCGGTGGCGGGAGCGTTTTGGGTGGCGCTCTGGTTTTCGGCGATGGTCTGGGCTTTGAGGAGCTGGCCGGTCTCGCCGAGGGTGTCGAGGATGTCGGCGATGGAGGTGACGAGGGTGCCCCAGCCCTCGCGGAGGATCTTGTGACAGCCGGCGGATTGGCGGGAGTCGACGCGGCCGGGCAGGGCCATGAGCTCTCGGCCGTGGTCTTCGGCACACTGGCGGGCGGTAATGAGGGCGCCGGAGCGGAGGGCGGCTTCGACGACGAGGGTGCCGAGGGTGAGGCCGGAGATGATGCGGTTGCGTCGGGGGAAGTGGGTGGCGTGGGGCGGGGTGAGGAGGGGGAGTTCGGAGAGGACGGCCCCGCGGGGTTGGCCGGTCTCGTCGGGTTCGATGATGCGGGCGAAGAGTTCGGTGTGGTCGGCGGGGTAGGGCTTGGCGAGGCCGGAGCCGATGACGGCGAGGGTTCTGCCTTGTGCGTCGAGGCAGCCGTGGTGTGCGGCGGCGTCGATGCCGTAGGCGCCGCCGGAGACGACGGTGAGTCCGGCGCGGGCGGCGTCGGCGGCGAGGCGGTGAGCTTGCTCTCGGCCGTAGTGCGTGGCCTTGCGGGACCCGACGATGCCGAGGGCGAGGGCGTCCTGCTCGGTGAGTTGGCCCTTGACCCAGAGCAGCGGAGGTGGGTCGGGGATGTGTCGGAGGAGTGCGGGGTAGCGGGGGTTGTCGATGGGCAGGAGGTGGGCGTGGTGTTTTTCGATGCGTTCGAGCTCGCGTGGGACGAGTTCGTCGTCGTGGACCTGGCGGAGGCCGGCCTGGATCGCGGTGGCGCCTTTGGGGGAGATGCCCTTGATGGCGGTGAGGCGGTCGGGGTGGTGCTGGATGGTGTGGAGGACGGACTCGGCGGGGCCGAGGGCGTCGAGGCAGCGTTGGATGAGAGTGGGCCCGAGCCCAGGGGTGAGGGTCAGGGCGAGGAGGGAAGACACGTCTTGTGTCGGCATGGCGCGAGGGTAGCAGGCGGGGGGCCGGCGATGCGTCGCATCGCGGCTATGAAAGATGGAGGTGTTGGGTATCAGGCACAAAAAAAGCTCCCGCCCGCGTGGTGCGGGGGGAGCCGTAAGGCGTGTCGCGGAGCGGTCTAGCGCCGGCTCCGTCGAGCGGAGCTAGCACGCCCCGTTCCTACACATACAGTCGTTACAGTCAGTCACTGGATCACCTCTTTTCGTACAGGGCGGTCGGGGTGTCTCTCGGGGAGGAGTTACCGATCGCGGTTATTCCAGCCGTCGCCGGGTGCCGATTTCGCTCGTGGGGTTCTGACTGTGACCCGTGAGCTCAGATCCATCGGTCCTAGCCGCCGGACTCATGTCGGCCTCGCCCGTCGGGAGGCCACAACGCGCGTCACCTTGAGGACAAGTCCTGTGGGTGGCGCTCGGTCGAGCGTTAACGCGGGGCGGCTTGGGGGTTGGCCGGCCGTGATCCCGTGCGTCCGATCGACATCGGGATTATCGGCGTGACGCTGCGGAGGTCAACCGATTTGGCGGGCAAGATTGAGATTTTGGTTAGCCGTCTTGCTGAGCGAGCAAGAACTTGTGCTTCCGTTTCACCAGATCGAGCAGGTGATCGACCTCGGTCTGGGCGGAAGGGGTCCACTTGCCCCAGTGCAGGTCGGTGGACTGCTTGGCCCCCTTGATGCCGTCGCGGATGAAGCGGTTGAGCCGGCGCATCGGGACGGCGTCGATGAAGGCCTGTTCGAGGGGGATGCAGACCAGCGGTGTCTCGGGGCGGGGGACGACGTAGGCGAAGGCGTTCTGGCTCTGGGCCTTGCCGCCGAGGTCGGCCTGGGGGAAGTTGACTTCAATGGTCCACATCCAGGCTTCGCCGTGCCATTGCAGGGACTGTTCGAGGCCGTCGAAGGCACCGCAGCCTTCGAGGAATGCGGGCAGGACGCGCTTGTGATGTTCTTTTTGAACCTCCCAGAGCTGGTCCAGGGTAGGGGTGGCCCAGCGTTCTTCCCAGGGCAGTCGGCTACGGATGATGATCTTGGGCATGGTGATCGGGGGGTGTGTCCGGCAGGGATCGCCGGGTGTTAAGCGTTTTGATTGCGGGTTTTATGTGGCCCGGTGTGCGTGTGTCGGGCAGAATTGGCGAGCCCAGAAGTGTAACCCCTTTACGGATCGGGGGCAACGCCTGGTTGCCCGATAACGGCGTTTCCTGACGATTGGGTGATCGACGCTCGCAGCTCAGGACCGTATCCTTTGGAGGGTGGGGTCGACTACGAGAATTCCCAAGCCCTGGTGCCACGCCAGCCGAGGACTCCATCTATGACACTCGATCAGCAATCCGAGGCTGTTGCCGCGACGCTCCCTGAGCCGGTCGGGTTCGATCCCACCGGGATGCGGGTGCTCATCGTGGACGACAACGAACAGAACGTCGAGCTGCTGCAGGCTTATCTGGATGCGCTGCCGCTGGAGGTATCTGCGGTCTACGACGGTCAGGCAGCGCTTGACCGGGTTGAAGACGCGGCGCAGCCCCAGCCGGACCTGATTCTGCTGGATGTCATGATGCCGCGGATGTCGGGCTTCGAGGTCTGCCAGCGGATCAAGAGCAACCCGGCCACGTCGGGGATCCCGGTCATGATGGTGACGGCCCTGAACGAGCTGGGCGACATCGAGCGTGGGGTCGAGGCTGGCACCGACGAGTTTGTGACCAAGCCGGTGAACAAGCTGGAGCTGATCACGCGGGTGAAGACGCTGCTGCGGACCCGACGGCTGGACCTGGAGGGCGGCGATAAGGACGACCAGATCCGCGATCTGGAGCGGATGCTGGAAGAGGCCAAGCGGGGCCGGGACGGCGTCTGAGCGGCTCAGCGGGGTTTGAGGCCAGTCAATAAACAAGCCTGCGGCGGGTTCTGCACGACCCGGCGTGGTTGTGGTGCGTTATCGGTCGTAGCGGTTTACTGAGCCAGCGGTCCGCGTGTGGTGCGCGGGGGGGGGTGGGGGTTCGGTCTGTAACGGTTGTGCATGCTGTGCGGGGCTTGGCGTCGGGTCTTTCGGGTTACGCGGTGTCTGGCGTTGCATTTCGAGGCGGCAGCCGACGATGTCAGCACCTGTCGAGCAGTCCGATCCAGGGCGTCGACACCCGGCCGCGTCCAGGAGACCACGCCGGGCCCCAGTCGGGTCGCCGGCCCACAGCGTGTGAGCCGGACTCGGATCCCAACAGCCTGCCGACTCAATGCGATCACGCCGTCGGCCCGTGACACCTGGGGAAGAATGCTCGACCGTTTTTGGAGGTAGAAAGCCATGAGCCGCATCAACACGAACGTCAGTTCACTTCTCTCGCAGCGCATCCTGGGACAAAACAACAACCAGTTGACGCAATCCCTCGAACGCCTCAGCACCGGCTTCCGGATCAATCGCGGTAGCGATGACCCGGCCGGCCTGATCGCTTCGGAGTCGCTGCGTTCGGAACAGGCTGCGATTACCGCGGCTCTGGGCAATGCGACTCGTGCCGAGCAACTCGTCAACGTCGCCGAGGGCGGCCTGCAGGAAGTCAACAGCCTGCTCACCGAACTCCAGGGTCTGGTCAGCCAGTCCGCTTCCGAGGCCGGCCTGTCCGACGATGAACGGAACGCCAACCAGGCCCAGATCGACGGCATCCTCCAGACCATCGACCGGATCGCCTCGACCACCAGCTTCAACGGCACGCAGCTGCTCAACGGCAGCTTCGACTTCACCGTCTCCAACCAGACCGATGACCTGGACAACTTCCAGATCAACGCCGCCAACGTCCCCGTGGGTAACCTCGAGGTCGAAGCGGTCGTGACCGCTTCCGCCCAGCAGGCCGGCGTGTTCATCTCGCTCGGTGCGACCAGCCTCGACCTATCGACCACCAACCCCGAGTTTGTGTTCGAGGTTGCCGGTGCGGACGGCTCGCAGGAGTTCAGCTTCGCCTCGGGTGCAACGCTCGACTCGATCGCCACTGCCGTGAACGCGTCGACCGGTACCACCGGTGTCTCCGCCGTCGTGTCCGGCAACGTCGTCCGGTTCAACTCGACCGAGTTCGGCTCCAGCCAGTTCGTCGCGATCGACATCATCAATGACGGCGACCAGGCCGGCAACGTTGGCGTCTTCAACTCGACCAACCCCGATGAAGGCATCACCGTCGGTGCGACCGCCCTTTCCGCGGTCACCAACGCGATCCGCGACGAAGGTCAGGACGTCGGCGTCACCGTCAACGGTGTGACCGCCCAGTCCGATGGCCGGAACTTCTCCATCACGACCGACAACCTCGACCTTGAGGCGACGCTCACGACCTCCGGCGTGCAGTCGGTGTCCACCATCGACCTGTTCACCGTCACCGGTGGCGGGGCCCGGTTCAACCTCGGTGCTCAGGTCAGCGATGCCAACGCCGTAGCTCTCGGTCTGCCCAATGTGGCGACCCGGAACCTGGGCTTCACCACGATCGAAAACCCCGACACCGACACCAACGACCGGTTTGCCACGGTCGACGTCAACCTCGCCGACCTCCGCTCCGGCGGTGTGCTCAACGTGGTCGACGGCGAAGTCGGCGACGCCCAGGCCGTGGTCGACCGTGCCGTCAACCAGGTCTCCAGCCTCCGGGGCCGCCTCGGTGCGTTCCAGTCGAACACGATCGGCTCGACGATCAACTCGCTGGGTGTCGCCCTGGAGAACATCTCCGCGGCCGAATCGGCGATCCGTGACACCGACTTCGCTCTGGAGACCGCAGAGTTGACCCGTTCGCAGGTCCTGGTGAATGCGGCGTCCAACGTGCTGCAGATCGCCAACAACCGGACGGCGAGCGTGCTGAACCTGCTCGGCTAAGCCGACCCGTCCAACCCGAAGCAATCCCAAGCCCCGGCGTCTCTGATGCCGGGGCTTTTTGCTGCGCCTGGTGTCCGATGGCGTGCGACGGCCTGACGGGGGTGGGGTGCGGATTGTAACGGTTAGGCGAAAAATTCTGGCTGGGCGGCGGTTAAGGCCTGTACCGGTCATGACGATGCTGCGGAGGGGCCGGTATATGACGCCGGCCTCCGGGCGGGTTTGGCTTGTCGGGGTTCCGATAAGCCGGACGCACCTTGGCGGTGGACGGCTCAACCGTCTCCCGCCGAACAACCTGGGGCTAGCAGGTGTTGGCCTGCCTCGCTTGGGTCCGCGGCCCGAACAGGCAGGCAAGCCCGGGATTGACCAGGACGGTCGCCCAGGCCGCCGACACCCGCCCGCCCCGCGGCAGGCTCGGAGCCTCCCGCCCCCAACCTAAGCATCAGGTCGGAGATCTGTGAACGTCAACCACCCGGCAGGACGCCGTCAACCCAAAGCGTGACACAGAACAGCGTGATCACGGAGGAACCTTAACCATGAGTCGTATCAATACCAACGTCCAGTCCTTGACGTCCCAGCGAATCCTGGGGCAGAACAATACCGGGCTCAACCAGAGCCTCGAACGCCTGAGCACGGGTCTGCGGATCAACCGCGGGGCCGATGACCCGGCGGGCCTGATCGCCAGTGAGAACCTGCGGTCTGAACAGGCCTCGATCTCGGCGGCGATCGCCAACGCCGAGCGTGCCGACCAGGTCGTCAACATCGCCGAGGGCGGTCTCCAAGAGATTAACTCGCTGCTCCTCGAGGTCCAGGGCCTCGTCGGCCGGTCTGCCAACGATGCCGGTCTCTCTGATGAAGAGAAAGCAGCGAACCAGCTGCAGATCGACTCGATCCTGCAGACCATCGACCGTATCGCTTCGGCCACGTCCTTCCAGGGCACCAAGCTGCTCAACGGCACCTTTGACTTCACCGTCTCCGCCCAGACCAGCCAGGTCGTCGACTTCCAGATCAACGCCGCCAAGCTCGAGTTTGGCGAGAACCGTGACGTCCAGGTCCTTGTGACCGCTTCGGCCCAGGCCGCCGGCCTGTTCCTGTCGCTCGGCGGCACGCCGCTGGACCTCTCGTCCTCCGAAGCCCGGTTCGTCTTTGAAGTCGCCGGTGCTCTTGGCTCTCGAGAGTTCACCTTCGCGTCCGGCACGGCCCTAGCGGACGTCGCCACCTCCATCAACACCTTCACCGACGTCACCGGCGTCTCGGCGGCGGTGTCCGGCGGCGGCATCCGGCTTGACTCCAACGAGCTCGGCTCCGACCAGTTCGTCTCCATCGACGTTGTCGGTGATGGCGGTGCCGCCGGCGGCGTTGCGATCCTGAACTCCAACAACGCCAACTCGGCCATCACCACCAACTTCACCAACCTCTCGGCCGTGACCAACCCGGTCCGGGACGAGGGCCAGGACGTCGGTGCGATCATCAACGGCATCGCGGCCACCGCTCGTGGCGGCACCGCCTCGATCAACACCGACTTCCTCGACGTTGAGATCAACCTCAACACCTCGGGCTCCCAGAGCCTGCAGTCCCTCGACGCGTTCACCATCACCGGTGGTGGTGCCCGGTTCAACCTGGGCCCGAACGTCGACATCATCAACCAGGTCTCGGTCGGCATCTCCAACGTCGCCAGCCGTAACCTCGGGTCGCTCACCAACGGCTTCCTGGACGACCTCGGCTCGTCCCGGGCCGCCAACGTCGAAGACGGCGACCTGGGCCAGGCTCAGCGGATCGTTAACGACTCGATCGCTCAGCTCTCCAGCCTCCGCGGTCGGCTCGGTGCCTTCCAGAAGAACACCATCGGCGCCACCATCCGGTCGCTGGGTGTGGCCTTGGAAAACACCTCGGCTGCCGAGTCTGCGATCCGCGACACCGACTTCGCGGCCGAGACCGCGGAGCTGACCCGTTCCCAGATCCTCGTCAACGCCTCGACGAGTGTGCTTGGGATTGCCAACAACCAGCCCCAGTCAGTGCTCTCCCTGCTCGGTTAACGACCAGGCCCCCGGGCCTAGCGTTAAGGAGCCTTCGCTCACGCGAGCTCCGATCACTGATGCGGAGTGGCGCCTTTCACGAGGCGCCGCTCTTTTCTTTTGGGCTCTTGGCGGTTGGATATCACAGAGACTGAGAGGCACAGAGACACGGAGAAATGCGCTGAAGTGAATGGTTCCTCTCTGTGTCTCAGTGTCTCCAAAACGCTGTCATATCAGGCATACCCAAGCGACGCGGCGAACTCACCCACGCACGCGTTGAACGCCTCGACGCACGCGTCGTCGAAGTGCTGCTGCCAGTCGCCGATCTGGCCCTTGCGGTAGAAGCTGCCGCGGTCTTCGTCGCCGCGGTTGCGGCCGCCGCTGAGCTTGCCGAACGACGCCGACTCCAGGCAGGCTTCGACGGTGGCGGGCTCGTCGTCGAGGCCGAGGAACCGCAGCACGCCGGCTAGCGTGTCGACCGGGTCGGTGTGCAGCGCTTCGTAGCGCAGCTCATAGAACCGATCGGGGGCGGTCGCCCCGCCGGCGCGGGCTTGTTCGATGTAGGGCTTCCACTTCTGTGCCGCCATCAGCGGGATGTAAGACGCCAGCGTCGGGAAGCGCTGGGTGAAAGCCTCGCCCTTCTCTCGGACATTGTGGAAGTAGCCCGAGACGCAGACGTCGCGGGGGTCGCGGATCAGGTGGATCACCCGGCCGGTCGGGAAGTCGCTGAGCAGCTCGGCGGTGTGCGGGGCGTTGTCGGGGGTCTTCTCGCCAATGGCCTGGATCGCCTCGGGGTCCGGCTCGCCGGCGGCCCATCGCCCCATGACCAGGGCGACCGCGTGCCGGTAGAGCGTTGCGAGGTCGGCCTCGGTCAGATCGCCGGACCGGGGGTTATTGTTGCGGGTGTGTTCACACTTGTGCATCTGGTTGTACTGCCGGGCCAGGCCGCGGAGCAGCGGTCGGAGGTTGACCGGGAAGAACGACTCGCCGTGGCAGACCGCCTGGGGGTGGGCGTCGAGCAGGTGTTGCAGCCAGGTCGACCCTGACTTGGAACAGCAGGCGATGAAGAACAGGCGCTTGGTGAGTGTCTCGGCGATGCGGTCGAGGTCGGCCGGTCGCGTGTCGGGTTCGATAGCCATCATGCCTGGGATATCGGACGTTGCCCGGCGGGCCGGTGAATCCATCGGAGCGGGTCCGTGTGGCGTGGTCTTGGGCCGCGGTCCGATACACCGTGCATGACCACGCCGCGCGTGTCCATCCTGATCCCGAACTACAACAACGGCCGGCAGTCCAGCCGTGACGGCCAGACGGACCTGATCGGTGATCTGTTTGCCAGCCTGCGCAAGACGCTGGCCGACGACCCGACGCCGCTGGAGGTCATCGCCACCGACGACGGGTCCACGGACGATTCGCTGGAAACGCTGCGGCGAGAGGCGGCGACGCCCTGGCAAGCGGGTTGGCGGAAGGGCCAACCGATGATGCGGCTGCTCGAGCGCGAGCACTGCGGGGTGTTGTCCATCATCGCCAACGAGCTGGTCCGCGAGTCCTCCGGCGACATCCTCGTCCGGCTCGACGGCGACGTGGTGATCAACACCCCCCGCTTTGCCGAGAAGCTCGTGGCCGCATTCGACCGGATGCCCGACCGCGTCGGCGTCATCGGCCCGAAGCAGGTGCTGCCCAGCGGCAAGGTCCACAGCTTCGGCGACTGGGTCTTGCACCCCAAGGGCTACCACCACATCGGGCAGGGCCTGCCCGCGACCGCGGTGGTCAAGGCCGTGGAGTGCGACCATGTGATGGGCTGCTTCTACTGCTGCAAGCGCAGCGTCTACGACGCGGTGGGGGGGTTTGACGAAACGTTCCTGCGGGGCCAGACGGTGGACTTCGGGCTCGAGGCCCGGCGGCTGGGCTACGCCTGCTTCGCCATCCCCGAGGTCGAGTTCGTGCACCGACACATGCTGCGGGAAGACCGATCGACCCACGCGGACACGGCCGACGGCATCGACCAGTCCCGACAGACGTTCATCGACAAATGGGGCTTCGACCGCATCGCGGCGGACCTGGACGTGGTCCGGGAGCGCTACGCGGGGACCGGGCTGTGCTGGAACGCGTCGGTGTTTGGCGGGCCGCAGGGGTACGCCGAGACGAGTGCGTCGGCGTTGCCGACCAGCATGGAACAGACCGAGTGGGCGCGCTTCGGGAAGGAGCCCCAGCTCAAGGCGGCCATCGAACTGCGGGCGAAGATCGCGATCGAGGCGGCCCTGCGGTATCTGCCCGGCACCGGAAACCCCAAGGATGCGGGCCCGATCGTGATGTTGGGATGCGGCTCGGGGCTGGCGGTGCACCTTATCGGGCTGCGGGGGATCGAAGCGATCGGGGTGGACCGGTGTGCGCCACACATCGACCTGGCGGAGCGGCTGGTGGAAGGGCATGAATACCCAGGTACTCGGCCGCGGTTCGAGAAGATGACCAACCGCCGGAAGAGCCCGCTGCCCGATGCGTGTGCGTCGGTGGTGCTGCTGGCCGATCGGCTGGAGCACCATGACAACCCGGTGGGGGTGCTGGCGGAGGCGAAGCGGCTGCTGAAGCCGGGCGGGGTGGTGGCGGTGGTGTCGATGCGTCACCCGGGGGTGTTGCTGGACGCGTTGCACCCGCAGCACCCGTACCAGCCGCACGAGCTGAAGTCGCAGATCCGGGCGGTGCTGCAGATGGGGGTGCTCAGCGAAGAGACGCCAGACCCGCTGGGGACCACGCGTCCGATGGTGGTGCTGGCCCTGCCGCTGGGGCACCCGGCGTTGGGGTCGGACACGCCGGCCGACGAACCGGGGCAGCGGGCCCCGGCGATCGCGGCATGAGACGGCGGGATGGGGCCCGCCCCCGGCATTCACGCGGGGCGGGAGGGCGTGCCGATGGATCGTGTGAGGCGGCGTGCTGTTGCGCCAGACTCGCGTTCTTGGCCGAGGGATGAGATACTTTCAAGCGATGAAACCACAGAACCAGCAGGATCAGGGCGTTGCGGGTGATCGGGTGAGCCGGCGTGGGGTGTTGTCCGGGGGCATGGGCGGCCTGCTGGCGTTGGGGGGTTTGGCGGTGTTGGGCGGCGCGGGTGGATGCGTCTCAAGTGGATCGGCGGGTCGTTCGGGGCGGCCGGGGGCCGTTTGGCCGGGTGGTCGGACTGTGACGGATTCTTCGGGGATGCCGGTGCCCGCGGGGCAGCCGGTGTCGCGTGGCCGTCCGGTGGTAGTGCCGCCTCCGGCGCAGCCGACGGTGACCGCGGCGCCGAAGCCGGCGGTGGTCCCGGTGACGCCGCCGCAGGGCCGTGGCGTGTCGGGGCTGACGATGCTGCCGCGGTCGGCGTGGACGCGGCAGGGCCCGACGCTGACCGAGATCAACCCGATGCAGAAGGTCGAACGGATTACGGTGCACCACGAGGGCTGGAACGCGGTGTACTTCACCGACCGGCCGAGCACCGCCGCCCGGCTGGAACAGATCCGCAAGGTCCACACCCGCGACCGCGGCTGGTCCGATATCGGCTACCACTTCATCGTCGATCGCAGCGGCACCGTCTGGCAGGGCCGGGAGCTCAAGTACCAGGGCGCTCACGTCCGCGATCAGAACGAGCGCAACATCGGGATTCTGGTGCTGGGCAACTTCGACAAGCAGAGCCCCTCACGCGAGCAGACCGCGTCGCTGGTGGGGCTGCTCAAACGGCTGCAGTCGGCCTACCGCGTGCCGACCGCGCGGGTGCGGACCCACCAGGAATACAACGCCACGTCCTGCCCGGGCAAGGTGCTGCAGGCCCAGATGGCAGCGATCCGCAAGCGGTTCTTGGCCTAGGGTTTCACGGAGCGTTTGTTTCCATCCACATCGCTTCGTAGCCGACCTCGCCGGGCTCGTAGTTGGGGTTCTGGCCGTTGAAGCTGCGCTGGGCGTTGATGGCGTCGAAGGCGTTGTCGTAGATGGCGACGCGGTGGAAGGTGCCGCGGATACCGCGAGAGCCGCCGACCTCATCGGCGAGGTTCAGGGGGTAAGAGCTGTCCCAATTGCTGAGCAGTCCGCCCAGAGCCTGGGTGCGTTGGAGTGTGCCGTTGCGGTAGAAGAGGATGTTGGAGCCGTCGTAACTCATGGCCCAGTGCTCTTTGGTGTTGGCGGTGATGAGCCCGGTCTCGACGAACAGGGGTGAGAGGTCGCCATTGTTGGCGGTCGCGGTGGTGCGGATGCGCACCTCGTAGCCGTCGTCGTTCTGGCCGAGGAGGAAGTTTCGGCTGCCAATGCTGTCGGAGTAGGTTATGACACGGTCGGGGTTGGTGTTGTCGGTGGTTTCCTGGGTGGGGGTGTATTCGAGGATGACGGTGAATTCGCCAGAGGTGGTGATGGCGTCATAAAGCTTGGTGGCAGCGCCGGGGGAGCTGATGAGGGTGTCGCCGGTGACGGTCAGGCCTCCGGGGCCCCAGGTCATGTGACTGGTGGTGTTTGGGATGAGGTCGAGCGGCGTGCCGAATCCTGAGGTGTCGTAGACGGTGTGGTCGGGGGCGTTGCCGGGCGGGGAGCCTGCGGCGAGGTTGGCGGCCTGTGTGGCGTCGAGCTGGTTGCCGTAGAGGCGGATCTCGTCGAGGCGGCCGTCGTAGGGGGCGTCCCAACCCGAGGATGTGTTGTCGCCGGTCAGGCTTTGGCCGACGCCGAAGGTCCAGGGGTTGGCGTTGCCGGAGCCACCGGAAGAGGTGCCGAGGCCGGTGCTCCAGGCGTCGGAGTCCGCGAGGGTGCCGTTGAAGTAGAGCTGGAAGCCGTTAGGTCCCCAAGTCACGAGGACGTGGTGCCAGGCGTTGGCGGTGACGCTCGAGCGCGAGACCGTAGCCCATGAGGAGGTGGACTGGATGCGTGCTTCGAGGGTCGAGCCGTTGAGCTGGATATCGAGGTGTCCGCCGTCGTCGTAGTCCTGGGAGTCTTTGGAGATCAGGCCTTGTCGGCCGGAGGTGTTGTCGGCCCGGAACCAGAAGGAGATCGCGCCCTCGTCGAGGAGGTAGGCCGAATTGTGGGGGACCTCGATGAAGTCGTTGGAGCCGTCGAACTGGAAGGACGTGCCGCCGTCGCCGAAGCCGCCGGCGCCGCTGGTGGCGCCGGTGACGGTGCCGTCGTTGCCCGCGGAGCCGATGTCGACGATGTCGGTCGAGCCGGCGATGGTGCCGGAGGCGTAGATGGCGATGGTGCGGGAGTAGGTGTTGCTGCTGGTGCCCCAGGGGTTATTGAAGTTGGAAACGCCGTTGTTGCCGTGGTGGTGGGTGTTGCCGCCGCTGCTGTAGCTGTAGCGGGCGTCCCCGTCATCGGCATCCATGGACAGGGCGAGCCAGTAGGTGCCGGCGGGGAGGGTGATCGGGCCGATCGCCTCGGTCTCCCAACGCCAGTTCTCCTCGCTGAGGCCTTCGGTGCCGGACTGGGCGAGGCGGTTGCCGGGCGTGCCGGAGTTATCGTCGTAGATGGCGTAGCGGACCACACCGCCGTCGTCGCCGCCGTAGATCCGAGCGGTGATGCTGGTGACGGTGACCGGGTCGGTGAAGACGACCTGGGTGGCCGCCTGGTTGCGTTCTTCGGTGTCGCCGCTGGACCCGTTGGTGGTCTTGCCGACATCGACGGATGCGCCGCCGCCGCTGCTAGTGTCGTCGTCGAGCTGCCAGTGGGAGACGAGCGTGGGCGCGACCGGTGGGGGCTCGTTGAACTCGCAGACGACTAGGGCCAGCATGTCGTCGTTGACGGAGGTGGGGTTGTTGTAGATGACGGTGAAGTCGTCGAACTCGGCGTCGGCCATCCAGCCGAGGAGGGTGGCGAAGCGCTGGGTGTCTTCGCTGACGGAGTAGGTCCGGGTGAAGTAGTTGAACCAGCCCTCGATCGAACCGTTGATGGTCAGGCGGACCTGGTCGGTGTCGGGGTCGAGGTCGAGCTGGATGTCGTGGAAGCCGTTGTCGAGGCCGGTGACGGTGTGGAGGAGCTGTTCGCCGGAGCCGTTCTTGCCGTAGAGCTCGAGGGTCTGGGTGTTGTCGCCCTGGAGGATGAGGTTGGCGATGACGGGGGAGAAGAGGGTGCCGTCGTAGTCGAAGTTGATCATGATCGACGCGCCGCGTCCGCCGATGGAGGTGGCCCGCATGCGGGCGGACATGCGGGTGGGGCGGTCGAAATCGCAGTTGGGCGCGGTGTCCATGGGGGTGGTGGCGGAGGTGCCGGCGTCGGCCCAGATGCCGCCGGAGACGCCGCTGGGGGAGCCGCCGAAGCGCATGGCGAAGTCGTTGGTGCCGTCGCCGTTGGGGTCGGAGGCGGTGGGGTCGGCGTCGAAGGTGGTGGTCCAGGTCTTGGTGACGCCGTTGCCGCCTGCGGCCCATTCCAGGGCTTGGCGGAGGATGATGTCGACGGTGGCGTTGGTGTTGGCTAGGTTCCAGTTGTCCCAGCCGGGGTAGAAGACGCGCCGACCCGTAGCAGTCCCGGTGGTGAGGGCGGCCCCGGCGTCGGCGACGAGCAGGCCGGCATTCCCGCCCGGGCCTTGGGCGAGCGTGGTCACGCCGGCGGCGACGCCGGTGGCTCGCGCGAAGTTCTGGCTCGAGCTGGCGACGGTGGTGGAGCCGGTAGAGAGCCCGCTGGTGACCGGATGGATGTTGTTGAGGATGTTCAACTGCGTGCCGGAATCGCTCGACGTCGCGTCTGTGGCGAGGCGGAACTCGTCGACCAGGAAAGCCTCATCGCAGACAACTCCGACGGTGACGTCGCGGAGCTTAGTGCCCAGTGTGCCGGAACCGACAGACTCCGAGATGTAGACCACCGCGGCGGCGTCGGCGGCGGCGGTGAGGTCCGCCTGTGACTCGTTGTGGGCGGCGAGCGTCACGGTGTAGCCCCAGCCCTCGAAGAGGTCGATCTTGCGCTGGTCCATGACGTCGTAGCTGGTGGTGGAGTCGACGACGAGGAGCAGCGTGTTGTTGACCTCCTCAGTGGCGTTGGCGGTGACCGAGGCGTAGACGATGTGGGAGACGCCGTTGACCGTGCCGGTGACCGCGACGGTGACGGGCTGAGACGTATCGTCGTTGAAGTCGCTGGTGGCGTCGGAGACGGTGACGGTGAAGGTGCCGCCGGCCAGGGCTTGGTTGGTGACCCAGGTGCCGGGGGACTTGTCAGTCCGCCAGGTGTCGGAGGTCTGGAGGTAGTTGAGCGCGAGCGCCATGCCGGACTCGGCGACGCCGCGGGCGGAGGTGTGCGAAGGGAAGTTGGCGGCGACGGCGGTGGCGGTGCGTTGGGCGACGAGGAAGCCACCTGCGAGCGTGGTGCCGATCGCCATGGCGAAGATGACTAGCAGGTAGGCGGCCCCGCGTTGGCGTACAAGCCGGGTGTTCGCCGCGTGAGCAGTCACGGGCGAGCGGCGGGTGCTCCGGGATGGGCGGGGGCGGCGGGGGGTCATGGTGCGGACGTTTCGATCCAGACGGCCTGGTAATCAACCTCTTCCGGGG
This sequence comes from Planctomycetota bacterium, assembly GCA_038749105.1. Classification (GTDB taxonomy): domain Bacteria; phylum Planctomycetota; class Phycisphaerae; order Phycisphaerales; family Phycisphaeraceae; genus JBCCOW01. The sequence continues at coordinate 20,780 of JBCDIM010000017.1, forward strand.
TGTAGTTGGGGTCTTCGCCGTTGAAGACCAGCGACGCGTTGATGGGGTCGAAGGCCTGGTCGTAGACGGCGACGCTGTGGATGACACCGAGGAAATACTCGCTTGCGGCGCCGGGGCCGTCGCGGCCGACGTAGAGGCGCATGTCGGAGGGGAGGCCCGAGAGGTCGCCGGTGTGGGGCCACTCGTTGATGAGGACGCCATTCTGGTAAAGCTTGATGTTGGAGCCGTCGTAGCTGAGTAGGACCTGAGTCTTGCTGGTGCTGATGGTGTTGTAGACGGTGTTCCAGCTGAGGCCGGAGGAGGTCTGAATCTTGATGTTGACGTCGTCCTGGCGGAGCTCGTACTCGATCCAGTCGGGGTCGGTGGGCGACTCGACGGAGAAGACGTCCTGGTCGCCAGGGGTGGTGACGCTATCGACGGAGAAGGTAAACAGGAAGGTGAACTCGCCGGTGGCCTGAAGCCCGGTACGGATCTTGTCGGCGGCGACGGTCGAGGTGATGACGGTGCCGGTGTTGATGCGCATGCCGTCGGCGGTCCACGAGACGTTGGCGGGGTCTTCGGAGGCGAGGTTGTAGGGCGTGCCGTAGCCGGAGGTGTCGTAGACGGTGTAGTCGGTGGAATTACCGGGAGCGGAGCCGGCGGCGAGGTTGGCGGCTTGGGTAGCATCGAGCTGGTTGCCGTAGAGGCGGATGTCGTCGAGGCGGCCGGCGAAGGGGTTCTGCCATCCGGAGGAGGTGTTGTCGCCGGATTGTTGCTGGTCGACGCCGAAGGTCCAGGGGTTGGCGTTGCCGGAGCCGCCGGAGGAGGTGCCCAGGCCGCCGGTGTAGGCGTGTGACCCGGAGAGTGTGCCATTGATGTAGAGGTGGAACCCGTCGGGTCCCCAAGTCACGGCGACGTGGTACCAGGTGTTGGCGGCGATGACGCTGTGGGTGCGGGTGTAGCTGGTGGTGGTGGACTGGATGCGGGCCTGGAGGTTGGAGCCGCTTAGCCGGATGTCAAGCTGGCCGCCGTCGTCGTAGTCCTTGGAGTCTTTGGAGACGAGGCCCTGCACGCCGGAGGTGTCGTCGGAGCGGAACCAGAAGGACAGTGCGCCTTGATCGAGGAGGTAGGCGGCGTTGTGGGGGACCTCGATGAAGTCGTTGGAGCCGTCGAACTGGAAGGACGTGCCGCCGTCGCCGAAGCCGCCGGCACCGCTGGTGGGGTTGTCGTTGAGGCTGCCGGAGCTGACGCCGGTGCTATCCGTGACGGTGACGGTGGTGAGCCCGAAGATGCCGCGGTCCATGTGGATGTCCGAGCCGTCCTGCATGGAGATCGAGCCTTGGCTGCGGACGAGTCCGTAGATGCGTGAGCCGTTCTTGATCTCGAGGTTGGCTCTCGAGTTGATGATGGCGGCGACATCCGAACCGTCGTCGATCAGTAGAGGGTCGGAGTTGCCGAGCACGTAGATCTCGGCGTCGCCGGCACGCCGGGTGTCGTCGTTGAACTCGGAGCCGTTCTTGATCTCGAACTTGCCCTGGACGTAGAGCTTGAGGGACGCGCCGCCGTTGAGCCGGACCTCGGAGGCATCGCTGAGGAGGAAGTCGCCGTTGACGAGGATGCGGACGTCTCCGCTGATGTTGACCCGCGCCGCGTTGGTGATCTGGAAGTCGTTGTAGGTGACGTCGCTGCTGATGGTGGTGGTGCTGCCGCTGCTCACCGAGCGGTTGCCGGAGCTGCCGGGCATACCGGTGGGCGCGGCGACGTCGGTCATGTCCTTGTTAACGGAGAGCGTGTTCTTCGAGCCGGTGGTGGAGGCGGTGATGACGGAGGAGGCCGTGCTGCCGACGCCGGAGTAGGCGTCGCCGCGGACCTGGCCCGAGCCGCCGATCCGTCCGCTGCTGGTGCTGTTCGTGGTGACGATGGCGTTGTTGCCGTTGGTCGCCGAGTAGGTGCCGACGGTGGAGTCGTAGGAGTTGATGATGGATCCGCCGCTGAGGGAGATCTGGTTGGCGACAGAGACCCCGAAGGTGTTGGCGTCGCCGGGTGGGGTGGCACCGCCGCCTGCGGTGTCGTCGAGGGCCCAGCGGGAGACCAGGGTCGGGGTGATCGGGGTCGGCTCGTTGAACTCGTACAGGGCGAGCGTCTGGATGTTGCCGCCGGCGGAGACGTTGTCGTCGGCCCAGTCGAGGGCTTGCCGGAGGAGGGTGTCGACGGTGGCGTTGGTGTTGTCGGGGTCCCAGTCGGTCTGGCCGAAGGGGGTGAAGACGCGTCGGCCGGGCGCGGTGCCGGAGGTGAGTGCGGACCCGAGCTCGGCGAGGATGAGGCCCGCGTCGCCGCTGGTGCCGCTGGTGGCGAGGGTGGTGACGCCGGAGGCGAGCCCGGTGTATCGGCTGAGGGTGAAGCTCGAGCCGGAGATGGGGGTGCTGCCGGTGCTCAGCCCATTGGTGATGGAGTGGGTGTTGTTGGTGATGTCTAGTGCGGTGCCCGAGGTGGTCGAGTTCCCGGAGGCGAGCCGGAAGTTGGCGACGGCCTGTTCCTGCGAGCTGACGACGCCGGTGGTGATGTCGCGGAGCTTGGTGCCGAGGGTGCTCGCGGAGGCGGACTCGCAGATGTAGACGACGTTGGCGGCGTCGGCGCTGGCGGTGAGCGTGGCCTGGGTGTCGTTGTCGTCGGCGACGATGACGAGGTAGCCCCAGCCGGCGAAGAGGTCGATCTTCTTCTGATCGGAAGTGCCGTAGGCGGTAGCGGAATCGGTGACGAAGAGCAGGCGGTTGGTGGGTGCGCCGCCGGCGGCCCATTCGATGGCTTGGCGGATGAGTGTTTGCCCATTGCTGGTCAGTGTGTCGGGATCCCAGTTGGTCTGACCGTGGGGGGTGAAGACTCGTCGGCCGGTGGCGGTGCCGGTGTGGAGGGTCGCGCCGGTATCGACCACGACAAGGATGGCGGCCCCGCCCGTGCTGAGGGCCAAGGTCTCGGCCCCTGAGGCCAGGTTGCTGTAGGTCCGCATGCCCTGGTTGGAGGATGAGAGCTGCAGCGTACCGGTGCTGAAGCCGGCGGTGACCGGGTGACTGTCGACGGTGACGTTGATCTCGTCTTCGCTGGAGGAGCCGGAGCCGCTGGTCGAGACGTTGAAGTCGTCGAGAAGGAAGCCTTCTTCGCAGACGATGCCGGTGGCGACGTCGCGGATCTTGGTGTTGACGGTTCCGGAGGCGACGGACTCGGAGATATAGACGACGTCGTTGGCTTCTGCGGCGGCGGTGAGGTCTGCGGCGGAGTCGGTCTGGGCGGCGACGGTGACGGTGTAGCCCCAGCCCTCGAAGAGGTCGATCTTGGCCTGGTCGTAAGAGTCGTAGCTCGACGCCGAGTTGGCGATGAACAGCAGGTCGGTATTTCGGGGGGTGGCGTTGGCGGTGACCGCGGCGTAGACGATGTGGGTGACGCCGTTGACCGTGCCGGTGACCGCGACATTGACGGGCGCTGAGGTGTCGTCGGTGAAGTCGTTGGTGTCGTCGGCCACGGAGACGGAGAACGTTCCGCCGGCCAGCGCTTGGTTGGTGATCCAGACGCCGGGGGTCTGATCATCGCGCCAGGTCTCGGAGGTCTGGAGGTAGTTGAGCGCGAGCGCCATGCCGGACTCGGCGACGCCGCGGGCGGAGGTGTGCGACGGGAAGTTGGCGGCGGTGGCGGTAGCGGTGCGTTGGGCGACGAGGAAGCTGGTGGCGAGGATGCTACCGGTGACCAGCGCGACGATGACGAGGATGTAGATCGTGCCCCGCTCTTGGGGGTGCGGGTGCGGGTTGGGGCGTCGCCGAGCCTGGAGACGCGTGCGGGATGGGCGGGGCCGCGTGAGAGGCATCGAGTGTTACGGGGCGTTGCGGAGCCGGGCGGTGACGACGTGCTGGTCGGTGAATTTGCCCTCGGTGACGGTGTAGCGGACGGTCACGAGGGTGGCGGCGGTGGGGTCGCCGTCGTTGAAGGTGAACGACAAGGCGGAGGCCTGCTCGGCGAGATCGACAGAAGGGAAGTCGCTGCCGGACGCGAGCGTGTCGGTGATGGTGGTGAAGTTGTCGGTGAGCGTGTAGACCACGTCGGTGGCTGCGGGGTTGGCGTCACGGATGCGTAGGGTGCTCGAGGCGTTGTCGCGTTCGATGCGGCGGATTTCCATCAGCGAGGGCACTTCGTCGCCGTCGGAGTCGGCGACCCAGAGCACGAGGTAGTCGGTGCCGGTCGCCAGGACCTGCTTGGATTCGCGGATGTTGGCGGCGAGGCGGGCGGAGATGGTCTTGTGACGGACGACCAGGGCACGCATGTCGTTGGCCTCGTCGGTCGCATAGGCGGAGGCGGTGAGCATGGCGACGATGGCGGCACCGATGACGGCGCTGCCCGAGATCGCCAGAAGCAGTTCGACGAGGGTCAGGCCTCGGCGTCGTGCGGTGCGGGCAAGAACGACACGGGATGGGGGGCTGGGGTGGATCATGCTGGGGGCTGGGCGATGAAGCGTTGGAGGGTGACGGTCCGTCCGCCCGGGTCGGTGACGGTGACGGTGATGAGGCGTCCGGTGTGGTCACCACCGAGGGCGGCGATGCTCTGGGTCTGGTCGATGACGGTGACGGCGCGTTGGAGGCTCTGGAACGTGTCGGGGTAGTTGGTGCCGCCCGGGTCGGTGATGCTGTTGGCGGCCTGGGACCAGCCGTGGTAGTCGTCGAGGGCGTCGAAGTCGCTGCGGGTGGATTCGCCGGAGTCGGGGCCGATCGTGGTGTCGCCATCGGGGTCGGTGTAGGGCAGGGCGAGGACCTCTTCGAGGGTGGCTTCGGCGAGGGCGGCGGTGCGGCCGTCGTCGAGCGCGGCAATCGTCTGCTGTTGGCCGGCAGCGATCGCGTTGACCACGGCGAGCGTGACGAAGGCGAGGATGGTCGAGGCGATCAGGACCTCGATCAGCGTGAAGGCGTGTCGTTTACACCGGGAGCCTGCGCGGCAACGGGGTCGGGGCGCAGTGGTGGCGGGGGGGCTGGATCGCATGTCATGGAGATCGGCACGAAATCCGTGTTGATTGATGCCCGGCAGCGTTGGTGGCGTGGAAAATCACGACCGAGTGAGGAGGGCGTTGCGGTTGGTCGATATAACCCGCATGCAACGTGCTGCACCGGGCTTTTCGCTCGTTGAAATCCTGCTGGTTGTAACGATTCTCGGGATTGTGACGGCCCTGGCCCTGCCCGTGTTTTCGAGCACCAATGCGGACCGGTTGCGGAGTGCCGCGTCGGTTTTGGCGGCCGATCTGGACTACGTCCGGGGGGAGTCGATCGCGCACCCCTCAGACACACGCGTGATCGTCTTCGACACAGCGACCGAGCGGTATCACATCGCGGCGGCGTCGACATCTTCAACGCCGTTGCAGAACCTGTTCACGAAAGAGGACCACATCGTGTCGTTTGGCAGCGGGACGGTCTCGTCACTGATCGGCGTAACTATCGACTCGGTAAGCGTGGGCGGGGACGATGAGCTGGGGTTTGATGCGTTCGGTGCGCCCGATCAAATTACAGATGCCACGATCACGCTGGGGTGCGAGGGCGCGACGATCGTACTCACGGTGAAGGCGGGGTCGGGTGAGGTGGTCGTGGGTCAGATCAACTAACAACGGGGATTGGCGGTGCGGTCCCCCGGTTCTTACGCGGTGTTGACCTGGTCGAAGGCGTTGACGCGGTCGATGAGCTGCCGGAGCTGGCCGTAGGCCCGCTTGGTGCTATGCCAGTGGAGCCTGATGAGGCCGGGGTGTTCACCTCGCTCCTCAGGGAGGGGGCCGTGGTGTTGCTCGATGGAGCCTTCGGCGATGAGGCCTGTGAACTCCTTCGTCAGCGTTTCGAGCTGGAGCTGGGTCAGCGGGCGGTGCAGTCGCAAGACGAACCGGTCACGGATGAATCGTTGGGAGTGGTAGTTTCGGTAGAACTGGAGGACGTGATCGACGGCGGCCTGGGTGTGGTTAAAGATGGCGTAGAGGGACAGGTCTTCGGGGGAGATCCAGCCGTGGTTGAGTAGGGATTTACGGACGTAGTTGTCCCAATGGCTCCAGTAGCCGGCTCCGCCCGCTTCGGGGTTGGGCTCGACGAGGACGATCGGGACCAGCGGGGCTTTGCCCGTTTGGATGAGGGTAAGCGCTTCGAAGCCTTCGTCCTGTGTGCCGAACCCGCCCGGGAAGAGCGCGACGGCGGCGGACTGCCACATAAATGTCAGCTTCCGTGTAAAGAAGTAGCGGAAGTTAATGAGTTTTTCGTCGCCTTCGATGATGTCGTTGGCGTTGGTTTCAAACGGGAGCTGGATCGAGACGCCGAAGGAGGCGCTGCGGTCGGCGCCGTGGTGGCCGGCCCGCATGATGCCGTCGCCGGCACCGGTGATCACCATCCATCCTGAGCTAGCCATGCGTTTGGCGAAGTCGGCCGCGGCGAGGTAGTCCGGGTGGGTCTCGGGGGTCCGGGCGGACCCGAAGATGCTGATCTTTGGCGTATCTTTATAGGGACGAAAGACCTTCAGGGCGTATCGGAGCTCCTTCAGTGACTGGGAAATCAGCTTGACCTCGCCGGTGGTGGCGTCGTCGGCCTGAAGCTTGAGGGCGGTGTGGAGGATGGAGCGGAGGCGTTTGCCCTGGAGGGTGTTGGGCCGTGCGCCCGCGGCTTCCAAGAGCTGGTCCATCTGGTCGATCAGTTGGGGGTCGCCGGTTCTCGATCCGGCGGACGTTGGTGTGGTATCTGTCATAGTTTTGGTCCTCTTTATCTGCATTGATGTGGAATTCGTCTGGTATTGGGTTGCTTTATACGGCGGTTAGTTGGCGTTGATCTGGGGGTTGATCCAGGTCTGGACGCCATCTCCAAATGGGATGTTGCCCCATTCGGTATCAACGGTTTGGCCGCAGGCGAAGTCGTAGTGGATTTGCCAGCCCATGGCGTTGAACAGGGTACGGAGTTCGGCTTCGAGGGCGTTGCTGTGCGTGCCGATGTGGACACGCTGGACCTTCTGTTGAAGGGTGTCAGCCGCGGCGGCGAGGACGGTGTGCTCTGCGCCCTGGATGTCGAGGTCGAGCAGGTCGACATGATCGAACGGCTCGAGGATCTGGTCGAGCGCGAGTGCCGTAACGTTCTGGATGCTGGCTTGGGGGAAGGCCTGCATTTTACCGGCGGCGTCTCCGCGGGCGATGGCTTGGCCGTACCACTGGTCGGGGTGTCCGATGTGGAAGGGGACCTCGCCGGATTGGGCATCGACCGCGGTCGGGTGGAGGTGGCAGGTGACGCCGGCATGCTGCAGCAGCCCGTTGTCGTTGAGGTGTTGCCGCATCATGGCGAAGTGATCCGGTTCGGCCTCGACGCCGACCAGTGTGACGGGCCCGACGGGTCCTGCTTTGAGGCGTTGGCAGAGGACGCCGGCGCGCGTGATCCATCGTCCGAAGCCTGCGCCGAGCTCGACCATGGTGAAGCCGCGGTCGGGGTTTGCCAGGCAGACGGCCTCGATCAGGTCGAGCCACTCGGGCCACTCCTCGTCGATCGCGGGAGGCCAACGAGGGGTGCCGGGTTGGGCGTTGGGGTCGGGCTGATAGAAGCTGATGCGTGTACGGATGCCCAGATGATCGACCGCGAAGCCGGGGGGCGGATCGGCGGGCGGGCGGGCCGTGTGGAAGCGGTCGAAGGGGGTCGCGGGTGGAGGGGTCGCGGGCATGTCCTGGGCGTGCGTTTCGTATAATGCGTGGGTGCTGGTTAGTCCGATGGGGTGGATTCCTGAGCGAATGTAGCCGAAGACCGGCTGGGTTCAGGGTCCGGGAATGACCCGGGTGTGTTGCGTTTGCCTAAGGATCAGGAGGCGATATGCCGCTGCCGAACCGTTATATGCATGTTCCACCGGGTCCTGAAGAGGCGTTACCCCAGGTGGTGAACGTGATCGTCGAGATCCCGAAGGGCACCCGCAACAAGTACGAGGTGGACAAGGTCACGGGCTTGCTCAAGCTCGACCGCTACCTCTATAGCTCAGCCCACTACCCCGGCGAGTACGGGTTTATCCCACAGACCCTCGCTGAGGATGGTGACCCGCTCGACGCGATCGTCATGATCAACGAGCCGACCTTCTCCGGTTGCCTGATCCAGGCCCGGCCGATCGGCCTGTTCCGTATGACGGACAAGGGCGACAACGACTTCAAGGTCCTGGCCGTTCCGAGCAACGACCCGATCTTTAGCGAGTACGACAACCTTTGGCGGGTGCCGCCCCACTTCCTGCGGGAGGTCGAGCACTTCTTCGCCACCTACAAGCAGCTGGAGGGCGGGGAGGTCCAGACCATGGGGTGGGACCAAGCCTCAGCGGCTTACGATGAGATCGAAGGCTGTATTGCCCGGTACAACGCCGCGAACCCGCGTCGGGCGGATGACCCGGATGAAGCCGACCTGACGGCACGCCGTCTGAGCTGACCACATCGGGGCCGGCGGGAAAAGCGGGTGATGAGATTCGAACTCACGACATTCACGTTGGCAACGTGACGCTCTACCACTGAGCTACACCCGCAGCTTGCTGTCCGGCCAAACTGCTGGTGCAGAGCGGCCGAGGCTGCGTCTCGACGGGGCGACTCCTCTGGTGGGGTTCGCGCCATCGAGCCGCGGAGTGTAATCGCATCGGGTATTCAAGGCAAGAGGTGGGCGAAGACATCGGGGGCGGTAGGCGTCGGATGGCGGGCCGGGTTCCGGAGACCAGCCGAGGGGTTTGTGGGGGTCGGAGCCGTTTTGCGGGTCTCTAGGCGGGTTGGCCGATACCCGGAGGGTGGCACAACCGGGTAATGATCCAACTTGTGCGGGCTCAAACGATGTCATTGAACAGGGGTCGTCTAGGCTGCGGGGCAACCTGAAGGCGTGGTCGGCCTGGGAGCCGGAGCTTGCCGCGGAGGTCGAGGCGTCGGGGGTTGTGCTTGGTGACGGGCTGGACGCGACGACCGGGGGAGGCTGGGGCATGGTGGACGCGGAGGGGGTCTGGGCCGGGCTTCGGGCACACCTGCTCGAAGGGCGGGCGATCGCGTTGCTGGGGGTGGGCGATGATGCGGGCAGTGCCGAGCTGCTGGAACGGCTGGCGTGGGACTGTCCGGAGCTGGACGAGGGTCGGTTCGGGCGCTGCGGGTTTGTGTATGTGTGGGCCGGTTCGTGGGATGCAGTTCGCGGGTTGATGGCCCGGCGGGACTGGTCGGGCGTGCGTCCCGGGGTCGGGATGGCGGCCGGCTCGGTGGTAGCCGGTGGGGCGGGCCCGTTAGATGGCGGGCGGTTCCGCTGGTTTGTCGGGTCGGAAGCGGGTGAGCGGTTCGAGCGGATGCTGCGGGATGACCCGGCGATGAGCCCGCCGATGGTCAGTGTCGATCTGCGTGAGGGGATGACCGGGTTCCGAGAGCAGCAGGAGCGGGCGACACTGGTAGCGGGGTATCGCTCTGCGGTGGCGGGGTACCGGGCGTGGCACGCGGGGCTGGCCGAGCGGGTTGATCGGTATTACGCCGGGCGCGACCGCCAGCACTTCGTCAACGCTCTGGCACACGGCCGCGGACGCGCTAAGCACCTTCGTCGTCGGCCTCGCATCCTGCTCTACACCTCCCGCTTCACCACCGTGCTGCAGCACGCGACCAGCGACGCCGAGGCCGCCTTCGCCGAGCTCGGCTGGGACACGCATACGCTCATCGAGCCGTCGCCCGCCCACCGTGTCTCGGCGGTGACTTGCCGGGCGGTACTTGACCGATTCCGCCCCGATGCGGTGTTCATGATCGATCACCTCCGGCGGGATTACCAGGGGCTGTTCCCCGATCAGTTGCCGGTGCTGACCTGGGTGCAGGACGACCTGCCGACCCTCGCCAGCCCGTCGGCAGGGGCGTCGATCGGCCTCCGCGACTTCGTACTCACCTGCTCGTCGCTCTACACCCAACAGTTCGGCTATCCCGCCCGCCAGTGCGTCTACCTGCACAAGCTCACGCGTGACCCGGACGTTTCAGACGCTTCGCGAGCCAAACCTTCGGCTGCCCCAGTGGATGACCTTGTGTTCGTTTCGCACGGCTCTGCACGTCCCGCCGAAGTGCTTGGCCGTCTCCTGGACGAGCGCCGCAACGCCGGCCTTCCCGTGAGCGTGGGCCATCGAAACACGGGCGAAGCCCTCATCGCCGAATACGAACGCGGCCAATGGGTCGCCACCCTGCCCGAACTCCAGCAGCGTGTTGCCCACGAACTCGGGCAGGACGACCCCGCCTGGTCGCTCGAGCTCTTCAACCGCCTCAACAACACCCTCTACCGCCAGCAGGCTCTCGCCTGGGCCCGAGACTACGCCACCGATCATGGCCGCAGCCTCGGTCTCTACGGCAACGGCTGGGAACACCACCCCGAGTTCCGTGACCACGCCCGAGGCCCCGTCGCCTACGGCTCCGACCTCACGCAACTCACCCGGAACGCCGCGGTCAACCTCCAGCTTCTTCCGTTCTCCTGTCTCCATCAACGCCTGCTCGACGGTCTCGCCGCGGGCGGGTTCTTTCTCGTCCGGGGTCACCCAACCGACGACGCCTGGTGGAGCATGTGCCGACTCATCGCCGAAAAGGTCCCGCCCCAGACACAGACCTGGGACGAAGCACGCGACTCCCTTTCGGGTGATGACTGGGCCGAGCTCGCCGGCTACCGCGATGCCCTGCAGCAGGCCGAGGGCGGACAAGACACGCTCGGGCCCTACCTCCCGGCGGTCCACGCGTTCACCGATGAAAACGCCGAGGTCCACGCCTACCGTCAGCTGCCACCCGCTTACGATCAGATCACGTTCCGTGACCGCGATCAGCTGGCCCATCGGCTCGATCATTTCCTGGCTAACCCCGAGCAGCGCCGCCTGCTCGCTGAGCAGCAACGGGGCCACGTCCTGTCCACCAAGTCCTACAAATCAGGGCTCAAGCGAGTCCTGCGTGAGATCCGTGAGCGCCTGATCGATGAGGCCCAGATGCCCGCCGTCCATGTCACGCACACCGACGTCGAGCGCCTTGTTGCCGGGCGGGCAAAGCCTCCAACCCAGCGGGGTGCGGCGTGAAACTCAGCGTCATCATCGTCACTCGTAACCGCGTTGATCGCTTGCGGGCCACCCTCGATGGGCTGCTCGAGGCCATCGATCTGCCCCGTGGCTGGTGGGAAGTCATCGTCGTCGATAACGGGTCCCGCGATGGCACCGCCCAGGTCGCGGTCGATCACCCGCTCGGCATCCGCGTGATCCGCCGACCCCGCAACGAGGGCGTCGCCGCCCGCAATCACGCCTTCGGTGTCGCAGAGGGCGACGCCTGGCTGCTGCTCGACGACGACTCCCTGCCCCTGCCCGGCACCGTCGCCGCCAGCCTCGACCTGTTCGATCAACACCCCGATACCGCGGCCATCGGGGGGCGCGTCGAACTCCCCGATGGCACGCAGGAAGCCAGTGCATTGCCCACGGTGATGATCCACTGCGGGGTGATGCTGCGTGCCCTGGCCGTCCGTGAGGTCGGCGGCCTGCCCTGGGACTTCCGGCGGCAAGCCGAGGAGTACGACCTGGCGTTCCGGTTCTGGCGTGCTGGCTGGCGGGTGCAGCGCTACGAGGACCTGATCTACCTACACGACAAGACGCCCGGTCCACGGCGTGGCGTGCTACGGTGGGACGTTCGGAACAACCTTGTCGTGGCCGACCGCTACCTCCCGCCCAGGCTCGCCGCGGTCTACCGCGCCGACTGGCTGCAGCGCTACACGCTCTTGGCTCGACACCACCACGGCACGCTGGGCCGGTTTCAGGCCTGGCGCGGCCGGCTGGAAGGACGCCTCGCCGGTACCGGCTACGACGGCCGACTCGTCCTCGGGCGCGACGCCCTCGAAGCCGTCTTCGGATTCGACCGCACCGCTGAGGCCGTCACCGAATGGTCCGCCAAGCACCGGATCCGTCGTGTCGCCCTCGGCCGGCTCGCCAAGAACACCTTCGCCGCCCACCGCGCCTGCCAGCTCCTGGGCCTCGACCTCGTTGGCGTCCTCGACGGGCGTGATCCCTTTGTGGGCCAGACCTACCGGGGGCTCCCGATCGTTCGATCCGCTGCCGACCTCGGCCGCCCCCTCGACGGCGTCGTCCTCACCGAGCTCAACCCCGCCCAGATCACCGCTGCCCATACCGACCTCCACGATCGCACCGGGCTCCCCGTCCTCCAGCTCTGGCAGCCGCAGCTCTACCAGGATCAGCCGTTCACCCAACGGCGAACCCTCACCCCGCACACGCCCGCCTTGCCCAAACGTACCGGCAGCCCGGCTAAGCCGAACGACCTCCGCGCGGCCTGATCTCGGCCTCGCATTCTACGGATGAGCCCGCGACATCGCCGATGTCCGATCTATCCGCATGGCCCCAGCCCCCGCCATCCCGCTCCCCCAGTACGCCCAAACCGGCCGCGCTCCGACTGCCCCGGCCGCCCCGAGCGCTCCGAGCGTCTCAGTCCGGCCCGCTCCCTTCCGTACCCCGCCCGGCCAACGCCACCCCCACGTCGTCCTCGACCTCTACCGCGCCTGCAACCAGACCTGCGTCTACTGCGTCTCCGGCTCCTCCCCCCAGCACGACTTCGGCCCCTTCACCGACCCCGAACACCGCGCCAACCTCAACCGCTTCTTCACGCTCCACGGCCCGTTCCAGATCCTCCTCACCGGCGGTGAACCTCTCCTCGCTCCCGGCCTCGGCCCGTTCCTCCAAGAGCTCACCGCCCTCGGGCACCGCGTCGCCATCCAGTCCAACCTCAAGTCCCGCGCCGGCGTCCAGACCGTCATCGACCACCTTCCGCCCGACGACTGCCCGTACATCCTCACCACGTTCCACTCCGTCGAGATCCGTCGCTGGCCCCGCTACCTCGGGCACGTCCAACGCCTGCGTGATGCCGGCTACCGCTTGGCCGTCAAGCTCGTTGTCGATGAACCGATGCTCGAACGTTTTGCCGAGTTCTTCGATGAGCTGGTGGAGCGTGAGATCGGGGCCGTGCTCGCCCCGCTGATGCTCTTCCCGCCCGGCGAGCCGCCCGAGGCGATGGAGTATTCAGCCGACGACTGGGCCCAACTCGCCCCCCGCATCACCATGAACAGCGCCTGGCTCGCCTTCGCCGGCGGCTTCCACTCCCGAGGCACCGCCTGCCGTGCCGGCTCCGACCTGCTGTTCCCCCAGACCCACGCCGACGGCCAGATCGCCGGCTGCTGCCACGGCTTCCCCACCGCCCTCGGCAACCTCACGACCGGGCACCTCACCCCCGAACGCCACGCCGTGCCCTGCGGCCTCGACCGCTGCACCTGTGACTACCACTACTACAGCGGTTTCATCCCAACGCTCGACGACGCCGGACGCTGGGAACGCCTCATCCGCGGCGACAACACGACCGTCCCGTTCAGCGACTTCCTCAACTGGATCGACGCCGCCGGGGTCCGTCCCGTCTGCGACCTGCGGGGCAAGGTTGCCGCTGAACCCGCCACCCTGCCCGCCATCTACGGAGCCGCCGGATGACCGCCGCCTCCGCTTCGAAACACGCTCCGACGCTGCCGGCCATCGCGCCGATCCCGGTTGAACGCCTCGATGACCTGCTCCAGACCAACACCTTCGACGCCACGGGCCTCCGCACCGACACCCCCTGGGACGCCTGGTCGATGCAGCGCGACGACGCCCCGATCCTCGCCGCGATCGTCCAGGCCCTCGCCCCGAAACGCCACCTCGAGTTCGGCACCTGGGAAGGCTTCGGTGCCCGTCTCGTCCTCGAACACAGCCCCGCCACCGTCTGGTCCCTCAACCTCCCGCACGGCGAAACCACCGACACCGGCGACTGGCAGTACGCCGGCGTCTTCGATGACACCGCCGAGCTCCCGCCCGCGGCCGGCCCACCGCAGGACTTCCGCGAAGGCGGCGGACACGTCTACTACCAGACCGACGCCCACGGCTTCATCGGCCGGCTCGTCCACGACGCCCGCCTCGGCCACCGCTTCAACCAGGTCCTTTGCGACTCCCGTGACTGGGACACCGCTGCGTACCCCGCCGGCTTCTTCGACTGCGCCTTCATCGACGGCGGACACCACCCCAAGACGGTGATGAGCGACACCCGCAAGGCCCTGCCGCTGCTCCGGCCCGGCGGCGTCATCCTGTGGCACGACGCCTGCCCCGACCCCGATGTCCTCAGCCAAGGCGGCGCCCCCGCCGGCGTCATGACCGCCCTCCACGCCCTGAGCGATGAACTGCACACCGCCTGCTCCGAACTCCGCTGGATCGACCGCAGCCAGCTGGTCATCGGCATCTGCAACCACACGGAGGCCGCCGCGTGATCGCACCCGCTTCCCCCACGCCCTACCTCTCGGTCGTCGCGACCGCCCGAAACGACAACCACGGCGGCGACCTGCTCGGCCGGATGAACCTGTTCATCAACGGGCTCATGCAGCAGGCCGAACGCTTCCGCCTGCCCCTCGAACTGATCCTCGTCGAGTGGAACCCCCCGGAAGACAAGCCCGGGTTGCATGAGGCTCTCCAACTCCCAGAGCGCGGGCAGTACGGCACGATCCGTTTCATCACTGTGCCCCACGACACGCACCGCCGGTTCGACCACAGCGACGCCTTGCCGCTGTTCCAGATGATCGGCAAGAACGTCGGCATCCGCCGGGCCCGCGGCGAGTTCGTGCTCGCCACCAACATCGACCTGCTGTTCTCGCATCAGCTGATTCAATACATCGCACGCAAGAAACTCCGACATGACCGGATGGTCCGTGTGGACCGCACCGATGTTGCCGAGGGAGTCCCGACCAACGGTTCGCTCGATGAGCAGCTCGCCTGGTGCGAGCAGAACATCATCCGGGTCAACGGCCGCGACGCGACGCTCGACCTGCGGACCAGCGACGAGCACCGCATCTACCACCCGATGGACCGCCGGGCTTGGCTGCTTGAGAAGCTCCAGGACTGGGACCTTGTCCCGGTCGTCACCCGCAAACGCTTGCACCTCAACGGCTGCGGCGATTTCACGCTGCTGCACCGCGACCGCTGGGCACGGCTCCGCGGCTACCCCGAGTTCGAGATGTTCTCCATGCACCTCGATTCGGTGCTCTGCACCGCCGCCTACTTCAGCGGCTGCCGGGAGCAGGTCCTGCAGCCGCCCATGCGCTGCTACCACGTCGAGCACGCGGTCGGTTCCGGATGGTCCAAAGAGGGCGAAGCCAAGCTCAACGCCCGGCTCGAGAAAGCCGGCATCCCGCAGACCTCCAACCAACAGTTCGATTACACCGCCAAGGGCATGCGGCGGCGGCGCGAACCACGGATTTACAACGAAGAAACCTGGGGGTTAGTCAAAGACACTTTTGAGGAGGTCGTCCACGGATGAGCGTGTTTTCCCAGACCCCAATCGCCGTGGTGGCGGACTACTGGAACCGTCGGCCGTGCAATGTTCGGCACAGCCCTGAGCCCGTCGGCACGCGTGCCTACTTCGACCAGGTGCGTGACCGCAAGTACCGGGTTGAGCCGCACATCCCCGGCTTCGCCGACTTCCCGGCGTGGGCGGGCAAGCGGGTGCTCGAGGTCGGCTGCGGGATCGGGACCGACACGATGAGCTTCGCCCAGGCCGGTGCCGACGTGACCGCGGTGGACCTGTCCGAAGCGTCGATCGAGCTGGCCCAGAGGCGGGCTTCGGTCTATGGCATGACCAACCGGGTCCGTTTCGTACAAGGTGACGCCGAACGACTCGGCGAGCTGGTCGGCGATAGTGGGTTTGATCTCGTTTACAGCTTTGGCGTCGTCCATCACACCCCCAACCCGGGGGCAGTGCTCGAGCAGGCCCGCCGGGTGATTCGACCGGGCGGCACCCTGAAGGTCATGGTGTATCACCGTTATGCGACGAAGGTGCTGGGCATTCTTGCGAGCCGTGGATTCCGGGTCTGGGACATGGATCGGTTGATTGCCGAGCAGAGCGAAGCCCAGACGGGCTGCCCGGTGACCTATAGCTATACTTGTGAGAGCGCCCGTGATTTAATTGAATCAGTCGGCTTTATTCCGAAGTCAATCAAGATTGATCATATCTTTCCTTACCGAGTTGGACCTTACAAAAAGTATCAGTATCGGTGGCGGATGCCTTGGCGGGTGACGCCCGCGTCGGTGTTCCGTGCGATCGAGCAGCGGCTTGGTTGGCACGTCTTGGTCACCGCAAAGGCCCCGTCCTGAGGAGCACTGGTGTCCGGCCCGATCACGCTATTTACGACGCTGAAGCCGGTCGTGGGGCATGACGCGGTGACGCAGCGGAATGCCTTGCAGAGCTGGCTTGCGCTGGGTGTAGATCGGGTTCGTGTGGTCGTGATGGGGCGGGGCGAAGGGGTGAGCGAACTCTGTGCAGACTTGGGTGTGGAGCGGGTGGACGATGTGCCGGTGAACGGGTACGGGACGCCGTTGTTGTCGGGGTTGTATGCCGCGGCGGAGCAGCGGACAGAGCGGGGGGGTGTGCTTTGTTACCTGAACGCGGATATTGCATTGCTGCCGGATTTTGTCACGGCGGTCGATCGCGTGGGATCGTCGAAAAAGCGGTACCTGATGGTGGGGCGACGCACGAACGTGCGGGTTCCGGGAGAGGCCCGAGAGGGTGCGTTGGGGGAGATGGCGCGGGGTTCCGGGAAGCTGGATGGGCCGACCGCGATCGATTATTTCGTGACGCCCAAGGGGTGCTGGGGCCGGCTGCCGGACTTTGCGATCGGGCGGACGGCGTGGGACAACTGGCTGATCTACCGCGCGCGGCGGTTGAAGATGCCGGTGGTGGACGCGACCGAGTGTGTGTTGGCGATCCATCAAGAGCACGATTACGAGCACACGCAGGCGGAGGACGGCCGGGGGCGGAAGTGGGTGTGGCAGGGGCCGGAGGCACGGCTGAACCTGACGATGGCGGGGGGCAAGAAGAACCTGTTCACGCTGTGGGACGCGACGCACCGGCTGACGGCGAAGGGTGTGGAGTCGCGTGAGGGCGGGGCGGGATTGGGCGGTGGGGTGTGGTCGTACCGGCGTTCGGTGGCGCACCCGGCGGTGGCGTAGAGAGATAGGACTTTTCAATGATTGAGGATGCAAGGATGCACGAGATCGAGACACCGCAGCGGGTTTGTTTTGTCGGGCTGGGGAAGCTGGGGGCGGCGATCGCGGCGGCGACCGCGGTGGCGGGGGTGGAGGTCGTGTCGGTCGACCGGGATGCCGAGAAGGTCGCGGCGGTCAACGCGGGGCGGGCGGCGGTGGACGAGCCGGGGCTGGAGGCGTTGATGGGGAAGGTGGGTGGGGCGGGGGGTCGGCTGCGGGCGACGACGGAGATGGCGGAGGCGGTGTCTCAATCAGACATGACGTTCCTGATCGTTCCGACGCCGTCGGGTGAGGACGGCGGGTTTGTGCTGGACGCGGTGTTGTCGGCGATCCGTGAGGTGGGTGGGGCGCTTCGGATGTCGCGTCGCCGGCATGTGGTGGTGGTGACCTCAACGGTGATGCCGGGGTCGACCGAGGGGCCGATCCGGGCGGCGTTGGAGGAGGCGAGCGGGCGGACGGTGGGTGGGGAGGACGGGCTTGGGTTGTGCTATAGCCCGGAGTTCATCGCGTTGGGGTCGGTGATCCGGGATTACCTGACGCCGGACCTGGTGCTGATTGGCGAGAGCGACACGGCGGCGGGTGATGCGTTAGAGGCGTTCTCGAGGCGGGTGACCTTGAATGCGCCGCCGGTGCGGCGGATGAACCTGGTCAACGCGGAGCTGACGAAGCTGACGCTGAACACGTTCGTAACGACGAAGCTGACGTTTGCGAACACGGTGGCGGCGGTGTGTGAGGGGTTGCCGGGGGCGGACGTGGACGTGGTGACGGGGGCGATCGGGCTGGACTCGCGGGTGGGGGGCAAGTGCCTGAAGGGGGCGACGGGGTACGGGGGGCCGTGCTTCCCGCGGGACAACCGGGCGTTGGCGGCATTGGGGCGGTCGGTGGGGGCGGATGTGCGGCTGCCGGGGGCGGTGGACGCGGTGAATGCCGGGGTGGTGGATCGATTGGTGGGGCTGGTGGAGGGGGTGTCGGGTGGGGATGTTTCGGTGTTGGTGCTGGGGCTGTCGTACAAGCCGGGGACGTCGGTGGTGGAGCAGAGCCAGGGGTTGATGCTGGCCGAGCGGCTGGCGTCGGGGGGGCGTCGGGTGGTGGTACATGACCCCATGGCGATGGATGCGGCACGGGGGCTCCTGGGCGGAGCGGTGGACTATGCGGCGGACTGGCGTGAGGCGGCGGGCGAGGTGTCGGCGTCGGGTGGGGCGGTGGTGTTGGCGACGCCTTGGCCGGAGTACGGGGACGTGGGGTCGGCGATGCGCGGCGGGGTGTTGGTGGACGCGTGGCGGGGGGTGGACGTGACGCGGTTGGCGGAAGGTGTGGGGTATGTCGCGGTGGGGCGCGGTGGGGTTTTGGGGCCGTCACGGAAAGCGGAGGCGGCGTGAAAGGGAACCGTTCCGCGCTAGTGTGATGGCCTGGGGGGCGTGGATTTACAGGTCGATGTCGGGGGTAGTGGTTTCGTCGGGCTTGAAGGGGGTGTGCTGCCCGGGGAGGCGGATGTTGACCTCCATGATGGTGCGGCCGGAGGTGATGGAGTCGCGTCGGATGGAGGCGTTGACGCCGGCGGATGAGCGGGCGCCGAAGGCGCCGGGGGGGTTCCAGGAGAGGGTGCGTTCGACGCCTTCGAAACGGGTGGCCTTCCGGCCGGAGTCATCGACGGGGGGGCCGTACTTCTTGATCAACGCGTCGGCGGCGGCGTCGATGGCATCGCCCTTGAAGTAGCGTTTGTAGGAGATGGCGTAGATGCGGCGGTTGGTGTCGAAGTAGCCGAACCCGAGCTCGTTGGGCTGGCGGAAGTGGACGGCGTGTGGCTTGTCGTCGAGGAAGCGGGCGGAGGCGAAGGTGGCCTGCGCATCGGCGAGGAACTGCTCGGCGGTGATGGTGGTGCGGAGGCCCTTGATGTCGGCGGTGGCGGGGTCGACGCCGATGTCGCGCTGGGCGGCGGCGACGGGCCCGGTGGGCGGGTCGAAGCGGCGCTCGAAGAGGACCAGCCCGGTATCGGTGGAGCGGGCCAGAGCGTTGACGACGCGGAAGTTCACCTGGCGCGGCAGGGCGGAGGCGCCGGTCGCGGTCTCGTCGACGGGCACGGCGGACTCGGCGGTGAGCGTGAGATCGAGCTGGATGCGTCGGCTGCGGTCGATGCGCTTAGCCAGGGCCTCGGCCTCGGCGGGGGGCATGCCGATGAGTTGGAGGTCTTCGGGGTTAGCCAGGGCGACGGTGTAGGCGAAGGGGTTGAACTCGGGCTGGAGCACGACGCGGCTGGGCTTGGGCTTTACGAAGGGGATCAGCGAGGTGTAGCGGACGCGGCCGGTGTCGAGCTTGGGGATGACGAAGCCTTGGCGGTCGAAGTCGTATTCGCCGAGGCTGGCGTTGAGGGTGAGCGTGAGGGTGCGGTCGGCGGGGGTGTCGATGAGGTCGGCTTTGAGCTGGGCAACGCGGTCGGCGAGGACGTTGGGCTTATCGAACTCGTCGGCTCGGCGGACGTCGGGGTCGGAAGCGGCATACGCATCGAGGTTGATGGGGGTGGTGCCCACGGCGTTGTGCCAGAGCTTGGCGAGGCGGTTACCGGAGACGGGTGGGCCCGAGGGGGTGAGGGTGGTGGAGAAGCGTCTGCCAAGGTCTGCCGGGGCGACGGGCGGGAGGTCGCGGGTGGCGATCGGTGGGGGCTGGGTGCGGCTGAAGCGGTTCTGGGGTGCGAGGACTTCGAGCCGGGTGACGTGGACGTAGAGCTCGCGGATAGCCTGGCGTTTTTCGGTACGGAAGGTGGCGGCAACGGGCTGGACCTGGAGGCGGACGGTGAGGTTGGCGGCGCGGTCGGGGCTGCCGCCGGTGAAGGGGGCGAAGGAGGTAACGGGGAGGGGCAGGAAGGCGAGGTCGGGGGCGTTGGTGAAGCGGACCTCGGTCTTGGGGACCTCAAGGGTGACGGGATATCGGCCGACGGTGCCGACCTGGGTGTTGCCGCCGAGCGTGAAGAAGCGGTCGCCCTCGAAGAGCTGGAGTCGGACGCCCTGGTTGTCGCGGTCGTAGATGGAGGTGCGGGTGTTGGTCTGGATTTCGATGCGCTGGGTGGCGGGGTTGAAGGCGTCGCGGTAGGTGTCGGTGAGGAGCTGCTGGGCGGCGGCGGTGGCCTGGGTTTTTTCGGCGGGGTTGCGGATGGAGCGGAAGGCGGTCTGGTTGGCGGCGAGCTGGGCGAGGTTGGGGTCGTTGCCCTGGACCTTGGACCAGGCGGCCCAGGTGACCGGGTTGTTCAGGGGGACGGTGGGGTTGGCGAGTGCGGAGGGGGCGAGGCTGGCGAGTGCGAGTGCGAGGGCGGCGAAGAGAGCGGGGGAACGCATCGGGGGCTCCGGGGTGGGGGGGCTGTGCGAGCGGGCTTTGGAGGGGTGACGGTTGTGGTGGTCCTGTTGTTACGGCGTGGGCGCGTCGGGGTTTGATGGGTTTGGCGGTGGGATTAGTCGCGTTGGATCTTGAGGGCTTCGATCTGGAGGGTGACGGGCTGGTCGGTGCCGAGCTCGTCCTGGAGGTGGGCGGCGAGGGCGTGGTGGTCGTCGTCGGTCAGGGGATTGAGCGGCAGCAGGGCGGGGTCGTGTTCGAGCAAGGCGTCGGGCACGGCAGAGGGCAGGGAGAAGCCGACGGGGTGGAGGGTGATCCAGACGCGGAGGGTCTGTAGAGGCCTGCCGATGGGTGCGACGGCATCGACAGCGACCCACCAGCGGTCGGGGTCGAGCTGGGTGTGGTTCGTGAAGGCGTTGGCGGCGGCGCGTTTGAGGCGGGCTTCGCGCTGCGGAGAAGGGTTGCGGGTGGAGTAGGGGCGCTGTGCGCGTTCGTCCGGGCGGGTGTGGTGGCGGCCGCGTTGGCGGTGGGTGTCGGACATGAAACAAGCGTAGGGCGGGCGACCGGCGATGCGTCGCATCGCCGGCTAGGAAAGGGTTGGGGTGGGTTGGTGAAAGACCTAGTTAGGGTCTTCGCCGGTGGCTTCGTGGGAGGGGGTGCCGGCGAAGCGTTGGTGCATCCAGGTGGAGATGGCCTGGTCGTAGGCGGCGGTGCGGGTGAAGGCGGCGGCGGCGAGGGAGCGGCGCAGCGCGAGGGTGGTGCAGCCGTCGCGTTGGGCGATCTCGTTGGAGACGGTGTCGTACTGCTTGGGGTCGGTGACGACGGTGACGTAGCGGTGGTTCTTGGCGGCGGAGCGGATCATGGAGGGGCCGCCGATGTCGATGTTCTCGATGGCGTCTTCGAGGGAGACGTCGGGGTCGGCGACGGTGGCTTCGAAGGGGTAGAGGTTGACGCAGACGAGGTCGATCGGGTTGATGCTGTGTGTGGTGAGCGCCTCGGCGTGGTCGGGTTTATCGCGGAGGGCAAGGAGGCCGCCGTGGACCTTGGGGTGGAGGGTCTTGACGCGGCCGTCCATCATTTCGGGGAAGCCGGTGACCTGTTCGATGGGGGTGACGGGGAGGTCGGCGTCGGCGAGGGCTTTGGCGGTGCCGCCGGTGGAGATGAGGGTGACGCCGGACTGGTGGAGGCGCTTGGCGAAGGGGATGAGGTCGGTCTTGTCGGAGACCGAGAGGAGGGCGGTTTGGAGTTTTACAGGGGCGTTGCTGGGCACGTCTTTGGGGTGTTGGGCTGAAGGGCGAGCTTGAATTAGAGGGGGCTGAGCCGGCAGACGCGGCCGTCCTTGGTGATCAGGATCAGCGGCGGGTCGTCGGGCTGAGAGGTCAGGACACTGTTGAGCGGGTCGGTGTCAAAGACCTGGTCGGTTTCTCCGGTGGTGGGGTCGATAAGGGCCAGGCCGGAGTCGCCGAGCATGAGCAGGTCGCGTCCGAGGGAGGTGACGGCCCGGAGGGAGTCGTCTTCGAGGGTGAACTTGGGTTCCCCGGTGAAGGCGTCGAGGGCGACGAGGCCTTCCTTCGGGTTGACCTGGAAGACCAGGCGTCCGGCGACGAATGGGGCTTCGGTGAGGGGGGCCTCGGTGCGGTAGACCCAGTTGGTCCTGCCGGAGGCCCGTGCGAGGGAGTAGAGGGACTGGTCACGGGAAGCGACCAGGACATCACCGAGCCCGAATGCGGGGCGGGCTTGGACCGGCCCGAAGGTCTTGTTGCGCCACCGGACTTTGCCCTTGTCGCTGGTGAGCATGACGTAGTTGCCTTCGGAATCGGCGGCGAAGACGAGCAAGGGAGAGACGACCGGTGGGTGTTGGAACTGCCCGGGCAGCTGGTAGCGCCAGCGCAGGGCCCCGGACTGGGCGTTGTGGTTGAAGATCACGCCGTTCACGGAAGCGAAGTAGGCGGAGCCGTCGAGCAGGGTGTGGCCGCTGTTGACGACCTCGGCGAGCTGGGTGGTCAGCTTGGTCGAGCCGTCCCTGACGGAGAGCTGGAAGATGCGGGTCTGTGAGTTGACGAGGATGACGTCGTCGAGCCGGGTGGGGGTGAACAGAGACTCGAGGGTGTCCCCGACGAGGGACTTCCAGCGGAGTTCGCCGGAATCAGCGTCGAGGACCGAGACGAAGTTTCTGGGGCGTTCGACGACGACGACGGTGTCGCCGAGCCAGGCGGTGTGGGCGATGCGTTGGCCGGGGGCGAGTTGGACATTGGTGAGCCAGGCGACGGAGTAGCCGAGGTCGGCGGCGGTGGAGGCGTCCAGGGGAATCTGGGTGCTGTTCCGGTCGAAGGAGCGTTGGGCTCGTGGGGCGTCGTCACGGGCGGGGGTGGATTGGCAGGCGGAGA
This sequence comes from Planctomycetota bacterium, assembly GCA_038749105.1. Lineage (GTDB taxonomy): Bacteria > Planctomycetota > Phycisphaerae > Phycisphaerales > Phycisphaeraceae > JBCCOW01. The sequence continues at coordinate 43,555 of JBCDIM010000017.1, forward strand.
GGGCCAGCGTGCAGGCTAGGGCGAGCACGAAGGGCAGGGCACGCCCGGCGTGGCGGCGATGGGCAAGCGGGCGGGGATCGCGGGGTCGTTGAGTCATCCGCATCGGCTCCAAGGGGGTGGCACGCGGTGGGGGGAGAGCATCGCGTGGCGAAGGGGCGGTGGCTAAGGGGGATAGCAAGACCCGGAGTATCGAGGGGCTGAGGGGGTTGGTCAAGGGCAGTGGACCGTGCACGCCCTAAGAACGCCGTGGAAGCGGCGTCGCCCAAGACCGCCTTGATTGAACCCGGTGAGTCAGACCAGGGCGGCACGCTTGGAGGCGATGGACGCGATGAGCTTCTTGTGCGGGTCGGCAAACTTCGCGGTGCCCTCGGCCATGAGCGTGTCTTCAAGCAGGGCGATGTCGACCTTGGTGTCGAGCTCTTCGATGATCGCGGGCTCGGGGAGCGTGCGGGACTGGGCGGTGAAAGCGGTATCGGACTCGAGGATGGCCGCGTTGGTCTCGGGGGGGTTGGTCATGATGTCGCTGCCGGCGAAGGCGGCGATGTAATAGTCCTCGGACTGCCACGACAGCTTCTTGCCGGTGGAGGCGAAGATCATCTCCTGCTCGAGGGGCAGGTTCTTGTCGGCCCAGAACTCGTGGTTGAGGATGCCGATGCGTTTGGCGTTGTAGATGCCCATCAGGCCCTGGGCGGTGTCGGAGAGGTCGGTGCAGTTTTTCTCGGTATAGACGTCGACGCGAGAGACGAAGATGGAGTAGACGGACTTGAAGTTGTCGAGGTCGCCGAAGGCCTGCCGGCCCTTCCAGATGGCGTCGCGGGCGGCGAGGTACTGTCGTTCGGAGAAGATCAGGGTGACGTTGAGGGTGATGCCGGCGGCGGCGATGCCCTCGAGAGCGGCGAGCCCGGCCTCGGTCGCGGGGACCTTGATCATGCGGTTCTCGTGGCCCTCGGCCCACTTCTTCGCCAGCTCGATGTAGCGGGCGGCCTTGTCGGCGATGGGCATCGTGTTGTCGGGGTCTTCCAGCAGTGGGTCGAGCTCGAAGGAGACCCAGCCGGTCTGGCCCTTGGAGCTCGCCCAGTCGTCGTGGAACTCGGCCTGGGCTTCGCGGACCAGGTAGTCGGTCATGAGCCAGGCGATGTCCTCGTCGGTGTTGTCGCCTTCGAAGTACTTGGCGAGGGTGTCGTCGAACCGGCCCGACTCGAGGAGGCCGGCGATGATGATGGGGTTAGAGGTGGCGCCGGTGATGCCGTGGGGCTTGTATTTGGTGATTTCGGCGGGGTCGACGGAATCGAGCCAGAGGGTGGCGCCGGTGTCGGCGAGCTGCTGGAGGGGGCTGGTCATGGGGTCGGCTCCGTGTAGGGGGATCTGTCTCTTGATTCGCAGAATTACCGGATGCTACTGGTTATTTCGGAGGCGACGGTGAGAAATGTGGGAATTGTGTGAGAGTGGGGGATGACGAAAGGCCCCGCGGCGGGTGACGCTGGGCTTGTGTGCGGGGCTCGCTTAAGGGGTGCGGCCGTTAGCCGGAGGCGGCGAGGATGACCACGGCCAGGAGGAGGGCGGCGGCGAGGACCCAGCCGATGGCGGCGAACCAGAAGATGGGCTGGGCGAGCAGCTCGTTGGGGCCTTCGTCGAGGGAGGCGGTGGCGGCGGCGTTGGTGGTGTCGTCGAGCTCGGCGAGGGCGTCGAGGCTGAACTGCTTGCGGGCGACGACGGGGGGCTCGCCCTGGGCGACGGCCTTGAGGTCGTTGAGCATGTCGGTGGCCGAGGCGTAACGCTGCGAGCGGTTGCGGGCCATGGCGAACTCGATCACCTCGGAGATGCCGTTGGAGATGTTCTGGCTGACGTGGTCGGGGGGGACCAGGTCGTCCTTGAGGTGGCGGTGCATGACCGAGGAAGGGTTGGGCCCGTCGAAGGGGACCTTGCCGGTGACCATGTGGTAGAGGGTCGCGCCGAGGGAGTAGATGTCGGCGCGGGGGTCGACGTCGATCTCGCCGCGGATCTGTTCGGGTGAGATGTAGTACGGGGTGCCGTAGGCCTTGCCGGCTTCTTTCTCGGCGGCTTCGCGGTCGGTGACGGCTCGGGCGAGGCCCATGTCGGCGAGCTTGGTGATGCCGTCGCTGGAGAGCATGATGTTCTTGGGCTTGACATCGCGGTGGATGAAGCCGGCGGCGTGGGCGTGGACCAGGGCCTTGCAGACGCCCATGGCGATCTCGATGGCCTGGTCTTCGGCGTAGGCGCCCTTCTTGACGATGTCGTCGTAGACGGTCCGGCCGTCGACGTACTCCATCACGAAGTAGTGGAACTCGCCGGCCTGCCCGACGTCGAACGCCTGGACGATGTTAGGGTGGTTGAGCTTGGCGGCGGCCCGGCCTTCGTCGTAGAAACGCTGGATGAACGAGGCGTCGCCGGAGAACTTCAGCGGCAGGACCTTGACCGCCACGGTGCGGTCGAGGCTGAGTTGCTTGGCCTGGTAGACGGTCGCCATGGCCCCGGCGCCGAGCTTGCCGAGGATCTGGTAGCCGGGGATCTGTCGGCCGGCGGAATGCTCTTCGAGCTCGGGGCGGATGCGTTGGAGCTGGGCCTTGGTGATGTGGCCGCGTTCGACCAGGAGCTGGCCGAGGGTCTTCTGGCTGGGGTCCGAGCCCTCGTTGGCCTGGCTGATTTCCTGGAGGCAGTCGTGGACGTCCTGACGGGTAGCGAGGCCCTTGTCCACCACGATCTTGCCGATGGTGGAATCGAGATGGGCGGGGGCTTCGGGCATGGCAGAGAACCGCGTCGGGAACGTACAGGGACAGCGTGAGACCAGGCAGAGCGGACAGCTCGGGGCGATGAGCGGCGGGTCGTGAGCGGCTCGCCGGCGACGAGCGTACGAACCTCGGCGGGGGGGTGTCAACCGTTCCGTCGGAGGGCTGAGCGCCGGTCAGGGGGTGTCGTCCACAGGTACGGCCTCGTCACAATGGAAGTTCGGCGGCGGGTTTACAGCCCCAGAGCGCTATGCTTGCACATCATGATGCTGATTGCCCCCGAACTCCAAGGCCCCGACGGGACCCTGCGGCGCAGGCTGGCCGATATCGAGCAGCGGTTCGCCGCCGAGCTGCTGAGTGACATCGAGCCGGTCAACACGCTGGTGGGCTACGTCGAGCGGTACCGCGGCAAGATGCTCCGGCCGACGCTGCTGCTCGCGTCGGCTGAGGCGGCGTACGGGCCCGAAGGGTTCGAAGCCCACGGCGAGGCCTTCGCGGTGCTGGCGACGGTGGTGGAGATGGTGCACATGGCGACGCTGGTCCACGACGACGTGCTGGACGAGGCCGAGGTGCGTCGCCGGGGCAAGACCGTTAACGCGTTGCGGGGCAATGAGGCGGCGGTGATGTTGGGCGACTATCTGATCTCGCACGCCTACCACCTGTGTTCGTCGCTGCCCCGGCCGGGCGGTAGGGCGGGTGGCGTGAGCCTCGGGCGGGTGATCGCGTCGGCGACCAACACGGTCTGCGAAGGGGAGCTGCTGCAGCTGGCGCACCGCAACGACTGGCGGCTGAATCGGCGGACCTACTTCGAGATTATCCGGCGGAAGACGGCGAGCCTCTGCGGGTTGTGCTGCCGATTGCCGGCGTTGGTGGTGGGCGATCCCGAGGGGCCGGGGACGACGCCGGCGGCGTTGACCGAGTTCGGCGAGAAGCTGGGGATCGCGTTCCAGATCGTGGACGACCTGCTGGACCTGACCGGCGACCCGGAGACGGTGGGCAAGTCGCTGGGGCGTGACCTGGCTAAGGGGAAGCTGACGCTGCCGATGATCGAGCTGCTCGAGCGGGCCGAGGCCGACAGGGCAGTTCCGGGTGGGGCGGGTTTACAGGAACGTCTGGCCCGGCAGGCGGACGAGTCACTGCCGGGCGAGGTGCGTGAGCGTGAGGCGGCGGAGCTGGCGGGGTTGGCCTTGTCGAGCGGGGCGTTAGCGGCGGCCAAGGACCGGGCGGACCAGCTGGTCGCGGACGCGTCGGACGCGGTCCGTCAGGCGTTGCCGGACACGCCGGGACGGGCGGTGTTGCTGGACTTGGCGGGGCGTGTGCTGACGCGCAAGGCGTGAAGCGGGCAGCCGGCCTGTTCGGGGCAGCGGTTTTGCGCCGGCCGGTGTTGCGAAGTGGGGTCTTGGACATCAAGATAAGGGGGTGTGGGTCAGGCAGTTGTGCCCGTCCCGCCGCGACGAGCGGGGTGCTGTGATCAGGGGCAACACGCTCCGTTTCACCGCGTGCCACCCCGCCCGCTGGCGACGCCGTTCCTCCCCGAGGTGTGATGCCGATGGCCGACGCTGATAAGCCCCGTGTGTTGATCCTCAACGGCCAAGCCTTGGGTGGGCACGCCGCTTCGGAGCTGCTGGGAGATCACTACGACGTGAGCGTGGTCTCGACCACTGAAGACGCGTTGTCGGCGCTGCGGGACGGCGGGTATCGGGCCGTGTTTGCCGAGGTCGGCGACTACCTGCCGATGGAGCGTGAGCTGCTGGGCGACCGCTCTTCGCTGGTGCTCAACACGATCGGCGAGGGCGTCTGCATCGTCGACGGCAGCGGCCGGATGACCTGGGCCAACAAGCGGATGAAGGGCTTCAGCGACCCGATCACCGACAAGGTCAAGCGGGTGTGCCAGCAGGCGCTGGGGATCTTCAACGCCCAGGCCGGGGGCTTTACCGTGTCGGGCCCGGACGGGGAGGTGCAATACAAGAGCAAGAAGAGCACGTTCGAGTCGGACGAGCGGTACTTCGAGGTGATCTGCTCGCCGATCATCGAGGGCGAAGGCGATGTCGAGCAGGTCGTGGCGGTGGTCTGGGACGCGACCAATTCGAAGCGGCTGCAGTCGAAGATCGACGCCATCGACGCGTCCGGCCGCGAGCTCGCCCGCCTCGACGCCAACGAGCTCTCGAAGCTCGCCCCGCCCCAGCGGCTGAAGCTGCTGCAGGACAAGATCATCAAGTTCTCCAAGGACCTGATGCACTTCGACCATTTCAACATCCGGCTGCTCGACCGTGACAGCCGGAAGCTCGAGATGGTCATCTCCGAAGGCCTGCCCCCCGAGGCGCTGGAGATCGACCTCTACGCCCAGCCCGAGGGCAACGGGATCTCGGGCTATGTCGGCGCGACCGGCCGGTCCTACATCTGTCACGACACCGAGAAGGACCCCCGCTACGTCCTGGGCCTGCAGCACGGCAAGAGCTCGCTCACCGTCCCGCTCATGCTCTTCGATGAGGTCATCGGGGTCTACAACATCGAGTCCGAGCAGACCGGCGCGTTCAACGAGGACGACCGCCAATTCGCCGAGATCTTCGGGCGGTATGTCGCCTTGGCGCTGAACATCCTGGACCTGCTGGTGGTTGAGCGGTACACGACGTCGACGAGCATCACGGATTCGGTGGTCCACGAGATGGCCGAGCCGTTGGCGGACATCGACACGAACTGCCGAGGCCTGCTGGACCGCGGCGACGACGAGTCGTCCGGGGCGTTGAACGCGATCCTGAGCGATGTCGATCGGATCCGTCAGACGATCAAGCAGGTGCAGCAGGGCCCCAAGGCCGTCGTTGGCAACGACGAGGGCGGGGCCGAGGTCGCCGACCCGGTGATCGAGGGCAAGCGGATTCTGGTGGCGGACGACGAGGCCAACATCCGCGAGACCATCAAGTCCGTGCTCGCCCGCCGGGGGGCGGAGGTCGAGACCTGCAAGGACGGCTACGAAGCCTGCTCGCTGCTTGTCGGTGAGGGCTTCGACCTGATCGTGTCCGACATCCGCATGCCCTACCGCAACGGCTACGAGATCTTCGCCGCCGCCCAGCGGGCCAAGGAGGGCACGCCCGTGCTGCTGATGACCGGCTTCGGCTACGACCCGCACCACAGCATTGTCCGGGCGTCGACCGAGGGCCTGGCCGGGGTGTTGTTCAAGCCGTTCAAGGTCGACGAGTTTGTCGGCGAGGTCCGCAAGGCGCTGGGGGCCGAAACGGAGTAGGGGGGGTAGGGGCGTGTCGCGCCGACGGGGCACTCGTTGCCGCTAACGTGTGCCGATGCCGATCAAGGCCTTACCCAAGAACGTGCACGCCACCGCCCGCGACCGTGCGGCTGCGGCCATCGCGGCCAAGGCGGCGACCTGGCCCGACATGACCCTCGACGGCCCGGACACCACCGGCCTCTCCCACGCCGACGCCGCCCTCGCCACCGCCATCTCCCGCTGCACCGTCCAACGCTGGCTGACCCTGCGGTTCCTGCTCGAGACCTTCTTGAGCAAGCAGCTCGCTCGGCTCGAGCCGGGCATGCAGGGAGTGCTGCTAAGCGGGGCGGCCCAGCTGCTGTTTCTCGACCGGCTGCCCGCCTACGCCGTCGTCGACGAGATGGTGCACATCGCCCGCCGCCACGTCCGGCCCGGCGCCGCGGGCATGGCGAATGCCGTGCTCCGCAAGCTCGCCAAGCTCGTCGGTGACCGCGACGACACCCCCTGGACGCCGAGCCCCGACCGCCTGCCGCTCGACCAGGGATCCCTTCAGCTCACCGAACCCGTGCTGCCGGAGCGTGACCCCGCGGTGTTGCTGAGCTGCCCGAAGCCGCTGTTCAAGGCCTGGTCCGGGCAGCACGGCGAGGACGCCGCCTGGGCCTTGGCCGAGCACGCGACCCGCACGCCGCCGGTGCTGCTCACGGCCGAGAGCGGCTGGCAGCCCTCCGAGCAGGCCGAGCCCCACGACCAGCCCGGCCACGCCATGTGGACCGGCAAGGCCGGGGAGTTGCCCGCTTACCTGGCCGAGCACCCGGACCGTCGGGTGCAGGACCCCTCCGCCGCGCTCGCGGTCGCTTCTACAGCTGATCTCGCCCCGCCGCCCCGCCGCATCCTCGATCTCTGCGCAGGCCGGGGGACTAAGACTCGCCAACTCGCCCGGCTGCACCCCGACGCCGAGGTCCATGCCAGCGACCCCAACCCCGCCACCCATGATGACCTGCACGCCGCTGCCCGGGCCCACGCCAACCTCACGGTCTTGCTGGAGGCGGTCCCCGCGGACACCTACGACCTGATCCTCCTCGACGTCCCCTGCTCCAACACCGGCGTGCTCGCCCGCCGACCCGAGGCCCGCTACCGCTACAGCACTCAGACGCTCGGCGACCTGGTCCAGCTCCAGCGCCGCATCATCGACCAGGCTCTGGCCCTGCTCGGCCCGACCGGCCGCATCCTCTACAGCACCTGCTCACTCGACCCAGCCGAGAACCGCAACCAGGCCCACCGCCTTGGCCGATCCGCGAGCCTCACACTGAACCACGAACACCAAGCCCTGCCCGCCGGCCACGGAACGTCTTGGCACGACGGGGCGTATCATGCGCTGCTGTCGCGGACGCCTGCCTGACCCCACTCCAACCCACCCCCTGCACCCCACCCCAATCCCGCCCACCCACGCATCCAGAGGGCACGCATGCAAGTCGAGATGGAACTGGCCCGCATCCTGATCCGGGAGACCGACGACACCCATATCGTCGAGCTCCGCGAGATCGGCCCCGCCCCCGAGGACGCCCGCATCTTCCCCATCGTCATCGGGCTCCACGAGGCCGCCGCCATCGAACGCCGGCTCATGGGCCACGAACCCCTCCGCCCCCAGACCCACGAGCTGCTCGACAACGTCATCACCGAGCTGGGCTACGACCTGGCGTCCCTGGTCATCACTGACCTTCAAGACCACACCTTTTTTGCCCAGCTCAACCTCCGCCGCGGCGAGGAGTCCCACGCCATCGACGCCCGCCCCAGCGACGCCCTGGCCCTCGCCGTGGGCCGGAATACGCCCATCTATGTAGAAGACGCGGTGCTGGCCGAGGTCTGCCGCCCGATCGACGACTGAAATCCCGCCGGGAACAAGCATTTTCCCCCAGTCGGTGGCTCGCCCCATCTTGACACGGGTTTTAGGTTTGCTATTCTGCCCGGCTCGACTTAACCGGGCTCTCCCTCCCGCAGCGGCCGAGACGAACCGAATTGACCCCCCCAGCCCACGACCGGGCTGACCCCGAGGAACCCGCCCGATGACCGGTGGCAAGATCCGAATCCGCATGGAAGCCTACGACCACCAGGCGCTCGACGCCTCGGCCCGCGAGATCGTCGATCACGCCAAACGGACCAACGCCCGCGTCGCCGGCCCGGTCCCCCTGCCCACCCGCATCGAACGCTACACCGTCCTGCGTGGCCCGCACATCGACAAGAAATCCCGTGAACAGTTCGAGATCCGCACCCACAAGCGAATCATCGACATCAAGGAACCCAACGCCCGAACCGTCGAGGCCCTCAACCGCCTCGTCGTCCCCGCCGGCGTCTTCGTGAAGATCAAGGCCTAACCGCCGCCCCAGCGAGCCGGGTCGTATCGACTCGGCCCACCCGCGACGACTCGATTGAGTCGAAAACCCCGGATCAGTCACCCGCACTGATCCCCGCGGAGCGGACTCAACCCCCCGCTTACCGCGACAACCGGACTTCAAACAGGGGCCCGATCCTCTGCCTACCGCCCCGTCGGCGGTGACAAGATCAGGCACAAGAGATAACCCAGCCGCCCCCGGAGATCCCCAACCATGCCCGCCATCCTCGGCAGAAAACTCGGCATGACGCGTTACTACAACGACGAGGGACGCAACATCCCCGTTACCGTCATCCAGGCCGGACCCTGCCACGTCTCCCAACTCAAGACCCCCGAAACCGACGGCTACGAAGCCGTCCAGCTCGCCTTTGGCGACGTCAAGGGGCGTAACTCCACCTTCCCGCTGATCGGTCACGACGCCAAGGCCGGCCTCACCCCCAAGCGGGTCCACCGCGAGGTCCGGCTCCCCGAGGGCGGCGCGTCCGAGTTCGAGCTTGGGCAGCCCGTCACCGCCGAGGCCATGAAGGGCGTGAAGTTCGTCGATGTCGTCGGCACCAGCAAGGGCAAGGGCACCGCCGGCGTCATGAAGCGTCACGGCTTCAAGGGCCAGGAAGCCTCGCACGGCGTCGAACGCAAGCACCGCTCGCCCGGCTCCGTCGGCGGCCGTGCGTCCAACCTCGGGACCGGCAAGCCCAAGAAGGGCATCCGCATGGCCGGCCGCATGGGCAACGAACGCGTCACCGTCCGCAGCCTCGAAGTCATCGCCGTTGACACCGACAAGAACCTCCTGCTCGTGAAGGGGCCCGTCCCCGGCCCGAAGCAGGGGCTGCTCGTCGTTTCGGCCGCCAAACGCCTCTACAAGGGCAAGGCCGTCGCCGCCAAGGAGTTCGCTGCCGCCAACGCCTGATGGCGTGAAACGCTCGCCACGCAAAGAGCCCGATCATGATCCAAGTCCACGTCTACAACCCGCAAGGCGAACAAACCCGCTCCATCGAGCTGGACCCCACCAAGCTCGGCGGCGACATCCGGCCCGGCCTCCTCAAGCAGGCCTACGTCCGGTACCACGCCAACAAGCGCCCCACCAACTCGCCCACCAAGACCCGCAGCATGGTCCGCGGCTCGGGCAAGAAGCTCTACAAGCAAAAAGGCACCGGCAACGCCCGCCGCGGCGACAAGAAGGCCAACCTGCTCCGTGGGGGTGGCTCGGCCAAAGCCAAGACCCCGCACTCCTGGCGGCTCGACATGCCCACCAAGATGCGCCGCCTCGCCAACCGCAACGCCATCCTCGCCAAGGCCATCGACGGCGAGATCAAGCTCGTGGAAGGCCTCAGCTTCGACAAGCCCAACACCAAGCAGTTCAAGGCCGTGCTGGCCGCCCTCAACATCGACCGGACGTGCCTCGTCGCCCTGGGCGACACCCGCGGCCCCGCCGCCACGTCCGCCCGCAACCTCGAGCACGTCGATGTCACCGGCGTCGACCGCCTCAACGTCTACGACCTGCTCAGCCACCGCTATGTGGTCGCCGAGGCCGAGGCCTTCGAGTCGTACATCGCCAAGGTCACCGAAGGCGTCAAGCTCCAGGAAGTCACGGCCGAACAAGTCGCCGCTCAAACTGAAACCGCAGGGGAGGCCGCCTGATGCTCGACCCGATCCACATCATCAAGAAGCCGATTATCACCGAGAAGTCGACCGACGAAGCCTCGGCCGTGATCAATAAGGGCCGCCGTGAGGGCCAGACCCTCAACCGCTACACCTTCGAGGTGGTCAAGCAGGCCCGCAAGCCCGAGATCAAGTACGCGATCGAATCGCTCTACGGCGTCCGTGTCGAGCACGTCGCGACCCAGACCCGCAAGGGCGTGTCCAAGCGCACCCGCTACGGCACCATTGTCAGCCCCGAAACCAAGAAAGCCATCGTTCGGCTCCACCCCGACGACCGTATCGAACTGTTTTGAATTTAGCCCCGGATCAATGACCCGGGGGCGCGTCGCCAAAACCCCTACGCCAACCACCGGCTCAAACCATGGCCATCCGAACCTACAAACGCACCACCCCAGGCCGCCGCAATGCCTCGGTCAACCTCTACGAAGAGGTCACCAAGACCAAGCCGGAGAAGTCCCTCCTCGAAAAGAAGGGCAAGTCCGGCGGTCGCAACCACCACGGCAAGATCACCGTCTCGTCCCGTGGCGGCGGCAACAAGCAGCGGTACCGCCGGATCGACTTTTCCCGCAAGAAGCTCGGCTCCGCCACCGTCCTCGGCATCGAATACGACCCCAACCGTTCGTCGAACATCGCCCTGATCCAATACGAGGATGGCGAGAAGCGTTACATCATCGCCCCCATCGGTCTGACCGACGGCATGACCGTCGTGACCAGCCGTGAGAAGGCCGAGCCCGTCGTCGGCAACTGCATGCCGCTGGCCCACATCCCTGCCGGCCTCAACGTGCACTGCGTCGAGATCGTCTCCGGCAAGGGCGCTCAGATGTGCCGATCCGCCGGCACCTACGCCCGCCTCTCCAACAAAGAAGGCCAGTGGGCCACGCTCGTGTTCCCCTCCGGCGAGATCCGCCAGGTCTCGCTCACCTGCATCGCCACCATCGGCCAGGTCGGCAACACCGATCACAACAAGGTCACCCTCGGCAAGGCCGGCAAGTCCCGCCACCTCGGGAAGCGCCCCCACACCCGTGGCATGGCGAAGAACCACCACGACCACCCCATGGGCGGCGGTGACAACTCGTCCTCCGGCAACCGGCCCCCCGCCTCCAAGACCGGCGTCCTCGCCAAGGGCGGCCGCACCCGTAAGCACGGCAAGCCCTCCAACAAACGCATCATCCGCCGCCGCGTCTCCAAGCGCTACGGCCAACTCAAGCTGAAATGACCTTTAATCCCGGGTCAATGACCCGGGGCCGCCCACGGAAAACCACCCATGGCACGATCACTCAAAAAAGGCCCCTACGTCGACTTCAAGCTCTACCGCAAGGTCGAGAAGCTCAACCAGATGGACAAGCGCGAACCCATCAAGACCTGGGCCCGCGCCTGCACCATCGTCCCCGAGTTCGTCGGCCACACCTTCCTGGTCCACAACGGCAAGGCCCACCTCCAGGTCTTCGTCACCGAAGACATGGTCGGCCACAAGCTCGGTGAGTTCGCCCTCACCCGTGCCTTCCGTGCCCACACCACCGGCACCAAGGCCCAGCGTGCCGCCGCGGGACGTTGAGCACGCTAAGCACTTCAGAACGGTTGATCCCTCACCACTGACCAACACCCACGATGCCTTACACCAACGTCCATAAAACCGCACGCATCAGCCCGCTCAAGGCCCGCCCCGTCGCGAACCTGATCAAGGGCAAGCCCGCCGCCGAGGCCCAGGACATCCTGGCGATGAGCAAGCTCCGCGCCGCCGCCTTCCTGAGCAAGGCCCTCGACGCCGCACTCGCCAACGCCGACCAGGCCGAGGCCGACGTCCGCCGCCTCATCGTGTCCGACGCCCGCGTCGACTCCGGCCCGACCATCAAGCGGTTCCAGCCCAAGGACCGTGGCCGCGCTCACCCCATCCTCAAGCGCACCAGCCACATCACCGTCTCCGTCGACGTCGCCTGAAATTTAGCCCTGGGTCAATGACCCGGGGCCGCCATACGAAACACTTCCCGCAAAGACCAAGACCCAACGACCACCACCCCACGAAAGCACCCCGCACCATGGGCCAAAAAGTACACCCCTTCGGCTTCCGCGTCGGCATCACCGAAGCCCACAAATCCCGCTGGTACGCCCCCAAGGCGCTCTACGGCGAGCTGCTGATCGAAGACCACAAGATCCGCAAGTTCCTCGACCGTGAGCTCAACCGCTCCTCCAAGGGCCCCTTCGCCGCCGTCTCCGATGTCATCATCGAACGCACCCGCGAAGAGCTCAAGATCATCATCCGCACCGCCCGCCCAGGAATCGTCATCGGGCCCCGCGGCGACAACATCAACCGCCTCACCGAAGACCTCCAGCGCCTCACCGGCCGCAACGTCAACATGAACTGCGTCGAGGTCGCGAACCCCGACCAGGAAGCTCAGCTTATCGCCGAGTCGATCGCCGAACAGATCGCCAAGCGGGCCGGCTTCCGCCGCGTGATGAAGATGAAGGCCGAGGCCACCATGTCCGCCGGGGCCAAGGGCGTGAAGATCCAGCTCTCCGGCCGCCTGGGGGGCCACGAGATGTCCCGCTCCGAAGACGTCCGCCTCGGTGCCATCCCCCTCCAGACCCTGCAGGCCCACGTCGACTACGGCTTCACCGAGTCCAACACCACCTACGGCACCATCGGCGTCAAGGTCTGGGTCTACAAGGGCCCCTACGACGCCGCCACCGAAGACGACACCGCCTCCTCCGCCGCCGGCGCCCGCGCCCGCGCCCGTGGCCGTCGCTGATCACCGCTACTCACACCGAACCCCACGAGCAACACCATGGCCCGACACATCCGAAAAGGCGACAACGTCATCGTCACCGCCGGCCACTTCAAGGGCCAGCAGGGCAAAGTCCTCCGCGTGATCACTTCAGAAGACCGCTGCGTCGTTGAAGGCATCAACCTCCGCAAGAAACACCGCAACGTGCGCGAGGGCCAGAACGTCGGGCCCGTGACCAAAGAGATGCCCATCCACATCTCTAACGTCAGCCCCTGCGTTGACGGCAAGCCCACCCGCGTCCGCTTCGAGACCCGCGAAGACGGCTCCAAGGTCCGCATCGCCGTCCGCACCGGCGAGCAGATCGGCCCCGAACTCCGCAAAGCCAAAGCCTGAACGAACCCGCACAACCAACCCCCTACTGAACCATGACCCCGCGATTTAAAGAACAATTCCAGACCGCCGTGACCGAAAAGCTCAAGAGCGAATTCGGCATCACCAACCCCATGGCGATCCCCAAGCTCGACAAGATCATGCTCAGCGTCGGCCTCGGCAAACAGATCGAGGGCACCAAGATCAACGCCCGTGCCAAGGAGCAGACGCTCAAGGACCTCGAGATGATCTCCGGCCAGAAGGCCGTGATGACCAAGGCCAAGAAATCGGTCGCCAACTTCAAGGTCCGCGAGGGCTACGAGAACGGGGCCATGGTCACCCTCCGCGGCGACCGCATGTGGGAGTTCTTCGACCGCCTGGTCTCCCTCGCCATCCCCCGCATCAAGGACTTCCGCGGCCTGAGCTTCAAGTCCTTCGACGGCCGGGGCAACTACTCCTTCGGCATCGCCGAGCAGGGCATCTTCCCCGAGGTCGATATGACCACCGCCCAGTTCACCCACGGCATGCATATCACCTTTGTCTGGAAGAACTCCACCGACGAGCAGAGCAAGTTCATCATGACCGAGCTTGGCTTCCCTTTCCGCAAGCCCGCCGAGAAGAAGGCCGCCTGACCCCACCCACCGGACCCCGTTTAGCGGCGGGTTTTAATCCGCCCTCCCACGAGAACCCTCATGTCCTCCAAATCCACCATTGAACGCAACAAGAAGGTCCAGGCCACGGTCGACAAGTACGCCGACCGCCGCATCCAGCTCAAGAAGGAAGGCAACTACGCCGCCCTCCAGATGCTGCCCCGCAACGCCTCGCCCACCCGCGTCCGCAGCCTCTGTGCCCTCACCGGCCGGTCCCGCTCGGTCTACCGCAAGTTCAAGCTCTCCCGCATCAAGCTCCGCGAGCTCGCCCTCGAGGGCAAGATCCCCGGCATGCGGAAGTCCTCCTGGTAACCCCGCCCACCAGACCTACCACGCCGAACACCATCAGCTAACCACCAGCCCCCAAAGCCCATGGCCCTATCCGACCCCATCGCCGACATGCTCACCCGCATCCGGAACGCCGCCCGCAACCAGGCCGAGCAGGTCCGCGTGCTCAACTCCCGCGTCTGCCGCGGCATCGCCGACGTCCTCCAATCCGAGGGCTACATCTCTGGCTACGACGTCATCGACGACGGCCGACAGGGCCTAATCCGCATCGAGCTCAAGTACGGCCCGCACGGCGAGCAGCTCTTCCACCAGATCAAGCGCGAGTCCAAGCCCGGCTGCCGCGTCTACACCAAGGTCAAGGACCTGCCCCGGCCCCTCGCCGGCCTCGGCATCGCCATCCTCACCACCCCTAAGGGCGTCCTCTCCGACCGCCAGGCCCGCGAGCAGCGCGTCGGCGGCGAGCTGCTCTGCACCATCGAATAGCACCCCCCGCGAGCCTGGGCGTGTCGCCCCGTCCTGCCCACCAGACACCCAAAGCATTCAGCCATGAAAGCCAAAGAAGTCCACAACCTCAGCGACGCCGAGATCACCGAAGAGATCGGCAACCTCCGCCGGCGTCTCTTCGAGCTCCGCCAGCAGTCCGTCACCGAGAAGATCGAAAACCCCCGGCAGTTCGGCAAGATCCGCCGTGACATCGCCCGGCTCCTCACCGAACAACGCCAACGCGAACTCGCCGCCGCTGCACCCGCTACCGCCGACGCCTAAACCAAGACCCACACCATGACCGACACACAAACCCCAACCCGCCGCAAGCCGCAGCTTACGATCGGCGTCGTCACCTCCGACAAGCGCGACAAGACCCGCACCGTCGCCGTCGAGTACCAGGAGGTCCACCCCAAGTACGGCAAGCGTCTCCGCCGCCAGCAGAAGTTCCACGTCCACGACGAAGAGAACGCCTCCGGCCTCGGCGACCGCGTCGAGATCACCCGCTGCCGCCCGCTGTCCAAGACCAAGGCCTTCCGCCTCGTCCGCGTGGTCGAGAAGGCCCCCGCCCAGGTCACCCACGCCACCACCGCTCCGATCGAAGAAGAGCCGGCCGCCGAAGCGACTGAAGCCGCCGAATAACCAACCCGTTTAGCGGCGGGTTTCAACCCGCCATCCCACGCCGCCTAAATACACCCGCGGCAGGACAAGCACCATGATCCAGCAAGAATCCCGAGTCGATGTCGCCGACAACAGCGGCGCGAAGATCGCTTATGTGATCCGCGTCCTCGGCAAGAAGACCGCCCGCAACAAATCGACCCGGCCGACCGCCACCGTCGGCGACCGTGTCGTCTGCTCCGTCAAGAAGTCCCTGCCCGGCAGCGACCTCAAGACCGGCACCATCGTCAAGGCCGTCGTCGTCCGCACCAACTACCCCGTGCGTCGCCCCGACGGCAGCTACGTCCGCTTCGACAAGAACGCGGTCGTCCTGATCGACGACGACGGCAACCCCCGCGGCACCCGTATCTTTGGGGCCGTCGCCCGTGAGCTCCGCGAACAGAGCTACATGAAGATCGTCTCCCTCGCTTCGGAAGTGGTCTAAACAAACGCCCGCCGCTTACACCGCACTTTCCCAAACCACCTACCTGACAAGAGCCCGCCATGCCCCTCATGCCCAAACGCGTCAAGTTCCGCAAGCAGCAGCGCGGAACCCTCAAAGGCAACGCCTCGCGCGGCAACTTCGTCGCCTATGGCGAGTACGGCCTCCAGCTCCTCGAAGGCGGCTGGATGACCGCACGCCAGATCGAGGCCGGCCGCATCGCCGCCCGTCAGTATGTGTCCCGCCAGGGCAAGCTGTTCGTCCGCGTCTTCCCCGACAAGCCGATCAGCAAGAAGCCCCTCGAAACCCGTATGGGCAAGGGCAAGGCTGAGCCCGAGTACTGGGTCGCCCGGGTCAAGCCCGGCACGATCTGTTACGAGCTCTCCGGCGTCCCCGAGTCGGTCGCCCGTGCCGCCCTCACCCGCGTCGCCTACAAGCTCCCGTTCAAATGCCGCTTCGTCGAACGCAAGGCCTAACCCCGCCCCACCCAACGACCCCGACCACTCGACACCCACCGTCGTCACCCACGAGCAACACCATGTCCCGTATCGGCAA
>JBCDIM010000018.1:0-56831 GCA_038749105.1 Planctomycetota bacterium
ACCGCCAACCCCCCCAGCACCCCCACCGACACCCACCGGCTCCCCGCCAACCCCAACCGACCCGCCCACGTCCGCAGACCCGCCGACCGGTCCACCTCCAGATCCCGCACCTCAAACGGCAGTGTGATCCCCACCAAAAACAACACCCGCTCCAACACCACACCCCACCACCAGGCAGGCACGCCCCCCACCTGCACCATCTCCCCCGCCGCCACCATCACGATCGGCACCCCCGCGGTCACCCCCGACCACACCAACACCACCACCGGCAGCCGCAACCCGCCCACCTCCGCCAAACGCACACCCCCTTGACGCCCCACCCATCGCCCCGGCAGCACCGGCAAGCAATACGCCCCACACACCACCGCCGCAGGCCCCAACACCCACCACACCACCCCCGGCAGCATCACCCCGCACACCGCCGCACCCAACCCTCCCAACACGACCAGCCCCCACAGCACCCCCCGCCGCTCCGCTACCCATACCCCACGCTCCGCATCGCCGGCCGGCGTCCCGAACAAACGGTCCGCCGCATAGACCGCCACCGTCCCGAAAAACACCAACGCCATCACCCACCCCACCCCACAAACCCCCGCCTCAAAGCCCGTCAACACCCCCCACGTCGCACCGGTCATCGCTGCCGCCGCCCCCGCGACATACACGTTGCTGTAGACCACCCATCGCAGCCACCTCATGCCCCCACCCTACCCCCATCCCGCCTGCTCCACCGACGCTCAGTCCCTTTCCAATCCCCGACCCGCACCGCCCAACTCCGCCCATCCCACGTCCCAAAACCCGTCCGCACCCCGATAACAACAACCCCCCGTACAACACCTTTCAAAACCCTATCAAACGCTAAACCCCAGCAAACACCAGCACTATCGCACTTGACGTTCGATTCATGTTCGGATACAACAATAACCGAACAAAAAATCGGCGAAGGGTTGCAGCCCGCTTCCGCCCTCCGTCGATCTTCATCATCAGGGACGCCACACCCCCCAACATGTGGCGTTTCCTGTGGGGCTGACACCCCACATCCTGATACACCCCTCAACGGAAGCGATACCAGATGACCCTCCCCGTCCTCCAGCTCGGCCCCGGCGGCGACTACCAAACCCGCTACAACGCCCGAGGCACCACCCTCGCCAAGGAAAAAACCGCCGCCACCCGCCAACCGGCCTCCAACTCCAACGACCAGGACCACGCCGGCTCCCTCGCCACCTGGGCCAGAACCCCCAAAAGGCGTCGCGGTCTGAACCAAAACCCCGGGCCTCAGACCCGCCGCAACCCCGACACAGACGCCTACACCCCCACCCCTCACCCCGTCGCCGCCGTCCTCCACGCCGCCTCCGCCTGGCTTCATACCCAGTCCCAAACCCTGCAAAACCTCCTCACACAAGCCCAGACCCCAGCCCCAGCGCCCGTCTCGACCTACCCCCTACCCCCTGCACCCTACGCCCTCACCGAAAGGCCCGCCCATGACCTCCCCCAACCTGCCCAACCTCACCCCCAAGCAGAAGCGCATCCTCACGCTCATCCGCGAGTCACGCCTGGCCCACGGCTATTCCCCGACCATGCAGGAGCTCGGCGACGAACTGGGCGTCTCCAAGGTCACCGTCTTCGAGCACGTCGAAGCCCTCATCAAGAAGGGCTGCCTCACCCGCGACCCCAACAAAGCCCGCTCTTTGGAGCTCTCGCCTGACCTCGAACTCCCCGACGAGACCCGACACACCCGCTTCCCCCTCGTCGGCTCCATCGCCGCCGGCTCCCCCATCGAGGCCATCGAAGACTCCGAACACTTCGACCTCGAACAGGTCTTCGCCCCCTCCAACCTCTCCGGCAGTGACTCCAGCACCAAAAAGTTTGTGCTTAAAGTCCGGGGGGACTCCATGATCGACGAGCATATCGCCGACGGCGACTTCGTCCTCTGCGAGCAGCGCAACGTCGCCCGCAACGGCCAGACCGTCGTCGCCCTCCTCGACACCGGCGAAGCCACCCTCAAAACCTACTTCCGCGAAAAGAACGGCACCGTCCGCCTCCAACCCGCCAACGACAACTACGAACCCCTCATCGTCCCCGAGCACCAGGTCCAGATCCAAGGCATCCTCATCGGCGTCATCCGCGTGTGCTAGGCTTCCGGCTGTAGTGTCTATCCATCGATCAAATCCCGTGGGGCTCGACGGGGTGAATCCGGGAACAGAACCCACTGGCTTTACCCTGTCGCTTGTTGCCGTCGCGATGATCTTTATTGTCGGTGGTCTCTGGGCAGCGTTCGAGATCTTTGTTGCGCTGATCAAATACCAGATCTATCTCAACTTTGATGCGCTCCAGATCCTGATCGGCGCGGGTTTGTTCCGTCGTAGTCGCGGCTGGAGAACCTGCGCACTTGTCGTCCTCTGGATCAAGATGATTAGCGGACCGATAGGTCTTGCGTTACTCGCCTTCGTCGATGGTCCACTCGAGGTCAACCTATTCGGCAAGACGGTTGGCTATGCTTCAAAGTGGATGGCGGGGATTGCACTGGCGACGTTCTGGTTCACCCTCGCGTTTTGGCAGTACTGGGTATTGACCCGACCCAACGTCCGACAGATCTTCGGTATCGATGGCAAACAGGGCTCCCAGCTGGTCTAAATTGCTCGCTCTTGCATCCGCCACGAAACTGATCGGCGGCTTGATACTCGTTGCGCTTTCGCCGTTGATCCCTTGGGAGCCGTTCCTCTCCATCCCGGAACACAACGCCTACCACGAAAGCCTCTTTGATCACCAACGTCAGTACGTCTGTGCCGGCTTCCTTCTCATCGTCGGCGTGTTAGCCGGGGGCCTGTCCCTCCCCACCGTACTTTTGACCCGTAAGCCAAGACGCTTGCTCATTGCAGTGCTCCTGCTGGCCTTGAGCACCCTGACAGTCTTCAGGGGCCTGCTCATGGATCCGGGAGCGAGATGAGCTCGTGGAGTGGATAAAGCCTGCGAACCCCACCACGGCGTCGCGGGGGCTTGGTGGGGTTCGGTTCCCTCACCACCTCCTACGAGGGCGCGTGCGAGGATCGGCGGCGGACGGCAGCGAGGGACAGGCCTAACAGCAGGACGGCGGCGGTGCTGGGCTCGGGGATGGGGACGAAGGCTACGTCGAAGAACTGGCCCTCATCTTGCACGACGTCGAAGACCTGCAGGATGTAGGGCGAGAACAGGCTCGAGGTGCTGCTGTATTGGTCGAAGTCGTCGAAGGGGCCGCCGAGGCTGATGCCGAAGTGGGAGCCGAGGACGGCGAGCTCGCCGTCGATGACGGTGAGGGCGGCGTTGCCGGAGTCGCCGCCCTGGAGGCCGGCCTCGTCGGGGCCGAGGCCGTCGGTCAGGGGGCCTATGTCGTCGCCGCCGCTGTTCTCGACGGTTTCGTAGAGGGTGGAGAAGGTCAACGAGGGCCGATCGCCGCCGGCGAAGGTGGAGAGGTTGACGCTGCTGATCACGTTCCGGCCGGCCAGGTCGCCGTTGCCGAAGGTGAACACCTCGAGCCCGACGAAGTCGTTGATGTCGAAGGCGAAGGCGATGGGCAGGGGGTTGATGAAGTCGGTGAGGGGGTCGATGGGGGCCGCAAGGGTGCCGATCGTGAGGTCGGAGCCGCCGACAACGGGGCCCGAAAGAGTGTTCACGTTGGTGATCAGCTGGTCGTAACCGGTGACGGTGTAGGAGCGGTCGGTGCCGTCGGTGCCGCGGAAGGTGACCGACCCGTTGACGGCGGTGGGGAGGAAGTGGTCAGCGGTGATGAAGTGCTGCGGGGTGATGAGCACCGCGCCGCTGCCGGCGTTGCCGCGTTTGGCAATTCCTGAAAGATCGAAGCCGGCCAGGAGGAAGTCGGGGTTGTTGCTGTCGTCGCCAAGGAAGCGTTCGTGCCGAGTTGGGTCGAAGCTGTCGAACTGGATCGCTTCGGCCGAGGGGGCCAAGCAGGTCAGCGGGAGGCACGCCCCGAGGGCAAGCACTCCGCCTCGGAAGACCTGTCGGGACAAAAAGCGTCGAACCATGGGCTGAAACCCTCCTAAACGGATCGCTCTGCGTCCTAAGCGTAACCGCGACGGTCTGGATTTCCAACGCGTCGAATGACACGGCCCTTGCCTGAGCGCATTGCGCCGGTCTGTACGGGCTGTGAGGGGTCTGACGTGCAGACCCCGTTGGCGACGGGCCTGTGGACCGTGAGCCGGAAGCGGATGACCAGGACAAACCGCCATTGCCAAATTTGACTTGTTCGCTGCCAATCCAGGAATTACGCTTGTCCAGCAGTATTTTCAGCTCGGCGTCTTCCAGCGAAAAGTACAGAGCAAGCCGCACGGGAGTATGCCGTCTTTCGGGCCATACACCCCCCTCTTAGGCGGGCTTGAGTTGGCAAAGGGCCAGCCCGACCGCTGGGTCTTCGGGTTCTCAGCCAGGACCGAACCCGCAGGATGAGACCTCCGATGAAGATCGTCAGAAGGGTGATTCGTAAGGCCGCCAGGCACAGGGCGAAGCGTCGAGGCATCCATCCTCCGATCCTGAACGAGGCGGTGAATTTCGAGAAGCGTTGCATCTTCATCGCGGTCCCGAAGACGGGCACCACGTCGGTCCGGCTTCAGATCAGGCCTCAAGGCCCCCCGCTGATCAACAACCCGCACCTCGACATCGTGCAGGTCCGTGACCTGCTCTACGTCCACCTGCTCCGGAACGCGCTCGGAAAGAACCGGGCGTTCCCGTCGGAGTCGACCCCGTCGAACGCCGAGATCCGGGATCAGGCCGCAGCAACATTTACGGACCTCTTCAAGTTCTCGGCGGTCCGCAATCCCTGGGCTCGGGCCGCATCGATCTACTCACGGCGTGAAGGGGTCGAAACACGCGAGGAACTCTCCTTCGCCGACTTCTGTGCCAAGCACTACTACGCCAGCGATACCTGTATCCACCCCACGCGTCACCGCAACCAGCTGGACTGGCTCTGCGACGAACACAGCCGGTGTGTCATGGACTATGTGTACAAGCTGGAAGAGTTTGACAAGGCTATTGGAGAAATAGCCAACCGGACCGACGGCCGGATCATCCTTCAGAATCAGGTGGCGAATAAGAACCCGGAATCCGCCTCACGATCGTATCGAGACTTATACAACCAGGAAACGAAAAGCATCATTGCCAAACGGTTTGAGAAGGACATCGATCACTTCAAGTACGCGTTTTAGTGCCACAGCGCGTGGGGATCTGTTACGGGCCAGTCTTGCAAGGCCAAAACGTGTCCAACCGTTGAAATCGGGATCCCTCCGCAGCAACCAAGCGGCCGACGGTGAGTGCCGTTAGACGGCCCAGGGTTAGCCCACGCGAAAGATGATCCAGGCACCGATGACGAAGACGGGGATGTCCACGATGGCGTGGCTGACGTAGGCGGGCCAGACGCTGCGTTGGCGGGCGTACATCCAGGACCACCAGGCCCCACCGATGCAGACGCCGAGCGTGCCGAGGGCCGCGAGCAGGTGCCCGAACTGGACAGCAAGCGCGACGTAGTGGTGGACGCCGAACGCGAGGGCGGCGAGGGCGATCGCCAGGTTCTGCGGCGTGAAGGCGCGGAAGCGGGTGTAGACGAACCACCGCCAGACGTATTCCTCGAGCAGGGCGTTGATCACGGTGATGTAGGCGGCGAGGAAGAGGTACTTCCGCCAATCATCGAGCCCGTTCCCGGCCGCGAGGGTGCGGACGTGCTCCCGCGTCGGCTCATCGATGAGGTGCCGACCGACCAGGGCGTAGGCGGCGAAGATGACGGCGGTGATCACCAGCCCGGAGACGACGGCGACGCCCCAGCCGCCTCGCCGTGGAGGTGACCAGGAGATAGGCTGGCGGTCGATCAGCAGGTGCCAGAGCAGGGGCAGCGCGAGCAGCCAGGCCTTGGCCCCGAAGTAGACGACCTGCCCGAGCCATTCGGGGTTGGCCTCGATCGCCCCAAGCCCAAAGAGCGTCCCGAGCGTCGGTGCGGGGACCAGCAGCAGCAGCGCGAGCAGCGCGTTGCGCTTTACGCACGTGGTGTCGAGGGTGGAGGCTGCGTGCTCATCCATAAAGATAGAGTATCAACTTACAGAATAGCTTGCGTTAGATTGTTGCGTAAAGGAGTTCGTGATGCCGGGGATCGATCTGGAACGGGTGTTGGCTGAGCGGGGCGAAACCGCTCGTACGAAGGGGACGCAGCTGATGGTGGCGGCGGGGGTTCTGCTGTCGGGTGTTTTCGCGTTGGCGTGGGGCGTGGGCTGGGTGGTGGCCTGGTTCGCAACCGAGAGCGAAGTGGACCGTTTGGCCGCTGCGGGGCGAGCGATTGACGGGGTGCGGGGCAGTCGATGGTGGTGGCCGTGGGCGAGCGGGGCAGTGACCGTGGGGGCTCTCGCGGGGTATGGCGTGTGGCTCGGTGTCACGGGCCGGCGGGAGAACCCTGATGAGCAGGACGGCTCAGCGTTCGAGCGGAGCACCCTGCAGCTGATGACCGGGCGGGGGCAGAAGGAGGTGGCACAGGCGTTCTTCTTCGAACTGTTGCTCGTGCCGGGGAAGCTGCTGGGTGAAGGGCTACGGATGCGGGGAGAGCGGTGCGTGCTCTCCGAGCAGGAACTGGCGTGGGGGCAGCAGGTGGTGGATGACCTATATGCGAAGAACGACTGGCTGCCGGCGCAGCGGTACGGCCAGGCACTTCCCGTCGTGCGGCGGCTGATCGGGGCGGGGGTGGTGTGGGTGCGTGAGGGCAAGGGGCGACGGATCGGGCAGGTCGAGGTTCGGCTGGATCCGGGGTTGATGGATTAAGCGTGAGTGCATGGCGGGTTGGCCGGGGCGACACGCGCTGTCTCGCTGCGTTGCGGCGGGTAGGACGCGTGGGGCTTACGATTGTGGGATGGATAAACCCATGGGTTTAATCGCGGGGGGTGGGGCGTTGCCGAGGCTGGAGGCGGAGGGGATGCGGGCGGCGGGTCGGCGGGTCGTGGGGGTGGGGTTTAATGGGGTGTATGAAGACGATCTACCGGGGTGGTGTGACGGGTTTTCGTCGGCGGGGGTGCTTCGGCCGGGGACGTGGGCGAGGCGGCTACGGCGGGCGGGGGTGACCGAGGCGGTGATGGTGGGGACGGTGAGCCGGGGGGGCGGGGGGAAGACGGGGCTGATCTATGGGCCGACGCGTTGGCTGCGGAACGTGCCGGACCTCACGGCCTTGAGGGTGCACCTCAAGCGGCGGAAGACGGACCAGCGGAGCCAGGCGGTGCTGGCGACGGTGGCGGACGAACTGGCTAGATTGGGGATCACTTTGGTGGACACGACGCGGTACATCCCGGAGCACCTGGCGGAGGCGGGGGTGATGACGAAGCGGGAGCCGAGCGCGGAGCAGCGGGCGGACCTGGAGTTTGGTTGGCCGGTGCTGATGCAGATGAACGCGATGGAGGTGGGTCAGGCGATCGCGGTGAAGTCGCGGGACATCGTGGCGGTGGAGGCGATCGAGGGGACAGACCGGATGATCGAGCGGGCCGGGGCCTTGTGCGGGAAGGGGTGGGTCTTGTTGAAGGGGGCACCGAACGAGAAAGACCGGCGGTTCGATGTGCCGACGGTGGGGGTGCAGACGATCGGGAGGCTGCAGGCGGCGGGGGCGGGTTGCGTGGCGTTGGCGGCGGGGGCGACGATCCTGGTGGACAAGCCGTCGGTGCTGGCGGCGGCGGACGCGGCGGGGATCGCGGTGGTGGGGGTTTGAGTTTTGAACCGCCGAGGCGCAGAGGACGCAGAGCTGTTTTGTCCACAGATAGACAGGATGAAAAGGATGAAAGAAAAATCAGTCACCCGGATTGGTGATTCTTAATCCTTTACATCCTGATCATCTGTGGACTATTTCTCTGTGTCTCTGTGTCTCCAAAACTCTGTGATCCTCAGTTCTTGAGCACAGAAGCCGTGAAGGAGGAGCCGGTGGTGTCGCGGTCCCAGGTGTGGGCATCGCCGAAGCGTTCTTCGTAGTGACGCCAGAGTTCGAACCAGTAGGCCTTGAAGGGGTAAGGGTGGTACTGGGCGTAGTGGGCGTCGATCTGTTTGTGGAGCTTGGCGAGGCCGGGCGGGTCTTTGGGGCGGGGGGTATTCGTGGTGAGGCAGTAGTGTCGGTAGGTTTCGGTGTCGATGGCGAGGCGGTCGTAATGGCCGAGGAGCATGGCGATGTTGGCGGCGGCGTAGTCGCCGATGCCGTGGAGTTTTTTGAGGGCGGCGTTGAGCTCGTTGGTGGTGCGGGCAGGGTCTTCGTACCACTCGGGATCGATATCGCCGTTGAGGAAGGACTGGGCGAGACGGACGATGCGTTCGGCGCGGTAGCCGACGCGGCAGGCGGCTTTGAGGCGGTCGGGGCCGAAGGCGACGATCTGCTGCGGGGTGGGGAACCCGCCGCGCCCGATGCGGGGGACACGGGCGCAGAGCAGGCGGTTCATGTTGATCGTGTTCTTCCAGGTGACGTTGCAGCCGGTGATGGTCTTGACCATGTCCTCGAAGAGCGACGGCGAGCGGAACATCGGCCCGAAGCGTCGGCGTTTGGCTTCGGGGTGCATCGCCCACCAGTCCGACTGGTCTTCGTCGGGGCGGAGCATGCGGGTGAGGTCACGCTTGACAGCGGCGGACTCACCGCGGTCGAGCTTGGTGTCGGCGGTGATCGTGAGGCGGGTGGGTTGGCGTTGCTGGACGGCGACACGCAACGGGCGCTGCCGGTTGCCGCGGAGGACGCGGTGGAAGGTGGCGGTGTGGTGGTCCCAGCGGTTGGGTTCGAGGAGGAAGTAGCCGTATGAACAGACGGCGTGGGGCAGGGAGAAGCTGTCGGGGACGGCGAGGGTGAGTCGGGAGCAGGGGGCGGGCATCGGGGCGGGTAGGGGTGAGGCGTGGGCGGTGGGCGGTGGGGATCGGGCTTAGGCGTCGTGCCAGGTGTTGACGACATCGAGGAGGTAATCGATGTCGGCGGGGTGGAGCGTCTTGGCGAGGTGGATGTCGCCGGAGCGGGTTTTGAGCGTAATACCCCCGCCGGAGTTGGGCTCAACAGCGTCGAGGTCTTGGCGGTCCAGGGCCGAGACACGGAGGGGACCGCGGGCCATGCGCTTGTGGAGGATGGGCTGCTGGCGGGGGTGGCGGTTGATCGCGGTGGGGCGGGGCGCGGAGCGGGGGAGCCGAGCCTTGGGAAGGAAGACGATGCGGTCGTCCTCGAAGCGGAGGCGTTGGGCGCGGCCGACGATGCGCTGACGGACCAGGTTGTAGAGGAAGAAGATGCCGACGCCGCCCCACGCGGCGAGCCAGATCAGGGCGGGGGCCGCGAGCGTGCCGGCGCTGCCGACCATGCTGGTCACCGGGAAGATGATCCCGATGAGCCAGATCACGAGGAACGCCGCCAGAGCGACCCAAGCCACCGGGTTCTGCATCGACTTCTCGGAATAAGCGAGCTCCACCCCGGCGTCGGTGGCGTGGTGCTCGATGAGGCTGGCGGCGTGCGGGCGGGGCAGGTTGACCATGATGGCTCGGGCTCGGGTGGAATCGCCTGCGGAGGCTCTGGCTCACGCCCGTCTCAGGAGTATTGCGGGTGGTAATTCGCCACGTTGCCACCAGATGCGGGCAGGCGGCGATTGATCGAGAACAGGCGGTCGCAGATGTTTTGGCAGAGGCGATCGCCGAGGTGGCGGTACATGTCGTAGTGCTGGTCGAGCTCGTCGTTCAGCTCGGCCCGGCTCTTGCCGGAGTCGGCAGCGAAGTCGGCGAAGTGGTCGAGGAACTCGCCGATGCGTTTGCGGGTCCACTCGAAGTGGTACTGGAAGCCGTAGGTGGTGAGCCCGACGCGGAAGGCCTGGGTCTTGCACGCGGCAGACGAGACCAGGGGGATGGGCGTTCCGCCGGCGGGGGCTTTGGTGACCTCGCAGCCGTGGGCGTGGTAGGCCATGGTGTTCCAGGGGATGCCTTGTAGCAGCGGATCGGTGGAGCCGAAGAAGCTCTGGGTGGTCTTCTCGAAGCCGATCTCGGGTTTTTCTATCCGGCCGACCTCGCCGCCGAGGGCGACAGCGATGAGCTGGGCACCCAGGCAAACCCCGAGCACGGGCAGCTCGGCCTCGTGGGCCTGCTTGATGATCTCCAGCTCGCGGGCCATCCAGGGGTGCTGGTCGAGCTGGTCGGTGTCTTGCGGGCCGCCCATCGAGATGACCGCGTCGATGTCGTCGAGATCGTCGGGCAGGAGTTCGTCGGCGTGGACGCGGACGGTCCGGAGCTTGTGGCCGTGGTCCCGGAGCACCTCCCCGAGCCGGCAGGACGAGTCGAGCGGGTGGTGTTCGGTGATGAGGATCGCCATGTTGGGAGTGTAGCGGGTCATGCGCGGCGGTCGAAGAGCCGCGTGACCGGCCAAGACCTCCAGAGAATCAACCAATCGGTTCTAGGGAAACGGGGATCAGGCTCTATAATCCCGCCCATGCTCTGGCAGCCCGCCATCCCGGACCACTATCACGACCTGACCGACGCCCAGCTCGCCCAGGCGATCTCCGCCCGCAAACGCGAGCTCGGCAACCGCCTGGTCATCCTCGGCCACCACTACCAACAGGACGAGGTCATCGCGTTCGCCGACTTCACCGGCGACAGCTTCAAGCTCAGCCAGCTCGCCGCCGAGCAGGTCAAGAAGGCCGATGCTGAATACGTCATCTTCTGCGGGGTTCACTTCATGGCCGAGACCGCGGACATCCTCACTGAGGACCACGTCAAGGTCTTGCTGCCCGACCTCGGGGCCGGCTGCTCGATGGCGGACATGGCCGACTACGACCAGACCGTCGAGGCCTGGGACCAGCTGACCGAGGTCTACGACGCGGCCGGCGAATCGGTCCGCATCATCCCGATCTGCTACATGAACTCGACCGCCGCGATCAAGGCGTTCTGCGGCGAGCACGGCGGGGCCGTCTGCACCTCCTCCAACTGTGACAAGGTCTTCGACTGGGCGCTCGCCGGCGGCGACACGCCGCTCGAGCCCGGCCAAAGCGTCAAGATCCTCTTCCTCCCCGACCAGCACCTCGGCCGAAACACCGGGGCCGCGGCCGGCTTTGACCCCGCCACCGAGATGTGCCTCTGGGACCCCAAGCGTGACTTCGGCGGCTGCACCGAAGACGAGCTGCTCGACTCGACCTTCATCCTCTGGAAGGGCCACTGCTCGGTCCACAAGCTGTTCCGCCCCGAACACATCGACGAGCTGCGTGCCGAGTGGCCCGACGTGACCGTGATCGCTCACCCCGAGTGCAGCTACGAGGTCTGCCAGAAGGCCGACCTGACCGGCTCGACCGAGGGCATCATCAACGCGATCGAGACCGCCAAGCCCGGCAGCCGATGGGCCATCGCCACCGAGGTCCACCTCGTCAACCGGCTCTGCAACGACGCCAAGGCCCGCGGCGTCGAGGCCCGCATTCTCAGCTCCTGCCAGTGCCTGTGCACCACGATGTACCGCATCGATCTGCCGCACCTGCTCTGGACGCTCGACTTGATCCTCGAGGGCAAGACGCCCAACCGCATCACGGTCCACGCCGAGGCCAAACGCCTAGCCTGGATCGCCCTCGAACGCATGCTCCGCATCACGGCCGCCCCGGCAACCCCCGCCCCGGCCGCTGCCGCCGCGCGTTGAGCCCAATCCACGACCCGTCTATCTTTCTCCGCTCACCGCCGTGAACACCGCGGCCGTCCCCCTTTCTCCTCACGCCCCTGACGCCATGACCCTCCACGCCGCCCGCTCATTTGCCCTGCTCGCTGCCGCCGTCCTCCTGCTCACCGGGTGCAGCGATGCCGCTCCCGAAGCCGACGCTCCCGCGACGCCCGCCGCTGCCCTGGTCAAGCCCCAGAGCTTCATCAGCGGTGCCCAGCTCGTCGAGCTCAAGAAGGCCCACAGCGACCTGGTCCTGATCGACGCCCGCAGCCCCGCCAACTTCGCCAAGGGCCACATCGCCGGCGCACTCAACATGCCCCCCGACCTCTGGCGGACCAAGAAGGCCAAGATCGGCCAAGGCCCTTCGCGTGTGCTCTACCGGCAAGGTGAACTCACCGACCCCGATTACGCCAACGCCCCGGTCGACACCGCTTATTACGCCAAGCTTCTCGGCACGCACGGCATCGCCCGCACCACCCCAGTCGTCGTCTACGGCAACCACGCCGGCAAGGCCGACGGCTCTGTCCCCGCGATGATCCTCGACATGCTCGGGCACGAGACCGTCTACTTCCTCGACGGCATCGGCGTCACCGAGTGGCAAGCCGCCGGCCAACCCATCGAGACCGGCGCCGGGTTCGTCACGGTCAGCCCCGTTACCTATGAACCGCAATACGCCGAGCGTGCCGTCTGGACCCTCAACGACGTGATGGAAAACCTCGACCGCGACGACGTCGTGTTCTATGACACCCGCACCGAAGCCGAGTTCCTCGGCACCGACCACCGCAGCAACGCCCGCAAGGGCCGGCTCCCCAACGCCGTCCGCATCGACTACACCGCGCTGATGGCGAACTACAACGCCAAGGACTTCTCCGCCAAGAATGCCGAAGCCCTCCGCAAGCTGCACGTCGAGGCCGGCATCACCCCCGACAAGCACATCGTCCTCTACTGCCAGACCGCGACCCGCGTCTCCCTGCCCTACCTCGTCCTCAAGGACCTGGGCTACCCCAACGTCCACATCTACGACGCCTCCTGGTTCGAGTACGGCAACCGCGACGACACCGTCATCGAAACCGGCAGCTGACCCCATTTAGCCCTGGGCTCTGCCCAGGGGCACGCGGCGTACCCGATACCCCACCTCTCGCCGCCCCCCGCCACTCACACCATCACCCGCTCCGCCCCGCCCGATTCCGAAGACGCATAGATCGCATCCGTAATCGCGGTGATCACCTTCGCCCGACGCAGCGCGCTCATCGGCTCGCGCCCCTCCAGCACCGCCGCCGAGAAATCGCGGATCGGCGTCGCGTGCGCCGCGCCCCACTCGTCCGTCCCCTCCCAAACGACCTCCTCCCGCAGCGGCTCATCCGCAGCCGCGCCCTCACCCGCCGCCTCGATCACCACCACCTGGTTCTTCTCCGCCGGCAGCAGACTCATCCGCACCGAGCCCTTCTCGCCCACGATCTCCCACGCCGTGTCCTTCGCCACCGGCAAGAACTCGCCCCGCTCCAGCGTCAGCACCGCCCCGCCCTTGCACACCACCAACGCCGCGACGTGCGTCTCCGCATCCGAGTCCGGGTGCACCCGGTCCCCAAACGGCTCCGCGACCGGCCACACCCGCGCTAACGCCAGCTCAGGCTCCAGCCGCCAACCCACAATCCCCAGCAAGAAGTCCAGGTCGTACACCCCCCAGTTCGACATGATCCCCCCCGCGTTCAGGTCACGCCGCACCCGCCACACCGGCGGTGCCGCCGGCGGCTCACCCATCACCGGCATCACCGCACGACCCCGCACCACCCGCAGATCCCCCAGCCGACCGCTGTCGATCACCGCCCGCGCCGCCACCGCCGACCCCAGCCCCGTATGACGGCAAGAGCACGACCCCACCAACACCCCAGCCTCTTCCGCCGCATCGATCAACCCCTGCACCTCCGCCGCGTCCATCCCCGCCGGCTTCTCCACCAGCACGTGCTTCCCCGCCGCGATCGCCCGGTGCGCCAACCTCGCCCGGCCCTTCACCGGCATCGCCAGCACCACCACATCCACCCCGTCATCCGCCAACATCTCTTCCGCCCCGCCGTAGACCCGGCCGATCCCGTGCTCGGCCGCGAACGCCGACGCCCGCTCCTGATCCAGGTCCGTCACCCCGACCAGTTCGGCATCCTCACACCCCGCTGCCGCCTTCGCGTGCTGCCCCGCAATCACCCCACACCCCACCATCGCAAACCCGACCGGTCCCTGCTGTTCTGTCGTTGCCATACACAGCACCCTAACGCCTAACGCAGCTACCAACACTCTCCCCAGCGCTCATAAATCACTCATCCAACCCAAACCGAATCCTTGCCCGCGCCCGATACCGTCCCGGCTCATCTCCTGTCCCCGCAACTCTCTCCCGGAGAAAGACATGCCGACCACACGTACGCTCCTCGCCATTCTCGCCCTCCCCGCACTGCTGGGCCCCCTCGCCGCCCCCGCGACCGCAGACGTCCTCAAGCTCCAACAGCTCGAGATCGTCGGCCGATTCGAGACCGGCATCTTTGACGAGTCCGCCGCCGAGATCGTCGACTTCGACCCCGTCTCCCAACGCCTCTTCGTCGTCAACGCCGAGGTCGGTGTCGATATCCTCGACATCTCCGACCCCTCCAACCCCGTCAAAGTCGGCGACATCACCGTCCCCGACGGGTTCGACGGCATCAACTCCGTCGCCGTGAAGAACGGCCAGGTCGCCGCCGCCCTCGAAGGCCCCTCCGCCACCAGCAACGGTGCCGTCTTCCTCTACGACACCGACGGCAACTTCCAGAAGAGCTACACCGTCGGCGTCCTCCCCGACTCCCTCGCCTTCACGCCTGACGGCAACACCATCGTCGTCGCCAACGAAGCCGAGCCCGACGTCGAACTCGATGAAGACGAAGAAAACGTCATCGCCTTCAACGGCGACGCCCCCGGCTCCATCTCCATCATCGACCTCGCCCTCGACACCGTGACCCCCGTCACCTTCGATGCCCTCAACGACCCCACCGCCGAACAAGCCTTCCGCGACGGCGGCGGCATCCTCTCCCTCAAGGACGGTGCCCTCCCCGGCGACCCCGCCATCACCGTCGATCAAGACCTCGAACCCGAGTACGTCGCCATCACCGACGACGGCAAGAAGGCCATCGTCTCGGTCCAGGAGAACAACGCCCTCGCCATCGTCGATCTCGAAACCAAAACCCTCGAAGCCCTGATCCCCCTCGGCTTCAAGGACAACTCCGACCCCGCCAACGCACTCGACCCCTCCAACCGCGACGGTGAGATCAACATCCGCACCGGGCCCACCCTCTCCGGCTTCATGCCCGACGCGATCTCCACCTTCACCAAAGACGGCGAAACCTTCATCGTCACCGCCAACGAGGGCGACGCCCGCGACTTCGACATCCGCCGCATCAAAGATCTCACCCTCGACCCCGGCTTCGACACCGCCCCCTACGTCGACGCCGACGCCCTCCAAGACAACGACGAGTTCGGCCGACTCGAAGCCTCCCTCACCGGCTCCGACCCCGACGGTGACGGGGATGCCGACCGGCTCGTCGCCTTCGGTGCCCGCTCCTTCTCCATCTTCAAGCTCACCGGCTCGGGCCTCGAGCTCGTCTTCGACTCCGGCGACCAGCTCGAACAGCTCACCGCCGAACGCTTCCCCGAAAACTTCAACACGACCAACGACGACAACGAATTCGAGAACCGCTCCGACGACGCCGGCCCCGAACCCGAAGCCGTCACCGTCGCCACCATCGGCTCCAACATCTACGCCTTCATCGGCCTCGAACGCATCGGCGGCGTCGTCGTCTACGACATCACCGACCCCACCAACCCCACCTTCCTCCAGTACATCAACAACCGCGACTTCTCCCAAGACGTCGAGATCGAAGTCAACGGCGACGACGTGTTCAACCCCCTCGCCGGCGACCTCGGCCCCGAAGGCCTCCTCTACATCGCCCCGCAAGACTCTCCCGACGGCCAGGGCCTCCTCGTCGTCTCCAACGAAGTCTCCGGCACCACCACCCTCTACCGCGTCGCCCAGGTCCCCACCCCCACCGCCGCACTCGCCGGCCTCACCGCTCTCGCCGGTCTCACTCTCCGCAGACGCCGCGACTGATCCCCTCCACATCCCAATCCCACACCAACCCACGCCCACCCGCGTGGGTTTTTCTTTGTCTCCAGCCAACACCCACCTCCCGCATCTTCTATCTTCCATCTTCCGACTCCTCACTTCTTACTCCTTACTCCTTACTCCCCCATGGTTGCCAAACACATCGACCACACCATCCTCAAAGCCGAAGCCACAAGACCCGACGTCATGAAGGTCGTCTCCGAGGCCCTCGAGCACGGCTTCGCCTCCGTCTGCATCAACGGCGTCTTCGTCCCCGCCGTCGCCGAGAAGCTCGCCGGCACCGGCGTCAAGACCTGTGCCGTCGTCGGCTTCCCCCTCGGCGCCATGTCCTCCACCGTCAAAGCCATCGAAGCCACCTCCATCGTTAAGGCTGGGGCCCACGAGGTCGACGTCGTCGCCCACCTCCCGCACCTGCTCAACCGCGACATCGACGCCACCCGCGAAGAACTCCTCGAACTGACCAAAGCCGTCCGCGGTGTCCTCAAAGAAGTCGTCGTCAAGGTCATCATCGAGTCCGCCGCCCTGCTCAAGGATGTCTCCGACGATGAGGCCGAGGCCCGCATCGTGGCCGCCGCCACCGCCGCCCGCGAGGCCGGCTGCGACTTCATCAAGACCTCTACCGGCTTCCACCCCGCCGGCGGCGCCTCCCTGCAAGCCGTCGAACTCATGGTCAAACACGCCGGCCCCCTCCAGGTCAAAGCCTCCGGCGGCATCCGCACCCCCAACGACGCCAAGACCTACCTCGACGCCGGCGCCACCCGCCTCGGCTGCTCCGCCTCCGTCGCCATCGCCACCGGAGCAGCTGACTCATCTTCTGGTTATTAGTCACAGAGATACTGAGGCATAGAGACACAGAGAAATCTCATGAGGTTTATGTCTCGCTTCTTCTCTGTGTCTCTGTGTCTCTCAAACTCTGTGATATAGACCCCCATGCAAATCCAAGTCGCCAACCTTACCCTCGGTCCCGACCAACCCCTCACCATCATCGCCGGCCCCTGCGTCGCCGAGTCCGAAGAGCTCTGCCTCGACATCGGCGCCGCCGTCCGCGACGCCTGCAACGACCTGGGCTTCCAGTTCATCTTCAAGGCCTCCTACGACAAGGCCAACCGCTCCTCCGTCCACTCCGCCCGCGGCCCCGGCCTCGCCCAAGGCCTCGCCCTGATCGCCAACGTCGGCCAGGCCCTCGGTGCACCCACCACCACCGACATCCACCTGCCCGAACACGCCGACCCCACCGCCTCCCGCATCGACCTCCTCCAGATCCCCGCCTTCCTCTCCCGGCAGACCGACCTGCTCCTCGCCGCCGCCGCCACCGGCAAGCCCATCAACGTCAAGAAGGGCCAGTTCCTCTCTCCCCAAGAGATGACCAATGTCGTCACCAAGCTCACCGAAGCAAACGCCGCCGGCATCATGCTCACCGAACGCGGCACCTTCTTCGGCTACAACCGCCTGGTCAACGACTTCACCGGCCTCGGCGACCTCCTCGCGCTCGACTACCCCGTCTGCTTCGACGTCACCCACTCCACCCAACAGCCCGGCGGCCAGGGCTCTTCCTCCGGCGGCCGACCCGACCGCGCCCCCCTCCTTGCTAAAGCCGCCGTCGCCGCCGGCGTCCACTCCCTCTTCATCGAGACCCACCCCGACCCGCCTAGCGCCCTCTCCGACGGCGCCACCATGCTCCCCCTCGATGACACCCTCGAACTCCTGCCGACCCTCGCCAAACTCCACGCCGCCCTCTAGAGCGACACCCGTCTCACCCGGTGTAAGCAGGCCTTAGCGACACCCAAAACCGAACCGAAACAAGGCGTCGAAGCAACACCTGGCGTTGGGGGGCATCCACAGAAACAGCGAAACAGATCTTGACACCCTGTCTTGGAGATTTGTACCGTTCGTATGGAAAAGCGCTTCCCGGCTAGCAAGCGCAATCATGCTTCAGGAGGGATCCAATCATGCTGACCAATCGGTTCACGCGGTGTCATCCGCTACGGTTCCTCATAGCCGCAGTCTTCGTAGCCGGCTTCACCGTCTCGGCCGCCGGCAATGTCAACCTCAGCAATTTCAGTGTCGACTCGGCCGCAGCCGCTTCGTCGGGCTCGCTTTCGAGCCTTGACTTCGATGCGGAAGACCCCGCACCGACCACCGCGGGTTCACCAGCCATCTCGGTCGCCGAGGCCCTCGCGGGACCCGTTGCCCCGGTGAGCGGCGACAACAACCGCCCCGGAACCACAGGGGTTGCTATGGCCCGTTCGGAAGCCACCTTTGGCATCACGTTCGACGGGGGGTTCTTGGTCAGCCTGGACAACACCGGCAACTTCACCAACCTCGACGGCGGAACGGTCAACCTCAACACCCTGACCGACTTCTTTGTCCAGTTCACCGTCGCTGAAAACACCCCCTACCAAGTCACCGGCAACTTCAACGTCTCGCCCAACGACACCACCTGGTTCCTCTCGCTCGCCGGGACAGGCGGCTTCCTGCTGGACAACACCACCGAGCCCCTCGACGCCGGAAACATCGGCGAAACCGGTGTGCTCCAAGCCGGCCAGAACTATGTCTTCTCCGGCCAAACCAGCCTCTTCGAGCAGCGTGTCGGCGACAACGGCAACCTCCCACCGTTCGACTCCGATCTTCAAGCCACGCTGACGTTCAACCCCGTCACCATCCCCGAGCCCACCACCGCCGCAGCCCTGGCCGTAGGCAGCCTGACCTTCTTCAGACGCCGCCCTAGACCACACCGCTGATCCACTCCATCACGCCGCGGATCTACACTCGGGCTTCGTCGGCTCCACACCCGCAACGGCATCCCGCCACGCGAACGGCGTGACACACCCCACCCATATTCCCTGCCATTACAAACCACGACCGGCCCTGGTCCACAGCCCCGTTCTTGATGCCTGCTCCGCGTCCCAAGCACGGGCAGATGCTGAGCGCCGTCTGAAATCTCGGTGGTGACAGCCGCACACGGGTGACCAGGGAGAACGACGCCCGCCAACACCAATGCCAAGCCCATTGGGCCTCGAGGCCGCCTTCATAGGTCCGAACCATCCCAAGCAACGGTCAAAAAAAACAACGAAACGGATCCCGACCGCCAACCCCCTCACAGCTTTCCTCAAACTCTCCGCGTCGTTAACCCCCATCTCTGCGAACCCAAAGCCGCTCTATCGCGTCGAACCTAGGACGCGGACCGCCAGCCGGTGTACCTATCATGATCAGGTGGGAAAACCACGCCCGGAAGCCGTAAGCCCACCCATGACCGCCGTCCAACGCACCCTCCAATCCGCCCGCCGACGACTCGTCCTCGCCCGCTTCCTCCGAGCCCTCGGCTGGGCCCTGCTCGCCGCCGCGATCATCGCCCTGCTCGGCTTCCTCGCCAACGACTTCCTCGGCACCCAGCTCCCCCTCTGGACCCTCGCGATCCCCGCCGGCCTCGCCCTCCTGACCGCCGCCGGCATCGCTCTGACCACCGCCCCCTCCACGGCCCAAACCGCCGTCCTCCTCGACGACCGCCTCCACCTCAAAGACGCCCTCGCCACCCACCTCTACGCCCAGTCCCTCCCCGAATCCGAGCTGACTCAACAGGTCCAAGCCGACGCCGAAAAGCAAGCACTCACCGCAACCCCCAAACGCGCCGCACCCCTCGTATTCACCGCCGTCTGGTCGTACGCCGCCGTCCTGACCGCCGCCACCGCCGCCGTTGCGTTCTTCATGCCCACCCACAACCTCCTGGCCCCGTCCGCCGAGGAACTCCAGGCTCAGCAAGACCAGCAGCAGACCGAGCAGACCGCCCTCGCCGCCCACGACACCGTCCGTGCCACCACCACCGCACTCGATCAACTCACCAACACCCTCCCCGAAGACGCCCCCGTCAACGACCAGTCCTTCGCCGACCTCCGCGAAGAGCTCAACAGTCTCACGCAGGAAGACCTCGAAAACCCCGACGTCCGCCGCGACGCCGCCGCCAAGCTCTCCGACCTTCAGGACCGGCTCGATACCGCACGCGAGGAAAAACAGCAGGAGCTCGACGACCTCCGCTCCAACCTCTCCCAGATCGACCCCCAGACCCCTGGCCCCGCCGACGACTTCGCCAACGCCCTCCGCCGCGGCGACTTCGACGCCGCCGCCCAACACATCCAGGAACTCCAAGAGCAGATCGACAACGACGAGCTCACCGACGAGCAGCGTACCGCCGCCCAGCAACAACTCGAAGACATCGCCAACCAGCTCCGCAATTCCGCCAACCAGACCCCGTCTTCCGAACCCGACAGCTCTAACACGCCCCAGCCTGGCGAAACCCCCACGCCCGACAGTGGCACCTCACCCGCAGACCCGCCCGCCGAACCAGCCCCAGCCAATACCGAGCCCGACCCGAAGCCTGAGCCGCAGCCCACCGACCGTCTCGCCGACCAGCTCGAGCGTATGAGCGAAGCCCTCAACAACCGCAACCCGGATAACACGCCACCCAACCCCGACACGCCCGACACGCCCAACACCTCCGACATCACCAATACGCCCGAACAGAACAACGCAACAGACGGTGGTCAAGCCCCGCAGCCCAACGACAGCGCTCAAGCCGAAGACCCTGCCGAGGATCAGACCGGCGAGCCAGGCAATGACTTGGCCCAGGATCCCGAACAATCACCCCCCCAAACACCCGCGCCAGACACCACCCAGGACCCTAATCAGCCCCCCACCGAAAACACGACCAACAACCCCAACAGCCAAGAGCCAGGCGATCAATCCACCGACACCCCCGCCGACACCCCCGCCGAACCAGCCGAACCAAATACCGGCGAGACCCCGAACGCCGAGGGCAACCCCCCGGACCAACAACCCAGCCAGTCAACCGACCCCGCCGCCGAGCCCGGCAAAACCCCCGGCGAGCAGCCCAGCCAAGAACCCCGCGAGCAGCCCACCGGCCAGCCCGATGCTGACCAACCCGCGACCACTCCCGGCAACGAACCGGCATCGCCTACACCGGATCCCGGCGGTGAGGCCACCCCGGCAGAAGCCCCGCAGAACGAGCCCGGCGAGCCCTCGCAAAACCAGCCCGGCAACCCGTCTCAGGATCCGCCCTCCAACCCACCCGCTGGGGAGCCCGACGAGACGCCTGCAGATCCGCAGCATTCCCCGCAACCCGCCGAAAACCCCGGCGAACCTCCGAGCCAGCAACCGGGTGAGCAGCCAGGCGATCAACCCAAACCGCAACCCGGCAACCAACCCGGTCAACAGCCCAGTCCACAGCCCGGCAACCAACCGAGCGAGCAGCCAGGACAGCTACCCGGCGAACAACCCGGCCAGGCTCCCGGCGGACAACCCGGCGACACCCCAGGCGGTACACCCGGTCAAGACGCCGCCAACCAGCTGCGCGAACTCGCCGAGCAGCAACGCACCGCCGACCAGCTCCAGGACGCCGCCGACCAGGCCGGCGACGCGGCCCAGCAGCTCGAACAAGACCCCACCAACCCCCAGCCACAACCCCAGCCCCAGCAACCCGAACCGAATACACCGCCCAACCCGAACACGGAGCCCCAACCCGGCGGCGGGATCGGAGGGCGCGAGGGCGGCATCGGTGAGGGTGGCAATCCGCAGGGCAGCCCCCGCGACCCCTGGACCTACCAAACCCAGGACGTCGACTCCACCGACCAGCCCGACGGCCGTGTCCTCCAACGCTGGCTCGAGCGCGGCGACGGCCTCAAAAACACCGACACCCGCGGCTACAACCAAGAGATCCAGCAGGCCCGCGACGCCGCCGAACGTGCCGTCACCGACGACCGCGTCCCCCGCCGTTACCACCAGGGCATCCGTGACTACTTCCGCGCCATCCCCGACCAGCTCCCGACGACCCCCCCGCCGCCGCCCACCACCGAATAGCCCGCCGACTTACCCCCACCCAACGAACCCAGCGCCTAGCGCCTAACCCCAAGCGCCTGCCCTCTCTTGTCCCCCACCTTCGAGCAACCCGAACTCCTCTGGCTCCTGCTCCTGGCGATCCCCATCGCGCTGCTCGGGCACTTCACCCTCAAGGCCCTCGACCCGGTCCGACGCTACGCCGCCATCGGGCTCCGCCTCGCCGTCCTGCTCCTGCTGGTCCTCGTGCTCGCCGGGCTCCGTGCCGAGCAGCGCAACACCGACCTGACCGTCATCGCCCTCGTGGACCAGTCCGCCTCGGTCGATCAGCTCGCCGACCTCCCCGAACTACCTGACCAAAGCAGCTCGGCCACCGCCGACAACCCCGTCGACTGGGCCCGGCAATTCCTCGCCCTCGCCGGCCAGGACCAACGCCCCACCGACCGCTTCGGCTGGCTCACCTTCGACCGCCGGCCCACCATCCAACGCTCGCCCCGCCGCGGCCTCGACCTCGATCAGCCCATCGCCGACCGGCCCCGTGAGGGCACGGACATCGCCCGGGTCATCGAACAGGCCATCGCCGCCAAGGCTCAGGCCGACGCCGCCCTCCGTCTGGTCCTCGTCTCCGACGGGAACGACACGGCCGGTGATCTCGACGCCGCCGTCAACGCCGCCGCCGCCGCGGGCATCCCGATCGACGTCCTGCCCCTGCCCTACAAGAACAGCCCCGAGGTCATGGTCGAAGGCGTCTACACCCCCAAGGCCGCCCGCCTCGGCCAGACCGTCCCCGTCCGCGTCGTCCTCCGCGCTACCCGGCCTACGCCAGGGCGACTCTTCCTCCGGCACGACGGCCGGTTCGTCGACCTCGACAACTCTTCCGAGCAACAGCTCGGTGCCCCCATCGCTCCAGCCGACTGGTCCGTCGCCGCCGACGCCGACAGTGCCGGCGGCCAGGACTTAGGCCGATACATCCTGGTCCGTTCGATCGATCGCCCCCTGCTCAAAGCCTTCGACAACCAATTCGAGGCCGTCTTCGAGCCAACCCCAACGACCGCATCGACCACCGCGGAAGCCGGATCAGGGGCTCCCTTAACGCCGTCCCGCTTCGACGCCGTCGCCGTCAATAACGCCGCCACCTCCTTCACCTACGTTCAAGGCCGGGGCAAGATCCTGATCATCGACAACGTCGGCGGCACGCCCGGCACGATCCTCCGCGATGCCCTACG
The DNA here is from genome assembly GCA_038749105.1 of Planctomycetota bacterium. Taxonomy (GTDB): domain Bacteria; phylum Planctomycetota; class Phycisphaerae; order Phycisphaerales; family Phycisphaeraceae; genus JBCCOW01. The sequence continues at coordinate 22,859 of JBCDIM010000018.1, forward strand.
CAGCAAGGGGCTCGCCGCCGTCAACGCCCGCCCCGACCAGATCCCCCGCACCCTCCGCGACCTCCGCGAGTTCGACGCCGTGTTCTTCCAGAACGTCCCGCGGGCCGACGTCCCCGAACCGTTGCAGCGCGACCTGGTCCGCTACGTCCACGACCTCGGTGGCGGCTTCGTCATGCTCGGCGGGCCCGACTCCTTCGGGGCCGGGGCATGGACCAACTCGGAGATCGACAAGCGCATCCTCGCGGTGACCTGCCAGGTCCCCAACCAGTCGGTCCTGCCCTCCGGTGCCCTGATCCTCTGCATCGACCGCTCGGGCTCGATGATGGCCCCGGTCGGGAACACCGGCAAGACCCAGATCCAGATCGCCGCCGAGGCCGCCCTCCTCGCCCTCTCGACCCTCTACCCCCAGGACCTGGTCGGCGTCATCGCCTTCGACTCCACCCCTAAGTGGATCGTCCCGCTCGGCCCTAACACCGACCCCGCGAAGACCGCCAACGCCATCCGCCAACTCCAAGCCGGCGGCGGGACCGACGTCGTCGCCGGGCTCGAAGAGGCCTACGAGACCCTCTCCGCCCAGCAGTTCCAGGACGCCGCCGTCCGCCACTGCATCGTCCTCACCGACGGCCAAACGGCCGAGGGCGGCATCGATGAGCTCCGCCAACGCTTCCGCCAGGCCGAGATCTCCGTCACCTCCGTCGGCGTGGGCGACGGCCAAAACACCGCCTTCCTCCGACGCATCCCCGTCGGTGAAGGCGGCAAGTTCGAACCCATCACCGACCCCAACCAACTCCCCCGCATCTTCATCAAACAAGCCCAGCTCATCCGCCGGAACCTCATCAAGACCCAGACCTTCACCCCCCAACTCGTCGCCTCCTCCTCCCCCATCACGACCCAGCTCGCGCAGCCCCCACCCCTCACCGGGCTTGTCGTCACCGGGCCCCGCAACGACGGCCTCACCTTCACCCCCATGCTCGGCCCCGAAGGCGAGCCCCTCTTCGCCCACCGCCAGGTCGGGCTCGGACGCTCCGCCGCCTTCACCTCCACCGCCACGAACGACTGGGCCGCCGCCTGGCTCGACTGGCCGGGATACGCCGACTTCTGGAAACGCACCGCCGACTTCGTCGCCCGGCCCGAAGCCTCCCGTGAGGCCGACCTCACCACTACGCTCGTCAACAACCGCCTCCGCATCAAGCTCGACGCCGCCGCAACCGATGACCCGGCCGCCGGCTTTGCGAACCAGCTCACCATCGACGGCACCGTGACCACGCCCAGCGGCCAAAGCGTCCCGGTCACCCTCAACCAGACCGGCCCCGGCTTTTACGAGGCCGACCTCCCCGCGCCCGACCCCGGCAACTACATCGTCTACCTCCAGACCCGCAGCCCCGACGGCCAGGTCGCCTCCGTCTTCGGCGGCGCCGCCTCCCCACCCGGCCAGGAACTCCGCAAGTTCACCCCCGACCTCAATCGCCTCCAACGCATCGCCCAGCAGACCGGCGGCCGTGTCCTCTCGCCCAACAACCCCCAAGCCGCCGGCCTCTTCGCCCGAGACACCGAGTTCATCTCCATCTCCTCTCAGCCCCTCCGCTGGACGCTCCTCCCGCTGCTGCTGCTCGCCCTGCTGCTCGACGTCGCCAACCGCCGCATCGCCTGGCAGCCCGCCGAGCTCTGGGCCGGGACCAAGTCCTTCGCGGGCTCGCTGGCCGGGGCACGCATCAAACGCACCAGCACCCGTGAGCAAGCCGCCGAGTCCCGCACCGCTCTGGCCGCCGCCAAGGCCCGCGCTACCACCGACAACACCGACAACACGCCGTCTACTGCCAAGCCTGATACCACGCGCCGCTTCACTCCAGAGACCCCGTCCACCAAACCCCGCCAGCCCGTCCTCCAGACCGCCGCAACAACCCACCCCGACGCCCCGCCCACGCCCAAGACCAAGCCTGTCAACGAACCCGAACCCACCGGCCCCATGACCAGCCGACTCCTCGCCGCCCGCAAACGCGCCCAGGACCGCCTCGACCGGTAGGTCTTATTTTTGACAGGATCAACAGGATGGACAGGATTGAAACAAGCAGAAATATAAACCCCCAAATTGTCCAACTCGTCAAAAGCAACCATTGGTTGCAGAAACCCGCCATCACCCCACTTTTCTAATCCTGTTCGTCCTGTAAATCCTGTCTAAAAAACGAGCCCCACCATGCCCGAAGAACAATCCATCCTCCAGCAAGCCGACGCCTTCCGCCAGGACTACGCCAAGGTCAAGGCCGAGATCGCCAAGGTCATCGTCGGCCAGACCGACATCGTCGACGGCGTCCTCACCTGCCTCTTCATCGGCGGCAACGTCCTGCTCGAAGGCGTCCCCGGCCTCGGCAAGACCCTCCTCATCCGCTCCCTCTCCCAGGCCCTGTCCCTCGACTTCTCACGCATCCAATTCACCCCCGACCTCATGCCCGCCGACATCACCGGCACCACCATCGTCCTCGAAGAACAACGCGACGACGGCACCACCGCCCGCGTCTTCCAGTTCCAGAAAGGCCCGATCTTCGCCCAGATCGTCCTCGCCGACGAGATCAACCGCGCGACCCCCAAGACCCAGTCCGCCATGCTCGAGGCTATGCAGGAAAAATCCGTCACCGTCGGCGGCACCACCTACCCCATGGCGAAACCCTTCTTCGTCATGGCGACCCAGAACCCCATCGAACAAGAAGGCACCTACCCGCTGCCCGAAGCCCAGCTCGACCGCTTCCTCTTCAAGCTCGAGGTCGGCTACGCCTCCCGCGACGACCTCCACGAGATCCTCAACCGCACGACGCAAGCTGAACAGCCGGAGATCAGCCCGATCCTCGACGCCGAAACGATCCGCAACTACCAGCAGACGGTCCGCCAAGTCTTGATCGCCCCGCATATCCAGGACTACGCGATCCGGGCCGTGCTCGCAACGCACCCCGAGGGCGAACACGCCGGCAAGCTCGCCAAGCAGTTCCTCCGCTTCGGCGCGAGTCCGCGTGCCGCTCAAGCCCTCGTCCTCGGCGGCAAGGTCCGGGCTCTGCTCGACGGCCGAGCCCATGTCTCCGCCGACGACCTGCGTGACGTGATGCTGCCGGCTCTGCGTCACCGCGTGCTGCTCAACTTCGAGGGCGCCGCCGAAGGCATCACACCCGACATGGTCATCAACGACATCATCGACACCCTGCCCGTCGAATCTGATCTGGTCACTTCAGCAAACTGAAAAGGATCGAATCACATGTTCAATGAACTCTCTCCCATTCTGGCGGCACACGATGTCCAACAGGCGCTCGATTACTACGAGCACAGACTCGGCTTTGAGGTCAGCGGGAAGATGGGTGATCCGATCGAGTACGCAATCGTGTCGCGGGACGGGTTCTCGATCCATTTCAAACGCATCGATGAACCGCTCACCGCGGAAGGTGCTTTCACCGGCAACCTCAACGCCGGGAAGGGTGGCGTCTACATCCTGGTGGATGACGTCGACAGAGTCGCTGCCGAACTGGTCCAACGCGGTGCCGCCGAATCCATCATTCCCGAAGACAAGGAGTACGGGATGCGCGACTTCTGGGTGCCGGACCCGTTTGGCTACGCGATCGCTTTCGGTAGTCCTCAGCCGGCCGCTCAACCCTGACTGACCGCTAGCCATACCCACCAACAGCCCCCCAAACCTATTTCCCCCTCTTTCCGGAAGTCCGACCATGCATATGCTCCGAACCGTCCTGATCACGACCGCGCTCATCTTCGTGACCCCGCTGAGCATCACCGCGGCAGAGATGCCGGACGTCCAGCCGCTCCTCGATGCGGGGCAGCTTGAAGAAGCCGAACGCGTTCTCGTCGAGCACCTCGATACTCACAACCAGGATCACGACGCCCGACTAGCGCTGGGCACCGTGCGGATGATGCAGGCGGTTCAGCAGCTCTCAGCGGACTTCTTCAGCTTCGGCCCACAGGAGTTCCCGCTGCCGCTGTTCCGAATGTCGCTGCCTCAGAACGAGGCCCCAGAAGTCATCCGCCACGGCGACCTGCAACGCGTCTTCGACCGGTTTGTGGACCGGCTCGACGTGGTCGAAACGACCCTCGCACCGATCGGCGACGAGCCCGCGAAGTGGGTTCTGTGTCTGGACACGGTCCGCCTCGATCTCGATGGCAGCGGCAAAGCCGAAGACGACGAGATGCTCGCGCCGATCATCAATCGGCTCTCGCGCGGTGCACTCCAGCGGGAGCGTGTTGAAGCCGAACGACGCGCAAGCACCCAGCCGGCCATGCCGCCGATCGACCCCAAGGACTACCTGACGTTGATTGCGCTCGACACCACCGACGCCTATTGGATGCGGGCGTACACCCACCTGCTCCGCGGCTTCGCCGACCTGTACCGGGCGCACAACACCCGTGAGTTGTTTAACCGGACCGGACACCTGCTGTTCGCTAAGCCCGACACGCCGTACCCGTTTCTCGTCCCGTCCAGCACCCGTCGCTTGGATTTTCCGCAGGTTGCGGATGCGATTGCGTTGATCCACCTGATCAACCTGCCGGTGGAATCACCCGAGCGGATGGCGTCGTCGCTGGGTCACTTCGAGCGGGCGATCGTGCTGAGCCGAGAGATGTGGGAGGCAGCCCTTGCCGAGACCGACAACGACCGCGAGTGGCTGCCCGCCCCTGGGCAGGACAGCGTGATCCCGGCCCGGATCAACGAAGCTCGCCTCAAAGCGTGGATGGAGACCCTGGACGAAGCGGAAGCCGTGCTGAGCGGTGAAAAGCTGATCCCGTTCTGGCGGGCGGCCGACCCGCCGCTGGGCGTCAACCTCCGCCGGGCGTTTACCGAGCCGCAGCGTTTCGACTTAGTGCTCTGGGTCCAGGGCACGGGGGCTGCGCCTTACCTGGAAGCCGACAAGCCGATGACGACAGGCGGCTTCTGGCGTCGCATCAACCGCCAGTTCGGCGGCAACCTGATGGGCTTCGCCTTCTTCATCAACTGACCATGCCCGCCACCACCGAACCACTGCTATCACCGAAGTTCATCTCCCAGCTCGATCGGCTGGACGTGCGTTCGCGTCGGATGCTGCGGGGCAAGATGCAGGGCGAGCGGCGGAGCAAGAAACGCGGGCAATCCGTCGAGTTCGCCGACTACCGCAGCTACGTTGTTGGCGATGACCTGCGGCGCATCGACTGGAACCTCTACGCTCGGCTCGACAAGCTGTTCCTCCGGCTGTTCCTCGAAGAGGAAGACCTGCAGGTCTCGGTCATCCTCGATGTCAGCAAGTCCATGGACTACGGCGAGCCGAGCAAGCTGCACTACGGCAAGCAGCTCGCGGCGGCGCTGTGCTACATCGCGCTGACGCATCAGAACCGCACAGCCCTCTACACCGCGGCGGACACGGTCGTGGGACAGATGACCGACCTGCGGGGGCGTCGGCCGATCCCGCGGGTGTTCGACTTCCTCGAGTCGGTTGAACCTGTTGAGGGCGGGAACCTCGAGCAGGCGTGTAAGCGGTTCGCGTTGCTGCAGCAGCGGCCGGGCGTGGTGATCCTGATCAGCGACTTCTTTGACAAGGGCGAGCTGGCCGACGCGCTGCGTTACCTGGCGATGCCGCGGTACGACTGCTACGCGATCCAGCTGCTGTCTCCACAGGAGGTCGACCCGGCGAAGGCGGGGATCGCGGGAGATCTTCGGCTGACGGACCTCGAAGACGGCGACGGGGCCGAGGTGTCGGTCAGCCCGGCCCTACTGAAGAAGTATCAGGCCCGGCTGGAGGCGTACTGTCAGCACGTGCAGGACACGGCGCTGCGGCGGGATATCGCATACCTGCTCGGGCAGACGGATGTGCCGATCGAGGAGCTGGTGTTGAAGTCGATGCGTCAGCGGGGGTTGTTGGGATGACTGTGGTTTCTTTAATGCCAAGACGCCAAGACGCCAAGACGCCAAGGAAGGCAGACGAGAGCGATTGGTTTGTTCGCAGTTCAGTAGAAAGCAGATGTTGCTGTTTAGCCGTTTCTAATTCTGGTTTTCTCTTCTTGGCGTCTTGGCGTCTTGGCGTCTTGGAGTTCCAGCAAGCGAGGAGAACAGGATGAGTTTCCTCAGCCCGCTGACCGCCCTGCTCGCCGCTGCAATCGCCATCCCCGCACTCGTAGCGCTCTACTTCCTGAAGCTCAAGCGGAAGAAGGTCGAGGTGCCGACGACGCTGCTGTGGCAGCGGGCGGTGCATGACCTGCAAGTGAACACGCCGTTCCAGCGGATCCGGAATTCTTGGATGCTCTGGCTGCAGCTGTTGCTGCTGATCGCGTTGCTGTTGGCGATGGCGCAGCCGGTGCTGGATCGGCCGGCGGAGGCGGGGGGCCGGACGGTGATCGTGATCGACCGGTCGGCGTCGATGAATGTGCGCGATGCGGTGGGGCTGGATGGGTCGACCAAGAGCCGGCTAGCGGCGGCGAAGGAGGCGGCGCTGGCGATCATTGATGGGCTGGAGGATTCACTCGGCGCGTCGGCTGGCGACGGGGCCGACTCGTCTTCCGGGGGTGGCGTGATGATCGTGGCGTTTGCGGAGCGGGCGGTGACGGTGCAGGCGTTCACGAATGATGTGGGTCGGCTGCGGGAGGCGGTGCGGGGGATCGAGGGGACGGACCAGCGGAGCCGGTTTGGCTCGGCGATGAGCCTGGTGGAGCCGTTCACACTGGGGGATCAGGCGGGCGCGGGTGCGGTGTTGGTGCATGTGCTGAGCGACGGCCGACACCACGCGGGAGCGGAGCCGGCCGCGTTGGGCAGCGCGGAGGTCTTGTACACCCGCCTGGGCGGTGGCGGAGACTTAGCCGAAGGCGTGTCCAGCGGTTTCGCGGACAACGTCGGGCTGATCGCGATGTCGGCGCGGCGGGGGCTGGAGGCGGCGGAGCGGGTGCAGGTGTACGCCCGGCTGGCGAACTACGGGGTGGAACCGGTGACGACCAACGTATCGCTGCGGCTGGACGGCCGGCCGGTCTCCGGGGCAGTGCGTTCGGTGACGGTACCACCGGCGGGTGCGTTGTCGCCTGACGGGGTACCCGGAGAGCCGGGGTCAGCGCAGGTCCAGTTCGACTTCCAATGGACGGACTCGGCGTTGATCGAGGTGAGCCACAGTCACGACGACTCGCTCCAGGCGGACGATACGGCCGCGATGGTGCTCGCGCCGTCGCGTCGGTTGCGGGTGCTGGTGGTGACGGACGGGAACCCCTACCTGATCGCGGGTGTTCGGGCCGCGCGGCCGGCGGCGTTGGTGACGGTGGGCCCGGAGGCGTATGAGGCTTTGGACCCGGAGACGCTCGCGCGGGGCGGATGGGCGGCGGGGGATGATGAGGCTGGAGAAGGGGTGGGTTTTGACGTGGTCATCTTCGACGCACACTCGCCGGCTGTGGTGCCGCCCGTGCCGAGCCTTTCATTCGGGGCGATTCCTCCGATCGCGGGTTTGGAAATACGGCCATCGCCAGAGGGCGCGCCGGGGGCGGAATACCTGCTGCAGTGGCGGCGGGACCACGCGTTGATGCGGAACGTCGAGCTTGCGGATGTGGTGCTGCGTCGACCCGGCCGGTTGATGCTGCCGAGCGGGGCAGCGGTGTTGGCAACGGCGACGGCTGGGCCGGTGATGGCGGAGGTGCGGCGTGATGGGCTACGGCACATTGTGTCGAGCTTTGCGGTGCTGGAGACGGACTGGCCGTTGTTTGTTTCATTCCCCACGTTCTTCCAGAACGCATTGACCACGCTCTCGCTTGGAGGCCTAACCGGCGAAGCGGGCATCGTGTACCGGACGGGCGAAAATGCAAGGCTCGCCGGAGCGTTCGCGGCGCAAACCGTCCGGTACCGCGGTCCCGAAGCGTTGACGGGATCGGTCACCGCGACGGGCGGCACCGGTGACGGCAGTGGCGTTGTCGTTCTGCCGGCGTTTCCGCGGGTGGGCGTCTACGAGTCCGAGGACGGCCTGGACCCACCGCTGGATCGGTTGCCGGTCAACCTGCTCGATCCGCTGGAGTCGGATATTCGGCCGGCCGGGGTGATCAGGGTGGGAGCTCGGGCGGTGGAAGGGACCTCGGAGCAGGCGGTCGTCCAGCGGGAGGTCTGGCCGTGGTTGGTGTGGGGCGCGTTAGGGCTGCTGCTGTTGGAGTGGGCGGTGTATACCTGGCGGATGCGGGTCTAACGCATCGCTGGAGCTAGGACAGCTCGTCGTTGCCCGATCGCCGGCGGACCGTCAGAGAGGTCAGCCCGAGAAGCAGGAGCGCGAGGCTGGCGGGTTCGGGGATGGCTTCGGTCACTGCACCGGGCTCACCGAGGATGAACGGTGAGAGGTTGTCGGTCAGGACGGTGATTGTGCCGTTTTCGAGATCGACCGTGCCGTTGAGCTGCTCCCACTGCCCGAGGTCTTCGTCGAAGTGGTAGACCACGAGCTGATCAGGACTGGTGTAGTTGTTGGGGTCGAAGTCGAAGGTGAGCTCGATCTCGGTGTTCGGGGCGATCTCGCCGGTGTAGTCCAGGAACCAGACGTCGAAGCCCTCGTCGTTGCCGGTGAGCAGTTCGGGGTCAAGGAGCGGGATGCCGCGGTCGGTGAATAGGGCCTCGAGCTGGGTGGCGTGCCCGGTGGTGAACTCGGCGGTGAACTGAGCGGTTTCCTCGGGATCGCCGGTGCCGCCGGCGGGGTCGAGCTTAGCCGTGAGCCCACCGTCGACTACGCCGCCAAAGAGCTCGAGGGTGACGGGTTCAACACTGTTGAGATCGACGTTGCTGGTCTGCGTTTCCGGCTCGGGGTCCGTCAACCAGACGTTGACGAAGCCCCCTTCGGCGATGGAGAAGAGGGTGACGTCCAAGAACTCGTCGCCGTTGGCCCACCGGCCGGAGATCCGGACCTCACCATCGACGTCGAGGGTGAAGTTCTGGTCAAGGTCATTGATCGGTACAGGAGAGCCGTCGGTGGTTTGGATGTTATAGATCTCGCTCACGAAGAGCTGGAGCCGACCGGGGTCATCTCCGGGGTCACCTGAGAGGCCACCGTCAGTGTCAAGGAAGCGGAGCACGAGTCCGGAAGGCCCGGCGGGGTCGTCGAAGGGCAACGCGTCGCCGTCGGCGGTGAAGACGCCTCCGCGGATACGGACACTGGATTGGGCACGGGTCGTGATAAAGGTCAAGCCTGCAAAGAACCCGTCCTCGATGTCCAACACCGACGCATCGCCTGCCGAAAACACGAACCGCGGGGGACTGTCGGGGCCGTTAGGCGGGTCGCCGGTAAAGAAGCCGTTCTTGATGTCGAGCCGGCTTTCATCCCGGAGCACAACCAGGCTGGCGGGGAACCGGTCATCCTCGTCCACGGGGTCCAGGAGCCAGTAGTCCGAAGACATGAGCCGGAGCTCGTTCGCAAAAGGACCGCCGTTCCTGGGCTCTACCGGGACGTCATTCAAGAAATTGAAGACCTGGTCCGGGAACCGATCGTCCTGAGCGATCGCAGGGCTGGCAAGGGTTGAGCAGAACGCCAAGGCCGCGACCGAAGGCGCAACAATGGATGAATGGAGGCAATATGTCATAACGGTCTCTCTCCAATGAGATGAGCCAGGCGGGTCCACGCGGCGTTTCGTGGGCGCAAGGCGATGGTTTGTCAGCCAGAAATCAGGAAGTGACACAACGGACGGAGCAGGCAAAACTCAGTCGAAGACACTACCCGAGCGGGGTGTCGCACGCAAGGATGGCAAGAAGTCGCCGGCCTGAACGCTCGGTGGCGTGGCTGGACCGGGTTGCGTAAGCGGATGGCAGCTAGGGGTTGGCGGGACGACCGGTTCAGTCCAGGACGCCACGCCAAGGCTTGATCAGGATCGACCATTGCTGACCGTCCCAGTAGAGCAGGTCGAGGCTCATGCCACGCTCTTCGCCGGGCTTGATGTAGCTGATGCGATAAAAGGTCGTGTCCGGGTTGAGGATCTGCTGAGCGACGGTCTTGGCACCGCCGGCGAAGTGATAGGCGGAGCTGTCGGGGGCGTATTCGGCGAGCTCGCGGCCGGTGGCGGAGTGGAGAATGATCTCGGATTGATCGGGGCCGGCGAAGTCGGTCTGGATCGCGGAGAGGAACCGCTTGAGGCTCTCGGGGGTGTTCTCGACTTCAACGGTCTCCCCTGGCCGTTCGGGGTAGCCCGTGGACATCTGCGTGTGCTTGGCGATGAGCCGTTCGACGACCGCGGGGTCAACATCGCTTCTCAGCGCAGGCTTGAGACGCTCGGCATCGACGGCGACCAGGGCCTTGGCGGTCCGCATCATGGTGTTCGCCGCGGTCAATGAGCCCTCCGAGTCACCCCCCGCAGAGCCCTTGTCCGCCTCCCCACAGCCGGAGAGCACAAGGCAGGCAGAGCACAAGGCGAAGAAGGCGACGGCGATGGCGGCTTGACCAGGCATAGGGTTTCTCCGAATCACAAGAGATGGTGGAGGCAGACAGGAACGCGGCAATCGAGACGACCGGCGGACACGCCATATTACAGACGACGCTGATCACCAAGACCATTTGGGGCTTGCTTTTGGGCTGCCGCCGTATCGCGTGCAGCCTGGGATCGCAACCGACCGTCAATTAATCTGGCTTTATATTGCGCCCATTGACATGAGAAAATCTTATATTAAGATGAGTTCGTGCAGACGATGCGCCTGTTCACGGATGTCGCCCGCCACCGCAGCCTTTCGGATGCGGCGGAGCTGCACGGCATCACGCAATCGGCTGCAAGTCAGCGTATCCAAAGTCTAGAAAAGCGTTTAGGTGTCCGCCTGCTGGATCGCAGCGTCCGTCCGATTGCTCTGACCGCGGCAGGAGAGGTCTTCCTAAAAGGCTGTCACGAGATCGTCGCGCGGACCGAAGCGATCGAGCAAGAGGTCCGCATGCTGGACCGCGAGCCCGCGGGCACGGTGCGGGTCTACGCCATGTACTCGACCGGGATTGCCTGGCTGAACAGCGTCCAGGAGTCGTTTGCTGAATCGTTCCCCGGCGTTGAGGTTCAGGTTCATTACGACCGGCCCGACGTGATCCACCGGGCCGCGGTTGCGGGTGAATGCGACCTTGGGCTGGTGTCGTTCCCGGACGATTGGGACGGGGTCTACGGCCTGACCGTACGCGACGAGCCCATGGCCTTGGTCTGCCGACCTGATCACCCGCTGGCTGAGGAACGCGAGCCGCTCCCGTTAGCGCGGCTGACGGAATACGCCATGGCCGGGATCTGCCTGGACCTGCCACTGGGCCGACGCACCCTGCAGGCCATCAAAGAAGCGGCCGGCTCCCCCGAGCTTGTCGACACGTTTGACAACACGGACACGCTGAAGTCCGTGGTGCTCGAAGCCGGTTGCTTTGCGATCCTGCCCCGCCGCATCATTGAGCGAGAATCCCAAGCGGGCACCCTGCGGGCGATCGCCACCACACCCAGCCTCAGCCGACCCTTTGGCGTGATCCACCGAAAAGACCCCGTCCTCAGCCCCGCAGGCCAGGCCTTCCTCCAGCACATCGTGGCTCTTGGCGATCAGACCAGCGGAGCGAATCAACGTTCAGACCCGCACGCTGAACCCAAACCACCCCCCGAACCACCGGCTACCCCGCCGATCGCCGACCACAAGGATCGGCAAACACACCCTTTACCCCAACCCCTCAGCCCCTTGTCGGGCAAAGACTCGCCCCCCCTAGAACGCATCGCCTAAACTGTCTCGCTCGGGGAAATGCCGGCACGACAGTCCACCGCCGGCCCACAACGACAACCGCAAGATTTGCTTAATCCCTCAGCGGTTTGCAGCACAATCCACCCGACCCCAGCCTCAGGCTCCGCCGCCTCGAGGCTGCCACCGGACCCGATCCCACCGTGAACCACCCACACCCGCGACATCCCGACCCCGCCGAAGCCAGCCCCAGCACCGCAGCGCCGATGGACCCGTATCAGGCCGCCAAGGCGGCGGGGCTTTACGATCCCGACGATGAACGAAGTTCCTGTGGCGTCGGGTTTCTCACCCGGAAAGACGGCACCCAGAGCCACGAGCTTCTGATCAAAGGGCACGAAGGTCTGTGTGGCGTGCCCCACCGCGGGGGGATGTCCTCGGAAGGCGTCGGCGACGGAGCCGGCATCTCGGTCGATCTGTCGCTCAAGTTCTTCCGCAAGATCACCGGTGTCGAGCTGCAGCCCGGAGCCTTCGGCGTGGGCAACTTCTTCCTGCCCTCGGACCCCAACGAACGCGAGCGGGCCACCAACCTCATCAACGAAACCCTCGCCGACTGGGCGGGCTTCGACGTGCTCATCGTCCGCGACCTGCCGGTCAACAACGACGTCATCGGCGAGCGGGCGGTCAAGTGGCAGCTCCCGATCCGGCAGTGGGTATTCACCGCCCCGGACGACCTGCGTGGAAAAGACCTGGACACCCGCATCCACGAGGCCCTGCTCGCGATCGAGTCGGTCGCCTACACCGATGACGCCCTGGAAGGGCTCTACCCGCTGTCCCTCTCGGCCCGCACGCAGGTCTTCAAGGGCCGCCTTAATTCCTGGGAAATCATCCCCTACTACCAGGACCTCTGCGACGAAGACCACGAAGTGCACACCATGTACTTCCACACCCGGTTCTCAACCAACACCGACCCGCACCCGTCGATGGCTCAGCCGTTCCGCCTCATGGCCCACAACGGCGAGCTCAACACCGACAAGAAGAACCGGCTCTCCGAAGCCGCCGTTGCCCTGGCCCGCAGCAAGGCCATCGTCCGGCCCCGCGGCCAGTCCGACTCCTGCCGGCTTGACCAGACCCTCAACGCCCGCGTCTTTGGCGAGGGCATCGACCTGGTCACCGCTGTCGTCTCGATGATGCCGCCCGCCTGGGAGAACGACCCCCGGGTGTCGCCCCGCGTCCGGGCCATGCTCGAGTACTTCTCGCTCTTCGAAGAGAAGAACGACGGGCCTGCCGCGCTGATCTTCGGCGACGGCGACGTCGTCGGCGCCAGACTCGACCGGCTGGGGCTCCGGCCGCTGCGTTCGGTCGAGACCGACGAGTACCTCGCGGTGATGTCCGAGGCTGGGCAGGTCTACTTCCCGCCCGAGACCGTGATCCGCCGCGGCCGGGTCGAGGCCGGCGGCATGATCTACTACAGCCACGCCGACCGCCGGTCCTACGAGACCCACGACGCGTTGGAGAACCTCGCCGCCCAGGCCGACTACCCCGCCCTGCTCGAGGCCGCCCGCGTCAACCTCGACGACCTGCCCGACCCCGAGGGCGATCCCGTCGCCGCCGCCGTCCGCTACGCCGGCGACATGACCACACCCGCCCGGTACGTCGGCTACAACCTCAACCAGGAAACCTTCAAGTTCCTCATGGACCCGATGCTGCAGAATGGCGTCGAGAAGGTCTCCGCGATGGGCTACGGCAACGCCATCAACGCCCTATCCGACAACGAGGGCGGCGTCGCCAAGTACTTCTCCCAACGCTTCGCCCAGGTCACCAACCCGCCGCTCGACTCCATCCGTGAAAAAGACGGCATGACCCTCCGCGTCGCCCTCGGCGAGAAGCCGTTCCTCGGCCAATCCCGCAGCCCGCAGATCGTCGTCAACTCGCCCATCCTGAAGATGACCGACATCCTCAAGATCAAGGCCCAGAAGCAGACCCCCTGGGCCCGCTTCGACATGCTCTATACCCCCGTCTTCAACGACGGCCCCGCCAACGAGAAGTCCCTCGTCGATGCGATCGACGCCCTGGCGAACGACGTCGTCGACTTCGCCCGAGACCACGGCGGCATCGCCATCCTCACCGACCGCCACATCGCCAAAGACCGCGCCGCAATGCCGATGACCCTCGCCATCTCCGCGGTCAACCAGCGCCTGATCGAAGAGGGCCTCCGGCTCAAGGCCTCGCTGGTCATCGAGGGCGGACAGATCGCCTCGTCCCACCACATCGCCACCGCCCTGGGCTTCGGCGCCTCAGCGATCTACGCCCTGGGCGTCCGCCTCCGCGCCGAGCAGCTGTTCCCCAACGACGAGCAGCAGGCGATCGAGGCCTATTACAAGTTCCAGAAGGCCGCTGAGAAGGCGCTGATGAAGACCATGGGCAAGGTCGGGCTCTGCACGGTCGAGTCCTACTCCGGCGGCGAATTCTTCGAGCCCAACTTCCTCGACACCGACGACCCCGTCTTCAAGAAGTACCTCCCGAACATGAAGACCCCGGTCGGCGGCGTGCGGTTCGACACCGTCGCCCAGTCCGTGGCCGACTGGCACGAGCGGGCCCTGAGCGTCGAGGACGAGAAGGACATCCCCATCCTGGGCCTGTTCAAGGAACGCTCCGAAGGCGCGGGCCACAGCTACGGCGCCACCGCCGTCCGCGGCTTCGTCGATCTGACCGAAGAACGCATCAGCTTCGCCGACGCCGTCGAAGACGCCAAGCAAAACGTTGAGGCCCGCAACGGCCATGTCCCCGCAACCGCCAACGGCCACGCCGCGACCGACCCGGTCACGCAGCGCGATGTCCTCGACCCGCCCGAGCCCAAACTCCAACGCAAGACCGAGTCCGAAGAAGACGCCCGCACCTTCCGCCTCCTCACCCTCCGGCAGATGGACGACGCCTTCGGCATCACCGAAGCCGGCTACGTCAACACCAGCTTCGACCAGCTCACCCCCGAGCAGATCAACCGCTTCCAGATCACCCCCGGCTACCGCACCTTCATCCGCATGATGACCGAGGAGCGCAGCCGCCGACCCGCCGCCCTCCGCGATGTCCTGGCCTTCCCCGCGGACATCACCTACAAGGAGACCGCCGAAGACATCAAGCGTGAGATGATGCTCTTCAACCGGGCCGGCAACGTCGACTTCGTCATCCGCGGTATCACCTGCGAGCAGCTGTCCAGGTCCGACGAAGAGGGCGAATACCTCCTCAAGCTCACCGGGCCCCACGCCAAGAAGCTCGCCCGCCTCGACGCCCTGGCCCAGACCCTCGTCGAACGCTTCGGCGAGGCCGTCAAGAGCCACTTCCTCGGCGACGGCGGCCTCCGTGTCACCGTCACCGGCAAGGCCCTGGACTACGTCTCCCGGCTCCGCCCCGCCAACGACCCGATCGACGTCAGCGAAGTTCAGCCCGCCGCCGAGATCACCCCCCGCCTCGCGTCCGGCGCGATGTCGCACGGCGCGCTGGTCGCTACCGCCCACGAGGCCGTCGCCCACGGCACCAACATGGCCGGCGCGATGTCCAACTCCGGCGAGGGCGGCGAGCACATCTCCCGCTACGGCACCATCCGCGCCTCCCGCATCAAACAGTTCGCCTCCGGCCGCTTCGGCGTCTGGGCCGGCTACCTCGCCGACCCCAACCTGCAGGAACTGGAGATCAAGATCGGGCAGGGCGCCAAGCCCGGCGAGGGCGGCCAGCTCCCCGCGCCCAAGGTCACCGTCGAGATCGCCGCGGCCCGCGGCGGCACGCCCGGCGTCGAGCTCATCTCCCCGCCCCCGCACCACGACACCTACTCCATCGAAGACCTCGGCCAGCTCATCCACGACTGCAAGGCCGCCCGTGTCCGTGTCATCGTCAAGCTCGTCAGCTCCGAGGGCATCGGCACCATCGCGGTCGGCGTCGCCAAGGCCGGGGCGGACGTGATCAACATCGCCGGCAACACCGGCGGCACCGGCGCCGCGTCCGTTACCTCCCTGAAGTACACCGGGCGTGCCGCCGAGATCGGCATCGCCGAGGTCCACCAGGCCCTCTGCGCCAACGGGATCCGCCAGAAGGTCATGCTCCGCTGCTCCGGCGCGATGCAGACCGGCTCCGACGTGGTCAAGGCCTGCCTCCTCGGCGGCGACTCCTTCGAGTTCGGCACCACCGCCCTCATGATGCTCAAGTGCGTCATGGCGAAGAACTGCAACATCAAGTGCCCCGCCGGCCTCACCACCAACGCCGAGGCCTTCAACGGCGACCCGCGTGCCCTCGCTCAGTACCTGGTCAACATCGCCCACGAGGTCCGCGAGATCCTCGCCACCCTCGGGCTCCGCTCCCTCGACGAAGCCCGCGGCCGAGCCGACCTCCTGCACCTGCTGGACCACCCCTCATCGGTCGGCAGGCTCAACCTCCGGAAGATGCTCACCCGCGTCAACGAGAACCACGTCGCCAACCCGACCTACCTCGAGCGCGATTACGCTGTTGATGATGCCCTGCTGCGCGATGTCAAGAAGCACCTCTTTGAAGGGAAGCAGACCACGCTCGAGCTCCGCCCGGCGAACCCGCTGTGGAACTGCAACAAGTCCGTCGGCGGCCAGCTCGCGATCGACCTCGAACGCATGCTGAATCACGAGATCCAGGACGGCGATCCGCTCCCCGCTGCCGCGATCCAAGAGCCGGCCGGCCGACGCCTGCTCCGGCCCCGCACACTCCGCATCGTCACCGAACGCTCGGCCGGCCAGTCCTACGCCGCGTTCTGCAACGACGGCATGGTCATGGACCACACCGGCACCTGCAACGACGGCGTGGGCAAGGGCGCCTGCGGCGGCGAGATCATCGTGCGGGCTCCCGGAAGCAAGCCCGGCGAAGGCAAGGCCGACGGCCAGAACGTGCTCATCGGGAACTTCGCCCTCTTCGGCGCGACCGGTGGCCGGCTCTTCGTCGAGGGCCAGGCCGGCGACCGCTTCGCCGTCCGTAACTCCGGGGCGACCGCCGTGGTCGAGGGCGTCGGCGACTTCTGCTGCGAGTACATGACCAACGGGGCGGTGCTGAACCTCGGCGGCTTCTCCAAGGGCTTCGGCAACGGGATGTCCGGTGGCTTCGCCTACCAGTACGACCCCGACGGCAAGCTCCCCGAGATGATCAGCCACGACTCGGTGCTCTTCGGCAACCTCGCCGACGGCACCTTCCAGGCCGAGATCCACGAGCCGGCCGTCAAACAGCTCCTGCAGTGGCACATCGAAGCGACGGGCTCGCCCCGCGCCGCCTGGCTGCTCGACGACTGGGAGCACACCCGCAAGCACCTGTGCTGGATCATGCCCAAGGCCCTGCTGCTCTACCAGGACGCCGACGCGATCCTCGAGGCCCGGCCCCGAAAGGCGCTGATCGAAGAGCTCTCCACCGCCCTCGCCGCCCACCAGATCGCCGAGCTCAAGGCCGCCTGGAAGCGCGGCCAGCCCGTGTTCAACGGCCTCACCCCGGGCTACGGCGAGACCGACACCGCCGACATGCTCCGGCTGCTCAACACCTACACCGTCCTCGAGATGTCCCAGACGATCGCCTCCAAGCGCGTCGGGGCCGACGACGCCCTCCGTGACCGCATCGCCCGCAACCTGGTCATGACCGAGGACTACGACCTGATGTCCGCCCTGGCAAAACACGCCAAGGAAGCCGTCGCCGGCTACAAGGACCAGGCGCTCGCCACGCTCGTGTCCAACAAGCGGCTCAGCGACTTCAAGCGGGCGCTCCGCCTCCGCGTGAACGTGTCGATGGACAGCCCCGGCACCTATTCGTGGATCCTCTACCAGGACGCCAAGAACCGGGCCGAGCTCGGGCAGATCCCCAGCTTCGACGAGCTGTTCGCGAAGCACGCCCTGCCGGACCTGCTCTCCCGCTCAACCCCACCGGAAACCCCGAACCGACCGGCGACTCCCGCCGACGCGGCCGACGCTCTCCCCGCGACGCCGCCCACGATCCCCCCCGTTGTGAACCAATAACCCCGAATCACCATGCAAGTCCCCTACATCCCCAACGACGCGCCGTTCTCCGGCGACCAGAAGGCCTGGCTCAGCGGCTTCCTCGCCGGGCTGCACTCCCGTGTCGCCATGTTCGATCAGGCCGCCGCGGCAGCCGCCGGTGGCGCGACCGCCCAGGCCCCCGCCGCCACCAAGCCCATCGACATCCTCTACGGCACCCAGACCGGCAACGCCGAAGGCCTCGCCAACGAGGCCGCCGCACTCGCCAAGACCCGCGGCTTCCAACCCCGCGTCAAGGAGTTCGACGCCGTCACCATGGACGAACTCGCCGAGATGGAAAACATGGTCGCAGTGATCTCGACCTACGGCGAGGGCGAGATGCCCGACAACGCCCAGATCTTCTGGGACAGCCTCACCTCATCCACCGCGCCCCGGCTCGAACGCCTCAGCTTTGCCGTGCTCGCCCTCGGCGACACCAGCTACGAGCACTTCTGCCAGGCGGGCAAGCTCCTCGACACCCGGCTCGAACAGCTCGGGGCCACCCGGCTCGCCGACCGGCTCGACTGCGATGTCGATTACGAAGAGCCCGCCGCCGCCTGGCTCGAGGCCAACCTCCCCGACAGCGGCGTCGCCACCGCCGATGCGCCGGCCGAGGCCCCGACGCTCCCCGCCGCCAATACCGGCTGGTCCCGCAAGAACCCCTACCGCGCGACCGTCGTCGACAACACCGTGCTATCAGGCCCCAAGTCCGCCAAGGAGATCCGGCACATCGCCTTCGACCTCGGCGACTCCGGCCTCGAGTACCAGGCCGGTGACGCCCTCGGCGTCATGCCCGTCAACCAGCCCGACCTCGTCGACGCCTGGCTCGACCGCCTCGGCGTTCCCGCCGACACCAACGTCGCCGGCAAAGACCAACCGCTCGGCCAGCTCCTGTCCACCGGCCTGGAAATCATGACGCCCTCCAAAGAGCTCATCGAGGGCCTCGAGCCCCTGGTCAAGCACGACGAGCTCACCCGTGTCCTGCTCGGCGGCGACAAGCAGGCCATCGACGACTACCTCTGGGGCAAGGACGCCCTTGACCTGCTCAACCTCAAGCCCGGCCTCGAGCTCGACGTCGACCAGGTCGTCGGCTGGCTCAAGCCGCTCCAGCACCGCGCCTACTCCATCTCCTCCAGCCCCAACGCCCACCCCGGCGAGGTCCACCTCACCGTCGCCGCCGTGCGCTGGGACTACAACGACCGGCAACACCGCGGCGTCTGTTCGACCTTCCTCGCCGACCACGTCCCCGCGGGTAAACAGGCTGGCGTGTTCATGATGGCGAACAAGTCCTTCCGCGTCCCCGAAGACGACACCGTCCCCATGGTCATGGTCGGCCCCGGCACCGGCGTCGCCCCCTTCCGCGCCTTCCTCGAAGAGCGTAAGCACCGCGGCGCCACCGGCACCAACTGGCTCTTCTTCGGCGACCAGCACCGCGAATCCGACTTCATCTACGAAGACGAGATCACCGCCATGTCCGAGGCCGGCGTCCTCAACCGGCTCCACCTCGCCTTCTCCCGCGACCAGAAAGAGAAGATCTACGTCCAGCACCGCATGGAAGAGAACGGTAAGGACCTCTACGCGGCCCTGCAAGAAGGCGGCTACTTCTTCGTCTGCGGCGACGCGACCCGGATGGCGAAGGACGTCGATGCCGCCCTCCACCGCGTGATCGAGACCCACGGCGGCTACTCCCCCGAAGCCGCCGTCGAATACGTCAACGACCTCAAGCGCCAGAAGCGCTACGTCCGCGACGTGTACTGAGCTTCGCTGATCAGCCCGCCGTTTTAACAGCCCGCTTCGACGTCTTCCCGATCCCGGGGTTGAACGTGTTGGTCGGGTCGAGCTCTTTATAGAAAGCCTCGAGGGTTTCACCGGCTTTGTAGAGGTGCCCGACGTTGTGTTCGGCGGGATACTGGGCGTTCGCCTCGTCGAGCGCGTCGAGCAGCAGCTGCTTCATGCGTGCGGTGTCGGTGCCCTTCTTGAACACATAGTCCTGATGGAAGACGTGGCAGAAGAAGTGGCCGTAGACCAGCAGGGCTTCGAGGTGTTCAGCAACCTCAGGGTCGGGATCGTTGAGCCAGGTGTGGTCGTGGTCGAGGCGGGCAACGTCGAGGGCAACAACATCTTCGGTGCGGCGGTCGTGCATGGTGTGGTAGCGGATCGCGGCCCCGGCGGCGGCGAAGCGGTGCAGCAGCGCGGCCGACTGTTCGTCTGGGCTCAGCTCGAGAAACGCGCCGGCGTCGGTGTCCTTCCAGCGCTCGGCAAGGTAGGCCCGCGTCTCGTCGATCGCTCCGTCCGCAGCATCGATCAGCAGGTAATGCTCGAAGCGGTCGCGGAACCCGCGTAGCCGTTTGGGGATGTGCTGCGGGAACAGCCGGCTGGCGTAGCTGAGCACGCGGTCGGGCATGTACTTGGGCAGCAGCGGCAGGCGGTTCATCCAGAACTCGACGGCGGATTTGAGCGCGTACGCCCCGGGCAGGCGCTTCGTGCCGAGGTACTTGATCGAGAGGAAGACGTCCTTGCCGTAGCGCTCGGCGACCTTGAACGTGTCGCGGTTCATGTACTCGCCCATCTCGGGGAGCTGCGTGAAGTGGTCGAGCACGTGGCCACGGAGGTCGACGAAGCGGTTCGCATCGTTGGTGCCGAGGTAGAAGACCTGCTTACGCTTGGGGGCGGGGTAGGTGTCGACGCGGACCGCGAACGCGGCGACCTTGCCTGCGCTGCCGCTGACCTCGAACAGCCGGCGGGGGTCGGCGTTGTAGCGGTTGGGCAGGTTGCTGTCGCGCTGCCGGATCCGCTGCTCGTATTCACGGTCGGAGGCGGGGATGTCCCAGTCTTGGACGGCGTCGTCGGGGATGTCTCCCGATTGCAGCCGCCCCAAGACCTGGTCGGGCTGCTCGCCGAGCCCGTCGATACCCAAGTGGTTGATGAACTCTAGTTCACCACGCCCGTTGACCCGTGCGTAACAGGCGAGGCGGGTGTAGGAAGATCCGCGCTTGCACAGCGCACCGCCGGCGTTGTTGGCGATACCTCCGATGACGGTCGCACCGATAGAGGTTGAGCCGATGACCGAATGCGGGACACGCCCGATCGGAGCCAGGGCCTCTTGGAGTTCGTGCAGCGTCGTCCCTGGCAAGACCAATGCCTGTCGGCCGCCGTCGAGCAGGACGATGCGTTTGATGCGGGTGATGTTGATCACGACGACCGGTCGGCCGTAGCCCGAACCGCTGGGACAAGAGCCCTCGGTCAGCCCGGTCTTGGCGGCCTGCATGATGACGGCGGCCCCGGCATCGACGCAGGCCTGCAGTACGCGCCACTGCTCGACCAGCGTCCGCGGGAACACCACCGCGGTGGCATCGCCCCGGCCCGAACGGAAGCCTGTGCGGTAGTAGGCGGTCCGCCGTGCTGCGGTCTTGACGCCGCGTTTACCGACGATATCGCGGAGCGTATTGACCAGTCCGTCTGGATTCATACCGGGCTTACCGGAGGAGCGGGATCCCTCAGGCGGTCTGCAGCTCAGGCGCCCCCGCGGACTCGGGCAGGGTGATGTTCCGGCCGAACTTGCCGGGCTCGAAGATGTGGATCTTGCTCGGGTCGATATGCATCGTGACCGCGGCGTTCTCGTCGAGCGGCTCGGCCTTGACCCGTGCGGTGACCCGCGGCTTGTCGGTGCCCTGTGCTTCCCCGAAAGACAGGAACACGTCCATGGTGTTGCCCAGCGGCTCGGTCACATCGACGGTCATGTCCAGTGTCTGGTCGGGGTCGTTCGCAAACTCGTTCGGCTGGAGGAACAGGCCCTCGGGACGGATGCCCAGCACCACGGCATCGCCGGCGTGGGACGCAGCCCGCTCGGCGTGGTGCCCGGTCAGCTTGATGCGGGCGCCGTGCTCGCTGGAGAACCAGAGCCCGTCGCCCTCGCTCACAAGTCGGCCGTCCACGAAGTTCATCGGCGGAGTGCCCAGGAACGCGGCAACGAAGCGGTTGACCGGGCGGTCGTAGATCGACAGCGGCTTGTCGCACTGCTGGATCAGGCCCTCGGACATGACGCAGACCCGGTCGCCGAGCGTCATCGCCTCTTCCTGGTCGTGGGTGACGTAGATGGTGGTGGTCGCGAGCCGCTTGTGCAGCCGCTTGATCTCGGCGCGGGTCTCGACGCGGAGCTTGGCGTCGAGGTTGGACAGCGGCTCGTCGAAGAGGAACACCGCGGGGTCGCGGACGATGGCCCGGCCGAGCGCGACACGCTGGCGCTGACCGCCGGACAGGGCCTTGGGCTTGCGTTCCAGCAGGGCTTCGATCCCCAGGATCTCGGCGGCCTCGCGCACCCGCTTGTCGATCTCGACCTTGGGGAACTTCCGGAGCTTGAGCCCGAACGCCATGTTCTTGTACACCGTCATGTGCGGGTACAGGGCGTAGTTCTGGAAGACCATGGCGATGTCGCGGTCCTTAGGGGCGACGTCGTTGACCACACGGTCGCCGATGGCGATGGTGCCGTCGGTGATCTCTTCGAGCCCGGCGACCATGCGCAGCGTGGTCGACTTGCCGCAGCCCGAGGGCCCGACCAGCACCATGAACTCTCCGTCCTCGATTCCGAGCGAGATGTCGTTGACGGCGGTGACGTCGCCCGGATAGGTCTTGACGACGTGATCGATCGTGACTTGTGCCATAACTGACTCCTTGAATCCAAATAGGTCGAGTGCTTACCCCTTGACCGCGCCGAGCTGGATGCCCTTGACGAGCTGTTTCTGAAGGACAACGAAGACGACAATCATGGGGACGACGCTCATGGTGACCGCCGCCATCAAGAGGTTGGTCTGCTGACCGGCGGTGCTGTCGAAGGCGAGCAGGCCGATCGGCAGGGTGTACTTGTGTTCGCTCTTGAGCATCACCAGGGGCCAGAAGAACGAGTTGTAGTTGCCCATGAAGGTGAAGATGGCGAGGGTGACCAGGCCCGGGCGTGCCAGCGGGAGGATCACGTCCCAGTAGACCCGCCACTTGCTCGCCCCGTCGATCTCCGCCGCCTCGTCCAGCGACGCGGGGATGCTGAGCATGAACTGACGCAGCAGGAACGTCCCGAACGCGGTGAACGCCCCGGGCAGGATCAGCCCGATCATGGTATCGACCAGCCCCAGCGTGATCATGATCTGGTAGTTCGGGATCATCATGACCAGCCCGGGGAGCATCATCGTCGCCAGGTACATCAGGAAAATCTTGTCCCGACCCTTCCACTGGATCCGCGCGAAGCTGAACGCCGCCAGCGAGCTGGTGAACACCTGCAGGAACGTCACCCACGTGGCGATGAACAGGCTGTTCCAGTAGTAGCGGGCGAACGGGATCTGCGTGAACACCTCGGCGTAATTCCCGAACTGCAGTCCGCGTTCACCGGGCAGCCAGGACCGCAGCCCGACCTCCTGCAGGTGCTTGAGGGAGGTCAGCACCATCCACAGGAACGGCAGGAACAGCAGGAAGCCGATCACGCCGAGCGTGAGGTGCAGCAGGAACGCACGGGGCAGCTTGCCTTTGGAGCGCCGCTTCTTGCTCGGGCGTCCCGACGGGGAGCCGACGCCGGACGCCGTCGCGACCGCGTCGTCACCCGGGTTGCTGTCGTTGGGCCGCTGCAACGCGGCCTCTTTGGGCGCGTTAATCGTTGACATACTTGTTGCCGAACTTCCAGTTGAAGAGGGTCACGGAGAAGATCAGGAGGAACAGGGTCCAGGCCACCGCCGAGGCGTAGCCGAGCCGCCCGGTCTCGAAGCCCTCCTGATAGATGAAGTAGCTCAGCGTGGTGGTCGCGCCGGCGGGTCCGCCCTGGGTCATCACCCGCGCCATCTCGAAGCCGCCCTGCAGCCCGCCGATCGTCGACATCACCAGGATGAAGAACGTCGTCGGCGCCAGCTGCGGCCAGGTCACGTTCCAGAACCGCTGCAGTGGCGAAGCGCCGTCGATGTTCGACGCCTCGTACAGCTCGCCCGGCACGTTGGTCAGCGCCGCGAGATACAGCAGCATGTTGTTCGACCCGATCGCCGCCCAGAACCCCATGATCATCAGGGCCGGCTTCGCCCAGCTTACGTCCGTCAGCCAGCTCGGCGGGCTGAGCCCGTCGCCCGACCCGCTGGTGTCCGCCATCGCGGGCAGCGCGTCCGCCACCGGTGCAAGCCCCAGCAGCACGAACTGCCCCACCATGACCATGAGCGCGATCACAAAGCCGCTGCCGAACCCTTCGCTCGCCTTGGCGGGGAACCGGTCGGTCCGCTGGCTGTAGACCCACGCGTGGTACGCCAGAATCGCCGCCGCCCCGACCCCCAGCAGCCACCACGCATGGCTCGTCATCCCCCATCGGCAGCCCACCACCACCGGGATCAGCAGCAGCCCGAGTGGGACCACCGCCGCACCCTTGCCCAGGTCGCCGTCGACCACCATCCGCCGCAGCTTCGCGCTGCCCCAGTAGAACAGCCCCAGCATCAGGACAAGCCCCAGCCAGAACAGCCCCGTGTACACCGCCGCCGGCGTGGTGTTCACCACCTCCCCCAACCCGGTTAGAGCCGGCTGCAGCGACAGGTTCACCGGCCCCGTCTTTGCCGCGTAAAGCTGCTTCCAAAGGATAAATGTCGCCACACCCGCCACGAAGTGCGGTGTATAGAACAGCGTGCGGTAGAACGTCAGCCCCCCCGTCACACCGGCCAGCAGGATCCCTGCCGCCGCCCCGACCAGCAGGATCGTCATCGCCGTCTGCCCGAGACCCACCACCGACAGCATCGACACCCCCGCGATCAGCCCGATCACCGACAGGAGGTAGAGGTAGTTCCGTCCGCCGCCCGCCCGCGTGTCCGAGCTCAGCAGCATCGCCGCGATCAGCGACGCCGCGACCGAAAACGGGATGCCCATCATGAAGAACAGCGTGTTGCCCAGGAACCGCGGGAACCGGTCGCCCGTCACCAGCTCGATGAAGTTGTCCAGCCCGACAAACTCGATCGATGCGTCGGGCTTGAACTGGTTGTGCAGCGTCAGGTCCCAGTTCGTGAACGCCATGTAGAGGCTGAACACCACCGGGAAGACCACGAACGTGAGCACGCCCAGGATGTTGGGTGTCAGGAAGGCGATCCCCGAGATGAAGTTGCGGCGGTCTCGGGTCATCGTCCTCCGTCTCCGCCGCTGGCCTCCGCCCCTGCCCGGGCGGCCGCACCTGCGCCGCCGTCTTCGATCAGCATGCCCTGGGCCGAGTAGTACACCCGGTAGAAGGGATTGATGATCCACTCCGCCGGGACCTTTCGTCCCTCGGCGAACGCGGCGTCGATCTCGGCCTGCAACGCCACGCGCTCTTCGTAAAGCGGCCGGAGCTCGGGCTTGCGTTCGACCTCGTCGGCGATCGCCTTGTTGATCTCTTCGGCCGTCCGTCGCGCCGCATCCTCCGCCGTGATCTGGTCGGCGAGGAACAGGTCCCGATACTCGCTGACCCGGTTGCTCACCACGCTGCTAAGCACGAACGGGCTGTAAGCCCTGGGAATAGCGATGTCCTGAGCCATCTCCACGAACCGGCCGTGCACCCCCCACTCGTTGGGGTGATCCGGCGGCCGCAGGAACGCCTCGCTCGACGTGAACGCCGGGTTGGGCGGCAGGGCGTCGGCGTCCTCGATGATCAGCTGGTTGTAGTCCTCGCTGGCGAGGTAAGCCAGGAACAGCTTCGCCAGATCAGGGCGGTCCGACCCGGCGTAAACGACGGCGGCGCGCGTGCCGATCACCGTGTTCGGGAACCCGCCATGCGGCGGCTCGACCACCCGCAGCTTGCCCAGGTTGTCGAAGTCCCGGAAGCGGATCAGGAAGTACCGCCCGCCGCTCACCATCGCGAAATTGCCCGTCCCGAAGAGCGACAACGCCGGACCGCCGTAACCCTGCTCAGCCACAAAGGCCGACGTGTCGTCTGGTGTCGGCAGGATGTTGTCTTCGTAGATCCATTTGTAATTCAGCCCCAGCGCCCTCACGTACCGCGGGTCGTCGAGGTCCGAGGCCGTCAGCGTCTCATTGAACACCGACACGCCCATGCCGCGGTGGATGATCTCCGCGTCGAGGAAATTCGCGAAGAACCGCCGGTCGCCCGGGCGCGTCCCCGGCGGGTTGGCGCGAGCCATGAACTCCTTGCCCCGACGTTCGAACTCTTCAAAGGTCCAGCGGTCCGGAATCGGCTCAAGCCCCAGGCTCTCGAACAACCCCTCATTCACCCACAGCACCCGCACCCACACGTTGCACGGGAACATGTACTGCCGGCCGTCAATCGTGATGTCCGGCTCTAGCGCCGCGTAGGTCAACGACGGGTCGAAACCCATCGACAGCCCGTCCTCGGTCAGGTCTTCGATCACCGCCATCCGCTGGAACAGCCGCATCGCCTGCCCGCCGTTCACGTCCATCACATCGCTCGCCACACCCGACACCGTCTGGATGATCTGCTTGGCCTGATCCCGGTTGGCCATGTCCAGCCGCAGCTCCACCATCGGCCGGCCCTGCTCGTCCACGTGACCGTTCTTCTCCAGCCACGCGTGGAACCGCTTGATCTGCTCCACCCGCGCCGGGTTACGGTCCGTCACCCAGTAGATCACCGGCACTTCGCTGCGTGTATCGGGGTAGAGCAAATACGTGCCCGCCGACGCTCCGAGCAGGATGACCAGGATGACGCCGAACAGGATCTTCATGGAGAGGGAAGCTCAGTGAAACAACGGATCACAACGCCGGACGTGCTGCGCAGAGCCCATTAGATATACCACCGAACCCCGAAAGAAGCGAACCCTAAGGCGTAACAATCGCCCGTAAACCTCCCAGTTTCACCCCCCCCCCGGCACGCTCACAGCACACGGAGCACCGACGCCCCGAATGTGAACCCGCCGCCAAAAGCACACACGCCCACCGACTGCCCCTTCTTCCAGTCGTGGGCCGTCTTGGCGATCGCCAGCGGGATCGTTGACGACGACGTGTTGCCGTGGTCCGCGATCAGGTCGACCACCTTGTGCGGCGGGATGCGTAGCCGTTTGCGGACCGCCTCCATGATCCGCCGGTTCGCCTGGTGCGGCACCAGGTAGTCCAGCTCCTCGATCGTCAGGCCCGCGGCCGCGAACGCCTTCTCCGTCATCATCGTCATCGCCCGCACGCCCTCAGCGAAGACCTTCTTGCCGTCCATCGCGATCGGTGCCTGGCCCTGGAAGCCCACCGTCAGGATCGAGCCCGCGTCTGCCTTGCCCGACAGCACCGGCTGCTGCATCTGCAGGTAAGGCAAGCCCCCCGATGCCGCCGGCTCGAACTTGCCACCGCCCTGATGGGCCCGCAGGATCGTCGCCGTCGCCGCATCGCCGAACAGGATCGCCGTGTCAAAATCGGTCGGGTCCACCACCCGCGACAGCGCCTCGGTCGTGACCACCAGCACCACCGAGTCGGGCCGGGTCAACGCCGTGTGATACGCCGTATCGATCGCGTAGAGCCAGCCGGAGCACGCCGCGTTCACGTCATACACCATGCACTCGTGGCTCGCGTCCGGGTCCAGCTCGCTCAGGATCAGGCACGCCATCGACGGCGTGTTCGCCGGCGGTGTCGTGGTGTGACACACAATCCCGGTCACGTCACTGAGCTCCAGCCCCTCGGCGTCTAACGCCTTCCGCGCCGCCTCGGCTGCGATCGACAACGCCGACTCCTTCGGAGCCAGCACCGGCCGAGACTCGATGCCCGTCCGCTTCACGATGTCTTCGGCGATCCGGTCCGGGAACCGCTGCACCAGCACGCTGTTCGGCAGTCGATTGCTGCCCTCCGCGATCTGGATCGGCGAGAGGTACACCAACGCCTCGGTCGATCGCGCCACCTCCGACGCGGCATCCGACACCACCGCCTCGGCCCGACGCAGCTTGGGCGTCCCCTTGTCCTCCCGGTTGATCCGCTTCACCACCGCGTCCCCCGCCTCCGACGACTCGGTCCGCAGCCGCATCATCGGCGTGCCCACCGGCACGTTCTCTCCCTCCTCGATCAGCAGCGCCTCCACTACCCCTCGCGCCGGCGACGCCACCTCGTGCGCCGCCTTGTCCGCCTCCACATCCAACAACGGCTCGCCCACCTCCACCGTGTCCCCGACCTTCACGTGGTACACCCCGATCGTCACTGCCTGGTCCGCCGGCGACGGGGCCGGCGCCTCGATCGTCATCAGCCCCGCCTCGTCCCCCGCCGCATCTTCCTGCCAGGACAGCTCGACGTGCAGCATCTCGCACGCCGCCGCCAGCGTCCGCCGGTACGACGGCAAGACCTCCAGCTGGTTCGGGAAGTTGCACGGCACATAGGTGTCCGGCCGCGTTAACCGCCGTACCTCCACATCGTGACCGCTTGTGTCCTCCGACACCGCCGCCACCACCTCCGCACCAAACCCCGCGGTCAGGTTGTCCTCGTGCACTACCAGCAGCCTGCCCGTCCGCTTCGCCGACGCCACCACGCCCGGCCGGTCCCACGGCACGATGCACCGCAGGTCCAGCACCTCCACCGACCCGACCCCCTCCGCCGCGATCGTGTCTGCCACGTCCCGTGCCACGCTCACCGTGCTGCCCCACGCCACCAGCGTCAGGTCGTCCCCGCTCCGCACCTGCCGGGCTTTGCCCATCGGCACCAGGTGCTCCGCCGCCGGGCCCGCCGCCACCGTCTCGGGATGCCGATCGTTCAAACACACCTTCGGATACAGGAACGCCGTCGGCCGATCCGACTCCAGCGCCGCCCGCAGCATCCCCGCCGCGTCCGCCGCGTTCGACGGCATCATCACGTCCAGCCCCGGCACGTGCGCCAGCGTCGCCTCGTGCGTGTGCGAGTGGAACGGACCCAGCCCCGGCCGATACCCCCCGCAGGTGATCATCAGCAACACCGGGCAAGAAAACTCCCCGCCGCTCCGCCACCACATCGACCCCAGCTCCGACATCACCTGCGAGATCCCGTTCGGCAAGAAGTCCGCGAACTGGATAAACGCCACCGGCTTCCCCCCCGCCAACGCCTGCCCGATCGACTTCCCGATGATCGTCGACTCCGCCAGCGGCGCGTTCTTCACCCGCTCGCGGAAGTCCGTCGACAGCCCCTTGGTCACGCCAAACACATCGCCCTTGGGGTCTTCGATGTCCTGGCCGAACAGCGTGATGGCCGCGTCGCTCTCGAGCGCGTGCCGAAGCACCCCACGCATCGCTTCGATCATGGTCAGCGACGCCTCGGCATCCACCGACCCGTTGCTGTGGGTTGTCCCGTTGGATCCCGCCGCCCCGCGTTTCGCCACGGGGTGCAGCTCCGCCGCGTCCCGCTCCAGATGGGCCGGCAGCTCCGGCTTCGCGGTCAGGCTCGCGATCGGGTCGCCGATCCGCCGCGACGCCTCCATCGCCGATCGGCATTCCTCTTCCACCTCGCTGTCCACGGCGTCCAACGCCGCCGCATCGATCTCCACGTCGCTGTCGATCAATCCGCGCCGAAGCGATGCCAGCCCGTCGTATTTCTCTCGCAGTTCCTGCAGCTGCTCGGCCGTCCGGTACACCCGCTGATCGTCCGCGTTCGAGTGTGACCGCAACCGCTCGACCCGCAGCACCATCAAGCCGGGGCCCCGCGTCTCCCGCACCCCGTCCACCACCGCCCCGATCCCCGCCGCCTCGCCCACCAGGTCGTGCCCATCAAACCGATGGATCGGCAGGCCCAGGAACTCTTCGACCCGCTGCCCGTCCGCACCGGTCAGATCGAAGAACGTCTTCCCCGCCGTCTGCGTGCTGATCGCCACGCCGTTGTCCTCGACGTAGAACAGCACCGGCAACCGCTCCCGCACCGCCTCGCCCACCGCTTCATAGAACTCGCCCTGCTGCGTCGAGCCGTCGCCAATGCCGCACAGCACGATCGGGCGATCCGCCTCCCCCTTCACCCGGTCCGCAATCCCGCACGCATGCAGACAGTGGTTCGCCACCGGGATCACCGTGCTGGGCAGCTTCAGCTCCCGCGACGCCATGAAGCAGCACATCTGCCGCCCGTGCGAGTAGTTCCCCGCGTTGGTCAGCACCGAGTCAAACCAGGCCTTCGGCTCCACCCCCCGCGCGATCATCAGCGCCTTGTCCCGGTAGTGCCCGTGCACCCAGTCGCTCGGCTGCAAGAACAGGTCCAACACCGCCGCCGGCTCGTGCCCCGTCCCCGAGATCTGAAAGAAAGCCTCCCCCGCCGCCGCCAGCTCCAGCTCCAGCTCATCCACCCGCCGTGCCGTCGCCATCGCGCGGTACAACCCCAGCCAGGCGGCTCGGTCCAAGCGGGCGTCGGTCTGGCTTGCAGGAATCGTCGGCATCAGTCCAATCAGGCCCCTCACGCCCCCGTAGACCGGCACAAGCCGCGTCGTTTCATCCAGTAAGGGTATCGCAAGCCATGCCCGAACGCTCTTTCTCCGCAACCCTCACCGCCCCTCACGGCCCCCGCTTGCCGCCATTCTAGGACCCGCCACGGCCCCGAACCCAATCACCCTGTCCCCCCACCGTCCCCGCCCGCCGCGTGACCCGTGCGGGTGCCCGCCTCCTCCACCGCCCGCACCGCCCGATCAATCAGCCTGGCCCGCAGCCGACGCCCCGCCAAGCCCCTGGGCATCCGCCGCCCCGGAACCCCCAGCCAACGCCACCAACGCTCGTCACCCCGGTCCACCACCCCCTCCACATACACCCCCATCAGCCGCTCGTAACCCAGCAACGCCCCGCGATCCACGGAGCCCATCCCCCCCAGTGTCCGCTCGATCAATCGCAGCACCCGGCGTGACGCCAGCCGTCTCGCCACCCAAGGCCAGACCGGCACCCGCGTGCTCACATTCAACCCGTACGCCTCGATATCGATCCATAGCTCGTGACGCAGCCGAGCCAAAGCCGCCACCTCCGGGCTGACTCCCAAGGCCTCCCACTCCAGCCGCCACCTTTCCCGATCCGCCGCCAGACCCGCCGTCCAAACCAGGTCCTCCACCAGCATCACCGACGCCAAACCCTCGGCCGCCAAACCACTCAGCCCCGTACCACCCGACCCCGCCTCCGCCTCCGCGAACGCCAACACCGCCTCCCCGTACCGCTTAGCCAAACGCAGCCCCGAGCGCCCCCCACCCCACCGCACACACCGACCCGCACGCTCCGCCACCACCCGCATCACCCCGGACTCCAACCCCCTAGCGTCCGCACGCTCAGCCCAATCACTCGCCATCGCCGCGTAGCGCTCCGCTAACCGCTCCCGACCCGACCGCCCCACCCAAAACGGCTGACCCAGCGATCGCCGAAGCCTCGCCCGCCACTGCTCCGCACGCTCCGCCCAGCCCGCCTCACTCGCCTCATCATCCCCACGCTCGTTCGCCGACTCCTCACTCCCGACCACCCGGTCACCCCCCACCAACCCCGCCGCCCACCGACGCCCCAGCTCCACCGACGCCCGCGCCACCCCCAGGCCCTCCCACCGACGCGCCCCGAACCCGACAGACCCCCACACCGCATCAACCCCCTCCTGCAACGCCGACTCGGTCAACGGTACCCATCCACGCTGCCACGCATAACCCAGCAGCACCAACCCCCAACCCGCCCGTGTGCCCAACCGGCGCTCCGCCTCACGCCCGGCCCGCAAGACCGCAGACCGGCTTCCCGCCGCACGGCTGTCCGGCTGCTCACCGGCCCCCGACCACAGCCCCTGCAAAACCGCCAGCACGGCCGCAGCATCAAACCCCTGACCCAGCCCACGCCAAGCCTCCACCGTCGGGTCCAGCTCCACCACCCAACGTGATACCCCGGGCGAACCCACGCCAAGCCCCGCCACACCGTCCAAAGCCCACGCCAACGCCCCCACCGACGCCCCCAGCACCAGGTCCGCCCGACCGCGCGGAACCACCGGCGTGATCCGGCTCGACACCCCATCTCCCCCAGGCACGCCCGCACCCTCAGACGCCTCACCGTCCCGGGTGAACACCACCTGGCCGTGTCCCTCTCCAATCCAGGCCCTAGCCAGCCGATCTCCACGCGGCGCTCGCTCCGCTTCGGGCCCACCCCAACGCAGCGCTCCACCCGCCCACCGCACAAACGCCTGTTCATCCCACCCCGGCGACTGGCCCCCCACTTCGCGGAACAGCACCCGATAGCCCATCCGCCGGCCGGCTTCGGCCAGCGTCGCACTCAACAGGTCCGATCCCTCACCCGGTCCCGCCGCCAAGTGACACCACCACACGCCCGAGCCGCCGTGCACCGGCGCGAGTCCAGCAGGCAAGTCTTCCGACCAGCCCGTCCCCGACTTACCCCCCAGCAGGCCAGACGCCAGACCACCACCCCGCCCACTCCGCCCACCGCGCAAGCCCACGCGCGTCGGCAGGCTCACGACATCCACCCACGCCGAACGCTCTCCGAGTCCGCCGGCCCGCCCCAGCGTCGGCCCCGTCACGTCCACCCGCGTCCCGCCACGCACCTCATCATTACTCTCCTCAGCGACCTCCAAGACCGAACGACGCGCCACCAAGCCCCGGCCCCCGGTCACGCCAAGCCCAGCCGTCGAGACTCTGCCTGCCGCCAACAGTTCCCGCGTCCGCACCCCTCGCGCCACAAACAGCCCTTCCCCACCACCACTACCCCGCCCGTCGCTGCCGCTCACGCCCCGGCGCGGGCAAACCAGAATCACCGTCACCCCGCTGCCCAGGACCGCCCGCTCCAGCAGCCGCCGGTACCGCCCACGCTCCTCCGGCTCGATCACCTCCACGCGGACGCCGTTCTCGCCGCGACGGCTGCCCGTCCCACGACTCACCCCAGCCCCGGTCTCCACATCCGAACCCATCCCCAGGACCCGACGCCGAAGACGCCGAAGCAGCACCCGACGCGTCTGCCCCGAACCCCCGCCCGCCATATCCACCCACGGCACTTCCACCAGAAAGACCCCGCTGGCCCCCTCCGATCGCATCTGACCAATCATCGGCCGCAGCGCCTCCAGCCGCTCCACCGGCAACCGCCTTACGACCGCATCCCGATCGCGACGCCCCCCACGCCCACCGCTGCCCGACGCTCCCCGACCCTCATCTGTGGAACCTCCGCCGTCGTCGCCACGCTCTTCACCCAAACCCCCCTCACCCGCTACGGCTTCCAGACCCACCACCCGCAAACCCATCGGCTTACGCCGGTGCCGTGACCGCATCCACTCGGCGTCCGCCAACGCCCGCCGCAACCGTTCCACCACCACGCCCGTCGAGGTCTCCTCCTCCACCGGGCAGCCCATCCCGTCCCGACTCAGCCCACCCCCCGCGCCCGCCACCGCCACCCGACCCGCCGCCTCCATCGCACCCAGCCGATCCGATAGACCAAGCGAGGTCACATGCACCGGCAGCCCGCCGTACGCCCGAACCAAGGGCACTAAGCACGCTATAAGCTCCGACACGCCCCAGCCCCAGCCCGACCCATCCCCCGCTTCCAAGCTGGGCAACCCTTCCGGCAGCCGCTGCCCAAACACATGCGCCCCCGCATCATCACCCGCGTCCTGCCCCAAAACCGACCGGACGTGATCCTCCAAACCACCCCCACCCCGCTCCAAAACCCACAACCGCTCGCACCGCGCACCGATCTTGGCGACCGCCTCCCCATCGATCGGCAGCGTCACGCCCACCTTGAGTAACGGCAACCGCCCCAACAGATTCAGCTCGCCCAGGGCGTGACGCAGTACAGGATATGCCGCCCCGCACGCGATCAGCCCCAGCCCGACACGCTCGTCCCGCCCCGGCATATTCAGCTGCGCGTTCCAGCCCACCCGCCTCGCCCACGCCGTCACCCGCTCCTTCACACCGCCCAGCCCACTGCCTCCACCCGTG
This sequence comes from Planctomycetota bacterium, assembly GCA_038749105.1. GTDB lineage: Bacteria > Planctomycetota > Phycisphaerae > Phycisphaerales > Phycisphaeraceae > JBCCOW01. Next base: position 56,334 of record JBCDIM010000018.1, read on the forward strand.
CCCGCGATTCCGCTGAGCGACACACGGGGCTCTCTGGTTTCAGCGCCAGGCAGCCGCACGGTACCCCCAGACGCCAAGACCCCGGCGGTTAACCGAACCCCCACCCATCCACCCGCGGGCACCGGGCAAGACCACCCCGCGCCGCTGCACCCGACGACCTCCTCCAACGCGGCCGGCTCCACGAGCACCGCGCCCAACCCTTGACCCAGCCATCGCCGCAAGCCCAGCCCTTCGGACCGGCCACGCTCACCCATCAAGCCATCCCCCACCACCACCACCAGCCGACCCGCGCCACCCGCCAAGCCCGGCACCCCCCCCGACCCGACCAACCCCGCCGATGCCAACGCTTCGGCACACGACGCCATCGCCCGCTCGGGCGAACGCTCTCCCAACCGCCGGCCCCAACGCCCGAACCCCACCCCGATCACCGCCAAGGCCCCGCCCCCCCCCGCCGCCCACTCCGCCGCCCGACGGACCGCCACCCCTTCGTTCGCCGCC
>JBCDIM010000019.1:0-56610 GCA_038749105.1 Planctomycetota bacterium
CCCCGACTTCATCGACTTGAGCTTCGCCTGCACAAACGCCCCGCCCTTGCCCGGCTTCACGTGCTCCGTCTTCGTGCACACAAACAGCTGCCCGTCCTGCGTCAACGCCATGCCCGGCTTCAGATCATTCGCTTTCATGCCGCGGAGTCTAACGCCCCCAGCGAGCCGCGGCGTGTCGCCCCGGCCAACTCGCTGACCGCTCGTCGTTCCCCCACTCACCCCCTCGGCGACAACCCCCGCAACACCGCCACCTCCGCAGCGTCGTACGCCGTGCCGTCCGCATGCAGCAGGTCATGGTGCCACACCCCGGGCTCCCCACTGTTCGGCTTGCTCCCCCAAGGGAACACCGTGTTCGACGCCCCCCGTACCAACCCCCAGTGGATCGCCCCGACCCCCATTTCCTTGAGCTTGGGCAGCGTGTTGAAAAACAGACAGTGGGTCGTCCGTGCCATGTACTCCGTGCACACCGCCGCCCGCTCCCGGTCCGCCTCATCGCCATACGACCGGTACTCCACTAGATGATATGCCAACCGCGCGGGGTGCCCGTAAAAATGAAACGTCATCACATCACTCAACACCGACTGCCGACGGTTCAGCTCTGCGAACGACTCATCACGCTGCCAAAGCCCCGACGTCAACGGCTTGGTCGGCCCAACCCCACGCGCCCACTCGAACACCCCCTCCAACAACACCAGCGACTCGTCCAAACGCCGCCCCACCGAGTCGTGCACCTCCCCCGCGCCACCCGGCTCGTTGTACAGGTCCCACATCACCACCGCCTCATGCCCATCAAACCGCTCGATCACCGCCGACACGTAATCACACAGCCGCTGCGCCTCCCCCGCATCACCCCCCGCCACCCGCTCCCGCGCCAACACCCCAGGCGACTGCACCCACCGCGAATTGTGCATGCTTGGCACCGCCGGCAGCTGCGGACCCAGCCTCGGCTCCGGCCGCCAGCAGTCATCAAAGAACACCAGGATCAACCGGTGCCCCAACTCGCTGGCGAGCTCGCACACCCGCTCCAGCCGTTCCAGAAACCCCGGCAAGTCCGCCGCCAACAGATCGTGCAGATAAATCCGAAACGCATTAAGCCCCGCCTCCGCCGCCCAACCGAACTCCTCACGGATCATCGCCAGATCGAACGTCTCCCCCTGCCACATCGCCAGCTGGTTCTGTGCCGACCGCGGCAGGTAGTTCGCCCCCATCAGCCACCCCACTTCGTCCCGCCACGCCCGACTCTGCTCCACCGTCCATCGCTGTGATCCGCTCATTCCCGCAGGCTACACGCTCGGTTTTTAAGCCGCAAAGAGGCACAGAACACACAAAAAGCAACGCCCATACCCAAACCCTTTTTTTTCGTTTTTTGCGCCTCTTTGCGGCTAAACCTAAACCCCCGTGTGCCCAAACCCCCCGCTCCCCCGCACTGTCTCGTCCAGGGCATCCACCTCCACCAGCCCCACCTGAGCCACCGCCGCCACCACCATCTGCGCCACCCGCATCCCCGGCTCCACCGTAAACGCCTGCTTCCCCAGATTGATCAACGCCACCTTCACCTCCCCCCGGTAGTCCGCATCGATCGTCCCCGGCGAGTTCGGCAGCGTGACCCCGAACTTGCACGCCAACCCCGACCGCGGCCGAACCTGCGCCTCGAACCCCGCCGGCAGCGCGATCGCAAACCCCGTCGGCACAAACGCGATCTCTCCGGGCTCCAGCACCACCGCCTCCTCCAGACACGCACACAGGTCCATGCCTGCCGCCAGCTCCGACTGATACGCCGGCAACGCCCCCTCTGGGTTATGCGCCAACCGCTTGATTTGCACCTTCACCGTTTCGCTCATCCCCGCTTTCTAACCGACCCCGCGCAATCTGTCATAGCCGCGATGCGACGCGTCGCCGGTCTTCACGCCGCCACCCTCTCCAAATGCCGCCGAAGCGCCGCGATCCGCCGACCCATCTCCCACCGCAGCACCCAGCCCACCATGGGGGTCATCCACCCCCACCGCGTGACATACCCATACCGAAACGTCACCCGTGTACCGCCCGCGCCCCCAGCCTCAAACCGCCAGCTCCCCGTGAACTTGCGCAAGAACCACGGCCCCGCCACCATCTGCATCGCCACCAACTCCGGCGCCTTGACTGCCTCGTAATCCACCGTCATCGCCAGACCGTTCCACGCCCACACCCGCACCCGCGACCCCCGCTCGATCGGCCCGTCCGTCAACACCTCGTACCGCCGGATGAACCGGTCCCACTGCACACGCTTCCCGTAGTCGTGCGTCTCTTCAAACGCCCACTCAACCCCACACGCCGTCTCGACCGAACACGTCACCGTCGGCATGTCTTGATGCTAGCCGCGACACGTCGTGTCGCCGGTCGTCAAAACTCCACCTACCACGCGCCTTCGAGCATCTTCCCGATCGCCTCCGCCACCGACCCCGCCTCGTAGTCCGCCACGGCCTTGGCCCGCTCCACCGCATTAGCCATCGCCACGCCGCACGCCGCGTGCTCCAGCATCGCCAGGTCGTTGATCTCGTCGCCGATCCCCGCGATCCGGTCGTGCGGGATCCCCTGCTTGTCCGCCAAGACCGTCAGCCCCCGCCACTTGTTCACGCCCGCCGCGAACACCTCGGCGATGTAGATGTAGTCGTCCTTGCTGGCTGTCGGCACCCCAGCAAACGCATGCACATGCACCCGCCCCCGGAAGTTGGACATCAGCTTTTCTTCAAGCCGCAGGGCCTCCTCCCCCTCCGCCACCAGCCCGACCCGCAGCGCATGGTGCACGTCCTCGGCCGTGGGCTCCCGCACCTCCCGCCAACGGATGTCGTTGGCTTCAAACCACGCGTCCGCCTTCGGCAGGATCTTGCCGTCCCCGCTCACCACAAAGTCCACCCCCGCCCGGTTGTGGTCCATGTACACCATCACCGCCTGCGGCAACGGCCTCAAAAACTCGATCAGCTCCAGCACCAGCCCCGGCTCCATCACCGCCGTGTCGATCCCGTGCCCCGTCCGCAGGTCCATCACCGCCGCCCCCGTGTTGAACACCCCAGGCCCCAACCCCTCCACCACCCGCAGCGGCACTCGCGACTCCCGCCAACCTCTGCCCGTGCAAGGCACCACCAGACACCCCGCCGCTTGCGCCGCCACGATCGCCTCCAAGTCCGCCGCCGACACACTCCCGTCCCGCTGCAGCAGCGTCCCGTCCAGATCAACACCCAACAACCGATACCTCATGGCCGCCAGTGTACGCACCCGCGTCTCACCAATCGCAACCCAACCGACCGTTCATCGCGGCCGACGAAGATGCCCGTATAGATACGGCCCCGCCACCGCATGGAAATGCAGCAGCGGGAACTGCTGCTGCAGCGTTAACGGCTGCGGATTGTTCGGACACGGCGGCCCGAGCGGAGCCGCACGGAACGACATGCTGTAATTCGTATCCTCCACCAGATCTCGCAACGGCGAACGCTCGCTCACATCCAGCAGCTGACCCAGCACCCGCACCGCCATCGCCCGCTCCGCCGGCGTCCCCTCCCAGGACCCGTCCTCCAGACGCTCAAGCACCCCCACCACCGCCGACCGCGTGTAGCCGTGGCGGTGCAACACCCGTGCCCAGAGCGGCAACGCCAACCGCTGGGCCGGCGGGTTCGCCGCCAACCAAACCACATCCGCCTCTGCCCCGCTTCGCAAAACCGCCAGCACCGCCAGACGCTCGGCGAACGCCGCCTCGGACTCCAACCCACGCCCACCCGTTTTCAGCAGCTTCCGACCCAAGGTCACCCCCCGCGGGTCGTCCATCATCGCCAGAGCCAAAGCCCCCGACGCCAGGATCAACGCCTCATCCCGTTTGACCCGGCTTAGCGTCTCCGCCAGGCCGTCGGCCAAACCGCTCTGCCCGCTCAAGCCCAGCCCCAACGCCGCCGCCGCCCGCGTCAGCCGGTGCGCCCGCCGGTCCAGCACGATCCGCCGCAGCTCCGCCGACAGCCGACGCGCTACCCGCTCCCGCTCGTGCGGCCGGAGCCCCAACGACGCGGAACCCGCCGACCCCTCACCCCCAAACACCCGGTTGATGTAAAGCCCCGCTGCCAGCAGCACGTAGTCGCGCCCGTAATGATCCGGCACCGTCCGCTCCGCCCAGTCATGCTCCCGCGACCCGTCCGGCTGCGTCACCAGGTCCCACGCCATCACCCCGCCCCGCATCGCCCACTCCCACTCGTCCAGATTGATCTCTTCGCTGTGCCGGACACGCGCCAACCACGCCGGGCCCCGGAAGAAATCGTTGAACCCGTTTCGCGTCGTGTACGCCGACCACCGCTCCAGCTCACGCCCCACCCGCGAGCCCGGCGGCTGATCGCCCGCCGTCGGCGCTGACGCCAACGCCAGCAACGCCGCCGTCCGCGTCTCCGCCGGCACCGGCCGCCACAACGGCTGGACTCCGGGGCTGATCCCGTTCAAGTGATTCGTCCGACGCACCGTCATCTCCTGCGTCAACGCCTCCGCCCGAGCACTCGGCCTCGGCCGGTCCGCCGCCCAACGCATCAACACATGATCCGACCCTTGCACAGACCCCACCTCCAGACCCAGCAGCGCCTCCTGCACCACATACGGGCTCTCGACCTTCGTGATCGCCGCTGCCAGCAGCCGATCCCCCGCCCGGCTGCGGTGCCGCGTCAACCCCCACGCCGCCATCCGCGCCTCCTCCCAAGTCATCGCTCCCCGCCAACCCGCAATCAACGCCTCACTCACCCCTTCCTGATCCATCGGCAGCAACCCCATCGCCACCAATCGCCCCAACCGCGACAGCTCCGGCCGACCCCGCTTTCCCTCCGGCAGCTCCAGACCCGTCAACCCCGCCAACGCCGACCCATCCCCCGTCAACCCCAAACCCACCATCGCCGATGACGCGATCCGCTGATCCGTCGCCTCAATCAACCCGCGGGCCGTCTCGCCTGGCACGCCCAGCAGCAGACCCATCGTCCGCTCTTCCGGACCCATCCGACCCAAAGCCACCAACGCCGCCGCCCGGCTCCCCCGAGTCGCCTTCGGCTGGTCCCCACGCGCTTCACCAAGCAGCCACACCCGCACCCGTTCCACCGTCTCCGCGTCCACCCGATCCGACGCCCCAAACACCATCCTTGGGCTTGCCTCAACCACCAACCCGTCCAGACGCGTCTCAAACCAGTATGGCCAGGCAAACTGATGCACCCGACCCAACGGACAAAACATGTCATCCCGACCCGCATACCCCGGACCCATCACCCGGCCCACACCCGCGTCCCACTTCAGCCAAGGATCAAACAGCTTGGGCTCGCCACCCGACGCCGCCCCCGTGCCGAACACCACACCCCACAGCACCGCCAACCCACAGATACCCGCTCGCACAGCACGCAGACCCATAACCGACTCCAGTCCAGAAGCATCAAGAAACACAAGTCAAACGCGAGTCCAACGCGAAGCCATTCGGACGCCTTGATCGTATCCGCCACTGCACCCCGGTCCAAGCAAAAAGCATCAGGCCGATGCCGACCCACTCGGCCATCAACCCGTGCCTATCCACCAAACACCGCGTGCAACGCCACCCCCAAATGATCATTCACCAGCGACGGGTTTACATTCCGCCCGAGCAGCCCCCGGCTCTCCTCCACCGCATCAATCACCGCCAACCACGGCCCCAACTTCGCCTCCGCCCCCTCCGGATCGTCAGGCTCCGTCTCGGCCGCCAACAACCCCAGGTGATGCCGCGCGTGGTCCGTCAGCATCGCCGCCATCAATGCCCCGGCCGTCTGGTTCGCCGCCTCCTTCGACGCGTTGTCGTGACGCTTCACCCACGCCTCGGCAAATCCCTGCTGCAGCTCCTGCATCACCCCGCCCAGCCCCGGCGACGCCCGACCCCGCGTCAGCCCATCCACCGGACCCAGCACCGCCCGCGCCCAGCCCGTCAGTCCGTACTCCAAAGCCAACACCAAACGGCCCAGCGACCCCGACGCGAACCGCAGCAGCCACGCCCGCTCGCTCTCGCTCATCCCAGGCGCCTCCTCTCGATCATCCAGGAACGCCGCGAGGTGCTTCTCCGCCAACGGCACAAACGCCACCCGCTGACACCGCGACCGGATCGTCGGCAGCAGCCGGTCCTCGCTCGTCGTGATCAGGATCAGCGTCGTCCCTGCCGGCGGCTCTTCGAGCGTCTTGAGCAGCGCGTTCTGACCCGCCGCGTTCAGCAGCTCCGCCTCGTCGATGATGAACACCTTCCGCTCACCCATCTGGGCCGACCGGAACGCCGGGCCCAGCACGTGCTCCCGCACGACCTCCACCGGGATGCTCGTGAGCTTCCGCCGCCGCGTCGCCGCGTCGTCGCTGTATAGGGCCAGCTCTTTGTTCACCACGTGCAAGTCTGGATGGTCGTGACCCGCCCAGCCGTTCTCGCCCAGCAGCACCCGGGCGAACGCCAAGGCTGCCGTGAACTTCCCCACGCCGCTGGGCCCGTGGAAGATCTGCGCGTGGTGCACCCGCCCCGACGCCAGCTGTGCCCGCAGCGTCTCCATCGCTTTGTCTTGTCCGAGCACCTCGTCCACACCCGGATCCTAACCCACCCCACCCAACGCCGAGGCCCGTGGCGTCTCTTTGGTGGACCAATCCCCGGCCCGCTCGGTTAATATGGAGGCATGCGTTATCCATTCTCAGCAGTTTTTCTCGCCACGCTCACCCTGACGCTCACCGCGCTGGTGATGCACCCCGCCACCGCGCAGAACCGCTACCCCGTCCCCGACGAGCCGGTCTTTGTCACCGAATCACCAGACCTGCCCCGCGGCAACCTGCACCAGATTGTGAACCGCCTGCCCCGCAGCCCGTACCCCAACGCGGGCGAACCCCTGTTCCTCGCGACCAACCCCAACATGGCTGGCGTTGAGCAGCCGGGCATCCCGCTGGCCCCACCCCCCGCCGGCGTCGTCCAGTGGCACGAAGCCGACCAACACGTCGGCCGGCTCGTCACCGTTGAAGGCAAGATCGTCCGCACCCAAAACATCGGACGCATCACCTTCCTCAACTTCTCCAACAACTGGCGCGGCCAGTTCTCCATCGTCGTCTTCGAAGACGCCTACGCCGGCTTCCCGTCACCCCCCGAAAAGTACCTGCTCAACAAGACCCTCCACATCACCGGCCCCGTGACCATCCACCGCGGCCGAACCAACATCGAAGTCCGCGACGCCAGCGCCATCAAAGTCGTGAACCCCTAACGCCACACGCCCGCGAACCCCCGCCTCCACCGTGCGGCACACGGCGTGTCCTGATGCCCACGCCCCAAACCCCCAACCGCTCCCGATTCACCCCGTCTCACGCCTAGAGTTTCTCCGTCCCATCCCGCGGCACCCGACCCCGTAAACCCGGAGCCCGCCCCCCATGACCGCCGACCCCGACAACGCCACCGTCACCGCGCGCGACGACCTCGCCCCCGGCCTCGCCATCGTCCGCGTCGCATACAAGCACGACCCCGTCCCCGACTTCATCCCCGGCCAGTTCACCACCCTCGCCCTACCCGACCCCACCCCGCCCGACCCCGACAAGCCCTCAAGACGCGCCAGCCGAGGCCCCAAGCTCATCCGCCGCGCCTACTCCATCGCCTCTTCCCCGATCACCAAAGACCACGTCGAGTTCTTCATCGTCGAGGTCGACGACGGCAAGCTCACGCCCTCCCTCTTTCACCTGCACCCCGGCGACGACCTCTTCATGGACCCCCGCATGAAGGGCCACTTCACCCTCGACGGCGTCCCCCCCGGTCAGACCCTCGTTATGGTCGCCACCGGCACCGGGCTCGCCCCCTACCTCTCCATGTACCGCACCTTCAAAGACCAGCCCCCCGACCAGCGCCCCTGGAAACACCTCGTCCTCCTCCACGGCAGCCGACTCGCCCAAGACCTCGGCTACCGCGAAGAACTCGAAGCCGCCGCCGCACGAGACCCCCATCTGACCTACCTCGCCACCACCACCCGCGAGCCGGACGGCTCCCCCTGGTCAGGCCTCCGCGGCCGAGTCACCGAACACCTCCAACCCGACGCCTTCCAACAACTCACCGGCCTCCCGCTCGACCCCCAGACCTGCCACGTCTTCCTCTGCGGCAACCCCGCCATGATCGACCAAGCCGAAGCCGAACTCACCCCCCTCGGCTTCTCCACCAAGACCCCCAAAAACCCCACCGGCAACATCCACTTCGAACGCTACTGGTGATGACCAGAAAATAGCCTCTACGCCACGACCCAGTATCCGATTTGGAGCAGCATCTCCCCACAACCAGCCTGCTCCTCGCACGATGACCAATCTATAACAGTCAATCGTCTGTATCGTTGACTAGGTGCTCAGCACCCCAAGCCATGCCCGAAAGAACAGACGCTCTCAAAATGTCGTCCGTTTGTTCATCCAAATACGACCTTGCAAGTCGACCTGTATCATCATTGAGGTAGCCCATCGCCACAGACGCTAGCGCATTCATATGGAACATTTTTGAACCTTGCGTCTCTAAGTCAGCAGCCTGCTGCTTAGCTCCATTCCAAAGAGCACGCTTTCGCTCGACAACTTCTGGTGTACGCGAGGTGCTATGCCACGCTGCCATACAAAATGCTTCTAATAAGAGCTCATGATTGCCGTAGGCATCCAACTGTGCCTCCACCGCATCCCAATCCCCTAGCGCTGAATAACCGGCCGCCAGATCAATCCGAGCAATAAGAGAACTCGGATAATCGTCCGGTATGCCCCTTCCCCGTTCCATCTCCTCTTTCCGCCTCTCTGCGTCTGCTAGGGTAGTAAGCCTCCCAAGAATATCATCCGCCAACGCGCGGTCCGCTTCACGTGAAGATGCGGCAAGGCTGCTGACTAAAGCACGGTCTACCTCCTGCCTAACCATCGAATCATTTATGTTTCCTGCCTGCTCTAATGCCCCTTCTATATCACCACCCATAGCTTGATTAGCAATAATCATTGCCCACTGTTCGCCAAGACCTTCACGTTCTGTCGGATTACGTAATCGGGCGTTGTAGCGTTGAATCTCGACATAGAGTGGCTCTAGAGTTTCCAGCATCAAACCACGCTCACCTGCCAAGCCTTGAAACATAGCTACAGCTGCAACCGCATTTTGACGATCACCGATCATTGGAATATTCCAAGCTGTAGCCTTCGCTTTGTCCCAGTTTCCGGCTGCTGCCCAGCCTCTTGCAATTGCAATCTCTGAAAAACCGCGGGCCTCGACAGGGAAACCAGAAAGGCTGGCAAGAAGCCGCTCTTCCGTCAGCTTCAAGCCTTCCACATCCCCCAACAGCCCCTGAGCCTCGATGATGTCGCCAAGCAACCAGAGCTTATCGTAAATATCAGCTTCACCATCCCGAGGAGGGTCGGACGGCTTGTACTGATGTGCAATCTCAGACGCTGCGCGTGCCCACTGGATGCCTTGCTTTCTTAATTCTTCCAATGACACTTCGTCTATCTGTTCTGCACTTGCAGATCCCAAATTTACTTTAGTAATTTGCGCAGGCATATTTAAGACTACAAAGAACAGCAATACACTGCCTACGCTATATTTTGACATCTGAACGCTCGCCTTTAAGGATTTACTAAGCATTACCAAAAACACTACTTTACTACATATTACTCGTTACGCGCCTCTCTCCCCTTCACCGCCGCCACCCCACAGACCATACCAGTTCAACCGCCCGGCATAACCACACCTACGCCTCCATCCGCCAACCCCGCCCCCAACCGCTTCGGCGCCACCCGCATCATCACACCCCACGCCAGACCCGCATGGGCGTACCCCTTCACGATCGGCCGCTTGTCCGCTTCAACAAGCAGCTGCGCCGCCGCCAGGTCCCCGCTCCGTGCGATGTCGCGCCCCACATAAAACGCGGACCACGCCTTGTCCCAGTCCGACTCGATCCCGCCCAACATCCCGACGGCCTGCTCAAACGCCTGCCGCCGCGCCGCCACCTGCTCCGGCCCCGTCATGTACACCGCCATCAACGACAGGCTCTCCGCTTTCTCGCTCGGCCACTCCGGGTCCGACCGCTCCACCTGGGCCTTCGCTCGGTCCCACTCCCCCAGCGCCGACCACGCGCCCACCACCTCGATCCGGATCGTCCCCACATCCACGCAGTCCTCGCACTCGTCCAGCCCGCCCTGGGCCCGCGCCTCCGCCTCCATCTTCTCCATGTAAGCCTCCACCGACTCCACCAGCCGCCGCGCCTCACCCACCCGGCCCGACTCCACCAAGCCCATCGCCACCCGCCCCAGCGTCTCCTGACGCAACTGCTCGTCCGGCACGGCCTTCGCCGTCGCCAACGCCCCCTCCACATCACCCGCCAACAGACGCATATCCACCAGCTGATACATCACCCAGTCGTCGGACCAACCCTCATCGTCGATCTGCTTCTTCAGCGCGGCCGGCAGCGCCTCCATCACCCCGCCCACCGCTGCCCGCATCCCCGCCTCATCCCCCGACTCCCCGAGCGCCAGCCCGTACAGCCCCTGCGCCAGCAGCCGCAGCACCGGGTCTTCCGTCGCGTCGGCCACCGCCCTGGCCTCATCCAGCCGGCCCAGCTGCCCCAGCACGTCCGCCCGCACCCAGTCCAGCCCCGCCCGGTCCACCGCTTCCGCCATCCCCTTCCGCGTCCGCTCCATCGCCGCCAGCGCCACCTCCGTGCCCGCCGCATCGCCCAGCCGTGACAGCGTCTGCCCCGCCAGCCCGTGCAGGTCCCCACGCGCGACCAGCCCCAACCCGATCTCACCGTCCGCAAAAAACACCTTCGAAGCAAGCTTGCCCGCCTCCTGGCCGTGCTCCACCCCCCACGCCTGCCAGTCCACCGCCTCCTGCTCCGCGACCGCCGCGCCGCTCGCACCCACCAGACCCCACACGCCCACAACGCCGCACAACCAAACCCGGATCAACCCGTTCATCTTCACGCTCCCTTGCTGCATGACCTCGACCAAAGATCCAATACCCGGCCCTCACCGCCGCTCCAAACGTCCACCGCATCCTAACACCACCCCCGCAAAACCCGAGCCCCCGGCCACCGACGGATATCATCTCGGTCATACCCCCGACCGGAACACCGCCGTGACCCTCTCCCAAACCCAACCCGCCGCCTCCGCCACCGACCCCCTCTCGCCCTACCGGCACCTCCAGGTCTGGGTCGACGGCCAGCTCCGCCCCGCAGAAGACGCCACCGTCTCAGTCTTCGACCACGGCCTGCTCTACGGCGACGGCGTCTTCGAGGGCCTCCGCTTCTACAACTCCCGCGTCCTCAAGCTCCGGACCCACCTCAACCGGCTCGCCGAGTCCGCCGCCGCGATCCGCCTGCCCCTGCCCTTCACCCTTGACGAGACCGCCCAGGCCATCCGCGACACCATCGCCGCCAACCACCTCACCGACGGCTACCTGCGCGTCGTCATCACCCGCGGTGCCGGCACGATGGGCATCAACCCCTTCCTCTGCCCCCAGCCCTCCCTCATCGTCATCGCCGCCTCGATCCAGCTCTACCCCGAGGACTTCTACACCCACGGCCTCAAGATCCTCTCCTCCTCTTACATCCGGAACCACCCCCAGGCCCTCTCCCCCCGCATCAAGTCCCTGAACTACCTCAACAACGTCCTGGCGAAGATCGAAGCCATCGACGCCGACTGCCTCGAGGCCGTGATGTACAACCACGAGGGCTACGTCGCCGAATGCACCGGCGACAACCTCTTCATCATCAAGCCAGACCACGGCCCCACCTCCACCCCAACGATCATCACCCCGCCCCTCTCCGCCGGCGTCCTCGAAGGCATCACCCGCAACCTCGTGATCGATCTCGCCCGCAACAAGGGCCTGACCGTCACCGAGGCCAACCTCACCCGACACGACCTCTACACCGCCCACGAGTGCTTCCTCACCGGCTCCGCCGCCGAGGTCATCCCCGTCACCGAGATCGACGGCCGACCCCTCGGCCCCGCCACCGACCCCGCCGCCAAAGGCTCACCCGGCCCCATCACCCAATCCCTCATCGCCGCCTTCCGCCAACTCCTGCAACACGCACCCGAAGACTGATCGCCATGCCCCGATCCACCGCACGCCGGTTTAATCCAATCCTCGGGTTGATCTTTGCGGTGACCCTGCTCACCACAAACCCGCTGTGCGCCAGCCATCAGCCACTACCCATCGATTCGTTTTTCCAACGACTGGGGCACGGGTACTCGTTGTCCGCATCCGAATCCGGCGGTTACCGCCTCTACCCGCCAAACCCATCACCTCGCCCGACGCTCAAGCCAACGGACTGGCACCGGACGCTGAATCGCTCGACCGCCCGCATCCGTCGCTTCGCGGTCACACCCGACTACCTCATCATCGAACGCGATCCAATCCCCGGGACATTCGAGAATCAGAAACTGGCTTACATCCTCGACCCCAATCAGTACCGGCTACACGGGCCGTTCGATCAAGCCGGTTTCGGGTCACAAACCCTCATGGACTCCGCATCGCTCCAGTGGACCGACATCAAGCCACCTTTCTGGACGTCAGCCCGCCTCGCCACCTTTCATAATGCACCTAGCCCTTGGCCTATCGTCATTTCGGTACTCCCCGTGCTGATCTATGCCGGACTCAAGAAACGCGCAAGCCAGAAGCGTCGACAACGTCCCAGGCTTAGGTCCGTAACCGCCGGCACGCCCGCCCGTAGCACGACCCCGTATTAACCCCGCCCAACGCATGTCCATCGAAGACCAAGACGACCTCATCGGGCTCCAGCGCATCGGCCAACTCATCGGCCAAGCCCTCCACGACGCCCAAGCCCTGGCCGCTCCCGGCCTGACCACCGCCGACCTCGACCACTACCTCGCTGACCGGCTTGTCCCGCTCGGCGTCCGTTCCACGCCCGGTCACACCTACAACTTCCCCGGCTTTGCGTGTATCTGCGTCAACGACGAGGCCGTGCATGCCGTGCCCGGGCCACGCGTCCTCCAAGATGGCGACCTGGTCACTGTTGACCTCGAGGCCGACCTCGACGGCTACGTCGCCGACGCCGCCCGCACCTTCTCCGTCGGCACGCCACACCCCCACGACCGCCGACTCCACCTCGCCGCCACCGATGCGTGTCACCACGCCATCGCCCACGCCCGACCCGGACAATGCACCCGTGAAATCGGCCGACGGGTCGATCAACGCGTCCGCCGACACGGCTTCCGGGTCATCCGAAGCCTCTACGGCCACGGCGTCGGGCGTGCCGCCCACGAAGCCCCCAACATCCCCAACTTCAACGACCCCAACTGCCGCGACCGCCTCACCGAAGGCCTCGTCATCACCATCGAACCCATCGTCTCTGCGGGCAATGGTCAGGTCACCGAGGACGGCGCCTGGACCCTCCGTACCACCGACCACGCCCGGTCCGCACACCACGAAGAAACCATCGTGATCACACGCGGCCAACCCCTTGTCCTCACCGCGGCATAAATTCGCTCCACTGACCGCGCCGCCAAAACCTAAGCTCCCCGCGTGACCACCCCGCTCACCGACCTCGCCTACCTCACCCCCGACCTCCCCGGCACCGGCGGCACCCTCAAATCCCAACCCGAAGACTTCCTGGTCGACGAGCTGCCGCTCTACCCCCCCTCGGGCGACGGCGAGCACCTCATGCTCCTTGTCCAGAAGAAGCTGCTCACCACCGCCGAGCTCGTCCGCCGCGCCGCCAAGGCCTTCCGCGTCTCCAAGCGCGACGTCGGGTACGCCGGTCTCAAAGACAAGCACGCCATCACCCGACAGCACCTCACCGTCTGGAACCCCAAAGCCAACGCCGCCGACTGGGGCAGGGGGGTGGATCAGCTCGGGCGTGACGACCGCATCGAAGTCCTCTGGGCCGAACCGCACCGCAACAAGATCAAGCGCGGCCACCACGCCGGCAACCAGTTCGTCATCACCCTCCGCGGCGTCCAGGCCACCGACGGCGTCCGTGCCAAACGCGTCCTCGACGTCCTCGCCCAACGCGGCATGCCCAACTACCTCGGCGAGCAGCGCTTCGGGTTCCGCCAGAACGCCCACACCCTCGGCCAACTCCTGCTCCGCGGCGACTGGCCCGGGTTCCTCCACGAGCTGCTCGTCCGCCCCGACCCCGCCGACGCCCCCAACCTCGCCGAGCTCCGCCCGCTCGTCGCTGAACAACGCTACGCCGGAGCTTTAGAACACTGGCCCAAAACCCTCCGCTCCGACCGCCAGGCCCTCGAAGCCCTCCGCCAGGGCAAGTCCGACTTCCAAGCCGCCCGCAGCGTCGACAAAGCCCAGCGCAAGCTCTACGTCTCCGCCACCCAGTCCGACATCTTTAACCGCGTCCTCGACGCCCGCCTCCGCCACCACGCCATCGATCAGCTCCTGCCCGGCGACCTCGCCTGGAAACACGACTCCCGCGCCGTCTTCCCCGTGACGCCTGAAGAAACCGACGAACTCAACACCACCCGCGTCCCCCACTTCGAGCTCTCCCCCTCCGGCCCCCTCCCCGGCACCGACGGCCTCTCACCCACCCCCGACTCCATCCCCGCCCAGCTCGAAGACGACGCCCTCGCCGCCTCCAACCTCACCCCCCACGACTTCGCCGGCCCCCGCGACGCCGACGGCCAACCCCTCCTCCCCGGCCTGGCCGTCGAAAGCTCGCGACGCCCGTTGCGTGTGCCCCTGACCGACCCCGACCTCTCCGCCGGCTCCGACGACCGCGGCCCCTACATCAAGCTCCGCTTCACCCTCCCCCGAGGCAGCTTCGCCACCATCGCCCTCCGCGAAATCATGAAGCCCGCCCCACCTACCCCACCCACCGAAAGCCCGCACATGATCTGTGATCATGTGTGCGGCTCCACCACGGTTCATTCCTCACTGATTGCTCTTTCCAGCCACGCCGCCGCATCGCCCACGCTCTTCCCTTCGACGTCCACCATCGCGTTCGCCCGCTGCATCGTGGACAGCTCCACCGCCCCCACCAGCCCCCGCAAGACCTCGACGAAGCGCTCGTCCCGCGCCGCCCGCTCCGACACCAACACCACCGCGTCATACGGCGGGAACACCCCCTTCGTGTCCCGGAGCAGCCGGAGCCGATCCCGCAGAACCCGGCCATCGCTAGTAAACGCGGTGATCACGTCCACCTCCCCCGACCGGATCGCTGGGTACATCAGCGTCGGCACCATCGGCCGACGATCCGCAAACCGCAGCCCGTATCCATCCCGCACCGCCGCCCACTCCGGCCGTTCAAAGAACTCGATGTCCCCGCCGATCCGCAGCTCCGGCGCACGCGGCACCAGGTCATCGATCGTCCGCAGCCCCATCCGCGCCGCAGCGTCTTCCCGCATCGCCAACGCATACGCGTTCTCAAACCCCAACGACCCCAGGCACACGATCCCGTGCTCCTTCAGCAGCCACGCCGTCGTCGCGTCCAACACCTCATCACGCGACGGCCCCGGCTCACGCCCCATCGCGTTCGCCCAGATCGTCCCGCTGTAGTCCACATACACGTCGAGCTCCCCGGCCGCCAACGCCTCGAACACATTCAGCGACCCCAGCGACTCCACCCGCTCGGTCGCATACCCCGCGCCCTTCACCCGCCCCTCGATCACCCGCGCGAGGATGAACTGCTCGTTGAAGTTCTTCGCCCCGATCCGCACCCGCTCGAGCGTGAACGCCTCGCCAGGCTGTAGCGTTTCTGCGGAGCGGTTAGCGAGCCGGACCTCCCCGAGCCCGACCAACAGCGCGAACGCCACCACCCCCAGACCCACGGCTCCGCCCAGACCCCAATGCGTCCGCCCCCGCGTCCCCCGAACCCCACCCCGTGACACCCACCCGACGACGCCGTCGAGCGCCAGCGCCAACCCCGCCGCCGCCACACACCCCACCACGATCGCCGTCAGGTTGAACGTCTGCAGCCCCGCGAAGATGTAGTCCCCCAGCGACTTCTGCCCGATCTGTGTCGATAGCGTCGCCACCCCCACCGTCCACACCACCGCCGTCCGTACCCCCGCCAACACCACCGGCAACGCCAACGGCCACTCCACCCGCCACAACACCTGTCGACGACTCATACCCAACCCCCGCGCCGCCTCCACCACATCCGCGTCCACCCCCCGCAGCCCCGTCACCACGTTCCGCAGCACCGGCAGCACCGCGTACAGACTCAGCGCGATCACCGTCGGCCAAAACCCCAGCGCTGAAAACCCCACCCAGCCTTCCAATAAGTCTCTCAAGACCACCAGCAGCGCAAACACCAACGCCAACAACGCCAACCCCGGCACCGTCTGCACCACCGATGCCACCGCCAACCCCGGCCCCCGCACCCACGCCCGGTCGCGCCCCAACACGCCCATCGGCACCGCGATCAGCACGCCCACCCCAACCGACACCACCGTCAGCACCACATGCCACGCCAACAGCACCGGCAACCGCCCCAGCTGCTCCATCCACTCACTCATCGTCACCACCCCCTTGAGCCCTCGGCTCTGCCGGACGGTTCGCCGACCGACCGCTGCGACCCTTGTCCCACAACCCCGCCAGCCGCCGGGCCTCCCGCTCCGGCGCCCCGACCAGCTCCGCCGCATACGGGTCCCCGGGATCCTCCACCAACTCCGCAGGCGTCCCGACCCGCAACACCCTGCCCCCCTGGATCACCGCCAGACGGTCGGCCAGCAGCAACGCCTCGGCCATGTCGTGCGTCACCAGCACGCTCGTCAGCCCCAGCTCCTCGTGCAGCCTCCGCACCCGCTGCCGCAGCGCTCCCCGGTTGATCGGGTCCACCGCCCCGAACGGCTCGTCCATCAGCAGGATCCCCGGCTCACCGGCCAACGCCCGTGCCACCCCCACCCGCTGCCGCTGCCCCCCCGACAACTCCGCCGGCAATCGACCCTTGAGCGCCGCGTCCAGCCCCACCATCTCCAACACCTCACCCACCCGACGATCCACCCGCTTGGGGTCCCAGCCCAGCAGCCTGGGGACCGCCGCCACGTTCTCCCCCACCGTCCAGTGCGGCAGCAGCCCCACCGACTGGATCATGTACCCCATCCCCCGCCGAAGCGCCTCGGCCGACCCCTTCGACACCTCGACACCATCCACCCGAACCACCCCCGCGTCCGGCTCGACCAACCGATTCACCATCTTCAAGAGCGTCGTCTTCCCGCTGCCCGACTCACCCACCATCACCAACAGCTCCCCCCGCGCGACCGACAGGCTCACCCCGTCCACCGCCAACGGGCCCGACCCGCCCGACTGCCCGTACCGCTTGCTGACGCCGTCCCATTCGATCACGCCTGCAGCTTACACTGACGCCATGCGATCCCTCCTCGCACTGGCTCTTCTGATCACCCTCACCGCGTGCTCGACCACACCGGATGCCGCTCTAGGCGACGCGGCTTCGGCCGTGTCGAGCCCCGCCACGAGCACGATCCCCGCCGAGCAATACCACGACGCCCTCGACGCCGCCCGGCGTGTCCTGCTCGACTTCGGCTACACCCTCGACCGCGACGACCACCGCTTCGGCGTCCTGACCACCCGGCCGCTGGCGGCCGCCACCCTCGCCGAGGTCTGGCGCCCCGACAACCGCACCGCCGACCTCGCCGCCGAGGCCACCCTCGTGGACCTCCGCCGGACCGTCCGCGTCACCCTCCTCCCGCTGACCCGGTCCAACCCGCCAACCCACTTCGCTCTGGGCGTCGAAGCCCTGATCGCCCGCCGGCAGGCCCCGCTCCGGTACCTCAACGGCTCGGCCCGCAGCGTCTTCGCCACCCTCAACGCCCTCCCCGACGAGTGGCAAGCCCGGGGCATCGAGCCCGAGTACTGGCAGCCGGTCAAACGCGACGCCGCCCTCGAGGCCCACCTGACCCAACGCATCCTCGACCGCCTCGACGCCCAATAGCCCCCGACTACCCTTCGGCAAGCCAAACCCACCGCTCACCTTCCCGCATTACCATGCCCCACGCGTCACCGCCGACGCGCCCCTATCCCCCGCCGACTTCGCCACACCGAGGCCGGCTTTCCTACAACCTACGGCCTAACACCTACAACCTCGGTCCTCCCATGCCCACCTTCCCCTTCGACCTCTCGTCCTACAAGCCCGTCGCCCTCGACCCGAGCAACCCCAAGCTCACCGACGACCAGAAGGCCGACCTGCAATACAACATCGACCTCTGCCGGGACGCGATCACCTTCTTCACTGCCTACGCCGGGGCCCGCGGCCTCTCCGGGCACTCCGGCGGCCCGTTCGACACCGTGCCCGAGGTCGTGATCATCCGCGGCTTCCTCCAGGACGGCTCACGCAAGATCATGCCCATCTTCTGGGACGAGGCCGGCCACCGTGTCGCCACCCAGTACCTGCTCTCGGCCCTCGAGGGTGCCCTGCCCCCCGAAGCCCTGTTCCACTACCGCGAATACGACAAGCACCTGCCCGGCCACCCCGAGCTCGGGCTCACCCCCGGCGTCAAGTTCTCCTCCGGCCGGCTCGGGCACGTCTGGCCCTTCATCAACGGCGTCGCCATGGCCCACCCCGACCACACCCTCTTCATGCTCGGCTCAGACGGCTCACAACAAGAAGGCAACGACGCCGAGGCCGCCCGGCTCTGCGTCGCCCAGAACCTCAACATCAAGCTCCTCATCGACGACAACAACGTCACCATCGCCGGCCACCCCACCGACTACCTCCCCGGCTTCGACGTCGCCGAAACCCTCAAGGGCCACGGCCTCGGCGTCACC
Organism: Planctomycetota bacterium; assembly: GCA_038749105.1. Lineage (GTDB taxonomy): Bacteria > Planctomycetota > Phycisphaerae > Phycisphaerales > Phycisphaeraceae > JBCCOW01. Next base: position 18,725 of record JBCDIM010000019.1, read on the forward strand.
ACCGGCGACGGCGAAAACCTCGACAACCTCTACCAACGCATGTGCACCAGCCTCGAGGTCGACGGCCCCGTCGCGCTTGTCAACAAGCGACCCATGGCCCCCGGCATCCCCGGCGTCGAAGGCTCCATCCACGGCCACGACGTCTTCAAAACCCAGGCCGCCATCGACTACTTCGAGAACCGCGGCACCCCCGAAGCCAAGGCCGCCATCGAGCTGCTCAACACCGCACCCAAGGTCGATTCCAAGCCCGTGTACCCCGGTTCTTCCGAGAAGGTCGGCTCCTGCCGCAACCTGTTCGGCTCGGCTGTGGTCGAAGTCCTCGAAGGCATCGACGCCGAGACCCGCGCCAAGACCGTTAAGGTCTTCGACTGCGACCTCGAAGGCTCCACCGGCATCAAGGCCATCCACGACGCCTTCCCCGAGCTCTTCGTCCTCGGCGGCATCATGGAACGCGGCAACTTCTCCGCCGCCGCCGGCTTCGGATTCGACGCCGACAAACAAGGCATCTTCGCCACCTTCTCCGCCTTCCTCGAAATGGTGGTCTCCGAGATCACCATGGCCCGCCTCAACAAGTGCAACGTCCTCGCCCACTTCTCCCACGCCGGCGTCGACGACATGGCCGACAACACCTGCCACTTCGGCGTCAACAACCTCTTCGCCGACGGCGGCCTCGACTTCCACGACGCCGCCGACTCCACCGGCGTCTACTTCCCCGGCGACCCCGCCCAGTTCGTGGCCTGCGTCAAGACCATCTTCCACCAGAAGGGCCTCCGCTTCGTCTTTTCTAATCGCTCGAAGATCCCCTACCTCCTTAACCCCGACGGCTCCCGCGTCTTCGCCGACGGCTGCGACTTCACCCCCGGCCAGGACGTCTTCGTCCGCACCGGCAAGGCCGGCACCATCGTCACCTACGGCTCCGCCACCCACCGCGCCGTCGCCGCCGCCGACGCCCTCAAGCAGCAAGGCCACGATGTCGGCGTCCTCCTCAAGGCCACCCTCAACAAGGTCGACGACGACGCCACCGCCAAGGTCCTCGAGACCGGCTTCGTCCTCGTCGCCGAGGAGCTCAACGCCAAGACCAGCCTCGGCGTCCGCTACGGCGCCGAGCTCGCCAAGCGTGGCTACACCGGCAAGTTCAACCACATCGGCACCCACGTCGAAGGCCCCGGCGGCCTCTGGCGTCAGATGGGCGCCCAAGGCCTCGACCCCGACGGCATCGCCGCCACCGCCAAGGCGTTGGTCTAAGCCAACGCTTCTAGCGGGTCGTCGCCTGTGATGATCACAGCGAACTCATTCACATGCCCTAAGCTCGGACATGCTTATCCCCTGCGCAATCGGGCCGATCCAGGCCCATCCTGCCCAAAGCCTGAGCAGGCGTTAAACACTTTCACCCACAAAAAACAGCCCTTTGAGAAAATTGCGCAAATTCCAGGATTAAAGGTTGAAGCCCGGCACCCCACTTGTACGATCCTCCACCTGACGGCATATGCCGGAGCACCCTAAGCCGATCACGTGATCGGTTCCCACCTTTTGGAAGCACCCCAGCAACCCCAAAACCGCTGGCCCACCCGCTTCCCACACCCGGACAAGACACGCCGACCCGCCGTCACCCCCGCTCCGCTCGGCCCACGCTTGATCCCGCCGCGCCCCTGAGCCGGCAAACAGGAAAGCAGTCCTCGCATGGAACGCATCGACACGCTTCAGCAGGAATCCCTCGACCGTCCCGCTCCTTCCGCCAGCCCCGAGCTATCGGACAAGAACCTCTACCGGATGCTTGGCGTCTGTGGTCTCGCGACCGCCGTCGCCCTGCCCATCACGCTGACCCAGCTCACCGCGGTCGGCGTCGGCAGCCGCGTCTGGATCGCGTTCCTGGCCGCCTGCCTCGTGGTCCTCACCGGCGTCGTCTTGGCGATGGCCGGCAAGACCCTCCTGGCGATCCTCAGCACGCCCACCCCCAATCCGACCGCTCAGGCCGAGGCCCCGCGGCAGGACCACACCGGGTCCACCCCGCCCACGGCCGGCAGCGGCCTCGCCGCCGCCGCCTGATCCCCTTCAGGCCTCAACCACCCTTAACCCGCACACCCCGGCCAACGCCGGGGTGATGCCATGCGCCCGCGTGGAAATCGCATACCCCATTCCACGCCCCACGCGATAAACTCGAGACGCCTGCACGACCGGCCGCCTTCAGCCCGAGCCCGGCCCCACCCGCTTCTCATGACCGCTGCCCCCCAAGCCCCCGCCACCCCCGCCAACCCCTTCGCCGCCGTCGACCCGTTCATCGGCTGCCAACGCACCGAGCTCCCCACCCCTCAAGGCCTCGCCAAGACCTGGTGGTGGCCCAAGGCCCAGGTCGGCAACACCCACCCCGGACCCGTCCGGCCCCTGGGCATGGTCTCGGTCTGCCCCTACTCCGGAGCCTACCCCACCGGCTACGGGCTCTACGCCAAAAACACCGACGGCAACCCCCCGCAGCTCTTCGACCAATACGTCGCCTCAGGCTTCACCCACTTCCACCAGTCCGGCACCGGCGCGATCCGCAAGTACTACAACTACCTCCGCGTCACCCCGCTGCTCGGGCCCATCAACACCCTCGGCTACGACTACCCCCTCGTCGACGAATACGCCGACCCCGGCTACTACCGCTGCACCCTCGGCGATACGGCTATTCAGTGCGAGCTCACCGCCGCCCCCAAGGCCGCCTTCCACCGCTACACCTTCCCCAAAACCAAACGCGCCAACCTGGTGCTCGACTGCTCCCGCGGCGGCATCGACATCCCCTACGGCCGGACCGTCCCCACGCTCGCCGAGGTCGAGGCGTTGGCCCCCGACACCGCCCGCGCCAAGCTCGTGGTCGAGGGCGTGCCCCTGTACGTCTGGGTCCGCACCAACATGGACGCCTGGAAGTACGGCGTCTGGTACGACGACAAGAACGTCGGCGGCGGCCGGGCCCTGGTCTTCGACCACATCCGCGAGTCCACGCTGACCCGCTTCGGCATCCACTTCGGCGGCCCCACCTCCCCCGACGAGCCGGTCGAGCTCGCGCTGGGGTTCTCGTGGCGGTCCACCGAACAGGCCCGCGACAACCTCCACCGCGCCACCGATCGGCCCGTTGCCCAGCCCTTGCCCCTGAACTGGGCCGACGACGACCCCGTGCCGCGGGGCACCGTCACCCCCGCCGTCGCCGGTAACCGGCATAACCCCGTTCCATCTTTCACCATCATCCGGCGGGAGGCCGAGAAGGCCTGGTCTTCCGACCTCGGCCGTATCCAGGTCCAGGGCGGGACCGCCGACCAACGCACGCTCTTCTACACCGCCCTTTACCACTCCCTCATCAAGCCCTCCGACGCCTCCGACGAGTCGCCGTTCTGGCCGGGCAATGGCCCGTTCTTCTACGACTTCTGCACGATGTGGGACATCTACAAGACCCAGCTCCCGCTGCTGCTGACCTTCTACCCCAAACGCGGCGCGGCCGTCCTCAACGCCCTGCTCACCATCGCTGAGCAGGAAGGCAACTTCCCCATCGGCTACCGCATGGCCCGCGGAGCCGACCGCTTCCAGTCCCAGGCCTCCGCGCTGGCCCACGTCAACTTCCTAGACGCCTACTACCGCGGCCTGCCCCTCGACTACGACCTGGCCCTGACCTACCTCGACAAGGACCTGCACCGGGCCTACGGCGAGGCCTTCCTCGAGGGATCCACCCCCGTCCACCCGATCGTCCACACCCTCGACCTGTCCTACGGCTGCCACTGCCTCGGGCAGCTCGCCGCCGCCATGGGTGACGCCCACCTCGCCGAGGCCATGGCCCCCCACGCCCCGCGCTGGCAGTCCGCGATCGACCCCGACACCGGGCTGCTCATCGACTCGACCTACTACGAGGGTGCCAAGTGGAACTACTCCTTCCGCTTCTTCCCCGACATGGACCGCCGCATCGAACTCGCCGGCGGCCCCACCCACTACACCGAATTGCTTGACGCCTTCTTCGGGTTCAATTGCGACCCCTGCGACCAGCTCGGCGACCCGCCGTACCCCGAGGCCTACGCCGCCGGCCTCGCCCTCAACCGCTTCCAGGGCCTCAACAACGAGCCCGACATGGAGTCGCCCTGGACCTACCACTTCGCCGGCCGGCCCGACCGCACCGCCCAGGTCGTCCACACCGCGCTGCGCCAGTCCTTTCACACCGGACGCGGCGGCCTCCCCGGCAACGACGACTCCGGCGCGATCTCGTCCTGGTACGTCTGGTCCGCGATCGGCCTGTTCCCCGTCGCCGGCCAAGACCTCATCCTCCTCTCGGTCCCCCTGTTCCCGGAGATCACCCTCCAGCTCCCCGAGTCCCAACTGACCATCACCACCGACGGCCTCGACGCGATGCCCGACACCGTCGAAGACCCCGAGGCCATCCCCACCCTCCAGTCCGCCACCCTCAACGGCACCCCCATCACCGGCCACCGCCTCACCGTGCAACAACTCCTCGACGGCGGCGAGCTGCACCTGCGCTGCTCATGATCGGACCCCGGATCACGCCGGCGAGCATGACCCGCCGGTGCGGACGGCCGAGGCCGCGTGTCCCGCGAGGTGGCCCGTGGCCCAGGCCCACTGGAAGTTGTAGCCACCGATACGGCCGTCGACGTCAAGGATCTCACCGGCCAGGTGGAGACCCGGGCAGGCCTTGGACGCCATGGTGGACCAGGTGACCTCGCTCAAGGGGACGCCGCCGGCGGTGACCTCGGCGTAGCGGTAGCCACGGTCGGCAACCACGGGCAGCGGCAGGGCGGTGAGCTGATGCACGAGGCGGCGCCGGGCGTCTTTGGGCAGCTGCGCGAGGCGGGTCGTCGCGTCGAGCCCGACGGCGTGCTCCAACAGCGCATAAGCAAAACGTTCGGGGAAGTGCGCTTGAACGGCCTGCAGCACGGTGCGCCGGGGGTGGGCTTGCGCCTGCTCACGCAGCTCCGCGTCGAGCGAGTCAAAGTTGTGCGGCGGCAGCAGGTTGGCCGAGAGCCGAAGCGCATTGGGGTCGTTGTAATGGCTCGAGAAGTGCCGGCTAATGTCCATGGGGGCGGGGCCCGACAGCCCGAAATGGGTCAGCAGCATCGGGCCGGCCTGGCGGTGTACGGCCTTACCGCTGGCCTGAGCGAGGGTCAGCTCGGCGTCGAGCGCGATGCCCTTGAGGTCGGTGAGCCAGTGCCCTTCGGGCAAGACCAGCGGGACCAGCGCGGGCCAGGTCGGGGTGACGGTGTGGCCGAGGCCACGGGCGAGTTCGTAGCCGAAGCCGTCGCTGCCGGTCGAGGGGAGTGCCAGGCCGCCGGTGCAGAGGATGACCCGGTCGGCGGGGAAGTCGCCTTGGCTGGTGTGGACGGTGAAGGATGGGGTTTGATCGTCGGTGTGGTGGCGGGTGATGCCGGTGACGCGGTGCTGGGTGTGCAGGGCGACGCCGGCGTCGCGGGCGGCGTCGAGCAGGGCGTGGAGGACGGTGCGGGCCTGGTCGGTGGTGGGGAAGAGCTTGCCGGTGTCTTCGCGTTTGAGCGTGACCCCGCGGGCCTGAAAGAAGGCCACGGTGTCCTCAACGCTGAAGGCCTTGAGGACCTTCTTGATCACGTTGCGGGAGCTGTCGGGGCCGCTGGCGTAGTCGACCGGGCGGACCACGTCATGGGTGACGTTGCAGCGCCCGCCGCCGGCGATGAGGATCTTGGCTCCGAGCTTCTTCGCCCCGTCGAATGCCCTTACGGTGCCCTCGGTGGTCGCCAGTTTGGAGCGGCCGGCACTGATTGCAGCGAAGAGGCCCGCGGCACCGGCACCGATGATGGCGGTGTCGTTCGCGTGCGCGGGGTTCGACGTGATCGGGCTTGGACGCTCGGACGGCATAGCCGAGAAAGGATAGATGCCGTGGTCGGGCGGGGTATGGTGGGTGGGGTGGGGGGTGGGGTAGGGGTCAGGCGGCGAGCGGGGTGGCGTGGAACCACTTGGGCTTGCCGTGCTGGTGGGTGAGGCGGGTGTGGAAGTGGGTGTGGAGGTGCAGGAGCAACGCGGGATCGTTGGGCTTGTTATGCAGCTCGCCCACAATGCAGCGGACGGTTGAGAGGAGCTCGGCGGGAAGGTTCGTGAGGATGTCGTGCTCGGCCCCCTCGGTGTCGATCTTGATCAGGTCGATGTGGGTGACGTTGAGCCGGTCGAGGGCTTCCGTGACTGCAACGATCTCGACGGCGTCGGTCGCGTCATCGGCGGGTCGGCTGGAGTGGCAGCCCCCGCCGCCGAAGTTGGTGGGGTCGTCGGAGCGCTGGTAAGGCAAGGACGTGGTCGTCGCGCCGAGGCCGAAGGGGTAGGCCTCGACGTTGGGGCAGCCGCGGGTGTTGAACGCCAGGAGCTCGTAGTTTTCGGGCAGCGGCTCGAAGCTGAGGATGCGGGCGTCGGGGTACAGCTTGGCGAACTGCAGGGCGAGGGCACCGATATTGGCGCCGATGTCGAGGATGACGGTGGGCGGGGCGGCCAGGTCGTGGCGGTATTCGGGGGGCAGTTCGTTGAAAACCAGCGGCTGGAGGAGGATGGCGTCGCTGGTGCCGCGCCGGAAGCGGACCGGGCCGGGGCAGCCGGGCAGCCGGACCTCTGCGATGCCGGGCTTATTTGACGCTAGGGCTTGGGTAGCCACAAGGCTGCGGGTGTGACGGAGCAGAGACAGGGTCTGGCGGACTTGTTGGAGCGGGCTCATGCGATCTCTATCGGGTGCTTCGCCTGGTCAGCAACAACGTGCTGGATCGGAGGCATAGACTCCACGCGGAGCCCTGTGCGGTATGCAACTTCTGCTCTTCATCCTGTTCATGCTGACAATGCTGGGGGTATTTCTGGGTGTGTGGATCCCATTAACCCGTCATCTGCGCAAGCGGTTTGGGTTTGCGGAGAGGCTTCCGTTCGATCCGGGGCCGACAATCAGGTCATCATGGTGGGGGTCTGCCAGAGTGAACGGGGCGTTCATGCATCACTGCATCCGTCTGACCGAGCATGCAGACGGTTACGCCCTACGGCTCATGTGGGTGTTCGGCGGCGGCGTGATTTGGGTGTCGCACGAGGCGATCGTGCAGGCGTCGATCAAGGACCGCAAAATGCCGGTCGGTCGGGCCATGCTGGTGACGGATGACGGATTGGACCTGAAGCTGGAGGGCAGGATGCGGCGGTTTGTGGAGCGGTCGCTCAGCCGTCCAGCATGATCCAACGGGTCCACATCGGCAGGTCGCGGGGCTGGTTGCGCTGCTTGCCAGGGGCGGTCGTCACGTCGTCACGGGTGGCGCTGTCGGGGGGGAAGACGAAGAGGACCCCGAGCAGGGGTTCGGCGGGGGGGATGCTCAGGGCGGCGAGGGCTTCGGGGGTGCGGAGCAGGCCGCCAGTGGACCAGTAGCTGGGCAGGCCGCGGGCGGTGGCGGCGAGCAGGAGGTTCTGCACCGCACACGACGCGGCGGCGAGGTGCTCCGTGTTTTCCAGCGTGGGCTCGAACAGCTCGCCGTCACCGAGCTCCCGGCGGGGCGGGTTAGGCAGCCAGGTGGCGAGGATGACCGCATCGGCCGCACCGAGCATCGGGGGGATCTTGGTGGTATCGCCGGCGTCGAGGAGGTTCTGGCGGAGGCTGCGGCAGTCGGGGGTGTCGAGCGGGTAGAAGCGCCAGGGCAGGGCGGCGCGGGTGGGGCAGTCGCCGGCACGGTGCACCGCGTGGGCGGGGCGGTGGAAGGGCGCCCAGGCGGCGGGGGCCATCAGCGACGCGACGAGTTCGCGGTGGCTGCTGGCGGGTAATGGCGGGTCGGCGAAGACCTTGAGCGTGTGGCGGTCACAGAGGACGGCGTCGAACGCGTCGGGGGAGAGGTCGGGCATGCGTCCAGCGTAGCGTGGGGTCAGTTGGTGGTGATGGGGTCGTTGTGGGCGCGGTGGAGGTGCATCAGCGCGCGGTGGGTGCCGACCTCGGTCTCGGGCTTGTCGGGGTCGGGGTAGCGGGGGGTGTAGGTGCCGTCGGGGTTCATCTCCCAGGCCTGGCGTTGGTCGGCGAGCATGATGTCGAGGATCTGCTGGAGGCGGGCCTGGTGGTGGACGTCGTAGATGGGGGTGATGCACTCGACGCGGTTGTTGAGGTTGCGGTACATCCAGTCGGCGGAGCCGATGTAGTACTCGGGCTCGCCGTTGTTGTGGAACTGGTAGATGCGGGAGTGTTCGAGGAAGCGGCCGATGACCGAGAGGACACGGATGTTTTCCGAGAGGCCGGGCACGCCGGGGCGGAGGCAGCAGAAGCCGCGGACGATGAGGTCGACCTTCACGCCGGCGTTGGACGCCTCGTAGAGCTTCTCGCAGAGCATCTTGTCTTCGAGGGAGTTCATCTTGGCGACGACGGCGGGGCGGTTGGGGTCGTCGGGGTCGGCGCCGCTCTGTTTCCATGCTTCGGTGTGGGCGATCTCGCGGTCGATCATCTCCTCGAAGCGGCGGCGCATGTTGATCGGCGCGATCAGCAGGTGGGAGAAGTCGCGGGTCGCGGAGCGGCCGGTGAGGAAGTGGAACACGGAGGTGAGGTCGGCGGTGATACGGGGGTCGGCGGTGAACAGCCCGAGGTCGGTGTAGAGGTTGGCGGTCTTGGAGTGGTAGTTGCCGGTGCCGATGTGGGCGTAGGCGCGGATACCCTCGGACTCGCGTCGGACGACGAGGGAGGTCTTGGTATGGGTCTTGAGGCCGACGACGCCGTAGACGACGTGGATGCCCGCCTTCTCGAGCTTCTGAGCGAGCTGGACGTTGCGCTGTTCGTCGAATCGGGCGTTGAGCTCGACCAGCACGACGACCTGCTTGCCCGCCTCCGCAGCCCGGATGATGTACGGGATAAACGGTGAGTCGTCGGCGGTGCGGTATAGCGTGAGCTTGATCGTTAGCACATCGGGGTCCGTCGCGGCGGTGCGGATGAAGCGCTCCACGCTGGCGGAGAACGACTCGTAGGGGTGGTGGACCAGGACGTCGCCGGCCCGGATGACCGAGAACATGTCGGCGTCTTCGTCGGCGAGGCGCGGTGGGACCAGCGGGGTCCAAGGCGTGAATTTGAGGTCGGGGCGCTTCACGCCGTGGATCGTCCAGAGCGGGTTGTAGTCGAGCTCGGCGGGCATCTCGTAGACGTCCTGCTCGTCGAGGTGCATCTCGCCAATGAGGAACTGGTTCAGCGGGCGGAACGGCTCGTCGTCGACCTCGAGCCGGACCACGTCGGCGAAGCGCCGCTGCTTCAGTTCGGCCTCGACCCGCTCGAGCAGGTCCTCGGCGTCGTCATCGGGCTCGCTGCCGATCGACGCGTTGCGGGTGACGCGGAACGGCTCGATCTCTTCCAGGACCATGCCCTCGAACAGCAGGTGCAGGTGCCGACGGATCACGGTCTCGAGCTTGACGAAGCGGGTCTGGCCCTCGGCGTCGGTGCCGCGGGTGAGGTCGGCGGGCAGGCGGAGCCAACCGGGCAGCACTTCAGGGACTTTGACACGGGCGAACTGGAGCTGTTCGTCGCCGCCGTCATCCGAGCGGATCATCACGCCGAGCGACGTGCTGAGGTTGGAGATGAACGGGAACGGGTGCCCGGGATCGACCGCGAGGGGGGTGAGCACAGGGAAGAGGTTGCGCTTGAAGTCTTCCTCGAGGTGGAGGCGTTCGGCGTCGAGCAGCTCGTCCCAAGGCACGAGGACGATGCCCTGCTCACGGAGCGCAGGCTTGATGTGGCCCGTGTAGGCCTGGGCCTGCTCAAGAAGCATGGGTTCCACCATCTGGCGGATCAGGTCGAGCTGCTGCTGGGGCGACAATCCGTCGGGGGTGAGCTCGTCGTAGCCGGAGTCGATCTGGCGTTGGAGGCCGCCGACACGCTTTTGATAGAACTCATCGAGGTTGGAGTTGAAGATGGCGAGGAACCCGACGCGTTCGAGCAGGGGGGTGCGGGGGTCGAGCGCCATGGTGAGGACGCGTCGGTTGAACTCGAGCCAGGTGAGCTCGCGGTTGAGGAACTTGGCGTCGGGCTTGGCGGGTGCGGTGAGCGGTGGGGAGGCGGGGCGTGATTCGACGGGGGGGTTCATGGCGGGGCTCGGGGCGGTTTGGCAGGAACGCTGAGGATAGACGCTGGGCACGGCGTGTTGGGGGCGCACGCAGATTCCTTACGTTCGGCGGTGGGGGGCGAAGAGCAGCCGCGTCGCGGTGGGGGGTCACTTGGCGTCACGGATCAGGGCGTGGGCCCCGGTGAGACGCAGGCGGTCGAGGACGGGGCCGTTGGCGGCGGGGTCGAGGGTGAGGGTGATCGGGCCGGGGCCGATAGGGAGGTTGATCTGGGCGGTGGGCTGATCGGCGTTGAGGCGGTAGTCGAGTTGGGGCGAGACCCCCACGGGGATGACGGGGGAGCTGACGCGGACGATCAGGTCGGCCCACCGGGCGGCGGTGGGATCGAGGCCACGGAGGTCGAGGTCGAGGCGGGCGGCGAAGCGGGAAGTGCCGGGCGGCAGCTCCAGAGTGATCCGGAGCGGGGCGTGGAGCTCAGCGGTGTCGGCGGTGATAGCGGGGGGGTAGGGGACGCCGAAGACGACGGCGGGCTGATCGATGCGGAGGGGCAGGTCGGCGAGGGGGACGAGGCGCAAGCCGTCGGCGTGGAAGTCGATAGCGGTCACACGGTCGCGGGGGATGCGGGTCGCGGTGGGGTCACCGGTGAGGGACACGGCTTGGCCGATGAAGGCATCGCCGTCGGTGCGGAGCTGTTGGACGGCATAGCGTTGCCCGTCGGCGAGGCGGGCGTAGTCGGTTCCGGGCAGCGGGGGCGTGGCGGGGTTAGCCAGCTCGATGAGGTGCACGGTGTCGAGAGGGATGGCGACCGGCTGGTCGGCATCATCGAGGAGGAGCTCGACGGCATCGGCGGTGAGCCCAGCCAGGAACCCCGTGAGGACCTGGCCGCCCTGCAAGAGGACACGGTCCTGCGGCGGGGCGTCGGGGTCGGCGGGGGGCATGCCGATGAGCTTCCCGCGGACGAAGCGGACCGAGCGGATGCGTTCGAGCGGGACGGCGTGGGTCCGGGCCTCGCCGTTGAGGGTGACGCTCCAGCCGAGGGCTTCGGGCTGGTTCTGGTCGGGCACGAGGGTGCCTAACCAGGCTTGGCCGTCCGTGGTGACGAGGTGGCTGGCGGTGAGCGTGTCGTGAAGGGGCTTGGCGCTGGGAGTTGGCTCCTCGGGGGCAGACCAGCGGACCACGCGGCCGCGGTCGAGCTGCTGAACCGTGCCCTGTGGATCGAGGTAGGTCAGTTGATGGGGCGTCAGGGTTTCCAGCGTGCCGGGCGTAAAGGCGAGGCGGTCATCGAGGACGCCGGGCACGAGAGAATCGGCCACCACCGGCAGCGTCGCCAGAGCGATCAAAAGCAAGAAGGCAAGCCCCCGCGCGAGTCGGCGTGGGTGGTTCGGGGTGACGCCGGATTGCGGGGGATTCAACGGACCGGGGGTTGTCATGTTGGCGTGTCGGAAGTTGGTCAGCGTTGGAAGATGGGCAACAGGCGGTTGGGGACTTGGAGGATGATCAGGGCCATGCCGGTGGCGTAGGCGTCGTTGCCGTTCCACCCGCCCGAGCCGTTGCGGTCGCGGACGAGCCGGGCGCGGATGGTGGGGAAGTAGTTGGCCCAGTGGGTGCCGCCGGCGAGGAACATGGCCTGGACGCAGTAGTAGTGGCCGTACCAGAAGTGCCCCGAGCTGTTGCCGCTGCGGGTCGATCGGTCAAGGTAGGCCAGGCCCTTGGTGATCTCCTCCCCTTCATAGATCCCGGCATAGAACAGGGCGGCGACGCCGGCGGCGGATCGGGGGAACGCCGACGAGCCCGACGAGATCATGTAGCGGAAGCCGCCGTCGTTGGGGTTCTGACAGTTCTTGACGTAACGGATAGCGGCGTCGATGGTCTCTTTGGGGACGGCGATCCCGGCGTTGCGGGCCGACCGCAGGGCCATGACCTGGCAGATCGTCACGGAGATGTCGGCGTCGTAGGGCAGCGGGTGGTACCGCCAGCCGCCCTGGGGGTTCTGGGACTTGACGATGAGGCGGACGGCCTTGAGCAGGGGCTCGCGGATGCGTTGGTCCTTGGTCATGCCGTAAACCTCGCCGAGGAAGAGGGTGGCGAAGCCGTGGCCGTACATCGGGCCGTGGGAGGTTTCGGCAGCGAGGAGCCCGGACTCGGTGGCGTGTTTGAGGATGAAGTCGAGGCCGAGTTCGACCTGGTCGCCGTAGGGCCCGCGTCCGGGGGTGGAGCCGTTGGCGAGGAAGGCCATGCAGGCGATAGCGGTGATGCCGACGTGGCGCGAGTAGGACCGGCCGCTGAACGAGCCGTCGGCGTTCTGCATCTTGGCGAGCGCGGCGAGGCCTTCGCGGATCGCCTCACGAGAGGCGGGGGTGAACTCGTCGAAGGCGACGGCCTCGGTGCCGCGTGCGGCCTCGGCGTGGGCGGCGGGCACAGCCAAGCGTGTGGGTAGCAGGCCGCTGAACAGCAGGCACGCGAGGGTGGTGCCGACGAAGGTCATTTGGGGCTTGCGATTACGGTGCATAGGGCAGATGCGTTGGAATGGGGGTGACTACTCGCCGGTCGATCCGTTCTCACGCAACGACTCGGCGATGCGGCGGTAGAAGGCCTCGGTGTGCCTGCGATAAACGGGGCTGAACGCTTCGGTGATGGATTCGGTCAGCTCGTGCCTGAGCCGGGGGGGGAGGTTGCCCCACTCGCCTTCACGCAGATCCTTCATAGAGACGCCGGAACCGTCCGCGATGACTTGGCCCCGCGTGGGCTGGCTGTCCTCGGGGCCCTCGCCCTGAGCCTGGCCCCCGGTCACGGCCTCAGCCATTGCGGGCTGCTGTCCATCGCCGGGTTTCTCGCCGGGCTGCTGCTGATCACCGGGTTGCGCGGCGGGCTTCTCACCCGGCTTGGGCTTGGCCTGGCCACTGCTGGGCTCGCCATCGGAAGGCTGACTGCTACTGCTCGAGCTGCTCTGCTGCTGACGGGCCGAGCGGATCACCTGATCCAACCGGGCGAGGATCAGGTCTTGCTCCCGCAACGTGTCTTTGCCACCGTCTAACTTCTCGCCGAGCCGGACCGCCACGTCGCCCATCCCTTCGCGGGCTTTATCGAAGACATCCGCAGCCGCGGCTCCGTCGAGCCGACGCTCCAGATCGTCCGACAGCTCGACCGCCTGATCGTCGGGCTTGTCCACGCCCTCCGCGGGCGGAGCCGACGTACCGGGCTTGTCGTCGCCGGGGATCCCCAACAGGTCGTCGATGCTGGCGTCCGCATCCACAGCATCGGCGTCCGGAGCCGACAGCTCATCCGCCCAGGCTCCGGTCGGACACACCAGCAGACTCAACCAAAACACCGCCACCCCGAAACACGGCATGCGTCGGTTCAAGATGTTCTGACAAGCTCTCATGGTTCGGCCCTTAAGGTCTGACGCACCCCAACGCGTCCCGGTTCATGCTATCGGCTCGTTCCGGTTCATCGCCCGCCCCCGCCGTCCTCCCCGTCACCTGCCTCCCGCGCCTCGGGCGCCGCCGGCGACTGCATCGACTGCTTGAACTTCTCGATCATCTGCTCGGCCAGGTCTTCCAGGCCCGCCTGCTCCCGCCCCAGCTCACGCAGCCGGCGGTGACGCACCGGCTCGGTCAGGTCGTCCGCCCCCGCCAGCTCGGCCGTCGCGTCCCGGACGTCCTGCTGCATGTCCCGCAACAGCCGCAGCTCCGCGATCGGCGGGACCAGCGGCATCGGCCCGCCACCCCCGCCACCCTGACTGTCCTGCTGCGGCGACTCCCACTCCTCGTCCGGGTTCCGGTCGTTGAGCGCCTCCACCATGCTCATCAGACCCGACACCACGGCCCGCTGATCCCGCAGCACCGACCCGTCGGCCTTCTGCTCCCGGCTCAAACGGTTGGCCGCCCGGCCTGCCGCCGACTCGATCCGGTCGTGCACCGACGCGAACACCGCCGACTCGTCCCGCACCTCCTTGCCCAGCTCCACGATCTTGGTCCGCAACTCCGCCTGGTCGGTCCCGATCCGGCGGGCCGTGAGCTGGTCCCGCCGGTTCAGCCGGCCGTCCACCGCGTCCACCGCCTTCTCCGACAACGGCTCGACCCGTGCGATCAGCTGGTTCTGCTCGGCCGCCAGCTCCAGATACCGCTTCGCCAGCTTGGCCCGCTTCTCCCGTGTCTCGCTGTCCTGGTTCTCGTCCTGCATCTCCTCCAGCTGAGCCAGCGCCGCCTTGAGGTGCACCAACGCGTCGCGCTGACCCACCGCCGCCGACGCCCGTTTCCCCCCCCGCAAGCCCACCACCGCCTTCTCCTGATCCAAGATCGCCTCGCCCAACGGCTCGGCCACCGGCCGGGTCTGCTCCGCCGCCATCGCCTCGGCCTCCACCAGGATCGTCCGCCGACGCAACTCGAACTGCGGGTTCCCCAACGCCGCCAACGCGTCATCGGCCGCCCCGTCCAACGCACCCACCAAGCGCTCCTGCCGCTGAACCAGCTCCCGGACCTTCTCGGTCAGGTCCGCCAATCGACGCTTGAGCTCCTCGGTCAGCCGTTCGTTCCGCTTGCCCAGCTGCTCCAGCATCGCGTCGAGCGTGTCCATCGCCTGCTGCTGACGCGAACCCGCTGCCGACGGCTGGTTCTGCTCCAGCTGCTCAGACGCCGCCTCTTGGTTCAGCGTCAAGCCCTCACGCTTGGCGGTGTCCGCCACCGCCTGCAGCGTCTGGGCTAGGGCCTGCTCTTCGGGTGTCATGCTCCCGTCGTCCTGGTTGGCCGCGTTCCGGGCCGCCGCCTCCGCATCATTGATCAGCTCCTGGGCGTCCTCCGCCAGCTCACGCTGACGCTCGGCCAGGTCTTCCAGCTGGGCCTGCAGTTCGGCCGGCAGCTGCGACCGGGGCTGGCCCGCCGTCCGCGGCAGGATCTGACGCGTGTCCCGCGCCACCTGCTCCTGACGACGCCGAAGGTCCTCCACCGTGTTCTTCACCTGGTTAAACGCCCCGCCCTGATCCAGCCGAGCCGCCAGCTCCCGCATCGCCGCCTCGGCGGCTGCCTGTTGCTCACGGGCCGCCTCGTCCTGCGCCTTGGCCTGATCACCCAACCGCTCGGCCTCGTCCGCCTGCCGCAAAGCCTCCTCCACATCACCCGCCTGCTCCGCCGCCTCGCTCTGCTGCTGCGCCTCTTCGGCCGCCCGCTCCGCCGCCCGGCTCGCCTCCAGCCCCCGGCGTGCCTGGGCCGACGCCTCCGACGCCCGCTCCAGCAGCTCCCGCGCATCTCCCACCATCCCCCGCAGGTCCTCGTCCTCGTACCGGTTCCGGTCCATCCGCCGCTCGGTCGCATCCAACGCCGACCGCTGCGCCTCCAGCCGACGGTCGATCTGCCGCTGCATTGACGCCGCCTCTTCCGCCGACCGCTTCATCGCCTGCCGCTGCTCCTGGCTCAGCCGACGCACCTCCGACTGCATCGACCCGAACCGCGCCCCCAGGATCGTGTCGAACTGGCTCTCCGTGATCACCACCAGCCGACGCACCGGCGTCTCCGTCACCACCCGCGGCCGGCCTTCCCCATCCCGGTACACGTCCTGCGTCGCCGCCCACGCCAACACCACATCCCCCGGCTCCACCCCCAACCCCTCGAAATCCAGATCAAACCCCACCACCGCCGTCCGCCCCATCGGCTCCACCATCATCCCCGGCTGCTCCCAGGCCTCCATCGCCACCCCCGTCATCGGATGCACCCCACCCACCCCGCTCCCATCTCCAAAGGCTTCACCCTCCCGAAGCCCACGGTCTGTGACCGTGGGCCCGCCCGACTCCACCCCAACCGTATCTTTCACCGGCCTCAACACCTCCACCCCCAACCGCTCCACCGCGATGTCGTCCTCGCTCTTCGCCTCCACCGGGATCAACGCCGTCGCCAGCACCTGCTCGTCCGTCGCCGGCTCCACCAGCGTCACCGTCGGGCCCCGATCCAGCCTCGGCCGAACCACGTATTCCCGTGACCCACTGCTCGTCAAGCCATACTCATCCACCAGCTCAATCCGCGTGAATACCGCCTCGTCCCCCACGACAAACCCCGCGGTCATCCCCACCGCCATGCCGCTATCCCCCTCCGCAAATACCGGCTCCAACGCCACCCCCTCCACCCCCGCAAACCCCGGCAGCACCTTGTCCAACACCAAACCCCCCACCGGCATCGGCTTGTTAAACCGCACCTCAAACCCCATCGACGAGCCTACATACGCCCCCGCCGTCGACACCCGATCCGTCCGCCCGCTCATCTCGACCCGCCTCGCCTCCACCAGCCCCGCCGCATAACCCGGCGGCTCCACCTCCACCCAGACCGCGGACACCCTCGGCCGCGCCGCCACCCGGAGCGTCGACCACTCCGTCTGGTCATCCCCCGCCGCAAACCGGTACTCCAACACCGCATACGGCTCCCGCGCGCCATCCAACGCCCGACGCACCGATGCCGGCACCGAAACGACCACGCTGTACATCCCAGCCAGACCCAACTCCGCCGCCGTCTCGTCCGCGTCCAGCAGCAGAGTCTCGTACACCGGCTCGCCACCGTCACCGCCCGGCAGCACAAACCGATAGCTCAACTCTGCCCGCAGCCCCTCCGAATACCCCCGATCCACAATCGCGAGCAAACTCACCGGCGTATGGGCCGGCACCACATCACGCTCCACGGTATGCGTCATGTCCACCACCGCCTGACGCCTCGGCCACTCCGTCCCCCCCAACGGCATCAACCACCGCGCCGCCGCCGTCCCCGCCGCGCTCGGCGACACCAACGCCACCCCACCCAACGCCAACACCCCCAGCAACGCCAACACCCCCACCCGCTTGGTCCGTGACGGATTAATCAGCCGACCCAGCTCCACGCCCTGTAGCCGAGACTCCGCCTGCGCCAGCGACCGCCCCGCCAGCTCCGACGTCATCGCCGGCGACGCCACCAACTCCGGCTTCAAATGAAATTCCACCGCCGTCGCCAGCGACCCCGCCAGCTGCGGAAACAGCCGCTCCGCCCGCTGTGCCAGCTCGCTCAAGCTCGGTCCAAACCGCATCGCCCGACCCACATGCGACACCAGCCACACCCCCGCAACCCCCAACACCATCACCCCCACCACCAGCCGGACCACCCCCGGCAAACGCAGCCCGAAATCCACCAGCCCCAGCATCAACGCCAACGGCAGCAGCACCGCCGCCGCCTGCAGCACCCGCTGCAAAACCAGCAACCCCCGGCCCCGACGACGAACCCGCTCCAACTCCCGCGTCACCGCTTGCATCGCCATACATCAGCCTTCCGTTGCAGCGTTCAATCCTATCCCATCCAGACGCCAAACCAACCCCCCCGGTTCCCCTTTAGCCCCCGGCTCCGCCGCGGGGCACGCGGCCAACCCGATGCCCGCGACCCCCACACCCCTGCAAGCCCCCCTAAACCAGCTGCATCGCCTTCCGCCCCAACCACTCCAGCGTAATCAGCCCCACAAACACCATCAGCCCCAGCCACGAGTCCCAGATCGACTCTTCCACCCGAACCGCAACCGACCTCGACAGCTTCGGCACCAGCCGCTCCAGCGCCTTCAGGTCGTCCAGCGCGACCATCGCCCCGTCCGTCCCCTCGGCCAGCCGCACCAGTCGCGCCGGGTCCGCCTCCGGGCGACGCCGCTCGTCGTCCTGATCCACCACCACCGCCACCCCCGACGCCCCGTCCAGTCCGGTCACCCCCGACCCCTCCACCGTTAGCCGTAAACGCCCCACCACTCCCGGCCGCCACACCGCCTCCAGGGTCGGGCGAGCCCCCGGCGTCGACCCCTCCGGCACCCGACGCAGCTCCACGACCTCCAGCACCTCACCAAGAGGCGACGCGGCTTGAGCCGCGTTGTTCCGCCCGCCCACCGCCTCCCGCCTCACCACCGCACGCACCACACGCGGCAACCGACCCGCCAACGCCCCGTCGTCCACCGTCAGCCGAACCACCGCCGTCTGCCCCGGGCTCAACCGCTCGGGCAGCACCTCCAAGCGGGCCGACGCCCCCGCCCCCCCGGTCGCGATCCGCTGCCGTGCCAGCATCCGCACCACCTGGATCCACAGCTGCTCGAAGTAGTGCTCGCCCAGCTCCAGCCGATACCGCCACGTGTCGTCCGTCGCCGAGTACACCACCTCCCCCGACCCGAAACGCATCCGCACCATCAACGGCGCCCCACCCTCAACGCCCTGAAGCCCACGGACTGAGTCCGTGGGTCCGCGCTCCCCATCACCCCCGCTCAGCGCCACCCCCTCCGCCACCGCCAACGCCTCGGCCGTCGGCATCAGCCGACCCAGGTTCTGCGCCCAATACAGCTCCGGCAGCACCCCCGGCCACGCCTGCCCCTCACCCACCACCCCGCCCTCCCGATCCACGCCAGGCGGCATCAGCTGCAGCACGTTCAGCCGACGCGCCTCCTCCGTCGGCAGCATCCGCACGTCCTCCCGCAGCCCCCGGCCGTCACCCCGGTCATACCGCAGCCGACCCACCATCGCCGGCTCACGCATCGGCAGCAGCGCCCGCAGCGGCGTGTCCACCCAGCCCCCCGGCGTGTGCTGCGGGCCCCCGATCCACAGCAGCCCCGCCTTGCTCCCCGCCACGTGCTCCGCGATCAGCCGCATCTGGCCTTCGCTCAGATAGTCCGACCCCACATCCCCCAGAATGATCACGTCATACGGCTTGATCTCGTCGGCCGTCACCGGCGCCCGCACAATCGGCGTGTCCCCCTCCTGCACAAACGTGCTCCCCGCCGTCCGCAACAGCACGCTCGAGTTGATCGACTCCTCCCGCTTGAGCATCGACACCAAGTACCGGTACTCCCACCGCGGGTACCCCTCGATGTACAGCACCCGGATCGGCTCGTCCGTCAGCGTCAGGTCCACCGCCCCCACGTTGTTCGCCAGCGTCAGCTCCTCAGACTCAACCCCGCCCCGAAGCCCACGGTCTGTGACCGTGCGCCCGCCACCCTCAACGCTCTCGCCCTCACCCTCTACCCCACCACCCTCACCACCCCCCTCAACCTCGACCGCCTCCAACGCCACCGCCACCCCGTCCACCACCACCCGCACCTGCCAGTCCACCTCACCCACCGCCTCCGACACCGCCTCCAACCGCACCGGCTCGTCCAACCGCCCACCCGCCAGCGACACGCTCTGCAACACCTCTTCAGCCCCGTCCGCCTGCGGATCCACCAGCTGCACCTCCACCCGCGCCGGATCAATCCCCCGACCATCCCCCGGCAGCACCCCCAGCTGCTCCAGCTGCACCACCACCGGCACCACGTCCCCCACAAACGCCCGCCCCGGCGTCGTCACCGACTCCACCGCCAGATCCAACGGCAACTCATCCGACCCCAAGGCCACCCCAAACACCCGCACGCCCCGTTCTTTGAGCCCCTCCACAAACCCCGCCGGCGTCGCCTCCGGGCTCCGCCCGTCGCTCATCACCACCACCCCCGAGATCGGCCGACCCGCCGCCGACTGCAACGCCTGCTCGATCGCCGTCCGCACCCGCGTCACCCCACCCTCCGCAGCGTCCCAATCCAAAACCACCCCCGCTTCAGGCGACGCGGCTTCAGCCGCGTTGTCGTCCGCCGGCACACCCTCCACCCCCTCGATCGGATACGCCCCCACGTCAAACCCCAGCCACACCAGCTCCCGGTCCGCCCCCAACCGCTCGGGCCCAAACACCGCCGCCTGCGACTTCACGGCCGACCGCAACCGCTCGTCCCGGCTCTCGGCCCCGCCCGCACCCGCCATGTCCCGCGTCTGCATCGACGCACTCCGGTCCACCAGGATCAGCAGCCGGTCCTTCTCCACCCTCTCGTCCGTCCGCACCAGCCCCGGCCCCGCCAACAAGATCGCCACCCACACCAGCAGCATCGCCCGCAGCCCCGCCAACCCGTACCGCCCCCACCTCGGCCCCACCATCCGCGTGTAGCTCGCCCACGCCAACCCCAACGCCCCCAGCCCGATCAACACCCACAGCCACCCCGGAAGCGGATACCGCCACGTCAGCTCCACGTTCTCATCCCCCACGCTCACCCCGCCCGTCTCACCTCCGTCACCACCACCCTCCAACCCCAGCGCCCAATCCCACCACGACCCCTCCGCCAACCCCGTCCACCCCAAGGCGAACAACCCCACTACCAACCACGCACTGATCACACCAATCCGCTTCACGCCGCTCGCCCCCTCCTCCCGCCGCCCAGCCCACCATGGGTCACATCCGTCCCCCGCAGGTGCCCAAGCACCCGCCGCGCCACCGACGCCCCCTCCGACGACGACGCGTGGCTAAACCGACGCGCCAGCACCATCTCCAGAAGCACCAAACCCAAAAGCACCCACAACAGCTCCCACCCGAAGTCCCGCGGCGCCAACCCCGCCGACAGCACCCCCGCCGGCGACTCCGCGTCCACCGTCAGGCTCGGCCCCAACGCCCCCAACCACGCCCCCAGCTGCTCCACGTCCGCCGCCCCCGTATCCCCCGCGCCCGCCGCCACGTTGACCGGGAACAACATGCCACGGTCTGACCCCATCAGCCCATCCACTCCACTACCGTCGCCGGCCCCGTAAACCCCTGGCTCCACCAATGCCGCTACCAGCCCCGCCGCGCTATCGGTCGGCTCCACGCTCACCCGGTCATCCGCAGACCCATGTGCCGCCGACGCCGCTTTCCGCTCGACCCGTGCACCCGTGCCGTAGACACCCCGATCCAAGCCCACCTGCTCACCACTCACTACCGAACCCGCGCCCACGGAAGCCGAAGGACTCGATAAGCCCCCACCCCCCGAACCCCCCAGTACCCCCCGAACCCCGTCCTGAAGCAACGGCACCAGGATCGGCCGAGTCACCAGGTTCGACCACCCCGGACTCAACGCCAGCCCGCACACCAGCACAGCCCCGCCCTCATCACCTTTCGGCTCAAGGACCAGCAGCCCCTCCTCGTCCGGAGTCCCCGCCAACCGCAGCCACACCTCACCGCCACCCTCACCCACCGAAAGGGGCAGCCACCGGCTGACCCGCACCGGCCGAACCAGGTCACCCCACACCGCTGCCACCAACGACAACGCCCGCGGCGCCAACGCCCCCTCGTCTAGCCGCCGCCCCCCCTCGACCTCAGCCGACGTCTCACCCCCAAAGCTCATCCCCAGCCCCAGCTGCTGACGCATTACCGCTAGGAATCCCCAGTCAACCCCTTCTGCCCCCGCGCTGGGCATCCAGACCCACACCAGCCCGCCGTCCCCCGCGTAACGCCCGACCCCTTCCCACGCCGGCGACGACAGCAGGTCCGGGCGAGCCACCATCAGCACGTCCAGCCGCGACATCGCTTCCTCACTCAGCCCCGCCGGAGCAAGCACCGACACTTCAAAACCGTCCACCCCCAAGCCCGGTGCCAACGCGGCCTCCAGCCACTGGCCCGCCCGCAGCCCCGCCTCGCCCACCGACACCGACACGTCTTCCACGACGCCCACCCGAAGCCGCTGCCGCAGCTCCACCGCCCCATACGCCGCGTCGTCCACCCTCAGGCCATCCAGCCCCACAGCTCCCGAACCGGCCCCTCCGCCGGTGTCCGACAACGCCTCGACCTCCGCCACCATCGCCAACCAACGCCCGCCTTCCCCACCCTCACCCCCACCCTCATCCTGGGCTTCAAACACCACCTCCCCGTCCGGCAACACCAGGTCCACATTCTCCACCAACTCGGTCTGACCCGCCGCCAGCCGAACCACCCGCTCCACTTCCGCCAACGCTGACGCCCTCTCCACCCCAGCGCCGCCGTCTCCGCCAGCCCCGTCCACCGCCCGCAGGCTCACCCGCAGGCGGACCGACAACGGCTCGGCCACCCCGCCAAACCGACGCAACACCGCCGTGGCTGCCACCGTCGCCGAGAGCCCCGGCTCCACCACCACCAGCCGACGACGCGGACTCACCCCCGCCACCTGCACGTTCGACGACGCCCCCGCAGCCCGGCTCAACGCCAGGTTCGCCCGTCGGCCCAACCCCTCCAGCTCCGTCGGCACCGCCTCCCCCAGATACCCCGCACCCCGCGCGAAATCGCTGAACACCGCCACCACCGCCCGACCCGGCGCGACCCGCTCGGCCTCCAACGCCTCGCTGACTCTCACCAACGCCTCATCCACCCCCGACCCGCCGTAACGCGGCATCAGCCCCTCAATCGCGGCAACCGCTTCCCGAGGCGTCAATCCCACCAGGCCTTCCTCTGAACCCACCGACTCGCCCGCGAGCTTCTCGACCGGCACCCCCGCCCGCCAGACCACCACCCGGTCTGCCTCATCCAGAGCCTCGACCAGCCCCATCGCCTGCGCCTTGAGACCCTCGAGCCGTCTCTGATTCCCGATCTCCTCCATCCCGCTGCTCAGCCCATCGTCCAGCACCACATGCACCACCCGGCCGCCCGCTCCACCGCCCACCAAGCCGCCCAGCCAACCGCCCGCACCGCCCAGCATGGGACCCGCCAACGCCAACCCCAACAGCAGCACCACCAGGCACCGCACCACCAGCAACAGCCACCGCTCGACCTGCAGCCGACGCCGCTGCTTCTTGAACGCCTCCAACAGAAACCGCATCGCCCCCCACTCCATCCGCTTCCGCCGGATCCGGAACAAGAGATGGATGATGATCGGCACCGCAATCAACAACGCCCCCGCCAAAGCCAACCCCGGCGTCGTCCACAGCCCCGCCACCTGGGCTTGGCTTGTTACCCACCACGGAGGCACGGAGGACACGGAGATCAAACCGGAGACCTCCTCAATAAATATTTCACTCGCCATCCTGACCACCCCTGAAAAGCAAAGCCTCTCCCTTTCACTCTCCGTGACCTCCGTGTCTCCGTGGTAAACAACGCAGCGGCCAACATCTCAACGCTTCCCGATCAACGCGTTCCGCCTCGCCAGGAAGTGGGACAACGCCGGGCCCATCGGCTCGTCGGTCTTGAGCAAGACATAGTCGAACCGGAACCCTCGGGCGGATGCTTCGACTTTCTCCAGATGCGCCTCGACCACGTCCAGATAGGCCTTCCGCAGCGCGACCGCGTCCACCGGCAAACGCCCTTCGCCCTCGAGCCCACAGAACTCGCTCGAGCTGCGGTAGGGGAACGTCAGCTCCATCGGGTCCATCACGTGCAGGATCAACACGTCGTGCCCCCGGAAGCGGAGCTTCGCGAGTCCCTGTTCAATCACGTCCGACTCATCGAACAGGTCGCTGATCAGAACGACGAGGCTCTTGCGCACCAGCTTGGCGGTCATCTGATCGAACAGCGACGCGAGGTCGGTCCGGCCCGGCACGTTCGGCGCGTCGGGACCCATCGCCTGTTCGGTGACGACGACATCCGCCGCCGACAAGGCCGCGGTCACCGTCCGCCAGTGGTTGGTGTTGTTCGACAGCCGGGTCGCCTGCCGGACCTGGTCGTCAAAAATCGTCAGGCCCACACGGTCCTGCTTGTGGATCGCCAGATGCGCCAGCGCCGCTGCCGCGGTTGCCGCGTAATCGAACTTCCGCCACGGGGCCGAGCCCTTGCCCTGCGACTTAAACGCCATGGACCCGGAGGTATCGACCAGGATCGCGAGGTCGAGATTGGTCTCCTTAAAGAACTGCTTGAGGTAGAGCTTGTCGGTCTTGGCGGCGACCTTCCAGTCGAGGAAGCGGGTGTCGTCGCCGACCGCGTATTGCCGGTGCTGAGCGAACTCGGCCGAGACGCCCTGCGTGGGCGAGCGGTGGGTGCCCGACATCAGGCCCTCGACCGCCATGCGTGCCCGCAGGTCCAACGCCGAGACCTGCGCGAGCAGTTTGGGGTCCAGGTAATCCTCAATCTGTACAGAACTCGGGGGAATCGCCAGGGACCCTTCATGTCCGACTACTCAGCGCAGGCCTCAGTCGGCTCCGCGCCTCTGCGGTCTCACCACTCAACGCAACACGGCTTCGGCTTCTCGATCCCGTGCAGGATCGGCCGGGATGTACTCGATCAGCTGCTGGATCAGATCGTCCGTGCTCACCCCGTCGGCTTCGGCTGCGAAGTTCACCAGGACCCGGTGACGCAGCACCGGCAGCGCTACGGCCGAGATGTCGTCCGTCGTCACATGCGTCCGACCCCGCAGCACCGCATGGGCCTTGCCCGCCAACACCAGGTTCTGGCTCGCCCTCGGCCCGGCCCCCCAGCTCAGGTACTTCTGCAAGAAGTCCGGCCGATCGTCCAGAGCACCCTTTTCGGGGAACCGCGTGGCCCGCACCAGTCGCAACGCGTACTGGATCACGTGGTCCGCCACCGGCACATCACGGATCAATCCCTGCACTTCCAAAACCCGCTCCCCGGTCAGCACAGGCTCCACCTCTTGGGTGCCGCGCCGCGTCGTCCGACGCACGATGTCGAGCTCCTCCCGCTCACTGGGGTAGCCCACCTTGATGTTGAACATGAACCGGTCGAGCTGCGCCTCGGGCAGCGGATACGTCCCCTCCTGCTCGATCGGGTTCTGCGTCGCGAGCACGAAGAACGGCTTGGGCAGGGCCATGTCCTGACCGCCGGCGGTGACCTGCCCCTCCTGCATCGCCTCGAGCAGCGCCGCCTGCGTCTTGGGCGGCGTCCGGTTGATCTCGTCGGCCAGGATCACGTTCGCAAATACCGGCCCCTTCACAAACCGCAGCCGCCGCTCACCCGTCGCCTTGTCTTCCTCGATCACCTCCGTCCCGGTGATGTCCGACGGCATCAGGTCCGGCGTGAACTGGATCCGGTTGAACTCCAGGCTCAGGCTCTTGGCGAGCGTCGAGACCAGCAGCGTCTTGGCGAGCCCCGGCACCCCGACCAGCAGGCCGTGGCCCCTGGTGAACAAGCAGATGATCAGCTGCTCGACCACATCGCTCTGGCCCACCACCAGCCGGCCGACCTGCTCTTTCACCGCATCGGCCGCCTCCTTCACCTGAGCGATCAGCTCGTCGGGGGCAATGGGGTCGGTCGGCGTCGTGGAGGCGGTCGGGGTATCGGTCATTAATCAAAAACTCCGCTTCGGGATTCTGCCACACACCACCCCCCGGAGTATACCGGTGCCCCACCCCGGCCCGGCTTCTGTCTCAATCCAACGCCCCGGCTGCATTACGCTTGCCTCATGCCTGAGCTGCCCGAAGTCGAAACCCTGCGACGCTCGCTGCTGCCTCTTGCGCTCGACCAACCCGTCACCGCGGTCCACGACCGTTTCCCGGGCTACACCCGAACCCACCCCGACGCCCCACCGGATGCCCTGGTCGGTCAGCCGATCACCAGGCTCAAACGCCACGGCAAGCAGCTCGCGCTGCTCACCGGGCCCGATGCAGCCGGGCCTTGCCTGCTGATCCACCTGGGCATGTCCGGCCGGTTCACATTCCATCCCTCTTCCGGACGTCCCGGAGTCGCGATTGGTTCCCAGGAGCGTCACGACCACCTCGTCCTGCAGCTCCCAGCGGGCCGACTCATCCTTCACGACCCCCGACGCTTCGGCGGGGCCTGGGTGTACCCCAGCTTTGCTTTGATGCGGGCTGAGCGCTGGTCATCTCTGGGCCCCGATGCCCTCAACCTCGATCAGCCCGAGCATGCCCAGGCCATGATCCGGAGCCTGAAGCGGACCAAGCGGTACCTCAAGGCCGCGCTACTCGATCAGACCGTCGTGGCGGGCCTCGGGAACATCTATGTCGATGAGCTGCTGTTCCGGGCCGGACTCAGCCCGATCCTGCGAGCACACCGGCTGACGCGGGCTCAGGCTTGGCAGATCGCCGAATTGGCCCCGCCCCTGCTGCGAGAAGCCATCCAGGCGGGTGGGTCCAGCCTCCGTGACTACACCGATGCCCGGAGCCAACCGGGTGGGTTCCAGCTCCAACACCAGGTCTACGGCCGAGCCGGCCAGATCTGCCCGGCCTGTGGAGAAATCCTGGTCCAAGGCCTCGTTGCCGCCCGCGCAACGGTCGCTTGTCCACAATGCCAGGGGGTTCGGCCCCGCTCTCTTCAGCGGGCCCGTTGAGAGCCGCCCCCTGTCAGATCGGACGGAGGCTTCTTATCAAGTGAAGAGAGAAATAAATCTCTTCTTCTTAGTAATCTACCGTGGCGCTTTGGGGATATCCTCAAACAGAAATATGTAAGTATTTTAAAATAAATATTTTACAATCGTTCTAGCTGTATTGTGAAAGCTGACACAAACCGTTGCCTCGCCTGTCGAAAGACGCGATCCCGCGCCCATCAACCCTGATTTGCGGAGGGGTGTCCGATTGCTGGCTGGTCAAAGAGCGGTTGAAGCTAGCGCGATTTGAGCGCTGCCGCGCGCTAACCCACGAGCTTTCCACAAAAAGCGCGCCAATGCCCGGCATCGAGGCAGACGGCTACTCGATCACTACCGAATCGATGACCACCGGCTCGTTGGGCCGGTTTTCTCGGTCGGTCGGCACGGTCGAAATCGCATCGACGACCTCCATGCCCTCCAGCACGCGCCCGAAGACGGTGTGCTTTCCGGCGAGCCAGGGTGTGTCGGCCACGTTGATGAAGAACTGCGAGCCATTGGTGTTGGGCCCCGCGTTCGCCATCGCGAGCATGCCGCGGAGGGGTTTTTGGCTGGGCAGCCCCTCGATGTATTGGTAGCCCTGGAGCTCTAAGACGTCCTTGACGGTCCCGGTCGCGATCAGGGCGTCTACGCGGGCTTGCAGCTGGTCCTTTTTCTGATCGAAGGTGGCCTGGCTGGTGATGCCCAGCTCGCGATAAACCGGCAGGATCACGGTCTGCTGGAACTGCTGCTGGGAGCGGATACCCAGAACGGGGTTGGGCTGGCCGTTCTCGTCGAAGGCTTTGACCTCATTGAGGCCCAGGGCGTCGGCGTCGATTTCGTCCTCGAATTGGAACCCTGGGTTGCCCCGCCCGGTGCCGAGCGGATCCCCGCCCTGGATCATGAAGTTCGGGATCACGCGGTGGAACACCAGCCCGTCGTAGAACTTGCCTTTCATGGGCTCGCCCGATGCCGGGTTGGTGAAGGTCTTGGTGCCCGTGGCGAGCCCGATGAAGTTGGCGACGGTTTTGGGAGCGGCATCCGCCAGGAGTTCCACGCGGATCACACCCTTGTTGGTGTTGATGATGGCGATGGGGTTCGCCTGGGCGGGCTGGGTGGCCGGCGCGGTGGCGGGAACATCGGGTGCTGTTGCGGGCGCTGTGGCTTGGGCGGACGCGGCGGACGCGAGGGCGACGGCCAGGAGCACGGAGACCGTGGCGAGGGCGGGGGGTGTAAATCGCGGTGTGGACGACGGGTAGGGCATAGTGACCTCGTGAGGGGGATTCAGTGAAGACCCATGGTACCGCGTTCGCGCTGGCCCGCGTGGTAGAGCTCTTGCGGCAGGGCGGTTTGACGCTTGTTTTCTAGGGGTTTGCTGTATTTATGGGTCGGTCCGTTGACAGCGTGAAGCGTTGTGCGTTACGGTTGTCGTGTTGGTGTGGCGCCGCAACGGGACGCGTGATAGACGCATTTGTGCCCGTGCTCCGACAGGAGTGGAGGCCGCGTCATTCTGGTGTACACCCGCCCGTTCGTGGGTGTGATTGGTCCCTGGGAGACGCCCGGCAAAGTCATGTCGCGGGGCGTGGAAAAAGACGAGCAAGCCCCACGGCCTCAAACCGTGGCCTTGGCCCCGCCATGAAGCATCTCGAACCCGCGCAATGGCGCGACATGATGTCTTATCTGGCCGAGCACCACGCCACGCTCTGCCGCCAGTGGTTCGAGAAACTCGAACCGGAGACCCTCGACGGCGGGCTCCTGCGTATCCGGGCCGCCACCAGTATCCAGCAGCGTTACCTCCAGCGGCAGTGCCGGGAACCGTTCCGGGAGGCCGCCCAGGCGATCACTGGCGCCCTTGTGGCCGTGGAGTTTGTTAATCCGCCCACCGCCAAACCCAGCACGACCTCGAACGGCGTGCCGAAGAACGGCCTGGCCGACGGCCCGCTCGAGGACCAGACCGTCCTCTCCCCCGACTACTCCTTCGAGAACTTCGTCCGCGGCCCCAACAACGACCTGGCCTACGCCGCCGCCAAGGCCGTCGCCGATCAGCCCGGCGAGGCCTACAACCCGCTGTTCATCCACGGCGGCGTCGGGCTTGGCAAGACCCACCTGCTCCAGGCCATCTGTCAGCAGGTCCTCAACCACAACCCCGAGGCCCAGATCGTCTTCGTCTCCTGCGACGCCTTCTCCAACCAGTTCCTTGACTGCGTCAAGGCCGGCGAGATGAAGGCCTTCCAGGACCGCTACCGCCACGTCGATATCCTCGTCATCGACGACATCCACTTCCTCGCCAGCCGAGAACGCACGCAGGAAGAGTTCTTTCACACCTTCAACTTCCTGCACGGCCTGGGCAAGCAGATCGTCCTGTCCTCCGATGCCGCGCCGCACGAGATCCCCGACCTCGAAGAACGACTGATCTCCCGGTTCTCCTGGGGCCTGGTCGCCGGCGTCTCCCGCCCGTCGTTCGAGACCCGGCTCGCGATCCTGCAGGCGAAGTCCGAGCTCCGCTCGATGGGGCTCTCCCAGGAGATCCTGTCGTTCATCGCCAAGCGGGTCGACACCAACGCCCGTGAGCTCGAAGGGGCCATCAACACCCTCCAAGGCCATCTCCAGCTCAACCACGCCGAGCTCAACCTCGACACCGTCCGCAAAGCCCTCGGCGAGCCGCCCGCCCCCCGCACCAACCGCGTGACCCTCGACCGCATCATCGACGCGGTCACCACCTTCTACAGCGTCAAGCTCCAGGACCTGCAGTCCAAGCGCCGCCACAAGTCGGTCACCGAGCCCCGCCAGATCTGCATGTGGCTCGCCCGCAAGCACACCCAGTTCTCGCTGGAAGAGATCGGCGGCTACTTCGGCGGCCGCGACCACACCACGGTCATGCACTCGATCAAGACCGTCGACAGCCGAAGCTCCACCGAAGACAACTACGCCCGCATCGTCGACCAGCTCGACAGCCAGGTCGCGGACGAGGTCTTCGCGTGACGGGTTGAACCGCAGAGGTACGAAGGCACAAACAAAAAGCCATCGATGCGATTAGTTAGCACAGCTTTTGTTCTATCGCTTACGCTCGTTATGTTTTTGGCTGCCGGCTGTACGCTGGGCAGCGGCGATCGTTTTGATGGTGAATTGGTGCGATTTACACTTGATGAGGGACCTGTATCGGCTGCGGGAATCCTACCCAACTTTGAGTTGAAACAGGACTCGGACGTGGCCCACAGACAGGTGCTCACCATGTCCTTCACAGATGCTTGGATCCGTTTGGTGACCCATACGCCGGAGTCCTCTGGCTTTGTCGAAGCCACTGAGATACTCAAGCAACGCAACGAACGCGGCAAGTCCGAAGGCCTTCACTCGGTCTTGCAAGCAAACCAAGCCAGTTGGGATTTTCTTAATTTCGGTAAACAGAGCAACCCCAATTTTCAGGCCACCGTGATCAACGACGACATGGTGCTTTTTGCCGCGGGCTTTGGTTTGACGGAAAGTGAATTCACGGCGTTTGTGTCTTCGGTTGAAATCCGTGACCTAGTCGATTGATGTCCGTTGTTTCAGTCCACTCCGGGTGTAAGTTCTGGGGAATAGGCGGGCGGTTGGGTCGATGGAACGGGTAGTGAACACGCTCGGCCGTCAAAGCTCAGAAGCGGGGAGAGCCGTCGTGGGGCAAGTGCTGCACCGGCTGGACCGGGCGGGGGCGGAGGTGTTGGCGGCGGCGATCGGTAGGGGGGTGCCGCGGGTGGGGCGGGATGACCAGGGTGGGGGGATCGAGACGGTGTATTTCTGTCTGGACGGGGTGGGGGCGATCGGGGAGGAGTTGCAGCGGGACGGGTTTGAGGTGGTGCATTTGCAGCGGCGGCCGGGGGTGGATCGACGGCTGATCGGTCGGCTGCGTGGGGCGTGTGCGGAGCGGGGCGTGACGGTGTTGCACGCGCATCAGTACACGCCATTCTTTTACGCGGCGATGGCGCGGAAGCGGTTGAGAGGTGCGGGTGGGGTGAAGGTGATCTTTACGGAGCACGGGCGGCATGTGCCGGATGTGGTGGGGTGGAAGCGTCGGCTGGTGAACAAGACGTTATTGAGGCGGGGCGATGCGGTGACGGCGGTGTCGGGTTATGTGAAGCGGGCGGTGGAAGAGAAGGAGGGGCTGCGGTTGGGGTTGGTGGGTGGCGTCGAAGTGGTGCCGAACGGGATCACGCCCGAGCCGACGCCGGCGGCGTACACGCGAACCGAGGCGCGGGTGCGGTTGGGTTTGCCGATGGAGGGGCCGGTGGTGTTCCACACGGCCCGGTTCCACCCGGTGAAAGACCACGCGCTGAGCCTTCGGGGGTTTGGGGAGCTGTTGAAGACGGTGCCGAGCGCGTGGCTGGTGTTGGTGGGCGATGGGCCGGAGCGGGGGTTCATCGAGCAGCAGGTGAGGGTGCTGGGGCTCAAGGAGCGGGTCGTGCTCACGGGGGTGCGGGACGATGCACGGCAGCTGCTGCCCGGGGCGGACGCGGCGGTGCTGAGCTCGAAGTCGGAGGGGATGTCGGTGACGATCCTGGAGGCGATGGCGGCTGGGGTGCCGGTGGTGGCGACGGACGTGGGGGGTAACCGGGAGCTGATCGAGCATGGCCGAACGGGGCTGCTGACCCCGCCGGGCGATCACGAGGCGTTGGGCGCTGCCCTGGCGGCGGTGTTGAAGGACCAAAAGACCGGGGCGGGCTTCGCGTCTGCGGCGAAGGCCCGGTTCCTGACGAACTTCACCGAGTCCCGCATGATCGAGGCCTACCAGGGTCTTTACGGGATCGGTTGACTCGCTAGACTTTGGGGCTCGACCTGAGGGAGTGATCAGGGGAATAGTCGGGGGCTGTCTGGGGTTACCCGTTGGCGGTGTTTGGGTTCGTGGGTCTTGCGAGGGGATGCCGTCGTCGAGGCCGAGTCCCCCTGCCTAGGATGAGAACTATGCGTTTTTTGACCGAACATGATGGGCCTGCCGCTGATGACCGAAGCCCCCTGAGGATGGCGTGGGTCGGGGTCTTCGCTCCGGGTGTGCTGATGGTCTTGGTCCTGTTGGTGGCGGGTTGCACGCAGACCGAAGCGGGCGGCGCGGACACGTCCGCCCAACTGGATGCCGTGCCGACGCTGACCGGTCCCGCGTCGGCACCCGCGGTCGCCGGGCCAAGCGGGCTGGACAACGCCTGGGCCCGTGACGCGGTGTGGAACGACGGCCAGGTCGAGGACGCCCGGTATGCCGCGACGCGGCTGATCTACGGGGCCCCGCGGACGTTCACCGCTCGCCTCTTCACCAATGCCGAGGACTATGCCCCTTCCACCACAACCAAGGCCAACTGGCGGGGCGGGGGCAGCCCGCTACGCGTGTTCAAGCACCACGCTCGTGAAGACGTCCCGACCGAGAACTACACCTACCACTTCTCGACGATGGCCTATGTCGGCATCGATGGCCGGACCCCGGTCAAGGTCGAGATGGGCAGCAACGAGGACTGCGGCGCGACGTTCAAGAGCGCGGTTGTCGACGGCTCGAGTCTGCGTTGGTTCCAGTCGTCTTACTTCCCGGAAGAGGGCGTTGACGGGGGCCGGGTCGAGCTGTCGGCCGAGTCGCCGGTGGTCTTCCACGACGC
Source organism: Planctomycetota bacterium (assembly GCA_038749105.1). Lineage (GTDB taxonomy): Bacteria > Planctomycetota > Phycisphaerae > Phycisphaerales > Phycisphaeraceae > JBCCOW01. The sequence goes on from JBCDIM010000019.1 coordinate 50,389, forward strand.
GCTGACCCTGGTGCTCCGCGGTTTCCCGTTCGAGGCCCCCGCCGACCTTCAGCTCCGGGTGGTGCCCGAAGCCACGACGACCAAGTGGTCGCCGGTTCAGCCGATCGCCGCCACCGTCCGCCTGTCGGGCAAGACGACGCTGGAGCTGCCGATCGGGACGGTCGAGGCTTACGAGCTCGAAGTGGCCTACGAAGACGGGCGTCAGGAACGCTACTGGTTCCACGCCGATGCGGCCAAGCAGCATGTGCTCGTTGCGGCGGACACCCTGACGCAGCGGCTGCGGCTCGAGTCGCTGCGGCGCTGGGCTTATTGGGCGTCGTGATCCGGGTGAACAGCAGGCCTGACGGCCGGTAATGGCGGGTGTTTGGCGGCGATAACTCACAGGCCTTTCGGGGTTGGGTTGAGATTGGGCCTCAACAGGTCAAGAGGTCGATATTCTCAGTCATGCGCGCAAGCCGCCCCACTTGTTCAAACCGCGTGCCGCACGGCACCCTCAGCGGCTTATCTCGGCCGGCGTGGCGTCGTGCGCTGGTGGCGCTGACGGTGATCGGGGCGTGTGTCTGGCCCAGCGGCGCGACTCACGCCGATGTCGAGACCCGGCTGCGTCAGGTGCTTGGCGGGGCCGACCTGCGGCAGACCGTCGCGGGCATCAGCGTGCGGGACGTCGGCAGCGGTGAAATCCTCGCGGAGATCGATGCCCACCAGCCGATGATCCCCGCGTCCAACATGAAGCTGCTGACGACCGCGGCAGCCCTCGCCCGGCTCGGCCCAGACTTCGTCTTCGAAACCAAGCTCCAGCACCTGCCCCCCGACGCCGAAGACCCCCGCCACCGCCTGCTGGTCCGCGGCGGCGGCGACCCCGCGTTTGCCGACCCCGTGCTGCTGTTCCGGCTCGAGCAGCAGCTCAACGCCGACCGGCCCGCCGACGACCACATCAGCCTCAACGCCGACGTCGTCCTCGACCGCTGGGTCGATGCCGCGGTCAATCACGCCCAGGCTCAAGGCCTCGCCGGCTTCGATGTCCTGCTGATCGACGACCGCGTGTTCGACCGGCAGTTCATCCACCCCGACTGGCCCCGCGATCAGCTCGACCGCGATTACTGTGCCCAGGTCGCGGGGCTGAATTTCTTCAACAACGTCATCGACGTCCGGGCCAGCCCGACCCAAAACGGCTTTGCCCCGCGCGTCACCGTTTATCCGCTCCACCCCGCGATAGGCACCACCAACCTCGCCCGTACCGGTTCCCGCCACGGCTTCTGGATCGGCCGCGAACCCGGCACCAACACCTTCACCTTCCGCGGCACCGTCCGCAGCCGAACCAGCGCCTCGGTCACGGTCCACGACCCGTCGGTCGTCTTCGCTGAACTGCTGCGTCACCGCGTCCAGCAGCGGGGCATCACCGTCGGGGCGGTCGAACGCATCGCCCCCAACGCCCCGGTCCTGACCGGCACACCGCTGCAGAAGTTCCGGACCACCCTGCCCTGGGTCCTCGACCGCACCAACCAGGACTCCGCCAACCTCTATGCAGAAGCCCTGCTCAAGCGCATGGGCTTCGAGCTCACCGGCACGCCCGGCTCGTTCGCCAATGGCTCCGCGGCGATCCGCCACTTCATGTCACAGCTGCTCACCGGGCGCGTCCGCACCGCCGGGGTCCAGATCGCGGACGGTTCGGGCCTCTCCCACCGCAACCGTGTCTCCCCTCGGGTCCTCACCGAGCTGCTGATCGCCATGTACCAGCGGGATGAGTTCCGCGATGCCTACGTCGCCTCCCTGGCCGAGGGCGGCGAGTCCGGCACCCTCCGCCGACGCCTCGATCGCGGCCTCTCCGCCGACGTCTACGCCAAGACCGGCTTCATCTCCCGCAAGGTCGATGGCAGCCACATCTCCGCCTCCTGCATCTCCGGCTACCTCATCTACCCCACCTCAAACGCTGACCCGTCCAACACCGCGCCCACCCGCGTCGTGGCCTTCAGCATCATGCTCAACAACTTCGCCCCGAAATCCGGCAACCGTGCGATGAAGCAGCTCCAGGATCAGCTCATCGACGCCATCGACGACGTCGTCTCCACACAGCTCGCCCTGCAGGCCACGCCCTGACCGCCCGCGCGGACGTTCAAGCCTCGGTGGTCTCGGGCAGCAGCGCACCCGCGACCGCGTCACGCATCGCCTCTGCGGTCACCACTTCTTCCACCACAACCCGGTCCGCCCCCGCCTGCTGGCAGAGCATCCCCATCGACAGGTAGTTCGCCCGTACCGCGATAAACAGGTCGGGCCGCAGCCGACGCGCCAACCGGCAGGCTTCCAACGCCACCGACTCCTCCGGCACCGCGATAATCAACGCGTCCGCCTCCATCACCCCCGCGCGCGTCAAGACCTCCTCATCCGTGCAACACCCAAAGATCACCGGGCGATCCAGATCCAGCCGACGCTCGATCGTCTTCAGGTTGATCTCCGCCACCGTGACCCGGAACCCCGCCGCCTCCAGCCGTTCGACCGTCAGCCGGCCCACGGGGCCGTACCCCGCGACAATCGCGTGACGCTGCCGGTCTGCCGATTCAGTCCCGTTCATCAACCGTTCCCAGGTCCATCCACCCGATCCATCCCAGTGCCTGCTCACCAAACCCTCATCGCCCCGGAGGTTTAACCCCCGCAAGCCCCAATTAGCATCGGCTATGCTGCCCCCATGCCCAAGACCATCCTGGGAAAAACCGAACTCTCCGTCAGCCAGCTCGGCTTCGGCGCCGCCCCCGTCGGCTTCCTCGAAACGCAGCAGGCCCAGATCACCGAGATCCTCACCTACCTCCTCGACCACGGCGTCAACCTCATCGACACCGCCGCCGCCTACAAGGGCTCCGAGGAGTCCATCGGGAACGCCATCGGCGACCGCCGCGATGACTACGTCCTCGTTTCCAAGTGCGGCATGGGCGGCGTCGAGCTCCCCGAGGTCGATAACAACACCTGGCACCCCAAAGCCATCGCCGCGACGATCGACCGCTCGCTGCAGCGCCTCCAGACCGACCACATCGACGTGATGCTCCTGCATTCCTGCAAGCAGAGCATCCTCGAGCAGGGCGACGCCCTCGGTGCCGTCATGGACGCGGTCAAGGCCGGCAAGGTCCGCTTCGCTGGCTACTCCGGCGACAACGAGGCCGCCGCCTACGCCGCGACCCTCCCCGATATCGCGGTGATCGAGACCTCGATCAACATCTGCGACCAGCACAACATCGACGCCGTCCTCCCCGCCTGCATCGCCCACGACATCGGGGTCATCGCCAAACGCCCCATCGCCAACGCCGCCTGGAACCCGCTCGATAAGCAGCGCGGCATGTACCGCTCCTACGCCAAGACCTACCACGACCGCCTCAACCAGATGGGCATCACCCCCAACCAGCTCGGGTACTCCGGCCACATCGAGCTCGAATGGCCCGAGATCGCCCTCAAATTCACCCTCGCCATCCCCGGCGTCCACACCGCCATCGTCGGCACCACCGACCCCCACAACGCCGAAAACAACATCGAGTCGGTCCAGAAAAACCCCCTCCGCCAGCAGGTCGTCGACCGCCTCCGCGACGCCTTCAAGCAGGCCCAGTCCGCCGCCGGCGAATCCTGGCTCGGCCAAACCTGACCCCACCCACCCCGCCCACCCCACCCACAAAATCCCACTTGCCTACCCAGAAGCCCACGGACGCCGTCCGTGGGTCCGCGCTGCCCGAACTCTCCCTCCCGCACGCCTACCATCCCCCCGCGATGGTCCCGTTCGTCTTTCACCCCGATTACGTCACCCCACTCCCGCCCGGCCACCGCTTCCCCATGCCCAAGTTCGGCATGATCCGCGACCACCTCCTCAATACCCACCTCGCCACCCCCGACCACTTCTTCGCCCCCGACGCTCCCGCGACCGATGACCTGCTCGCCACCGTCCACGACCCCGACTACATCCACGCCTTCCGCCACGGCACCCTCGACAAAAACGCCATCCGCAAGCTCGGCCTCCCCTGGTCGCCCGGCCTCGTCACCCGTACCACCACCGCCGTCGCCGGCACAAGACTCACCGCCGACCTCGCCCTCAATACACCTTCCCCCCCCAAGCCCGCAGAAGCCGAAGGATTCTGCGCGGCTTCTCCCGCTCACCCACCCCCCATCCCCCAACACTTCACCCCCGGACTCGCCGTCAACTGCGCCGGCGGCACACACCACGCCCACCGCGCCTTCGGCTCGGGCTTCTGCATCTTCAACGACCTCGCCGTCACCGCCCAGTCCCTGCTCAACGAAAACCGCGTCGACCAGGTCCTCATCCTCGACCTCGACGTCCACCACGGCGACGGCACCGCCACCCTCTTCGCCCACAACCCCCGCGTCTTCACCTGCTCCCTCCACTGCGCCGACAACTTCCCCCTCAAAAAACCCCCCAGCGACCTCGACGTCCCCCTCCCCCGCGGCATGACTGACGAGCAATACCTCCACCTCCTCCAACACGGTGACGACACTTCCGGGGGCTTCCGCGGCGGCCTCTCCTGGCTGCTCGAACAGGTCGAACCCGACCTCGTCCTCTACGACGCCGGCGCCGACGTCCACCGCGACGACAAGCTCGGCTACTTCGACCTCACCGACGACGGCGTCTACCAGCGCGACCGCTACGTCATCGACACCTGCCGCCACCACGGCATCCCCACCGCCTGCGTCATCGGCGGCGGCTACGCCGACGACCGCCCCCGCCTTGCCCGCCGCCACGCCCTGCTCCACCGCGCCGCCATGGACCACGCTTCGGCCAATACCCCAACCCCCGTGTAACACATCTTCTTGGGCCCCCCCATAAAGCCCGGGGGTCGCCACCCCTGGGCTTACCCACCATGCCCACCGCCCCTCTCTCCAACCCGGGCTCCCCACCCGCTTCAGCCTGCCCGTCTAGCAACATCCCTCTAATGATTAGTGTGTAGAGCCCCGTGCGTGACCTCCAAAAGTGCGGCTTCACACCCCGCATCAAGCCCTTTCTGCTGAAGAGCGCTTGGCAGACTACGCGGTTTCCATTAGTTTCAATCGGCAACAATCAATAAACGTGCCGCAACAGCCGCCTGCTTACCGGCTCACCGTCTCGAGGAAGGGAACCCCACACATGCCACGCTCCAGCACCGCGCTGCGGACCAGGACCACCGCGCTCCTCGCCGCCCTGACCGCGGCCGCGCTCTCCCCCGCCACCCGTGCCCAGTCCACCGAGATCCTCGCCATTATCGGCGACGCCGCCCCCGACGCCAACGGCTCCTTCCTCGGCTTAGGAAGCCCCGCCCTCAACGACGCCGGGCAGGCCGCCTTCTTCGGCTCTTTCACCGGCACTGCCGGCGGGTCCAGCGACGACACCGGCCTCTTTCGCAGCGACGGCACGTCCGGGGCCCTCACCCAACTCGCCCGGGAAGGACAGGCCGCACCCGACAACAACGGCTCCTTATCCAGCTACAGCGCCCCCGCCCTCAACGACGCCGGCCAGGCCGCCTTCTTCGGCATCCTCACCGGCACCGCCGGCGGGTCCAGCGACGACCTCGGCATCTTCCGCAGCGACGGCTCTTCCGGGGGCCTCACCCAACTCGCCCGGGAAGGACAGGCCGCACCCGACAACAACGGCTCCTTCTCCGGCTTCGGCAACCCCGCCCTCAACGACGCCGGCCAAGCCGCCTTCGTTAGCACCCTCACCGGCACCGCCGGCGGGTCCAGCGACAACGGCGGCATCTTCCGCAGCGACGGCTCTTCCGGGGGCCTCACCCAACTCGCCCGGGAAGGACAGGCCGCACCCGACAACAACGGCTCCTTCTCCGGCTTCAACAGCAGTGTCGCCCTCAACGACGCCGGGCAGGCCGCCTTTACCGGCTTCCTCACCGGCACCGCCGGCGGGGGCAGCGATAACTCCGGCCTCTTCCGCGGCGACGGCACGTCCGGGGGCCTCACCCAACTCGCCCGGGAAGGACAGGCCGCTCCCGACAACAACGGCTCCTTCTCCAGCTTCGGCAACCCCGCCCTCAACGACGCCGGCCAAGCCGCCTTCGTTAGCACCCTCACCGGTACCGCCGGCGGGTCCAGCGACGACTTCGGCATCTTCCGAAGCGACGGCTCTTCCGGGGGCCTCACCCAACTCGCCCGGGAAGGACAGGCCGCACCCGACAACAACGGCTCCTTCTCCGGCTTCGGCAACCCCGCCCTTAACGACGCCGGCCAAGCCGCCTTCGTTAGCAC
>JBCDIM010000020.1:0-56336 GCA_038749105.1 Planctomycetota bacterium
AGTACGAGAGGATTAGGAAGGACGTACCCCTGGTGCGCCGGTTGGACTGCTAAGTCCATCGCCGGGTAGCTAAGTACGGCAGGGATAACTACTGAAAGCATCTAAGTAGGAAGCCCCCCTTAAGATGAGGTGTGCATGGCCTTTTGGCCGAGAGACCCCGGGAAGACCACCCGGTTGATAGGCAGCAGGTGCAAAGACAGAAATGTCCTCAGCTGAGCTGTACTAACGGTCGATGACTTGGTCACTCCGACCCCATGCCGATCCCCAATGCAAACTGCATTGGGCCCGGCCACGGGTTGATCTCAGACACTGCCCATGTGCTCATGAGCGTGTTACACCAATCAGCAAAACGATCTGATCGTCTGATCCGATCACTTGAAACAAGCTCCCAACCCGGCTCGTTTCTCGTACCGCCCAACCATCAAAACCTGCCACTGTCGAACCAGTGGCGTTGGTCGCTTAACCGCGATCCACGCCTTTGTCGGTGACCATAGTGCTGGGGTCACACCCGTTCCCATCCCGAACACGGCCGTTAAGCCCAGCACGCCGATGATACTGCCACCGCGGGAAAGTAGGTCATCGCCGGCTTTATGAACCCTCTCAGCTAACTGCTGGGAGGGTTCTTTTTTATTAACCTGATCCGGTTTTGCTTCGCGTCGTAATATAGGCTTTGTCTTCCGCACTTTGTTGTCTCGCTCAAGCGTAGTTGGTTTTGCCGTATGGACTTCCGCTGCATCTCGTTCCACCAGGCAAATCCCGATCTGGAACTCTGCCGGCTCGCGGCCGGGCTGGGTTTCAACCATGTAGAACTCCAGACCGAGAATCCGCAGTTCCGCCGCGAACTCGGGCTGCAACCCGATGAACCTATTAATCAAGCCGATGGCCTACGGGAAACACGCCGGCGTTTGTTTGCCGAAGGGAAGCTACAAGCATTGCGTGGGCTGGGCTATCGCTTGGTTCTCTGGGTCCGGGAGATCGAGGACCACAACCCGGACCGTGACGGCCCCCTGGAGCTGTCGAACGACCGGGTGTTCGAAGCCTTGGCTGACCGTTATCACGCCCTGCTGACCGAGGTCTTTCCGGAAGCGGATACGCTTGCGTTGACGGTGGCCGAGACCAGCACCTGGATCGACGACCCGGCGATGATTGACCGGATCTGCCGGACCGTGCATCGCGTTTGCAAGCAGCACGGCCGACGGCTCATTGTCCGATCCTTTGCCTATCAGGCCCAGCTCGCCGCGATGGCTCAAGTGTTGCGTGAGCTCCCAGATGACATCCTGCTCATGATCAAATACGGCCCACGCGACTGGATTCTGCGTGGTATCCGTGACCCGCTCATCTGACACCTTGCGCCCCACCGCGAGATCATTGAAGAGGACCTCGCCGGCGAGTACTACCTGACCAACCGCCCCGCGGCCTGCCTGGCCGATGCCTTGTTCAGGCGCTTCAAGCCGCTCGGGACAAAGGGCCTGCATGGCATGACCCTACGCTGCAACCGGGGTTGGGACCTGACGCAGAACTACCAAGGCACTATCTACGGTGAGGTACAGGAGTCGCACCTCTGGTCGTACGCGGCCTGGATGCAGGAATCGCTGATGGGTGATGCGTCCGTGACCGAACCACTCAAGCGTTGGGCGGCCCATACGTTCGGGCCGGACGCTCCGCTCGACGAGCTGGTCGCCGTATTCCGCCCAACGGGTGGCGTGCTCGAGGAGGCGCTCTACATCGGCCACGAACCGTTCGGCGATCTCCGCAGCCATGTCCCGATCATCCGCACCACCGGTGGACAAGACGGCGGGCAAGGGCTGCCGGTCAAGATCGCTCGCCGCTACGACGACCACACCGCCGAGCTAACCGGCGATCACGACGGGGCCGACAGCGGCATCGCCTGGGGCACCGCCAACCCGTTCCACCACGGCTTGTCTAGTCATGTCTACGATCCCGTGTTCCTCCCGGAGTATCACATGCTCCGGCATGGTCACCCGCGTTGCATTAAGGCGAAGACCGCGTCGCTCGCCGAGGCACGCGAGACCCTCGCTCGGTGCATCGCCCGCTTCGATACGCTCCGTGACAGGGTCCCGGCCGAGCCCTGGGCTTACTACCGCTTCAAGCTCACGGTCACCCAACGCGAGCTTGAATTCCGGGGCCACGCCATGCTCGCCTACCTCTTCGCCGCTCAGCGTCTCTACCAGGATGACGCCCAACGGCGTGTCGAGCTTGAAGAACCGATCAACCATCACCTCACGGCCATCACGCGCACGGCGGAGCTGGCCCGTGCCGAAACCGATGCCGAACAGTCCCACCGTGGCCGAACCTACAGCTTCTCCGCCTGGCCGCCGATGATGCAGGCGTTTGCCGACAATCTGCGTGATCACTTCGAGCTGCCAGGATGAACCGCCAAGACCTAGCACCCGTCCGCCAGGTACTCGGGCATCGCGATTGAGGTCTTATCCGCTAGCTGTAAGCCCTAATCTGCGTTCCGGATCAGTTCAACAAACGGCGGCCCATAGCGTTCGAGCTTGGTCTGCCCGATCCCGGGGATAGCCAGGAGTTCCTGATTGCTGCTGGGGCGTTTGGTGGCGAGTGCTTTGAGGGTGACGTCACCGAACACGATGTAGGGCGGGACACCCTGGTCGTCGGCGAGTTGCTTGCGGAGTTCGCGGAGCTTGGTGAACAGGGCGCGTGACTCGGGGGTCGTCAGCTCTGGGGCGTCGCTGGACTTGGGGGCTTTGGGCGCGGCGGCCACGCGCGACACGGGCAGATCGATCTTGAGTTCGCCCTTGAGCACTGCGGTGGACGAGTCGGTGAAGTAGACGGTGCGGTACTCGTCGCCGGTCTGGCCGAGGTGGCCCTCGTGGATGAGGTGCTCGGCGAGGGCCCGCCAGTGGCCGGTGGGTTTGGACTTGCCCAGCCCGTGGACCGAGAGCTCCTGGTGGTTGCGGTCGGTAACGCGCTTAGACATGGACCCGCGGAGGACGTCGATGAGGTGCGAGAGCCCGAAGCGTTGACCGGTGCGGGCGACGGTGGAGAGCAGTTTGCGGGCGTCTTCGGTGGCGTCTTCGAGCTTGGGGGGTGCCAGGCAATTGTCGCAATGGCCGCAGGCACCGGGGTGATCGACGCCGAAGTAGCCGAGCAGCGGGATCATCCGGCAGCCGGTGCAGTGGGCGTACTTGATGACCTGATCAAGCTGCCAGCGGGCGTGCTCCTGCTCTTTGGGGTCTTCCTTCTGGTTGATGAAGAATTCGACGCGTGAGCGGTCTCCGCCCGAGAAGAAGAAGATGCAGTCGGCGGGCAGGCCATCTCGTCCCGCACGCCCGGTCTCTTGATAGTAAGCCTCGAGCGATGCGGGCAGGTCGGCGTGGATCACGAAACGGACATCGGGCTTGTCGACGCCCATGCCGAAGGCGATCGTTGCGCAGATGACCCTTGCATCGCCGTGTATGAAGGCGTGCTGGTTGGCTTCGCGTTCGCTGGGCTCAAGGCCCGCGTGGTAGGGGAGTGCGGCGAATTGATAGCTCTGGAGCTTCTCTGCAAGCTCGTCACACTTTTTTCGAGAACCGCAGTAGATGATCCCTTCGTGGTTAGGGTTGGCGTAGAGGTAGTCGATGATGGCGTCTTGGTAGCCGCGCTTGGGACGGACCTCGTACTTGAGGTTCGGGCGCTCGAAGTCGCCGCGGAAGACGGCGGGGTCGTTGAGGTTGAGCTGGCTAAGGATGTCGTCGGCGGCGCGGGGGGTTGCGGTCGCGGTGAGGGCGACGATGGGCGTGTCTCTGAATCGGCCGGCGAAATCCTCGCGGAGCCGTGCGAGCATGCGGTATTCGGGGCGGAAGTCGTGGCCCCACTCGGAGATGCAGTGGGCCTCATCGATGGCGAAGCGGGCGACCCGGAGGTTCCCAAGCAGCCGCTGCCCGGCCGAGGCGAACAAGCGCTCAGGCGCGAGGTAGAGCAGCTTTAGCTTCCCGGCCAGGGCGTCCTGCTCGGTGTGGTACGCGGTCTCGGGGTCGAGTGTGGAGTTGAGGTAGGCCGCGGGGATGCCGTTGGCGTTGAGCGCGTCGACCTGGTTCTGCATCAGGGCGATCAGAGGCGAGACGACCACGGTGATCCCGGCATCGGGCGGGTCCGCCACGGCGGGGAGCTGGTAGCAGAGCGACTTGCCGCCGCCAGTGGGCATCAGGACGAAGGTGTCCCGCCCGGCGAGGACGGCGTCGACGACCTGGCGTTGGAGGGGCCGGAAGGCGTCGTGCCCGAAGTGGGCTTTAAGTAGGGTCTCGGGGTCGGGGGCCGTTTGGGCGGGCATGAGTCCGAGGGTAGCAGAGGGGCGTGCCGATGTCGGTAGGATGCGGGGATGGATGATCGGCGATGGCATCGGGTGCTGCGGCAGCATGTGGAGACGGAGCGGCTTCTGGGCGTGGATGCGTTGCCGGTGGGAGAGAAGGCTCTGGTTGAGCTGGAGGCATCGGGGGCACGCGGCACGGCTGAAGCCGAAGCGCCTCGCGGGGGTGGCGATCAAGGGGGTATGTTTGCGGCGGTGCGGGAGTCCGTGGTGGTTCCGGTAGGAGAGCGAGCGGGGGCGTTGGCGGCGGTGGAGGCGGAGTTGGCGGCGGATGAGCGAGTGAAGGCGCTCCAGCCACCGGGGACGAAACTGGTGTTTGGGGAGGGGTCGGTGGAAGCCGACATCATGTTTGTCGGGGAGGCGCCGGGGGAGACGGAGGACCGGCTGGGGCGGCCGTTTGTGGGGCCGGCGGGGGAGTTGTTGGACAAGATGATCGGGGCGATGGGGCTGTCGCGGGAGTCGGTCTACATCATCAACACGGTGCAGTTCCGGCCGCCTGGAAACCGGACACCGACGCCGGAAGAAACATCCGTGTGCATGCCATATGCGGTGCGGGCGATGGAGATCATCCGGCCCAAGGCCATCGTGACGCTGGGCGGGTCGTCGACGAAGAGCCTCCTGGACACAGCGACGGGGATCACGCGGCTGCGGGGGCAGTGGCAGAGCCTCGAGCGGGTCAACCCACCGATCCCGCTGATGCCGACGTTCCACCCGGCGTTCCTGCTGCGGAGCTACACGAAAGAGAACCGGCAGCGCGTGTGGGCGGACCTCCAAGCCGTAATGGAACGGGTCGGACTCAAGGCGGGCTGACGGTTGATCAAGCCCGCGCTAGCTAGCGTGGTCGAGTGTGGGCAGCGGATCGGGGATCGGCGTTTGGAGCTGTTGGTAGAGCTCGCGGAGCTCCGGGCGGGCGTTGATCTGGAGCTTGCTGTAGATCGAGCGGACGTGGGCGTGGACCGTGTGGGGGGAGCGCTTCAGGGCTTGGGCGATCTGGCGTTCGGTGGCTGGTGTCCGTAGCCAAGTCGCGATGACGATCTCGGTGGCGGAGAGGCGGCGGAAACGGACCTCGGCCGGGAGGATGGAACCGGCGGCCACCAAGTCTGCGAGATCAGGCGGATCGGATTCGAGGGACGGCCAGGCGGTCTGGATGGCGAGATCGATTTCCGGGATGAGCTGCGTGATCGCCTGGGGCAGATGGCTGGCCTGTGGCGCGGTAGAGAGGAAGACGAGTTCGACACGCCGGGCTGCCGTGCCGGGGGCATCCGCGGCGGGGGCGATGCGGGATGGCGCACGGACCAGCCAGGCGTGAACGGGCTTGAAGCCGGGGACCCGGGCCGGAAATCCACGGAGCCAGCCGTCGGCGGCGGTTTGACCGTGCAGTGCCGTGGGCTCCAAATGGGTTTCATGAAGGGGCTGGCTAGTGAACGGAGGGGCTTCGATCAGGCTCATAGCGGCACGACGATGGGTTTCGGCATCAATGGTGTGATTGATGCTCAGTCCGCTCACAGCGGTGCCGGGCGGCTGGGGATGGGCCCATCCGCAGACGCCATCGGCTGGCAGACGATTGCGGAGGTCGTGGCAGAGGTGATTGATCAGGCGGTAGTACGGATCGCCGAGCGACGGCATCCGCGGAACTTGCCGCGGTAGGGTCGGATTCTTGCCGGATCGGATACTCATGTCAGCACTTGACCGAAGTAATTGATTGAGCTTGACTTTGACGCCTTAACACGGCTGATCCGTCCAACTGGACGCCATGATACGCATAACTGATACCGGCATGTTGTCGTGTGTAACACTTTGTTACATACCCCGCAGCGTATCCATGACGAGGCTTAACCCCGGCTAGCCTGTGACATGCGATTGGCACACTTCAGATCATTTCTTGCTTTTCTCACGTTTGATGTCGGCTGCTGATGAGACCATGAGCGGGTGTGGGGCTGAGGGGTGGAGTGATGGGTTGCATGCCGTAACATGGAGTTATGCGTTCGGATATGGGGGCCAGTCCTAGCGGCGAGTCAGGGGTTCACCCCCAGTCGGACCCCGGCGAAGGGGCGCCGGAACGTGCGCGGGTACGGCTACCGACACGTTTTGGTCGGTACCGGCTGAAACGGCAGCTGGGGCGAGGGCGGGTCGGCGTCGTGGTGGAAGCGGCGGACACGACGCTCAAACGACGGGTTGCATTGAAGCTGGTCAGGCTCCCGGAGGGCGAGGCGGGGCGGGCGGTGCGTCGGCGGACGCTGGAGGAAGCCCGGCGGGCGGCGGGCCTGGCGCATCCCGGGATCGTACAGGTGTTTGACGTGGGGCGGGTGGAAGGCTGGGTCTACATCGCAATGGAGGTCATGTCCGGGGGCGACCTGGCTAAGCGGGTCGAGAGGGATGGGGTCCTCGGGGTTCAGGAGGCGTGCAAACTGGTCCAGCAGGCGGCGGAAGGGCTCGCGGTCGGTCACGCTCAAGGGCTGGTCCACCGTGATGTGAAACCTGCGAACCTGATGCTCTCGAGACACGGGCGGTGCAAGGTCGCGGACTTCGGGATCGCGGGGATGGAGGCCGAGCTGGATGCGGCGACGGGGGGCGATGACGGGAAACGGGAGGCGGCGGGAACACCGAACTACATGTCGCCCGAGGCGGCACGTGGCGAGGTCAGCCCCGCGGGAGATGCCTGGGGGCTCTTGGCGACGCTGTGGTATGTGCTCACCGGCGAACCGCCGTTTGCCTTGGAGCGTGCTCAGGACGCGGCCCGCGTGCACCGAGGGATCGGATTGAAACCCCTGGAGAGCCTGCGCCCTGGGCTACCGGCGGTGTTGGTGGAGCTCTTGGAGACGGGGTTAGGGGAAGATGTAGAGCGTCGACCCGGCGACGCCGCGGCGGTGGCTCGGGCGTTGGACGCGGTGGTGGTCCCAGAAGCACGGGTGAAGCCTGTGCCGGTCCGTCGACGGCGGGGCACCCGACCCACCGGGCTGCGTTGGATTGTTGCAGCGGGGTTGCTGGCCGTGGTTGTCGGCGGTGGCGTGGGTTGGGGGATCGCACGCAGCGGCAGCGAGACGAAGGGGTCCGAGGATCAGGGTTTGTCGCCCACATCGAGAGAAGCCGACGCGAGCGCGACGGGACAATCGGGGCGGTCCGAGCCGCGGGGCGGAGACTGGGTCGTGTTGTCGGGGCTTGAAGGAGTCAGGGCAGTAAGAGCGTCGGCAAGTCATCCCTCGCGACCGGCGGAGCGGGCGTGGGACGGCTCCCGGGTGACGGTATGGGGGAGCGGGCCGATGGCATCGGATGGGGTAATGAACTACGAGGTGGACCGTGGACTCGCGTTGCTGGGGGGCGTGCCTGAAGTCGTCTGGGGCACGGAGCCCGAGGCGTGGGGATGGGCGGTTTGGCGGGGCGCTCGTGGCTGGATGAACGTCTCACCGGGGTGGCGGGGGGAGGCGCGGTTTCTTCGGCTGGAGATGCGTGGATCGCCCTCGGCGAATGGCGTGTCCATTCGCGAGTTCGCGTGGGCCAGCGACTGATCCTCCGCGCCAGACGATCTAGCGAGCTTCGGCAGAGGCGTGTTCGTCGATGATGCGCTCAGCACGGACCTGAAGGACTTTGGTGCGCTCGGCGTCGGTCACGGTAAAGCGGAACGACTCGAACTCGAAGTGCTCACCCGGATCGGGGATGTGCCCGAGTTGGGAGAAGACGAAGCCGCCCACGGTGTCGTAGTCGGCGTCGGTCGGGACGTCGAAGCCGAGATGGTCCGCCAGGTCGTCAATATCGACACGGGCATCGACAGACGCGATCCCGTAGCCCTCGGGGGTGATGGCGGGTTCGTCGGACTCGGGCTCGTATTCGTCTTGAATCTCCCCCACGATTTCTTCGAGGACGTCTTCGATGGTGACCAGGCCGGCCGTGCCACCGTACTCGTCGAGGACGATCGCCATGTGGACCTTGGTCTCCCGGAAGTCGGCCAGGAGCTGGACCAGCGACTTGCTCTCGGGGACGAAGCGGGGCTCGCGGAGCAGGCTGCGGATGTCGAAGTGCTCGCCGTCGCCGACGTAGGCGATGAGATCCTTGGCGTAGAGGATGCCGTCGATCTGATCGATCGACTCGGTGTAGACGGGGATCCGCGAGTGGCCCACATCGATGATGTACTGCTTGACCTCGTCAAGGGGGGTTTCGATCTCGATGCCCTGGACCTCGGTGCGCGGCGTCATGACCTCCCCCGCGCTGGTCTTGGGCAGGTCGAAAACGGCCTGGAGCATCTGCTTCTGGTCCTCGTCGATGGCGTCGTGCTGCTCGTGGGTTTCGATCGCGTCGCGGACGTTGTCCGAGAGATCGTCTTCGGTCTTCTCGAGGTCGTGGCCGGAGATGCGGCGGATGACCGGATCGACCACCAGGAACAGGCGAGTCAGAGGTGCAAACACCCGCGCAAGCAAGTACAGGACGGGAGTGGACCAAGATAGCAGGCGTTCGCGTCGGTAGCGGGCCCAGGAGATGGGGATGGCGACGCAGAACAGCGCGACGAGGACGCCAGCGATGAGGAATGCGAGCAGCAGGGTGAGCAGCGTGTGGAGCCGGCCGGCCACCTGGAGGCTCACGGCATAGTAGACCGCCAGGGTGACGACAAGGGTCATCGCGGCACGCAGAATCGCGGTGAGGAGCATGAGCCGGCGGCGGCGCTCGAGGAGCCGTTCGACGATCTTCTCGCCGGGCTTGTCGGCGGCGTCGAGCCGATCGACCAGCCGCTTGCGGGAGAACGATTTGAGCGCCGCGTGACAGGCGGCGAAGTAGCAGCCCAGCAGGCAGGCGGCGGCGGCGGTGAGGACAGCGGGGGTGATCATTGCGCGGAGGACTCCGCAGGCTGCCGAGACACGGATCGCGTGGCGTGGTAGAGCGGCCCGACGCCGATAGCAGTCAGGGTGTCGTCCTCGCGTTGGTGCATCCGGTGCGACGCATCGGGCGTGGTGTCATCCTCGCCGAGCAGGTGCATGACGCCGTGGACGGCGTAGAGCAGCAGCTCGTGCTTGGTGTCGTGGGGCAAGGTGCGGGCCCTCCGGGCAGCCACGTCCAAGCCAATCACGATGTCGCCATGCAGCGCCGCCCCCGGGTCGTGACGGAGATCGAAGGTCAGTGTGTCGGTCGTCCCCGGCACACCGGAGTACTGTTGGTGGAGCTCTGCCATCTCATCGTCGTGCGCGAAATGCAAGGCGAGGGTGGCCTGCGTGATGTCCAGGTGCGCCAGAGCCTCTTGGAAGCGATCGCGCAGCCAGGATTGGTCCTCCGACGAAAGCGCGTCGGGGTCATCCACTGGGGTCGTCAGGGTGAGGCTGAGGCCGGGCTCCGCTTGGGGAGGCTCGGCCTCGGTAGGCCCGCCGGGTTCAGCGTCGGAAGAGGGTTGGTCAGAGGCCGCGGTTGGAGCGGCGGATGGTTCAGAGGGACACAAAATCGGGGTCTCGGGAGGGGTCGAGTGCGGCAAGTTTAGCCGGTGGTCGGCCGTGGGCCAAGGTTTTTTGGCAAGCTCATCAGGTAGTGGCGGGGGAGGGGTCGCGTCGGCGTTTGAGGGTGACGCGGTTGCCGGCCTTGTTGAAGGCCACTTCGTCCATATAGGCCCGCATGAGCATGACGCCGCGTCCGGAGGGCCGAGTAAGGTTTTCGTCGAGCGTGGGGTCGGGGACGTCGTCGGGGATGAAACCGGGGCCCTGGTCTTCGACGGTGATGACCGCGTTTTGGTCCGAGATGGTCCACTCGATGGTGACGGTCTTGGAGGCGTCGCCGCCGTTGCCGTGACGGACGGCGTTGGCGAGGGCTTCGTCGAGGGCGAGCCGGATGGCGAAGGCGGAGTCTTTGGGGTAGTCGGCGGCCTCGACATCGGCCATGATCTGGTTGAGGACCGCGGTGGCCTCAGAGGAGGTGCTGGGGATGACGCGGTGGTCGGCGCGGGGTTCGGGTGGTGGGGGGGTGGGCATCGCAGAGGCTGTGCCGTCGGGGACGGGGCGGGCGTCTGGTCCGGACGGCTTACTTGAAGCTGCCCATCGCTTTTTCGGCCGTGTCGTGGATCTGGAAGAGCTTGTTGAGCTTCGTGATCTTGAACACGTCGTAGATCTGGGGGTCGATATTGGCGAGGCGGAGCTGCCCGCCTTTCTCGCGGATACGGTTGTTGATCGTGATCAGGGTGCCCAGAGCGGCCGAGGAGAGGTGTTCCACGGACTCGAAGTTGAGCAGGAGCTTCGGACTGGCCTGGCCGTCGATGACGGCCGCGACCTCGTCGCCGATCTGCTGGATGTTGGCTTCTTCTAGGATGTTCCGGTCGAGGAAGCCGACGCGGGTGACGTCGCCGTCCTGCTGGACCACGAGGCGGGAGTCGTTGCTGTTCATGGAGCCGTTCTCTGGAAAGTGAGGAAGAGACAGGCTTGATAAACCGTCAGGCGGGTTGGTGTCAAGCTGGGGCGAGTCTGAGAGCCGTCTCACGACGGCAGTCAGCGGGTTTGATCGGAGTTATTATCACGCGACTTGATCTGACCCGATACAAGAGGTACAACATATGGTAGCTGGGTGGCAACTGAGATTTTTCCCCATCCGCGGGTGAGCCCAGTGTGCTGGGCAATGCGTGGATAAGCCGGGACGATGGGTTTAACCCCTGTGTTTCCCGGAATCGGCCGACGAACTGCCGAAGCGTTTGCGAGAAACTGTACGACCCGGCATGACGGCCCCGGCGATCGATCGATGCAAATGGCTGCATTGACTCGACGGTCGGTAAGCCAAATCAACTGGGTTTCGCAGCCAAACGAGGTCATCGTTCTCTTGAAGCGTCAATGAAGACGGAACGGCCTGCCGTACAGGCCGGCGTGAAGCAAAGGCGGATGCGGTTGTTGCAATGAGCCCTAAAGGGCGTGATGGCGGGAGACGGGCCGGGGTGTACCGCCCGTGGAGACAGATCGGAGCAGGAGTGGCCGGTGCGAGGTGTGCCGCACCGCCGGGCGAGGCCCCCGAAGGGCCCCACGCATCAGGTTGCACACCGAGAGAACGACATTGAGCGAAGAACAAACGACAACGGAAGCCGCGGACAACAACGGTGCGTCGCCACCCAAGCGTCGTCGGCGTCGCCGACGGAAGCGTAGCGGTGGAGGCGGCAACGCCAACGGCGGGTCGAACGGGCAGGGGACGCAGCCGACCGAGGTCAATGGCAACGTCGCGGTCCAGTCGAACCCCGAGCCTGACGCCGTCGAGCAAGACTCGGGCGACAGCGGAGAAGCGCTTATCGCGTCGGGCATACTCGAACTGGGCCTGCAGGCCGACGGGCGCATCCGTCAGCTCGACGAGACCTATGTCGCGGAACCCACCGATCCGGTCGTGCCGATGCATCTCGTCGAACGCTTGGGCCTGCGAGCTGGAGTGCAGATCGAGGCCAAGCTCGGCAAGCCTTTCGGCGGCAGCGGTCAGGGCGGCGGCAAGAAAAAGAAGAAGTCTCGCCTGCAGATGATTGACCCCAAAGCGCGCCGGGTGGCAGAGATCACGTCGATCGAGGGCATGGACCCCGCAGACTACGCCAAAGCGGTCCACCAGTTCGATGACCTCACGACCATCATGCCCGAGCCCCGGCTGACGCTGGAGTACCCGGACTGCCCGCCGGCGTGTCGGCTCATCGACCTGTTCTGCCCGATCGGCTACGGCACACGCGGCATGATCGTCTCGCCTCCGAAGGCGGGGAAGACCACCCTGCTGCAGAACATCGCGTTTGCGATCCAGAAAAACCACCCCGAGGTTGAGGTGTACGCGCTGCTGATCGACGAACGGCCCGAGGAGGTCACCGACTTCCGACGGAACGTCCCGTGCACGGTGTGGGCGTCCAGCAACGACCACCCACCCGAACGGCACGTCGGCCTGGCGATCAACGCGATCGAGCGCTGTAAGCGTCACGCCGAGGAGGGCCGGGATGTCGTCGTGTTGATGGACTCCTTGACCCGGCTGGGTCGGGCATTCAACACGGCCCAAGGCCTGGTAAACACCGGGCGCACCCTCTCGGGTGGTCTCGACGCCGGAGCCCTGTCCATCCCCAAGCAGCTGTTCGGGGCCGCGCGGAAGTTCGAGGAAGGCGGCAGCCTCACGATCATCGCCTCCGCCCTGGTGGATACCGGCTCACGCGGCGACCAGGTGATCTTCGAAGAGTTCAAGGGCACCGGCAACATGGAGGTCATCCTCGACCGGAAGATCGCCGAGCAACGCGTGTTCCCCGCGATCGACCTCGCGGCGTCCGGCACGCGGAATGAGGACCGGCTGATGTCAGAGAAGGAGCTCGATACGGTCACAGCCCTTCGGCGTCGGCTGATGAACATGGCCCCGGTCATGCAGGTCGATCAGCTGCTCAAGGCCATCGGGCGGTTCAAGACCAACGCCGAGCTGGTGGGTGATCGTGATGGCCGCTCGGGCGTGTCGGGCGGGCCGTTGGGCCCGGGGGCCAGGCGGTAAGCGCGATGGCCGAGCCGGTGTCCGCTGCGATCGGGATCGGGGCGAACCTCGGGGATCGGCGTCAGACGATCGCTGAGGCGGTTCGCGCGATCGGGCGGATCAGCGGGGTTGAGCTGGATGAAGTGGCGGAGCCCGTAGAGACCGAGGCGGTGCTGCTTAACGAGGACGCGGTGCCGCAGCCGGACTTCATGAATACGGTGTGCGTGGTGCAGACGACGCTGACGCCCCGTCGATTGCTAGGACAGCTGCAAGAGATTGAAACTTCATTCGGTCGGCCTTCGGTGGCCGAGCGTGAGCGCTGGGCCCCGCGCGTGCTTGATCTGGACCTGCTGCTCTACAGCGGGAACACCGTGGACATGCGTGATCTTCAGGTGCCGCACCCACGGATGACCGAGCGTTGGTTTGTGCTCAAGCCCCTGGCGGATATCGCACCGGGCTGGGTCGTGCCCGGCACGGGGCGCACCGTGACCAGCTGGCTCTCGGAGGTGGAGCAGCATGCCTGAGCCGGCGCTCTACATCAACGAGATCTTCTACTCGGTTCAGGGCGAATCGACGTGGGCGGGTCTGCCGTGCGTCTTCGTTCGGCTGCGGGGCTGCCACCTGCGCTGCAACTACTGCGACACCGAGTACGCGTTCCACGAGGGCGACAAGCGGGCGATCGCGGCGGTGATCGAGGAGGGGCAGAGGCTTAGCGGGGGGTGTGAGCTCTGGGAGGTGACCGGGGGGGAACCTTTGCTCCAGCGGGGGGTGCACGAGCTGATGCGTCGGCTGTGTGACATGGGCAAGACCGTCTTGGTCGAAACGTCGGGCGCGTGCGATATCGGCGCCTGCGATCCGCGGGTGATCCGGATCATGGACCTGAAGACGCCGGGCTCGGGCGAGGTCGAGAAGAATCTCTGGTCGAACATCAAATGGCTGAACGAGCGGGACGAGGTGAAGTTCGTGGTGACGGATCGGGCGGACTACGAATGGGCGAAGTCGGTCATGAAAGAGCACGGGCTGGCCGGGCGGGTGGGGGCGTTGCTGATGAGCGCGGCCGCCCCGATGAGCCCGACGGTTCAGATCGGCGGGGTCGCGGGGTTGGCGATGCGGGAGCTGGCCGAATGGGTTTTGGCAGACCGGCTGCCGGTGCGGGTGCAGACGCAGCTGCACAAGATCATCTGGGACCCGATGGCGCGGGGGGTGTGAATCGTCTGCAAGACGGCCCCGAATCATTGACCCAGGGCTAAAAGCAAGGCGGGGGGTGGGGTGCGGGTGGGTGTGCTAGATTGTGGGGTCCGATGAAGGTGCGATTGACCCGGACATTCGAGTTTCACGCGGCGCATTCGCTGGCGACGTTCCCCGAGGGGCACAAGTGTCGCAACGTGCACGGCCACGCGTTCCACGGCGAGGTCCTCGTCGAGGGCGAGGTCGATCCGGCCAAGGGGTATTTCGTCGATTTCGGTGACCTCAAGTCGATGCTCAAGCCCATCGAGGACGAGCTGGACCACGCGTATCTGAACGACATCCCCGGGCTCGAGGTGCCGACCGTGGAGATGCTCTGCAAGTGGGTTTGGGATCGCTTGAAGCCAGGCCTGCCGGAGCTCACACGGGTGCGGATCCAAGAGACGGCGAGGAACGCCGCGGAGTACTGGGGCGAGTAGTCGATCAGGGGTCACCGGCGGGCGCGGGCACGATACGGCGGGTGAGTTGGATGGCGTTCTGATCGATGGTGAAGCGGATGAGTTCGGCGGCGAAGTCGTCGTCGATCACGTCGATGACGGGCGGGAGCCTTCGTCCTGTAAACAGGTCATCCAGGAAGGCCGCGGCTTCCGCATTGCCCTGAAGGGCCGGGAGGGCAGCGATCTCTCGGCGGACGCGGTCGCGGGGCAGGGGCAGCTGCCCGGCCTCGACACTACGGATCCGCAGCGTGTCGGGCTGCTGATCATGCACGTCCACATCGAGATCGAACGTGAAAACCTGATCGACCTGATTCGCTCTGATGTGGACCATTACCAGAGGTCTGCCGTCGCGGTGCCCGACCAGGATGCGGTCGATCTCCTTGGGTAGCTCGGTGCCCTGATTCTCTAAGAGTCGGGGCAGGTGGGTCTCGAGGTAGGCGTTGAGCTCGTCGAGCCCGACGCGGAGGGTGCGTACGTCGCCGAGCAGCGGGGGTGTGGGCTTGTCGCCGGCGAGGGCGGCGTGGACGGCGTCGCCGTCGGCGTAGTCGGAGTGGGTCGAGAGTTCGCCGACGAAGCGTTTCTCAAAGGCGTCACTGAGCGCTTGCTTCTCTTCGGTAGACAGGCGATCGAGCTGAGCGGTGATCTGACTCCACGCGGCGGGGAGCGACGACCACATGCGGTAGAGCGCGAAGCCGGTGATGGCGGCGAGCCCCAGAAGGATCAGCAGGGTGTAGAGGAGCAGACGCCGCTTCGACCGGCGCTTGCGAGGAACTCTTGGGGTAGTGGCGGCAGCGGGTTCACTCACGTGGCAGATGGGTCGTCGGGGAGGTTAGGACAGGCGGGCGAAAAGGCCTCGGAGCCGATCGCCGGTTTGGGTTGAGCCAGCGCATCGGCGGCGGCGAGCAGGGCCTGGTGGAGCAGCTCGTGGTCCGGGACGGCCGCCACGAGGTGCTCGAGCTTGTGCAGGCGATCCACCGAGCCTAGCGGCGCATCAACAGACGCGATCGCGGCGTTGCCGAGCGCTTCGGACAGCGCGATGAACGCGTGACGGGCCGAGACACTGGTCAGCCACTGATCGATCGGAACGGGAGGTCGTTCGACGGCGGTCTCGATCACGGGTTGGGAAGCCGCGGTTAGGCGCCAAGTCTCGGCCTTTGCGGGGTTGTCTGCGAGGAGGAACTCCATGTCGAAGCCGCGGGTGTGCGCGGCGGCACTCAGGGTGCGTAGGTGCTCGACGGTGTGGGGCCGAGTCAGGATCAGGCAGCCCGGGCGGTTAATGTCGTCGGGCCGCTGCCCCGTATCGAGGACCGTGGCGATCAGTGCATCGGGGTCAGCTGGCAGGCCGGTGGAGCCCAGACGGACCGATCGATCCGAGGCGTTCATGCGTCGGCCGCGGCGGGCCTCCTGCAGCGGCAGGACGATTCGGCGATAGAGCCGCCAGTCGCTTTCAGAGCGGGCGAGCTGGAGCGCTTCCAGGCATCCTGCCTCCACGTCGGCGTAACGCATGTCGGCCAAGGCTTGCGAGGCTTGCTCCATGATGTCGGTGACGGTTGCCATAGGCGTTAAGCAGCTGGTCAGGCGGGTGTGGTAGTCGAGGGGTTGCTCTCGTGGCGGAGCTGGCCGCAGGCTGCGGCGATGTCCCGGCCACGGCTGGCCCGGATGTGGGTGGTTCGACCCGCATCGGTCAGGATGCGTTGGAAGCGGTGTACATCGTCCGCGTGGGGGCGGGCAAACGGGAGCCCCGCAACCTCGTTGTAGCGGATGAGGTTGATGTTGGAGCGGAGGCGTTTGCTCACGGCGGCGAGCTCGTGGGCGTGCTCGGGTTGGTCGTTGAGCCCGCCCAGCAGGATGTACTCGAGCGTGATCTCGCGGCGGGTCTGGGTGAAGTAGTCGCGGCCGGCGTCGACGAGCTGGTCGATGGTCACGCCCTCGGCCCAGGGGATGATCTGCTTGCGGAGGTCGTCGTTGGGGGCGTGGAGGGAAATGGCGAGGGTGACCGGGAGGTCGATTGTGGCAAGACGCCGGATGCCCGCGGGG
This sequence comes from Planctomycetota bacterium, assembly GCA_038749105.1. Lineage (GTDB taxonomy): Bacteria > Planctomycetota > Phycisphaerae > Phycisphaerales > Phycisphaeraceae > JBCCOW01. The sequence goes on from JBCDIM010000020.1 coordinate 16,474, forward strand.
ACGCCGACGGTGCTGACGGTGATGCGTCTGGCGGAGAGGTTCATGCCCCAGTCGGCGGCGAGCGTATGCAGCGCGGGGAGCACGGCCTTGAGGTTGACCATGGGTTCGCCCATGCCCATGAACACGACGTTGGTGAGCGGTCCAAGCCCTTTGTCAATGCCGAGCCGGGAGAGCTGCCAGGCCTGCTGGACGATCTGGCCCGCGGTGAGGTTAGCGTCGAGGCCGCCGAGGCCTGAGGCGCAGAACTTGCAGCCGACGGGGCAGCCGACCTGGGAGGAGACGCAGGCGGTTCGGCGGGCCTTGCCGGAGTCGCGGGAGGTGCTGGGAATCAGGACACACTCGGTTTGGGATTCGGACGAGCCCTCATTGAGGACCGTCAGGCTGTTCAGGGAACAGCCGGCGTCGGGTGTGACAAGCGCGGCGAGCGACCAGTCGATCAGGAGCTTCTGGGTGGCATCGGTCGCGGTCTGCTGACGGATGACTCGGCCATTCAGGAAGGTCATCTCGTGGGCGAGGGTGTCGCGGTCGCGCTGGCTGAGGTTGGTCATCGCCTGGGGGGCGGCAACCCCCTTGCGGTAGACCCAGTCTAGGACCTGTTTCGCGCGGAAGCGCGGCATGCCCCAGCCGGCGAGGAGGTCGGCAAGAGACTCGGGGGTCTGGTCGAAGAAGTGGGGGTTAGCAGCACGCACGGCCGGGTGCAGTTTAGGTGGGGTCGAACAGCCGCGACGCGTCGGGTGGGCCATATGCCCTCCGGCGGGGTCGGGCGCGAAATAGAATGATCGGATGTTGTCGGTGCGATTGCGTGCGGTTTTTGATGCGGTGCTGGACGAGGAGGTGGCGGTATTGCCAGCCGGGGTGGCGGCGATGCTGGAGGAGGTGCCACTGGTGGTGGAGGACGAGCCGTCGCGGCGGTTGTTGGACGAGATGGGGATCGGTCCCGGTGAGGGCGACTTGTGCGGGCTGCATCAGGGGGTGCCCTTGACGGAGCGGAGCGTGGAGGAGAGCGGGCGGTTGCCGGACCGGATGATGCTGTTCCGGGGGCCGATCATTCGGCTGGCGGGGTATTCGCTGCTGCACGGGACGGCCGGGCCCAGCTATGACGAATTGGTGCGTCAGGTGCATATCACACTGCTTCACGAGATTGGTCACCACTACGGATTAGACGAGGACGACCTCGACGCGTTGGGATACGCGTAGCGCTTTATGAGAAAGCGGGTAAGGCGGCTGCGCGTCCGACACGCAGAAGGGTTATGCTGCTGACCAGAGAGGTCTCGCCTTCCGGGCTGGCTTGCAGCGGTAAGGCGTCGGGCTGTGGTTCATGCTAAAGCTGGCGACATTGTTGGAGAACCCCGGTGAGCCAAAGGCCGAGTCGAGGTACGACCGGCCGGAAGAGCTCGCAGCTCTGGGGTACACGGGACTGGTGCTCTACCAGACAGCGGCGCTGTCCGGGATCGCGTCGCCCGACGACGTGGCAGACCCGGAGCTTCGGCGGTGGGTAGAGCACATCCTCGAGAAGGTACAGCGGCAGGCAGAGGCGGCTCGGGCAGCAGGCTTGGCGGTGTATGTCTCCTACGACGTGATCGTGCTGCCACGCGATGTGGTGACGCGGCACGAGTCGGCGGTGGTGTCACGGCACCGGGCAGACGTCCTGGACCCAATGCGCCCTAAGGCGTTGGAGCTGTCGGCTGCGGCGTTGGAGTCCCTGCTGGGGCGATTGCCCGGTGTAGAAGGCGTGGTGCTGCGGTTTGGGGATACCGACGCGGCGCGGCTCCCGTATCTGATGGGCAACGACATCTACAGCCCGCCGTCGTCGGCAGGGCGGGCGGACCGGGTGGTGTCGGTGCTGGAACGGTTCCACGAGCTGGTGGTGGGCCGCCTAGGCAAGCGGCTGATCGCGCGGGCGTGGAACGTGAACCCGGGGGGGCTGCACGACACGCCGGAGCTGGCGAAACGGGTCGCCGATCGGCTGCCGGGCGACCCGCAGGACGACCGGTTTGTCCTGTCGTTCAAATACACCCAAACCGATTTCTGGCGGTACCAGCCTTGGAACACGGCCAGCCAGTGCTTCGGGGATCGACCGATCCTGTACGAGCTGCAGTGCCAGCGGGAGTTCGAGGGCAAGGGGGGCGTTCCGAACTGGCAGGTCCCGGTGTGGCAGGACGGGGCCAACCCGGAAGACCTCGGGCGGGCGGCCAGCGACGCGGGCGAGGGCTCGGCCGAAGGGGTGCAGCCGTTGGGGCTGCGTCGCGTGGGCGAGCGGGTGAACTGGGCGGGCGTGATGGCGTGGGTGCGTGGCGGGGGCTGGGGCGGGCCGTTCCTGGGGCATGAGGAGTGGGTGGACGCGAACGTCTGGGCGGTCCCGAAGCTGGTCGACGATCCGGAGCTGGACGCTGAGGCGTTGGCGGGGCGGTGGGTCGACGAGCGTATGGAGGTCGGCCGAAAGCCGGTCGCCGACGCGTTAAAGGGGATCCTCACCGGTTCGGGAGAACTGGCGCGGCAGGCCTTTTACATCGGGGCGTATGCACGGGCCCGCAGCGATGCGTGGCACCCCTCGGCCGACTTTATCCAGGACGATGTGCTCGACGTGCGGGCGTTGTGGCGGGTGATCCAACGGTTGCCCGAAGCCGAACTCAAGGGCGTGATCACGGAGAAACAGGCGGCGGCGGAGGGGGCGTCACGGCTGCGGGCGGACCTCCAGCTCGCGGCGGGTGATCGGCGTCACCGAGACCTGCTGCCGTTGGTGAACTCGATGCTCTACACCGAGTCTTTTTACGAGGCGCTGCGCGACCTGGTGGCGGGGCTGGTGCAGTACCGCCGATTCGTGCGATCGGCCGACCCGGCACAAGCCAGCGACGCCCGCCAACGCTTGCTGGCGGCCCAGTCCCACTGGAACCACCACACGCAGCGCTACGGCTCCATGGCGGGCACCGCGACGCCGTTCCGGGAGAACGAGTTCTGGGAGATCACGCAGGACGTGCTCGCCAAGCTGGACGGGCCCGTCGGCGTGGGCTGAGGCCTGCTGGGGGCGGGTTACTTGGCGTGGTACCAGTCGACGCCGATGCCGGTATCAACCTTCAGCGGGACGTCCAGAGACATCGCCGACTCCATCGTCTCTGCAAGGACGTCCGCCATCGCTTCGGCCTGGTCTTCGGGGGCTTCGACGACCAGCTCGTCGTGGATCTGCAGCAGCATTTTCATCGGGAGCGACGCGTCGGCGATGCGGCGGTGCAGATCGACCATGGCCTTCTTGATGAGGTCGGCGGCCGAACCCTGGACGACCGAGTTGATGGCGAGGCGTTCGGCGAGGGCCCGCTTCTGGCCGTTGCTGGAGTGGATGTCGGGGATGACGCGTCGGCGGCCGAGGATGGTGGTGACGTGGCCTTCTTCGGCGGCTTGTTGCACGCACTGGCCCATGAAGCGATCGATGCCGGCGTAGCGGGCCTTGTAGTCGTCGATGAGCTGCTTGGCGGTATCGTTGTCGAGCGACTCGACGCGGCGAGCAAGGCCGTAGGGCGTGATGCCGTAGATGATGCCGAAGTTGATCATCTTGGCGTGCCCACGCTGGGCGGAAGAAACCTCATCCGGGGAGAGATCGAAGACAGCGGCGGCAACGGCGGTATGGATGTCCTGGTCGGCTTTGAAGGCAGCAATCAGCGCCTCGTCCTCAGCCAAATGGGCGAGCATCCGCAGCTCGATCTGGGAGTAGTCGGCGGCAACCAGGCGGTGCCCCGGCTCGGCGACGAAGGCGCGGCGGATCTGTCGGCCGACGTCGGTGCGGATCGGGATGTTCTGCAGGTTGGGGTTGGACGACGAGAGGCGGCCGGTGGCGGCGCCGGTCTGGTGGAACGACGCGTGCACGCGGTCATCGCCGCCGTCGGCTTGGAGCCAGATCGCGTCCTTGAGGTTACCGAGGTAGGTACCGACCAGCTTGGTGAGGCTGCGGTATTCGAGGACCAGCTCGGGGATCGGGTGGGCGTGCTCGGGCACCTTCGACGCTTGCTCGTCAGACAGATCGGTGAGCTTCTCGAGGACTTCGCTGTTGGTGGAGTAGCCGGTCTTGGTCTTCTTGAGCTTGGGGAAGTTGAGCTGGTTGAAGAGGACGTCGGCGAGCTGCTTGGTGGAGTCGGGGTTGAAGTCGGCCTTCGCGGCGTCGAGGATTTGAGAGCGCAGCTGATCGACGCGGGCTTCGAGGTCGGCCCTCTGCTTGTCGAGGACGGCAGGGTCGACGCGGATGCCGTGCCGCTCCATCGTGGCGAGGACATCGACGAGCGGCATCTCGACGTCGGCGACGAGGTCGGCCATGCCGAGCTTTTTGAGGCGTGGCTGGAGAAGCTGGGTCAGACGCAGCGTGATGTCGGCGTCCTCGGCGGCGTAGGCGGTGACGCGGTCGAGGGGGACCTGGTCCATCGTCTTCTGCGGGGGGTCGGCCTTGCGGGTCGGCTTGGGGCCGATGAGCGAGGTGATCGGCATGCAGGCGTAACCCAGCTCGGAGCGGGCGAGCTCGTCCATGCCGATGCCCGGTGTGCCTGCGAGGAAGGCGCCGACCATGGAGTCGAAGGCGACGCCCTTGAGGTCCAGCCCGGCGTGGCGGAGCACGAGCAGGTCGTACTTGATGTTGTGGCCGGACTTGGCGACCGAGGCGTCCTCGAAGACGGGGCGGAGGGCGTCGCGGATCGTGGGCCAGTCGAGGTGGGAGTCGGGTTCGGGCGATTGGATCGGGAGGTAGACGCCGGCTTCGGGTTGCCAGGCGAGGCAGATGCCGCAGAGCTCGCTGCGGTGGCCGAGGCCGATGGTCTCGGTATCGACAGCGATTAAGTCCTGCTGACGCAGCGTGGTGACGAGCGCGTCAAGCTCGTCCCGGGTTTTGATGGCGGTGTAGTCACCGTCGGGCAGGGGGAGCTCGGCTTCCGCGTCTGCACCGGCTTCATCATCGTTTGCAGCCGCAAAAAGGCCAAAGCCGGCGGGGTCTTGCTCGGGCTTGGCCGCTTTCTTTGCCGGCGCGGGAGTGGCCTGGGTGATGCGTTGGAGGTCGGTGATATGGCGGTTGAAGCCGAGCTCTTTGAACAGCTCGGTGAGGCCTTTGGTGTCGATCTGGTCGGGGGAGACCTTGGCGTCGGCGAGGTCGAATTCGATCTCGACGGCCTGGTCAAGGGTGACGAGCTGGCGGGTGAGTTCGAGCTGGCCTGTGTCGATCGCTTCCTGGAGGCGTTCTTTCTGTTTGCCTTTGAGCTGGTCGATATTGTCGACGATGGCCTGGACGGACCCAAACTGTTGGATGAGCTTGGCGGCGGTCTTAGGCCCGATGCCCTGGACGCCGGGGACGTTGTCGGTGGAGTCGCCGATCAGGGTCTGGTAGTCGATCGCCTGGGCCGGGGTGATGCCCTTCTTCTCGAGCAAAGCGGGGACGTCGAGCTCGGTGTCGGTGTGGATATCGAAGAGGCTGATGCGGGGGGAGAGGACCTGTTCGAGGTCTTTGTCTTTGGACACGAGCCGGACGTGGAGGTCGCCTGGGGTGTCGTGGGGCGCGTCGGTGGTGTGTTGGGTGGCAAGGGTGGCGAGGATGTCGTCGGCCTCGGCTTTAGGGTCGCCGAGGATGGGCAGCCCGAAGCCGCGGGCGATCTCGAGCATGCGGGGGATCTGAGCCTTGAGGTCGTCGGGGGTCTTGTCGCGATTGGCCTTGTATTCGGGGTACAGATCGTTCCGAAACGAGGTGTCGGCCGCATCGATCGCCATCGCCGCGTAGGGCGGGTTGAACTGCTCAAAGAGCTTGATGAACATCGCGGTGAAGGCGAAGCAGGCGTTGGTGGGTTCACCGGTGACGGGGCTGGTCATGCCGCCGCGGATGGCGAAGAACGACCGGTACATCTGGGCGTGGCCGTCGATGAGGTAGAGGGTGGGGTGAGGGTGGGGCGAGGCGGAATCACTCACGGGAGAGGATCGATCCTTTCGGGCATCTCACTCGCCTGCGCATGGGCCCACGCAGCAAGCAGCTCTTCTTGATGGATGGCGGCCCACTCCACAACCAATCCGAGGATACGGGGCGGCAGTTTACCTGCCATCATGCCCAGATCGTCGATGCGGATCTGGGCGGCTTGGTCCTGATATCGAGCATGAAAGTGGGGTGGGGCGTGATCATTGAAGTACATCTGGATCACGATGCCGTAGAAGCGGCTGAGTTCAGGCATGGGCGGACGCCCCGGCCTGTGTGTCTGCAGGCAGCTGACCTGTGATGCGTTGATAGAGCATGTCGGGGCAGAGATCGAGGTCACCGGGCCAACGGAGGCCGCCAAGCGGATCGATGGAGACCTTCTGAAAGACGCTGAGATCCTGCCAAGCCTTAAACACGCCCGTGCCGGCAAGGTCGGCCAGGTCGGCCGTGCCGGTCTGCCCATCGGCAAATGTCAGGTGGACCTGAAAGTTCGCTTTGGCACTCGCGTCGATGATACGCATGGTGGCATTGTAAGACGGTGGTGTTTCCTGCTACCAGTCAAGTGTACCCAGCCAGGCTTGGCGGAGGGCGTCGAGGGGTGTGTCGAGGACGCGGCCGAGGGTGTCGGTGCGGGCGGTGAGGGATGGGGTGTCGGTGAAGGTGCCGATGGTGGCGTGGGGGATGGCCTGCGATTCGAGGTGTTTGAGGGTGGCGTCAAGGTGGTCGGGGGCGATTTCAAGGAGGTAGCGGGAGGGGGACTCGGCGAAGGCGGCGGCGAGGAGGGGCAGGGGGTTGGCGGGGTCGGGGGTGGGGACGGCGGAGAGGTTGAGGTCGAGTCCCACGCGGCCGGCGAACGCCATCTCGGCGGCGGCGGGGAGCAGGCCGCCCTCGGAGCAGTCGTGAGCGGCGGCGACAAGACGCTGGTCGATGAGGGGGGCGACGGCGGCGGCGTGGCGGGGGCCGGCGGTAAGATCGACGGAGGGGATGCGGAGGTCGGGGTTGTCGGGGCTGAATCCCAATTCGAGGAGGTGAGCCCCGCCGAGGTGGCTGGTGGTATGGCCGACGAGCAGGAGGGTGTGGCCGGAAGCCTTAGCGTCCATGGTGACGGCCTTGGTGGCATCGGGCATGTAGCCGAGGGCGGTGATGAGCAGCGTGGGCGGGATGGTGATCAGCCGGCCGTCTTCAGTGGTGAACTGGTTCGACAATGAGTCTTTGCCGGAGACAAAGGGTGCTTGGTAGGCGAGAGCACCGTCATAGCAAGCTTCGGCGGCGAGGACGAGGGAGCCGAGCTGATAAGGGTCGCCGCAGCGGGGCCAGCAGAAGTTGTCGAGGATGGCGAGGCGGTTCGGGTCGGCACCCACACAGACGGCGTTGCGCACGGCCTCGTCGAGGGCGTGGAGGGTGGCTTGATAGGAGTCGCCGTTGGTGGCGAGGCCGGTGGCGGTGGCTTTTTCGGAGAGCTGGGGAGCAAGGCCGTTGGAGAGGGTGATGGCGGCGGGGGAGTCGAGCTTGGGGCGGAGGACGGCGGCGTCGGAGGGGCCGTCTTGCTGGGGGCCGACGAGGGGCTTGACGACGGAGCCCCCCTGGACTTCGTGATCGTACTGACGGATAACCCAGTGCTTGGAGGCGAGGTTGGGGTGGGCCAGGAGTTGCAGGAGGGGGGTGGCGAGGTCGGTGGTTGTTGGTTGCGCGGACCTACGGTCAGAGACCGTGGGCTTCTGGGTTGGTGGGGGTGGGGGCCACTTGGCGGTACGGGTGGGCGTGGGGATGCCGTCGTGCATGAAGGGCATGGCGAGCTTGCCGACCTCGGTGCCGTGCCAGAGGAGCTGGAGCGTGGGGGTGTCGTTCTCCGAATAGCCGAACTCGCCGAGGTCACAGAAGGGGACGTCTTCTGCGTCGCACAGGGCTTTGAGCGTGTCGATGTGCCGGGGCGGGACGGCGAGGGGCATGCGCTCCTGGGCCTCGCTGATCCAGACCTCGGTGTAGGAGAGCCCGTCGTACTTCAGGGGGGCCGTGTCGAGGGTCACACGGGCACCGACCTTTTCCCCCATCTCACCGACGGCGGAGGAGAAGCCGCCGGCCCCGCAGTCGGAGATGGCGTTGAAGAGGCAGTGGGTTTCGCCGGTCTCCGGATCGGTGTAGTCGCGGGCCTGGAGGATGACGTCGAGGGTCTTCTTCTGGGTGATGGCGTTGCCGATCTGGACGGCGTGGGCGAACTCGTCGGCGTGCGTATCGGTGAGCTCGGCGGAGCTGAAGGTCGCGCCGTGGATGCCGTCCCGGCCGGTCGCGCCGCCCAAGATGACGATGCGGTCGCCGGGTTGCGGATCGCCGAAGCACTTGTCGAGCGGGATAAGCCCGACGCACCCGGCAAAGACCAGTGGGTTGGCGATGAAGTCCGGGTGGAAGTGGACGGCACCGTTCACGGTGGGGATGCCCATGCGGTTGCCGTAGTCGCGGACGCCGTCGACGACGCGGTGGAGGGTTCGCCGCGGCGGGATGACGCCGCTGGGGATGTCCGTGGTGTCAGGCGGGGCGACGCAGAAAGTGTCGGTGTTGGCGATGGGTTTGGCGGAGAGCCCGGTGCCCATGATGTCGCGGATGCAGCCGCCGATGCCGGTCGCGGCGCCACCGTAGGGCTCGAGGGCGGAGGGGTGGTTGTGGGTCTCAACCTTGATGGCGATGCCATGGGTCTCGTCGAACTTGACGATGCCGGCGTTGTCGTCGAACACGGAAACAAGGAAGTCGTCCTTGGGCGTGCCTTGGAAGTCGTCGCGGAGCTTGAAGGTCGCGGCGGCCACGGTGGACTTCAGGAGGTTGTGGATGGTGACCGAGCCGTCGGGGTTGAGCTCGTGGCCGGGCTTCCCCCGGAAGATATTGAGCACGCCGGGGTCATCGCTTCCGGGGGCGTTAGTTCCGGGAGTGAAGGAGACGGTGGACTTGAGGGTCTTATGAACGCAGTGCTCGGACCAGGTCTGGGCGAGGGTTTCGAGCTCGATGTCGGTCGGCTCGCGGTCGGCACCCCGGTAGTACGACTGGATGGCCTGCATCTCTTCGAGGGAGAGGAACAGGTGGGCGTCGCGGGACATGCACTGCAGGGCGGCGTCGTCCAGGTCACGGATCGGGATGTGGGTGAGCTTGAAGGCGTAGGGCTCGCCGGCGGGGAACCGTTCGGGGTGTTGAGCCGTGGTGTGGATAGCCTGGATGACCGGGTTGCCGAGGTTGGCCTGAGCCCAGGCGGCGAGTCGGGCGTGGGTCTCGGGGTCGTCGGTGGCGGGCGTGAAGTCGAACCGCTGAGCGGTGCGGACGGTGATGTCGGCCGCGGCGAGGTGCGGCAGCATCTCGGCGATGGCGTCTTCGGTGGATGACGCAACGGGGTCCATCACCCCCGGAAGAAAATGCACCTCGGCGGTGAGTGGGGCGGGTGGAGGCGTGTCGGTCGAGGCGGTCTGGGCGATCGGGTCGGTCAGGAGCTCGGTGGCGATGGCCTGGGTATCGGCGTCGGTGAGCGGGCCTTCGATGAGGTAGACATCGGCGTGGGCGACGCCCCGGAGATCGATCGGCGGAGAGAGCTCGGCGAGGCGTTGACGGACGGCGTCGGCATGCGGGTCGGGTTGGCCGGGGGCGGGTCGGCGTTCGAGGCGGGTGACGTGGCGAGGCGTCGGCGGGGGGGTGGGGGCCGGGGCGGTGGTCATCGCCGGATCATAATCACTGGGGGGTGGCGTGATCGGGGAGCCTGCCGATGCGTCCGCCGGGGATGGCAAACCATCCGCGGTCAATCTCTTGAGGCGTGATCGTGCCGGGCGGGGTGTCGGGGTCGGCGAGACGGTAGACCATGCGGTAGAGGGGCATGTAGACCCGGCCGGTGTCGTCGCGGGTGAGTTCGGGGAAGACCAGGACCAGCGAGACGTTGCGGATGTCGTTCTGGATGCGATCGAGCCCGATCGCAACAGTGAAGGGACTGGCTGATTCGGGGACGCGTTGGGTGAGGACCGCCGGGGCTTTGGCGAAGGCCTGCGTAAAGGCGTCGTCGGCGTCGGCGGGGCGGTCGTTGAGCTTGTGGTGTTGCCCGATGAGGAACGAGAGGTAAAAGTGCGGCCCGGTGTCTTGCTCTAGCGATTCTAGGGCGGCGAGGGTGTCGGGGCGGGCGAAGCGCTGCGTATCGCGGGCCAGGGCGGCGGCGGTGATGAGGGTGCGCTCCAGCTCGGGGGTGATCTCGAAGCGGACTTTTTTGAAGTCGCGTCCGCCGGTACGCATCTGGCTCATGAGGCCCGTGTTGAGGTCGGCGGGGACGATGTCGTAGGCCCGCCAGGTGTCGCGCTGTGACCAGTCGAGGAGCTCGTTGGGGTCCTGCGGGGGCGCGGGTTCGGGGAGCAGGGCAAGGATGCCGATGACGAGGCCCGGGACGACGACGAAGAGGCTGAGGGTCGCAACGATGAGGGTCCAGCCGGGGACGTGGCCGGGGCGGGCGGCGGGCGTATCGGATTGAGGCGGGGCGGTCATTCGTGGGCTATGTGTTGTGGATGCGTCTACAGCACACGGTAGGCGTGGAGGTGTTGGGTGATCAGCGGGATGGGGTTGTCGACGCGGGGGACCAGGACGGTATGCCAGCCACGGTCTGCGGCGGCGGCGGTGTTCTCATCCAGGTCGTCGAAGAACAGGATGTGGGCCGGGTCGGTCTGAGTGGTGGTCTCGACGGCGGCGTAGGCCGCGGCGTGGGGCTTGGCGTGGCCGATCGTGTGGCTGTAGAGGGGGAAGTCGAGTCGGTGGACGGGGGTGAAGGATGCGTGGCCGGGGTCGGTGAACAAGGCCTCGTGGCGGGCGTTGGTGTTGCTGAGGCAGGCGGTTTTCACCGGCCGTCGGCTTAGCTGTTCGAGGAGCGTGGGCGTGCCTGGGAAAGCTTCGATAAGCACAGCATCCATGACCTTTTGGAGGGCGTCGGCGGGCTGCTGGCTGATCGCTGCGGTTTCGCGGAAAAAGTCATCGACCGTGACCGCTCCGATCTCGAAACGATCAAGCAAGGTAGCGATCGGGTGGTGCTCTCCACGGGCTTTAACAGAGGAGAGGTCGCCGGTTAGGCCAGAAAGCTCGGGATGGCGGGCGCGGCTGGCGGCGTGGTTCCAGTCGTCGGCGATCCGCAAGAGGACACGACCGAGGTCGAAGACCACGAGCTGGATCTCGGGATAGTTTGTTACGGCCACTGGGTATCGGTAGAAGGACTAGTTCTGGCGGCCTTCGATGGCCCCGAGCATGACCGCGGCGGCGAGCCCGAGCCGGCGATCCAGGAGGCCCTGGGCGTCGGGGGTGAAGTCGATGTCGAGCTTCTGGATAAACGGGTTGAAGCGTTGTTTGAAGGTGGCGACGGGCTGGCCTTGGATCTCGGCGTGGTACTTCTGGGGGAAGAGGAACGAGGCGGCCTCGATGAATCGGCGGAGGGTGGCGAGGAGGGCGGAGTCTTCCTTGATGGTGCCGATCTCGTTGCCCTGTTCGTCAATGAAGAGCCATTCGTCTTTGAACATGGACTTGAGGCCACGTCTGCGGAGGGCCCCGACGCGATCGCCGTCGATGGAGTCGATGACGTCATAGGTGCCGGAGATGTCGAATACGGATTTCGTGGAGATGCGGAGCAGCTCGGTGGTCTGTGACTCGTCGGTAAACAGGCGGACATCTTCGCGGAGCCGGAGGGCTTTCTGTTTGCAGAAGAGGACGACGTTGCCGTCGGGGTCGAAGATGTGGAAGCTGGCACCGAAGATCTTGAGGAACTTGCGGCGGAGGGTGTACGTCGGGAAGGTCAGGCGGTCGAGTGCGTCCATGAGCGTTCCTGGGTTGGTGTAGGGGGAGGGTATCGGAGAAGCGGTCGAGGCGTGGCGGGTAGACTTGCCGGGCTATGGCGATGCTGTTGAACGCGACCGGCTTGGCGAAGACGTACGGCACGCACACCCTGTTCGAGGGCGTTCGGCTATCGCTGGAGACCGGGGAGCGGCTCGCGCTGATCGGGCCAAACGGTTCGGGGAAGTCGACGCTGCTGAAGGTGTTGGCCGGGATGGAGCAGCCCGACGCAGGCGAGCTGACGGGGCGACGCGGGCTCCGGCTGGCGTATGTGGGGCAGGCGGATGATTTTGGGGAGGGGGAGACGCCATTGTCGGTGGTGGTGGATCGGTTGAAGGGGGACCTGCCGGACCAGACTTTGGATGCGGAGACACGTGCGGCGATCACGCTGTCTCGGCTGGGGTTTACGGATCACGATCGGCCGGTGGCGACGCTTTCGGGGGGGTGGAAGAAGCGGCTGAGCATTGCGGGGGCGGTGGCGGCGGAGCCGGATGTGTTGATGCTGGACGAGCCGACGAACCACCTGGACTTGGAGGGGGTGCTGTGGCTGGAGGCGTTTATGAAGCGGGCGGGGGATCTTGCCATTGTGGTGATCACGCACGACCGGGTGTTCTTGGAGTCGGTGGCGGAGCGGGTGGTGGAGCTGAGCCGGGCGTACCCGGGCGGGACGTTCGAGGCGAAGGGGAACTATTCGGAGTTCGTGAGGCGGAAAGAAGACTTCTTGGAGGCGCAGGCGGCGCAGCAGTCTTCACTGGCAAACAAGATCCGGCGGGATACGGCGTGGCTGAAGCAGGGGATTCAGGGACGGCAGACGCGCAACAAGTCGCAGGTCGAGGCGGCGGCGGACCGGCGGGCAGAGATGAAAGCGCTCAAGGGGCGGAATGATGCGCCGAAGCGGACGGCGACGATCGACTTTCAGGCGACGGACCGGAAGACCAAGCGGCTGCTGGCGGTGCACGGCGTGAGTAAGACGCTGGGGGACAAGCGGCTGTTCGAACGGCTGGATGTCGAGCTGTCGCCTGGGAAACGGCTGGGGCTGCTCGGGCCGAACGGCTCGGGGAAGACGACGCTTTTGAAGCTGTTGACGGGTGAGCTGGAGCCGGACTCGGGGACGGTGAAGCCCGCGGCGGAACTCCGCGTCGTGAACTTCACGCAGCACCGCGAGGCCCTCAATCCGACGCAGAAGCTGCGGGAGGCGCTGTGCCCGATCGGCGACACGGTGGACTACCAGGGCAAACCGATGCACGTCTCGGCCTGGGCGGGGAAGTTCCTGTTCGACCGCGGGCAGTTCAACACCTCGGTCGGCGACCTGTCGGGCGGGGAGCAGGCACGGATCCTGATCGCGAACCTGATGCTGAAGCCGGCGGACGTGCTGATCCTGGATGAGCCAACAAACGACCTGGATATCCCGTCGCTGGAGGTGCTCGAACAGTCGCTGACGGAGTTCCCGGGGGCGATCGTGCTGGTAACGCACGACCGGTTCATGCTGCAGCGGGTGAGCACGGAACTGCTGGCTTTGGATGGGAAGGGCACGGCGAAGGGATTTGTCAGTTACGAGCAGTACGAGATGTGGTGGTCTGAACGGGAGGCCGTGGCAACACGGCCCACAGACTCGGCCCGTGGGCTTCGAGAAACCGAAACGAAGTCTGCATCGAGTGGGAGCAAGAAGCTGACCTATAAGCTCCAGCGGGAGCTGGACGGGATGGAGGGGCGGATCCTCAACGCGGAGTCACGGCTCGAAGCGCTGAAGGAGCAGGTCTCGGATGAAGGCTTGATGGCCGACCGGGAGAAGTACGCCGCGGTGTGTACCGCGATGGGCATAGCCCAGGAAGAGGTCGAGGGGCTATACGCGCGGTGGGCGGAACTGGAAGAGCTGGCCGCGGGGCAGGGCTAGCTACGGAGCTGGCCTGTGCCGGTGGCGATCCACTTGTAGGTGGTGAGGTCGGCGGCGCCCATGGGGCCGCGGGCGTGGAGCTTATCGGTGGAGATGCCGATCTCGGCACCGAGGCCGTACTGCTGGCCGTCGGAGAAGCGGGTCGAGCAGTTGATCATGGCGTTGGCGGTGTCGGTGGTGGTGACGAAGCGGTCGGCGGCGGCGAGGCTTGAGGTGACGATAGCGTCGGTGTGTTTCGAGCCGTAGTGGTTGATGTGGTGCACCGCCTGGTCCAGGTCGTCGACGACGCGGGCGGCGACGATCAGGTCGAGGTATTCGGTGGCCCAGTCGTTGTCGGTGGCGGTGGTGGTGCGGTCGCAGGTGGCGGCGGCACGGGCGTCGGCGCGGATGTCGACGTTGGCATCGGCGAGGGCGTTGAGGATGCGGCCGGCGAGCCCGGTGGCGACGGTGTCCTGGTGGAAGAGGATCGTCTCGGCGGCGTTGCAGACGCCGGTGCGCTGGGTCTTGGCGTTGAGGCAGATGTTCAGGGCCATGTCGGGGTCGGCGTCGGCGTGGACGTAGACGTGGCAGTTGCCGGTGTAATGCTTGATGACCGGGATACGGGCCTGCTCGACGACGGCACGGATGAGCGACTCGCCGCCACGGGGGATGCAGAGGTCGAGATTTGTGTCCTGAGCAAGAAGTTCGCCGACGGCGGCGCGGTCGGCGGTGGCGACGAGCTGCACCGCCTGCTCGGGGAGGTCGGCTTCCGCAAGGCCTCGCTGCACACACGCGGCGATCGCGGCGTTGGAGTGGAGGGCTTCCTTGCCGCCGCGGAGGATAACGGCGTTGCCGGACTTGAGGCAGAGGGCGGCGGCGTCGGCGGTGACGTTGGGGCGTGACTCGAAAATGATGAGGATGGAGCCGATGGGGCATCGGCGTTTTTCGAGGCGGATGCCGTTGGGCAGGACGCGGCCTTCGAGGGATTCGCCGACGGGGTCGGGCTGGGCGGCGACCTGTTCAACGCCGGCGGCCATGGACTCGATGCGGGCGTCGTTGAGCTCGAGGCGGTCGAGCATGGAGGAGGCGAGGCCGTTGGCGCGGCCGGCCTCGAGGTCGAGGGCGTTGGCGGCCTGGAGGGCGTCGTGGTCGGCGCGGATGGCGGCGGCGATGGCGTGAAGAGCCGCGTCACGCTGCTGGCCGGAGGTGGAGGCGAGGGCGAGGCCGGCAGCGCGGGCGTCGGCGGCGAGGGCCTGGCAGTAGGCGGGGACGTCGGTCGTAGGGGCGGTTTGCGTGGCGGTCATCCCCGGAGTTTAGGGGATGACGCCATCATTGCCGACGGTGAATCGACGGGTCACGGGTTGTTGGGTTCGGTGCTTGGCGGGGTGGGCACGTTGTCGGGCTTGAGGATGACGGTGACCGTGGGGGCGGGCGAAGTCACACGGATCATCGGGGGTGTGATGATGGTGACTGGCACTTCGACGGCGTATGACGGCGCGGCGGCGGCGTTGAGGTGGTCGGAGGTGAGCAGAGCGACCGCGGTGATCTGGCTGAGGGCCTCGGGTGAGCCGAGTGCGTCGATGGCGTCTTTGGGGCCGGCCAGCGTGATGTCGGTGATGGTGCGGTCTTCGGGGGCGAGCTGAGGGGAGCGGTCCGGAACGAGATCCGGGGCGTAGGCGATACGGACCGATCGCTGGGGGATGGTCAGCGTGTCGGTGAGCTTCTCGATCGTAAAGGTGACTTCGACCGACTTGTCGTGCAGGGTGGTCAGCGGGCTGCGGAGCGTGGGCGGAACCTCGACGTTGACGACGGCCCGCTGGCTGACCCCAGAAGCGGTGGAGTCGATCGGGGCTTTGTCGAGGCGGGCCGAGGCGGCGAGGGTGGTCGCGGCGTCGGAGAGATAGGCGGGAACGGTCAGGCGGACCTCGGCAGGCTCGGCCACGGGCGGCTGGTCGGGCGGGGTCTGAAGGTCTGCAGCAATGATGCGGATGGGCACGCGGACCTCAACGAGGCGATGGACGTCGAGCTCGAGCGAAGGCGGGTCGATCTCCAGGAGGTTGACGCCGAGACGAGCCAGGTCGGTCTCGGCCAGGCGTTGCCCGAGCAAGACCGTGTGGCGGGCGTCGGTCGGGTCGTTCGGGTTAGTGGGGTCGTGGGCGACGGTCAGCTCGATGGGCTGGGACTTGACCAGCTCGCGGAACTGCTGAGCCTGGGCGGTGTTGCCGCGGATGGTCACCAGGACCTGGCGTTCTTGGGGCTCGATGGACAGGTTCTCGCGGGGCGGCGGCACGAAGCGGACGAGGACCGATTCCTTCGGGTAGACCTTGACGTTCTCGTTCTCGGCGTAGACCCAGACGAGCACCGAGATGATGCTGACCACGACAAAGGTCTGGATGGCCTCGAAGGTCTTGCGGAGTGTCATGGGGTCTTCGTGGATGCGGGTGCGTTGGATGGTGGCGGCGTCGAGCCGTTGGCGGTCGGAGCGGGCGTGTGATCGACGGAGGAGCGGGCGGGCTCGGGCTCACGGAACACCGAACCCGCGACGGCGTCCGCGTCGGCGGCCGGGTCGATAGGGGTGTCGTCGAACCCCTCACGAGCAGGGACGGCAAATCGGCCAAGGCCCTTGGTCAGGATACGCCGGAGGGCATCGGGGTCGAGCTCACGGGTGAGCTCCCCGCGTTCGGCCACCGAGATCGTTCCTGTCTCTTCCGACACCACCACGACCAGGGCATCGAACTCTTGCGAGAGCCCGATCGCTGCACGGTGTCGGGAGCCGAGCTCCTGGGCGACCATGGACGAGTCTGCGAGAGGGAACTGGACGCCGGCGGCGACCACGCGGTCGTCTTTGATGATGACCCCGAGGTCGTGCAGGGCCGTGTTGGGCCAGAAGATCGTGGCGAGGAGCTGGCGGGAGACCTCGGCATCGAGGCGGGTCCCGGACTCGGCGAGGCCACGGAGCCCGACCTGGCGTTCGAGGGCGACGAGCATGCCGATCTTGTTCTTCGCCATCTGGGCGGTCGCCTCGACCAGTTCGTCGATCACGCGGGCCTTGCGGAGCCCGGACTGCCGCCAGAGTTTGGCTTCGCCCAGGCGGACCAGGGCACGGCGGAGCTCGGGCTGAAAAACGATGACCAGCATCAACGAGATGAAGGCCAGGAAGTTGGAGTAAAGGAAGTTGAGGCGCTCCAGGGCGTTCTCACCACCCAGCACACGGAACGCGACGGTGCCGACCACAAGGATCACGGCGACCGCCTTGACGACGCGTTCGCCACGCGTGCCCTTGAGAAACCGCAGGATCACGAACACCACCACCCAGATCACCGCCAGCTCGATGGCGACCTCCCACCAAGCTGTGGTGAGGTAGCTGTCGACACGCTGCCAGAGCTGGTCGAGGCGTTCGAGGAGTAGGGTGATCTGTTCGGTCACGGGGTTGGCTGGGGCTGCGGGGTGGTTTTATGGGGCCTTTGAAGAGTTTAGGGATGGCGGGTGGGCCTGAGGCGGCCCGCATGCCGTCGTGCCTCTGGGAGCGTATCGGTTGATTAAGCGGCTGGGCATGGCAAAAGCCCTGCGTCCGCCAGCATTTACACGGGTATACTCGCCGCTCGCGATGCAGAGCCTCCGACGCCTACGGGCCAACATCCAGTCTTGTTTCTACGGCAACGCACAGGCGGTGGATCGGGCGTTGGTCTGTCTGCTGGCGGGGGGGCATCTGTTGATCGAAGACGTGCCGGGCGTGGGGAAGACGACGCTGGCGTTGTCGCTGAGCAAGTCGATCGACGGGTCGCTATCGCGGGTGCAGATGACGCCGGACCTGCTGCCGGCCGACATCCTGGGGCTGAGCGTATGGGACCAGCAGCAGGGGCGGTTCGAGTTCAAGCCCGGCCCGATCTTCCACAACGTGGTGCTCGCCGACGAGATCAACCGGACGACGCCACGCACCCAGTCGGCGCTGCTGGAGGCGATGAGCGAACGGCAGGTCAGCCTGGACGGGCAGACGCGTCGGCTGCTCGAGCCGTTCATGGTGATCGCCACGCAGAACCCGTTCGAGTTTGAGGGGACGTACTTCCTGCCCGAGTCACAACTGGACCGGTTCCTGATCCGGGTCCGGCTGGGGTATCCGTCGCCGGAAGACGAGGCGCGGGTGCTGACCGATGACCCGCAGCGTCACACGATGGCGTCGCTCAAGCCGGTGCTGACCTGCGAGGAACTGGTGGGGCTTCAGCGGAAGGTCGGGGAGGTCGAGGTCGATCGGACACTGGTCGATTATGTGGTGTCGATCGCCAACGCAACGCGGCGGCACGACCAGCTCCAGATCGGGGTGTCGCCGCGCGGCTCGCTGGCCCTGGTACGGACAGCACGGGCGACGGCGATGCTCGACGGTCGGGACTACGCGGTGCCGGAGGACGTGATCGGGAACGTACTGCCCGTGTTCGCGCACCGCTGTGTGACGCGGAGCTACACGCACGAGGCGGACGGGATGACGGCAGAACAGGTCCTGCAGCAGGTGCTGGAGACGCTCCCGAGCCCGGTCTGATTATCCTGGCGGGGAGGGTGTACTCGCTCGAGGAGCATGAAAGCGGGGGTCAGGGCGCAGGCCAGGAAGTTGGACGGTAAGGCCCACGGCGGCTGGCCCGACTTCGGATTGCGGGTAGCCGATGAGTCGCCCGGCGGGTGCAACGTTGAACTGCCAGTGGGACGCGGTGTTGGGTGGCAGGCGGAGGGGTTCGCCTTTTGCATCGATTGCGAGCGTGACGACAGGGGCGGGGTAGAGTGAACCGCAGGTGTGTAGCGCGAGGCGAGGGAGGCCGTAGGTGGTGTAGCGTTGGGGGATCACGCCGGCGTCGGGGTCGCCGGTGGTGTTGATGAGGCCGCGGTCGCCGTGGCCGAAGAAGCTGAGCTCGGCGAGGGTGCGGTTTTGGGTGAGGCCGGTGAGCGCGTCGCGGGTGTCGTCGGCGGTGGCATGGGTGTTAAAGACAACGTGGTATCCGATGTCGCGTTTGGCTTGGGCTTCGCTGTGGGCCTGGAGGAGCATCAGGACGGCGAAGGCTTCGCGCGGCGGGCCGAAACCGCCGAGGGTGGACCAGCGGGTGGCCGAGCCGAGATGGAACACGGCGGTGTTCGGGACGGCGGGGCGGTAGGTCTGGACAAAGACAGGCGTGAGACGCGTATCGGAGCTGAGCACCGGCCGTGGTGTCTGGGCATCCCTGGGGCGAAGGGTCAGCCAGGCGTCGGCCTCGTCGGGGTTCAGACGCAGTTGGTCGGCCAACCCGCTAATCGTCGTGGGCTGCGAGACCGTGATCACAGCGGTCGGTTGCCCCGCACGATCGATGGCGACCTGAGCTTCCGAATGGCAGGCGACAAGGACCACAGCGAGGCATAGCGCTGACCGCATGCCGCGAGTGTACGACGGGGCGTTCGGTGATGGGCGGGTCAAGCCGCGTCGGCGTCGGAGTAGTCGTCGCCGATCGCACCGGCGGGTTCTTCGCCGGCGACAATGGGGATGTAGTTCTCGTCCTCGGCGATGACGTGGCCGGAGGATGTACGGATCTCGGGGATCGGGTTGTCTTTCTGGTGCTGAGCCCAGGCCTTCTTGAGCTCCTTCTGCTTCGCCTCCTCGAGCTTGGCGAAGCTCTCCCGACCGCGGCATTTGGGGAACCGGCTGCACGACAGCCAGAGCCCACGCTTCGAGTCACGCAGCAGCAGTGTCGCGCCCGTGTCCTCGCCGCACTTCGGGCAGAGCACGTCGGTCTCCATCGGCGGGGTCTTGGGCAGCACGACCGCTCCGGTCTTGGGGTCGAGCTTGACGATGTACTTGACCTCGGGGTAGTTCGACGAGGCCAGGAAGGGCCCGAAGCGTCCCTTGCGGCGGATCATCGGCTTGCCGTCCTCGGGGCAGAGGATGTCGGTGAGCTCGGGCTCTTGCGGCCGGCCCTTACTGTCGATCGGGGCGGCGTACTTGCAGTCGGGGTACGCGGTGCAGGAGAGGAACTTGCCATTCTTCCCGAAGCGGTACTCGGTGGGGCTGCCGCAGGTGGGGCAGTCGTAGGGCGCGGGCTCGGTCTCGGCCTTGGCGTGGGTCATGTTCTCGAGGGCGTGCTCGAGCTGATCCTTAAACGGGCGGTAGAAGTCTTCGAGGGTGTCCTTCCAGTCCTGGTTCTCGGATTCGATCTCGTCGAGGTGGGCTTCGAGCTCCCGCGTGTAGCCGACGTCCATGATCCGGGGGAAGGCCTCGATGAGCTTGGCGGTCACGACCTGCCCGAGGTCGGTGGCACGGAGACGCTTGTCCCGTGGCGTGAGGGTCTCGACGTATTTGCGGTCCTGGATGGTGCCGATGATCGCGGCGTAGGTCGAGGGTCGGCCGATGCCTTCCTCTTCGAGCTTTTTCTGCAGCGATGCTTCGGTGAAGCGGGCGGGGGGGCTGGTGAAGTGCTGCGTCGGGTCGAGGTCGATCGGCGTAACCGGCTGGTTTTCCTCGAGCTTGGGCAGGATCACGTCGTCGGACTTGGGCAGGCCCATCACCTTGAGGAACCCGTCGAAGACCAGCGTCCGGCCGGTCGCACGGAAGGTGGCTTTGACACCCTTGGGTTCAATCACGACGGCAGTAGAATCCCATTCGGCGGGGACCATCTGGCAGGACACGAAGCGCCGCCAGATCAGGTCGTAGAGCCGGAACTGTTCCTCGGACAGTGCGCCGCGGACCTGCTCGGGGGTGATCGACACGTCGGTCGGGCGGATCGCTTCGTGAGCTTCCTGGGCGTCCTTGTTGGAGGACTTGTAGAAGTTCGGCTTCTCCGGCATGTAGTTGTCGCCGTAGAACTGATCGATGTGGTTGCGAACGGCGGAGAGGGCCTCGCCGGAGAGGTGCGTCGAGTCGGTCCGCATGTAGGTGATCAGGCCGGTCTGGCCGCGGGCACCCTTGAGGTCGACGCCTTCGTAGAGCTGCTGGGCGACCCGCATGGTGCGCTTGAGGTTGAAGCCGAGGCGGGTCGAAGCCTGCTGCTGCAGGGTCGAGGTGATGAACGGCGGCGAGGGGCGGGACTTGGTCCGCTTGGTCTCGATCCCGGTGATGGTGTAGTCGGGGCAGGACTCGCCAACCGCGCCGAGAAAAACGCAGGGGTGCTGCGCAGAGCCCTTGGCCTCTTCGTCTTCCGACTCCTTTGTGTCGGTGAGGGCAAAGCCGAGCGACTCGGCGGCGGCCAGGGCCTGCTTGCGGTCGGTCACGTTGAACTTCTTGCCGCCGAACTCGGTAAGTTCCGCCTTGATCACGCCGCGCTCGGACAGCCAGGCGTTCTGGTCTTTCACGGTGCGGGGGTTTTCGTCTTCGCCGACCCGGTAGAACTCGGCCCAGGCCTTGCCGAGGGCGGCCGCCTGCGAGGCGTCGGGCGTGAACAGCCCGGTGATCTTCCAGTACTCATCGGGGACGAACGCGGCGATCTCGGCCTCGCGCTCGACGACCAGCCGGGTCGCCACCGACTGGACACGACCCGCGGAGAGGCCGCCCGCCACTTTCTTCCAGAGCAGCGGCGAGACCTGATAACCCACGATGCGGTCGAGGATGCGGCGGGCCTGCTGAGCATCGACGCGGTTGAGCTCGATCGACCGGGGCTTATCGAATGCGCGGGCGATCTCGGCCTTCGTAATCGCGTTGAAGACGACCCGCTTGGCCTCGTACTGGTCGATGCCCAAGGCATGGACGAGGTGCCAGGCGATCGCTTCGCCCTCACGGTCGAGGTCGGTCGCAAACCAGATGTCGTCGGCCTGCTTCGCGGCTTTCTTCAGGGCGTTGACCGTCTTGGTCGAGTCGGGCATCACCTCGTAGGTGGGCTCGAAGCGGTTGTTCAGATCGACGCCGGGGACCGGGTGGTCCTTGCGTTTGGCGCCCTTAGGGGCGGAGCGGGGCAGGTCGCGGATGTGCCCGACGCTCGCCATGACCACATAGTCCGGCCCGAGGTACTTGTTGATGGTCTTGGCCTTGGTGGGCGATTCGACAATCACCAGGTGCTTGCCCGACGCATCGATGGCCGCGGCCTTAGTGGACCGCTTGGTCGTCTTTTTCTTCGTGGTGGCCTTCTTCTTTGCCATGCGTAGAGGAGCGGTCAGGATCGGTGGTTAGATGACTCGGGGCAGCACCGCGGGGCGTCTGGTGCACGGGGCTGCCGGCTGTGTACGGCGGGGCGGTGGGCCCGGGTTCGCCGCGGTCTGGCGGAGGCTTGTCAAGAGCCGTGCGGGAAGTCGGGAGGGGTTCCCGTGGGTAGATCCCGTAGTCGTGTCGGCCCCTGAGTGCCTATTACTTGAGCAGCGGGATTCGACGATGTCAAGCCCTCGGTCCGAGTCATCCCGCGTTCCACCCTGCGATCCGGCCCGACCGAAGCTCCGTCGAACACACGCGCAAAGTCATTTATGAAAAAGTTTTGCGAATATGCCCCAGGGCTTCTTCACAGGATTGCTCCGCAGACCCCTCGGCGGCATCGATCCAGTGGACGCCCCGGAAACGTTTGAGCCAGGTGCGCTGCTGTTTGGCGAATCGGCGGGTCAGGACCTTGGTCCGCTCGAACGCGTCGTCGAGGGTCTTGATGTGGCGGTTGGGGTAGTCGTCGGGAGCGAAGTGGGCCAGGAGCTGCTTGTAGCCCAGGGCCTCGTTGGCCTGCGGGGTGTGCGGCCCAAGCGTGTTCTGGTCGAGGAGCCGGCGGACCTCCTCGGGCAGAGACTCGCCGGTGAAACACACCTCGGCGGCGAGCTCGGGCTCGACCTTGTCCGGGAAGAACATGGCCTTGACCCGTCGATTGATCCGCGGGTTGATCGACTCGGCGGGCCAGTGGAGACCGATCAGCAGGGCATCGCGTATGGGGCCTGATGCATCGGGCTGTTCAGACCACTGGGTCTGGAGCTCGGAGATCGGCCGGCCGGTCAGGTGATGGACTTCGAGGGCCCGGGTCAGGCGCTGTCGGTCGGCAGGGGCAATGCGGTCGGCGGCGGCGGGATCGAGCGACCGGAGCCGGGCGTGGAGTTGCTGCGGGGCGATGCCTTCGAGAGAAGCACGGAACACGGGGTCCTGGCCCGGGCCATCGAAGAGCCCTTCCAGCAGGGCTTTGAGGTAAAGGTTGGTGCCGCCGACAACGATCGGGGTCTGGTCCTGGGCCTGGATCTCGGCGATCACCGCCCGGGCACGGTGGAGCCAATCGTGCACGGTGAAACGCTCGTCGGGCGGGACGAGGTCGATCAGGTGGTGCGGCACGGCCTCGCGGTCGGCGGGGGTGGGCTTAGCGGTGCCCGTGTTGAGGTCGGTGTAGACCTGCATGGAGTCCGCCCCGATCACCTGACCCTTGAGCGCCCGGGCGAGGTCGAGGGCGAGCCGGGACTTGCCCCCGGCGGTCGGGCCGAGCAGGACGATGGGCGGATTGGGGTGTAGAGGAGGTGCCACGGTGGGGGTTTGGCTGGTGTGAGAAAGGCAGGGCGGTCGATAGAAACGGTTATGCTAAACCTCTTTTTCACGCTGGCAGATCCGACGACAGGAGGACGCACGATGAGCCCATGGACTGTGGAGTCGTGGCGGGCCGGGGAGATCGATCGAGAAGGGCTGCTGGGCCTGGCGGAGCTGCACCTAGCCGCGTTCCCGCCGAAGGGCCGGACCGCGGAGGAGTACGCGGACAAGCTGGAGAAGGCGTGGGGGCGTTCGGCGGGGGGTGCGTTGTCGAATGCGACCCTTTTTATCGTGCGAGAGGAAGCGACTAGCCGGGTGATCGGCAAGGCCGGGACCTATGAGCGGATCATCGGCGTTGACGATGCGTTGGCGGGCGGCGGCGAGAGCGCGTCCGGCGAGCCCATTGAGATGGCGGTGTTGGCTTTAGCAGATGTGGCGTCGGCTCCAGACCTGCGGGGTCAGGGGATCGGCGAGGCACTGGTGCGGGCGTCGTTTGCCCGTGTCGATTCCGGCGAATTTGGGCTGAGCCTGTTCCAGACCTCGCAGCACGTCAAGCCGTTCTACGAACAGCTGGGATGCCGGGTGGTGAAGAACCAGTTTGTGGACTCCACGGAGCCAGCGACGCCGCCGTTCAAGGACGAGGTGATCATGGTGTACGAGGGGGCATCGGTGCTGCCGCGTGGGGTGGTGGACACGCGTGGCCCCGGGTGGTGACCTCGGGCCGGTGAGCTCCCGGCTGGTGAGCTTCAGTCCAGTGGGATGATCACGGGGACCACCCGGCTGCCGCGGATCTCGAGCTGGCAGGCGGCGAGGCCCAGCGTTTGGCCCTGGCGTCGCATCTGCTCAGCCTTGAGGGCGTAGGCGTGGCTGATCTCGCTGGCGAGCCGGTTGGGCAGTGCAACAAACAGCTTTTCGTTCGGGGCCAGGCCGAGGCGTTGGCGGGTGTTGCGTTGGTCGCTGGCGTACTCGAGCGTGGTGTGGTTCTCGAGGCCACGGGCGAGCGGCCCGATCAGGTCACGGGGGAGCCGGCCCTTGCGGCGGGGCGTGCCGTCGGACAGATCGACCTCGTCGAGGACGCGGGCCTGGTCGTCGATGACCAGCACCATCACGCCCCGGAGTTCACGGAGGCGTGGCATGTCGGCGGCGCGGAAGTTGAAGACCACGCCGGTCTCGCGTTCGCTCTCAGACGGCGGCGTGGGTGGGCCTTGCCGGGTCGATGGCGTGCTCGTCGAGGCCTGCTCAGAGACCGGTGGCTTCGGCTCGGAGACAGGCTGTGTGGGTTCGGTGACAGGCGGGGCGTCTGGCTGCGGTTCAGGCCTCGGGCCGGGGGCGGGTTCGTTCGAGGCAAAAGACTCGGAGGCCGGCGCGGGTTCCGGCACCGGCTCGGGTGTCGGCCTGGGCTCTGCCGGAGTAGGGGGCGCTGATTCGGGGGCGGGTGTGGGTGCGGGGGCGGGCTCAGGGGTGGAGGGAGCGGGGGCCTCGGGCAGCTCGGGCTTTAGAGCTGGGGTTTCGGGCTCGGGCTCAGGCTCGACGGCTTGAGGGGCGGGCGCCTCGATCGCTTCACGCGGTTGTTCGGCGGGCTCTTCGGGCTGAACTTCGGGTTCCGGCTCGGGCGTGGGCGTCTCGGCCATGGCGACGACAACCGGCGTGTCTGCCGTGGGGCCCGCGGGGCTCTCGGCCTCCGGTTGCTCGGGCTGGGGGAACAGCACGGGCCAGAACAGGATCAGGCCTTGTAGGGTCGCGGAGACCACGATAGCGAGCAGGAGCGAAGGTCGGATCATTGGGGCTGCCCTCCGCTTGCGGGCGACGCGACCGCCGCGATCTGGACCGTGCGCCCCGCCGACGACAGCCGTGACCACACCGACATCACGCGGTGGTGCGACACCGCCTCGGACTGCGGCGTCAGCATCAAGGCGGTGTCGGGATCAGTCTGGTTCAGCAGGGCCTCGAGCGTGGGCACTGCTTGGTCTTCGAGAAACAGCTCATCCGGAGCGATTACGACGATGCGAGTCGTCTGCGGGATCGGGTCGGCGAGCTGATCCCCCTGCACCTCGGCCGGGTCGGTGTCGATCGCGCCCACGCGCACCGACTGCGCGAGCAGCACAACGGCGGCGCAGAGCAGGATGAACGCGAGATCGATGAACGATTTAAGGAGCATGGCTCAGGGATGGGGTACGGATTACGCGGCGGGACGGGTTGGCTGAACCGTAGTGAGTGTGGGTGTTGACGCTGTGGCGGTCTGCCCAGGTGTGGGGCCCTGCCAAGGCGTCGGTGCGGGAGTGCTGGGCACGGCCGGGACAGCCACGGTTTTGGGGCGAGGGGGTGGGGGTGTGGACGACGGCGGTTGGGTGGGGGGTGGCGCGGCTGCGGCTTGAGGAACGGGGTCTTCGGCGTGATCGAAGAGGCAGAGCGTGTAGTTGGCAGCGGAGGCGGTGATGGCGATGATGAGGCCGAAGACCGTTGTGATGCAGGCGGTGGCGAGGCCCGCCCCAACGCCGTTCGCGGCGAGCGAATCGTCGAGTAGTGCGAACGACTGGACCAGCCCGACGACGGTGCCGAGCAGCCCGAGCGCGGGCGGCACATCGGTGAAGAACGGCAGCGATCGGCGGTGGGCACGGAGGTGGGCGTAGGTCACGTCCTGCTGGAGGACGTGCTTTCGAATCACCACGGTCCATAGGCGTTCGAGGAGGAGGCCGCCGAGCAGGATGGAACAAAAAAGCAGCGGCCACATAATCGGGCCGCCGCGTTGGAACAGGGACAAGAGCATGATGGTGATCTAGGTGGCGGTCATTGCATCAAAGACCGGGGGGTGGGACGGGTAGGCTTAGCGAGGATCGGCGTAGGCCGACAGATCGAGGGACTGGAGGACCTGCTTGGCACGGTTCTGGATGGAGCCGAGCGTGCGGTTCTCGCCGCGGGTGAAGTTCACACGGACGCCGGCGAGTTCGTCGGGGCCCGCCTTACCGATGACCGGGCCCGCGGCGGCGGGGGCGTTGGGGACCTCCCGACCAAGGCGTAGAGCCAGCACGTTGAGCCGGAAGTTCACGGCGTCGAGTTCATCCTCTACACCCTGTTGCTGGGCGAACAGGCTAGTCGGGGCGGTTTCGCTGGCGAGGACCGCCCGGCGGGCGGAGCGGTCCAGGTCGGCCAGCTTGCGGACCAGGGCGTTGCGTTCGTAGAGCAGCTTGTTGAACTTGCGGTTGTCGGCCTGCCGGCGTTCTTCGAATGTCTGGACCGCGGCGGCTTCTGAGCCATTAGGGGCGGTGGACTGGGCGGCGGCGGGCAGCGTGGGTGCGGCGAACGCGAGGGCGAGGGCTGCGGCAGTGGCGAGCTTAACGGGGGTTTTCATGACGTGGCCTTTCGGGCGGGCAAGCGATAGTGGCTTGCGGGTTAGTCGTGTTCGATGTGGCAATTGGCAGATAGAACGGGCTTGGGCTTACTCAGGGTTTTCCAGGCGGTCGAGGCGGCGGGCGAGCTCGTCGTCGATCGGGTCCTCGAGGGCGGACTGCGGGCCGTTGATCTTCTCTTCCACGTCCTGGAGGGCGGTGTTGAGGTCGCCGTTCTCGTCGAGCACGATGCTCTCGGTCTGGCGGTTGAACGCGTCGAGCTGTTGCTGGAGGTTGGTCATGTCGGTGGCGAACTGGGCGAGGGCGCCTTCGGATGCCCCGGCGTTGTTGACCAGCCCGAGGAGCTCACGGGCGCCCTTCATGGTTTCCATGAGGGTGAGGTTGTCGTCGAGCCGTTGGGCGGTCGCCTCGAACTGCACGAAGAGCAGCTCGGTGTTGAGGATGACCTGCTGGTGGCTGAGCGAGACGTTGTCGAGAACCTTGAGGACCGAGGCCCAGACGCGGCGCTGGTCGGGGGAGAGGCGCTTGGCGATCTGCCGGACCTTGCCGATCTCGCGGAGGGTCTGGTACTGCATGACCAGCTTCTTGCGGCGGGTCGGGTCCTTTTCGTCACGGATCTTGAGGGCGAGGACGTCGAGGACGGCCTCGTTCTGGCGGTCGAGCTGGTCCTCGCGGGGCTCACCGGTACGGGAGGGCTGCGGGTCGGCCTCAAGAGCCTGGCCGAGCCGATTGCGGACGAAGGCGACCTGTTCCTGGAGGTAGCCCTGGGCGTCCCACATCGGGTCGAGGACGTCGTCACGGACCTGCAGGACGCCGTTGATAGCGACCACGCACTTCTCGACGGCTTCTTGGGTCTTGCCTTCGTCGATGAGTTTTTCGGCTTCGGCGATCGCGTCCTGGAAGACCTTGAACGATGCGTCCATCTCGCGGCGGAGCGAGACCGTGGAGCCATCGACACGCTTGAACACGGCCTGGAAGTCGTAGCCTTCGAGGGCGGGCTGGGCGAACGTGCTGGGCTTGTCACGCTTGATGACGGTGGTGACCTGGCCGTCGGGCTGGGCGTCCTGGGCGGCGGCGGTGAGGGCGGGTAGCGTGGGGACGGCGAAGGCGGCGGCGAGGGCGAGCCGCGTCGGGAGTCGCATGATGGAGGGCTTTTGGCGGGTCATGATGGGCTCTGTGTTGGGGGTGAGTAATCGGGGTAGACGCGGCGGTCGGGGTTAGCGGGTGACGAGCTGGGCGTTGGAGGTGTCCGACTTGCGGGGCTTGGGCAGGTCGAGGTCTGCCTCGCGGAGACGCTGGCGGAGCTGATCGCGGAGGTCGTCGTCGGTGATCTGGGAGAAGGCCTTGGCGGCGTCGGCACCGTTGCCCGACATGAGGGAGCGGGAGCCGTTGGACAGCAGCTGGAGGTCGCTGACTTTGGTGCGCTGGGCGAGGCTGTTGGCGAATTTGCGGGCCTCGGTGAGCTTGGCGTCGGCCTGATCGAACTCGGCGAGCTTGATCGCGGTCGCGGCGGAGGCGAGGGCGTCGTGGTAGGTGTGGTTGATGGTCGGCTTGGGGTCGCTGGCCTGGGTGGAGCCGCAGCCAACGAGGGGCGTCAGGGTGAAGGCGGCGGCGGCGACGAGGCCGAAGCGGGTGAGGTGGCGGGTGGGGCGGGTGGGGCGATGGCTTCTGCGTTGCATGGGTGGGCCTCGTTCCGGGTGGTGTGGTCTGTAGGGATTGAAAGCGGTCACCGGGGGGACGGGGCGGGCGTCCGCGGTGTTACACGCGGGTTGAAAAAATGTGGCGTGCGGGGACGCCGCCGGCGATGCGTCGCATCGCGGCTAAGAAGGGGTTGGATTGTGGTATGCGGCTAGCTGGCGGGGGATTCGCCGGCGCGGAGGCGGTAGACGGGGATGGGCTCGGGGTACTGGTTGCGGTCCTGGATGACCTCGTCGGGGTCGCGGGCGGGCTGGCCGCCGAGGCGGAGCAGGCGCTTGTAGGCGTTGAGGGACAGCGCGGAGCCGAAGCGTCGGCAGGTCTGAGAAGACGCGATGCGGGCGGCGATCACAACGGCGTCGGAGAGGACGACCGAGCGGGGCGGTTGGTCGTCGGGGGTCTCGAGGGGCAGGCGGTAGACGGGGCCGCAGTGCAGGGCGGTGCGGAGGCGGACGTCGGCCCGGAAGCCGAGGTCGAGCAGGAGCGAGCGGACGGACTGCTGGAAGCGGTCGTGGAGGCTCAGGGCGAAACGGTGGGCGGCGGCGGCGGGCTGATCGTGTTGGACGAGGGCGAGGAAGCCGTCGCCGGCATAGCCCTCGATGGTGACGTGGGGATGCTCGGCGGGGTCGTGGTGGAGCAGGCGCTGCATGGCGAGGGCGAGGCGGTTGCGGCGGGGCTCGTCGTGAACGACCTGGTAGACGAGCTGCGAGTAGCCGGCGAGGTCGGCGAAGACGATGCCGGTCTGCCCGAGCGACTCGGGCTCGGCGGGGTAGGGCGGATTGGAGGGGGATTGGGTCACGGGTGGGTACGGAACGGGTCGTCGGGTGTCGGGGCGGGGAGTTCGTCGGGGTCGCCCCAAAGCGTAACCAGACCATCGACGGCGTCACGGACCCGGGAGAAGTGCTCACGCTGGGCGGGGGTGTTGTCGGCTTCCGGGGGTGGTGCGAGGCGGAGCGCGGCCGACGTGATGAGGTAGCGGTTGAGGAAGTGCGAGAGCCGGGTGAAGTTGCTGGCGATCGTCCGGCGCTCGGCTGGGGTGAAGCCGAGCTGGAGCTCGCCGGTGGCGAGGCGGGGCAGGGCGTCGGGGGAGTTCAGCGCGGTGAAGACGTCGTCGAGGCGGTGATCGGCGGTGGACATGAGCCAGGGGGCGAGCGAGGCCCGGAGGGTGGTCAGGGCGGCGCGGAGCTCGTCGGGCCGGCTGGCCTCGAGGGCGGTGGAGGCGATCGCGTCGGCGGTGAACATATAGAGGGTGAAGGCGACACGGTTGTCGGGGGTGGCGAGGGGCTTGAGGGTGTCCAGCGCGCGGTGGAAGCGGTCGAGGCGGTCGTCGGTGTCGTGGATGGGGTGGAGGGCGAGGCCGGCCTGGAAGAGGGCTTCGCCGTAGAGGGCGCGGGCGGCGGTGTTGGTGGGGTTGAGGCTGATGAGGTCCTGGCCCTCTTGCGTCATGCGGGTGTACTGATTTCGGTAGGCAGCCCAGCGGGCGCGGTCGGGCGTGGGGATCTGGCGAAGGGTATAGAGGGTGTAGGCGAGGCGGGCGCGGACGTTGGTGCGCTGGTAGAGGAGGCCGAAGTCGGGGGGGAGGCCGGCACCGGCGCGGTCGGCGATGAGCTGATCGATCTGGTCGATCGCACGCTGGAGGTCGTCCAGGCTGGCTCGGGCGAGGTTCTGGCGGAGGTCGCCGGAGGTGGTGGCCGCGGCGGCGGTGGTGATGAGGTCGCGGCGGCTGGTGCCGTAGCGCATCAGCGCGACGGCTTGGAGAATCGCGGCTTCGGTGGTGAGGGGGTCGGCAGAGGGCGTCGGGTCGGTCTGCAGGACGGGGTCGAAGTCGTGGGCGAGGAGTGCGGCGGCATCGCGGAGGGCTTGGTCGGGCGTGAGCGCGGGGCGGGTGGGCGTATCGGGGTGGGGGAAGTTGTCGAGGTTCTGGAACGCGGCGAAGAAGCGGGCGGTGTGCTGGCCGCGGGCGATGCGGGCGTAGGCGAGCTCGGTCTGGTATCGAGGGGGTGCGCCGTCGAGACCGGCGAGGCGTTCGAGGTCGGTGATCAGGGCGTTGAGGCGTCGGGCTTTGGCAAAGCTGGGGCGGCCGTAGCCGGTGAGGAAGCGGTTGGCGGTCGCCCGGGCGGCGATGAGCTGGCTGGTGGGGCGTTGGCGGTCTTGGAAGTCGGCGATGCGGTCGGCGACCTCAGCGAAGAGCGGTTCGGCTCGGTCGGTGCGTTTCTCATCGTGGTAGAGCTGCGCGAGGGCGAGGGTAGAGCGGGCCCAGTCGTCGAGCAGGCGGGGGTCGTCGGCGGCGTCTCGGTGGAGGGTGTCGAACTGTTGGCGGGCGTCGAGGTAGTGCTGGGCGGCAGAGGCGAAGTCAACGGCGGTGTGGTGGAGGTCGGCGAGGGTGAGGTGAGCGGCGGCGATGTCGGGCAGTGCAACGGCGGGGTCGTCCTGCGGCTCGGCCGCCAGGGCGGCGCGAGCGGCGGCGATGCCGGGGGTGAGCTCACGGCGGGCGAGGTGGGCGCGGGCGCGCTGGTTGAGCAGGCGGGTGCGCAGCTTGCTGTGGGCGGAGGTGTCGCTGAGGGTGTCGAGCGTGTCGAGCGCCTGCTGGGTGTGTTCGAGGACACGGTCGTGGTTACCGATGCGGGCCTCAACTGCGGCGAGCTCGGTGACGGCCTGGACGCGTTCGGATTGGACGTCGGCCTGGCCGGAGTAGGTGTCGAGCAATCGGCTGTAGCTGGCGATGACGCCTTCAAGGATATTGCGCTGGGAGGCAGAGGTGGCGTCGTCGTAAAAGGCGGGGCTGGTGGCGATGGTGCGGAAGAACTGGGAGACGGTGTTGCGGGCGGTCTGGAAGTTGTCGAGGGCCTGGTTGCGTTGCTGGGTGATGGCGAAGAAGGCGGCAACGGTGAGGAGCAGGGCGAGGGCGAGGCCGGCCGCAGAGGCGTAGACGATGCCGCGGTTTTCCTTGGCCCAGCGTCGTGCCATCTCGCCGAGGCCGGGGGGGCGGATGGGCAGCGGCGTGCCGTCGAGATACATCTGGAGGTAGTCACGGAGGAGGCCGGCGGAGGGGATGCGGTCGTTGACATCGCGTTCGCAGGCGCGGGCGACGATGGCGTCGAGGTCTCGGTCGAAGGTGGGGTCGATCGAGCGGAGGCGGGGGACGTCGGTGCGGGTGACGGCGGCGGTGAGGGCTTCGGGGGTCTGGCGGTCGGCGAAGAGTCGGCGGCGGGTCAGCAGCTCCCAGAGCGTGACGCCGAGCCCGCGGACGTCGATGGCGGCGGTGATGGGCTCGCGTCCCTCGGCGTACTGCTCGGGGGCGGCGTAGCGGTACTTGCCGGC
Source organism: Planctomycetota bacterium (assembly GCA_038749105.1). Classification (GTDB taxonomy): domain Bacteria; phylum Planctomycetota; class Phycisphaerae; order Phycisphaerales; family Phycisphaeraceae; genus JBCCOW01. The sequence continues at coordinate 47,886 of JBCDIM010000020.1, forward strand.
GAAGGCCCCGCGGACGGAGAGCTCGACGGAGACGTCTTGGCCCTTGGCGAGCCCGAAGTCCATGAGGACGACACGGGAGCCGTCGGGGGTGAGCATCAGGTTGCCGGGGGAGATGTCGCGGTGAACGATGCCGCGCTGGTGGACGGTGTCGAGGGCGTCGGCGGCGTCACGGATGAGCTGGACGATGCGGCGGGCGTAGTCGTCTTCGCCGCGTTTGCCGAGGGTGGTGGTGGGCAGCGGCGGGGGGGTGAGGGGCTTCTGGACGGGGAGGTCTTCGGCAGGCTGTGGTGTGAGGCCGGGGGATTGGGTCTTGGCTTTTTCGAGGAACTTGTTCCGGGCCTTGAGGCTGGCGGACTGGAGGGCGTCGTTGAAAGTGTCGGTCGAGAGGTCGGTGAGCTCGGCGCGGGCGTGCGACTTGGATAGGACTTGCCAGACGGCGTTGAGGTCGCAGCCGGCGATGTACTCCATGGTGTAGTAGACGGTGCCGTCGTCGAGGACGCCGGAGTCAAGGAGCTTGACGATGTTGGGGTGGTCGCAGGAGCCGAGGACGCGCATCTCTCGGCGGAAGCGGGTGAGGAGGTTGGCGTTGTCGTGGAGCTCGCGGGGCAGGGTCTTGAGGGCGACCTGTCGGCGGAGGCTGCGCTGCTCGGCGAGGTAGACCACGCCCATGCCGCCGCGGCCGATCTCCGCCAGCAGGTTGTAATCACCGAGGGTTCGACCGGGTTCGACGGCGTAGCTGGGGGGAGCTGTGCTGTCTTCGATGGAGGTGTCAGCGCTTCCGGGGCTTCCGGGGGGGCCGGCGTCAAAGGCGGTGGCCTCTTCGTCGGCGGCGCGGGCGAGCCATTGGCCGAGGAGTTGGGCGGCGTCGGCGTCGCGTTCGGTTCGGCCGGTGGCGTAGCTGAGGTATTCGACGTGCTTGCGTTTGCGGTCGCGGTTGAGGAGGACGGCGTCGTCGGCGACCTCGTACTCCCGGAAGCGGACCAGGGGGTCGAGGCGGAGCGGGGCGTGGCCGGGCCAGTGGACGGCGACGGCGGGGAGCGGGTGGCCGTCGGCGGTGAGGGCGTCGGCCTGCTTGGGGGTGAGTGGGATGGGGGGGAGGCGTTGGCTGGACTGGCCGGCGAGTTCACGGGCGTCGAGCTCGCGTCGGGTGTCGGACGTCTCGCGGACCTGTCGGAGGTGGAGCAGCTGGGTGCCCTCTGGGCCGAGGATGGGCAGGATGTTGGGGGCGAGGGCTTCCTGGGCGGCGCTGCAGAGCAGAGGGGCCATCTGCTGCTCGTAGAAGGTTTCGGGTCGGGGGCCGCCGTGGCCGAAGACGGCATTCCGGTATTGGGTGAGGGCGTCGAAGAGGTCGAGGAGTGAGCAGGCCTGGGCTTTAGCGGCGGGGGCATCGGGGCCGTGTTTGATGGCGCGGTACAGGGCGAGGAGGGCAGGGTGGTCGTCGGCGTAGCGGTTGGTGCTGAGGGCGTGGTGGAGGGGGCTCAGGGGGTGGTCGGGCTGGGCGGCGAAGTGCTTGGCGGTCTGACGGAGCAGGCCGAGCCAGTGGCCGACGGAGGGGAGCCGGAGGCTGAGGAGGCTTCGATCGAGCGCGGGATCGCGTGGCTGCCCGAGGGCCGTGCCGCGGCAGTAGGCGGCGATGGGGGGGCAAGCAGCGAGCTTGATGAGGGCTTCGAAGAGGTAGTAGGCGTTGTCGTGGCGGGCGCGGGCGGTCTTGCTAGTGAAGGTGCGGGAGTAGAGGTGGCTGAGCGGGAGGGGGAGGGAGAGGTAGAGGGCTTGGTCAAGCTGCGGGTGAGGGCGCTGGTCGGGGGTCTCACCGGATGGCGAGGGTGCGGGCGGGGCTTTGGGGGTGGGGGGGGTTGGGGTGTTGACGGGAGGCATCGGGCTCGCCGCGTGCCCCCCGGCAGAGCCGGGGGCTAATGGGGTTCGGGGTCGTTGTTCTGAGGGCGTGGCTTCTTGCCGCCGCCACCTTTGCCGTTGCCGTTGCCGTTGCGGGCTTGGCGGGGAGGGGGCCAGACGCCGCCGAACTTGTAGTGGGGGTTGTCCTCTACGACGGTGTCCCAGCAGATGTCACAGACGAACTTCCAGCGGCCGGTGTGATCGACCTGGACTCGGAAAAGAGACAGGCAGGGCGTGTAGCAGTTGAAGCAGGTCTTGGTGCGCGGCTTCTTGCGTTTGGGCTTGGGCTTGCCCTCGGGTTTGCTGACGGAGGCGTCGGGGCCCGAGCCTTGGCCCTGGTGCTGGCGGGGCTTCCTGGGCTTGCGGTTCTGGGGCTGGGATTCGGTAGTCGATGCGGCGTTTGTATTGGAGTAGCCGGTAGGCGCGGCGGGGGCGGTGCCGTTGGCGTCATCGGGCTTGGCCGCCGGGCTGGTGGAGCCCTCGGCCTTGGGCCGATCACGGTTGGACCGGCGTCGGCGTCGGGGGCGTTTGGATGGGGGGTTGGGGTCGCTCACGTCGTGGGGTCTCCGGGGATCAATGATACCGCGGTTGGATGTCTGGATGGACCTTTGAGATCGGGTCGAGTTGTCGGTCGGCTTGAGGTTGGTACGATGCGGGATCGCTGCGGGGTTGGTCTCGCAGCCGAATGGTGACCGTAGCTCAGCTGGTTAGAGCACCAGGTTGTGATCCTGGGGGTCGCGGGTTCGAATCCCGTCGGTCACCCTTTGAGGGGCGGGTTTTGGGGGTTCGCCATGAGGCTCTGCACAGCTGCGGGTTGGGGCCGACGAAGGGCATGACCATGGTGCTGCAGCGGATCGCGGGGCTGGGGGATGCGGTGCTGGCGGGGCTTGAGGGGCTGGGGAAGTTCACGGTGTTTTCCGGCAAGGTGACGGCGGGGGTGGTGCCGAAGCGAGGGTGGGGTATTGGCCGGAACTGGCGGCTGCTGATGCCGCAGATGTATCTGATCGGGACGCGGAGCGTGCCGGTGATCATGCTGGTGGGGGCGTTTGTGGGGGCGGTGCTGGGGCTGGAGACATTTGCGCAGTTCGCGGCGTTCGGTCAGGAGACCCGGCTGGGCGGGGTGATCCACTTGTCGGTGGTGAAGCAGATCGGGCCGGTGCTGGCGGCGGTGATGATCGCGGGCCGAGTAGGCGGGTCGGTGGCGGCGGAGATCGGGACGATGCGGGTGACCGAACAGGTTGAGGCGTTGCGGGTGATGGGGGCGAACCCGGTGCGTTACCTGGCGGTGCCGCGGGTGGTGGCGTGCGTGCTGATGGTGCCGGTGCTGACGGTGATCAGCGACCTGCTGGGGATCCTTGGGGGTTACCTGGTGGTGGTCGTGGGGTATGGGGTAGAGGCCGAGGCGTACTGGGACTTCTCGGCGTACTTCGTAACGTCGTACGACGTGATCACGGGGCTGGTGAAGGCGGTGTTCTTCGGGCTGGCGATCGGGCTGGTGAGCTGCTTCAAGGGTTTCAACTGCAAGGCCGGCGCGGCGGGCGTGGGGCGGGCGGCGACGGACGCGTTCGTGACCAGCTTCATCGCGATCATCGTGCTGAACTTCCTGCTGGCGAAGTTCCTGGCGGACCTGCAGGTCTTGATCTGGGGGGCCAACGCGGCCTTCCCGGGTGGATGAGCCGGCCGATCAGCGGTGCTTCGGGCAGGCCGATAGCCACCACCTGACACGGCCTTAGGGTGACGACTGGCGCTGGTACCAGCCGAGGAACCGAGAGGTGGGGAGCCGGACGAGCTGCCCCTCGGGCCGGTCTTCGAGGAAGCGCTCGAGGGTGACCGAGTCCCCGCCGACGAGCAGGATATCGGTGGTGATGTCGGTGCCAGCGAGGGCTTGGGTGATGGCGTCGGCGTGACGGCGGGGGTTACCAAAGGCGACCAGGAGGATGAGGTCCGGCTCGGCGGCGATGGCGGCCTGCACGGCGGTGTCGAGTTGGCGTTCGCCGCCTGCAGAGTGCTGAGCGAGAAAGTCTTTAAGGGCTTGGGGGGCGATGTCCGCGAGCTCGACGGGGCCTTCGAGGAAGGTGCTCGGGCCCGCGGCGGTGGCGGCGATGAGCGTCAGGGTTTTGAGGCTGCTCTGGTTGGCGAGGCCGTGAGTAAGCAGGGCGTGGAGGGCGGGGAGGCTGCCCTCGGCGCTCTGAGAGGTGTCGAAAACGACGGCGGTGTGTTGGCGGAGCGGGAAGCCGACCGCGTGCGGTTGATCGAGAGAAAAGGGGTCGACGGTTGAGTTGTACTGGAAGGCCTCTTCCTGAACAGCAACAACGCCTTCCCGGTCGAGGTCGGGCGGGGGTGGGCCGTCGCCGGAGAAGAGGTAGACCCCGAAGGCGATCACCCCGGCGACGACGGCGGCGAGGAAAAGAATGACAATGCCCGCGGTGGTGATCCGCACGGTCTTGCGGAGTGAGGCGGTAGGCACGCGTGCGGCGTTGATGCGGATCTTTTTCCCGGAAGCGGTCTGATAGACCTCTTCACGGTCGGGGGGCGGGGGTGCGGCGGGCGAGGGGGCGGCCTGCTTGGATTTGCTGGCACGGGAGGACTTCTTGGATCGGCTTGATTTGCTGCGTGAGGACGCGCGGCCGCGAGAGGAGTCGGTGCGGGAGCGCGTGGGGCGGGAGGAACGGGATGACGGGGCACCGGGCCGGTCTGGACGGGTGTCCGGAGCGGCGGGCGTGGAGAGGGCTTGTCCGGGGGCGGAGGGTCGGACGAGCTGCTCGGCTTGGCCGCCGCTGGTTTTGGGCACGGTCATGAGCGTGCGGCAGTTCGAACAGCGGCAGACCCCACCGGCGAAGCCCGCATCGAGTTCGAGCATGACACTGCAGCTGGGGCATTCAAGGTCAATCGTCGTGGGCATGGGGGCGGAGGATTAGGGGAGCTGAGCGGTCGGGGACCAGAGGTAGTAGAACCCCACGGGCAGGCCCTGAGACAGCTCGGTGTTGAGGTTGAACTGGGCGAGGTTGATCTGGGTCACGGTCGGCTCGATGTCGTCGGCAGCGTAGGGCGACGTGACGCGGCGGAGGGGGCTGTGATATCGGACAAGCCGAGCGCGGTCTGTTTGGGCGAGCGCCTTAGCGGTCTCCCAGGCGGTGTAAAGATCGCCGAGGCTGTCGATCAGTCCCAGGTCCAGGGCGTCGCGCCCGGTCACGACACGCCCGTCGGTGACCTTGTCCCAGTCGGCCTCGGCGACGCCGGGGCGGGCGTCACGGACGACGGTTTTGAAATCGTCGTAGAAGGTGTCGACGAGGTTCTGGAGCACGGCCTGCTGGTCTTCGGTCAGGGTGTCAAGGGGGGAGCCGGCGGCCTTGTTGGGGCCCGAGGTAAGGGTGGTGGCGGCGATGCCGAGGCGGTCGAGTGCGGGCTTGACGGAGACGAGCTGGGCGATGACGCCGATGCTGCCGGTGACGGTGGAGGGGTGGGCGACGAGGTGGTCGCCGGCACAGGCGAGGTAGTAACCGCCGGAAGCAGCGACGTCCATGAGGCAGACGACGACGGGCTTGCCGGTGGTCTGCCTGAAGCGTTGGACCTGACGGTACATCAGGTCGGAGGCGGTGACGCCGCCGCCAGGGGAGTTGATGCGGAGGACGACGGCTTTAACGCGCTGGTCGTCTGCCGCGCGGTTGAGCTGTTCATGGAGCTGGGCGACGGGGTTGGCCCCGGCGGTGAGCAGGCCGGGCCGGCTGCGGTTGAAGATCACCCCCGAGACGTCGATGAGGGCGACCTTGTTCCGGGTTCGGCCGTCGTCCTCGACCGTGGATTCTTTGAGCTTCTGCTGAGACGGGGCGAGCCCGACGACGAGGGAAGGGGGGTTGCAGCCTGTGAGCAGGAGGCCCAGGCATCCGGCCAGGATCAGCGCAACGGGTTTGGCGGTCTGTTGGGCCATGATGGGAATGGGGGCGGCAGGATTCGAACCCGCGACCCTGGGATTATGAGTCCCGTGCTCTAACCACTGAGCTACGCCCCCAAAGGCGGTGCGGAACGTGCCCGAAGCGACAGTCACGGTGCAGCGTCCGACTTCGATGAGTTTACGGCGGTTTAGGAGCTGGCGTTGATCAGCTGGCCTCGGGCGAGGGCCTCGTACTCGGGGCAGTTCTCGAGCAGTTCGTGGTGCTTGCCCTGGGCAACGATGCGGCCGGCGTCCATCACGATGATGCGGTCGGCGTTGATGATCGTCGACATCCGGTGGGCGATCACAAACGTGGTCCGGCCCTCGGAGATGCGTTCGATCGCGTCGGCGATCAGGGATTCGCTGCTGGTATCGACCTGGCTAGTGGCCTCGTCGAGGATGAGGATGGCGGGGTCGCGGAGGACGGCCCGGGCGATGCAGATGCGTTGGGCTTGGCCGCCAGAGACGCCCTCGCCACCTTCGCCGATAGGAGTTTCGTAGCCCGCGGGCATCTCGTCGATAAAGAGGTCCGCGGTGGCGATGCGGGCGGCGTCGGTGATGTCTTTGGGGTCGGACCAGGTCCTGCCATAGGCGATGTTGTCGGCGATGGTGCCCTTGAAGAGTCGGGTCTTCTGGGTGACCATCGCGAGCTGGCTGCGGACGGAACGGAGGTCGTGCTCGGCGATGTCTTGGCCGTCGATGAGGACGCGGCCAGAGTCGGGTGTGATGAGTCGGGCGAGGGCGGAGACGAGGGTGGACTTGCCCGAGCCGTTGCCGCCGACGACGGCGACGAACTCGCCGAACGCGACGTCGAGGGTGATGTCGTCGAGGGCGGGTGTCGATGCGCCGGGGTAGGTGTAGGTGAGGGCCTCGAAGCGGACGGTGTCGCGGTGCCGGGGGAGGCTGGGCTGATCCTGGGCAGCGTCGGGCTGGGTGGTGTCGGGCTCGACGCGTTCGTGGAGCTCGAGGAGGCGTTGGCCGGCGGCGTCGGCGGCTGTCAGGTCGTGGTGGAGGTTCGACAGGGGCCTAAAGCTGGTGCCGGCGGCGACGAGGGCGGCGAGGATCATCATGAACTCGCTGCCGGGGACGCCCTGCCGGAAGATGCTCCAGGCGGAGATGACGGCGACGATGCCGACGCCGACCATGGCGAGCAGCTCGACCACCATGGAAGACACCGCCCGGGCGCGGTGCTGGCGGACGTGCTCACGGAACGCCTTCTGGGTGGCGCGGTAGAACCGGCGTGACTCGGAGCCCTCGGACTGGCTCATCTTGATCACGCGGAGGTCGCCGAAGGACTCGTTGATGCGGAGGAGCATCTCGGCGTTGGCCTCGAGGGTGAGCTTGGTGGCCTTGCGGACGGACTTGCCGAGCTTGCGGACGACCAGGACGATGACGGGCCCGCCGACGAGGGCGAGCAGGGTGAGCTGCCAGTTGACCAGGAGCGCAACCATCAGGGCCATGACCACCTTGACCGCCGCCTGTGGGGAGCGGACCAGGATGCCGCGGTAGCCGCTGTAGAGCACGGGGATGTCGTTCATGATCCGGCTGAGCCCGTCGTTGATGCTGTGGGTCCAGGACGAGCCCATGCTCATGCGGATCATCTGACGGTAGAGGGTGACACGCCAGTGCTGGATCACACGCGAGGTCACGCGGGCGATGAGGTAGGTGTGCAGCAGCCGGCCCAGGCCGCTGATCAGGGTCATGATCAGCACCGCCGCCATCACGACGATGAAGGCGTAGAACGGGTCGGTGGGCATCAGCCCGGCGAGCCAGTTGCCAAACGGCTCGAGCAGCGTGCCCGTGAACGTGTCACCGATCAGGTCCGCGAGCGTCCGGCCCTCCTTCAGCAGCAGGTTGAAGACCGGCAGCATCAGCCCGAGCCCGGCCCCGAAGCCGATGCTCATGATCAGCAGCCCTACACTCGCCAGGGCCAGCTGGCCCTTGTGCTTGAGCAGCGGTCGCGAGGTTTGAAGCAGTGAGCGGTACATGGTGCGGGTTCAAACAGATGATCGACCGAACGTGAGCGACCAGGCGAGTTCTCCGGGTATTTTTTCGGGGCCCCCGCCGGCATCGGAGGAGCGGGGTTGGCGATATCTTCGCGGGTTTGGCGTGTTTGCCGGCGTCTGGATCAACAAGCCTTATGCTCGATCTCTCTGAAGCCCATCTCATCCACCGCGGCGCCAACCGGGCCTGTTACCGGCATCCCGGAGCTGCCGATCGGTGCATCAAGGTCGATCTTCCTGGGGGGGAAGGAACCCGGCAGGGGCTTAATGCGATTGAGTTCGAGCACTATGGAGACCTGGTGCGGCGGGCGGGCGAGGCATTGTACCGCCACGCCCCCCGCTGCCACGGCTACGTCGAAACCAGCCTCGGCCCCGGCCTGTGCTTCGAGCTGATCCGAGACGCCGACGGCAACGCCTCGGAACGCTTCGACCGCTACATCTCGCTGAGCGGCTGCAGCTGCGACGATGCCTTAGCATTGATCGATCGTCTGTATGGGTTTGTCCGTGAGGCCGGCGTGATGCTCTTCGATGTGAACCTGCACAACCTGCTGGTGCGTGTCGGGCCGACAAGGGGGGTGGGCGGGGGGGTGGAGTTGGTGGCGATCGATTGGAAGGGGATGCGGG
>JBCDIM010000021.1:0-56102 GCA_038749105.1 Planctomycetota bacterium
CCACCCCCGCACCGCCACCCCCGTGACCACCGCATGCTCCGTCCCCACAAACCCCTCCAGCATCGCCAGCGCCTCCGCCTCATCCCCCGGTTTCCCCAGCCACGCCCCGTCCGGGCCGACCGCCACCGTGTCCGCCGCCACCACCACGCCATCGCGCAACCAAGGTTCATCCACCAACGCCGCCGCCGCCTTCCGTCTTGCCAACTCGACCACCAACCCCTCCGCCCCCCGAAGCCCACGGTGTCCCAACGTGGGCCCGCCCGCCTCCACCTCATCCCCCGGCCGATCCGCGTCCACATACCCCGTCCCCACCGCCTCAAACGCGTAGCCCGCGCGCTCCAACAGCTCCGCCCGCTTCGCCGATGAACTCGCCAACCCCAGGTACATCCCCCCACGTTAGCCCACCCAGGCCCGGGCGGCCCGCCGTCGGCGTCAGTCAATCCCGCTCCTAAACCCCCATTTTCAAGCCTTTATCAATACACCCCCGATATGATCGGCGTAAGCGCAACCTCTGCGCACCATTTCCCAGTGGCCCCACACGGACGGCAGGCCTCGTTTTGCGAACCATCGCGATCATCAATCAGAAAGGCGGCTGCGGCAAGACCACCTGCGCCATCAACCTCGCTGCCACCCTTTCTGCCAACCAGCACAAGACCCTCCTGGTCGATATGGACCCCCAGGGCCACTGCGCCCTGGGCCTCGCGGTCCCCGAAAAACGCGTCGAACGCTCCACCGCCGATCTCCTCCGCCACGGGCTCGACGGCTCGATCGGCATCGACGACGCCACCTGGCAGATCACCCGCCACCTCGACCTCGTCCCCGCCTCGGTCTCCCTCGCCGCCCTCGAACAGCAGCTCCATGCCGCCCCGGACCGCGACCGACGCCTCTCCCACGTCCTCGCCACCGCCCAGTCCCGATACGACTTCTGCATCATCGACTGCCCACCCTCGATCGGGCTGCTGACCTTCAACGCCCTCCGCGCCGCCGACGAGGCCCTGATCCCCGTCGAGACCGGCTACTTCGCCATGCAGGGCTCCGTCCGCCAGTCCCAGACCATCGACGCCATCATCCAACGCATCGGTCGCAACCTCCGCTACCGCGTCCTGCCCACGATGTACGACGTCCGCACCCGGCTCGCCCGGGAGATCCTCGCCGAGCTCAAGCGACACTTCGGCGACAAGGTCCTGCCCACCGTCATCAACTTCAACGCCAAGCTCAAAGAGGCCGCCTCCTTCGGCCAGCCCATCACCGACTACGACCCCGCCTCCCGTGGCATGCAGGATTTTGAGCACCTCGCCGCCTGGCTCATCGCCAACCCCCCCGAGCCCAAGCCCGAACCCTTCGAGCACGCCGCGCCCCAGACGGTCCCCGCCTTCAGCCCGGTGGCCGATCCTCAGCCGCTGGCCGACGCGGCTTCAAGTGCTGTGGACCCGGCAGACGCTACCGCCCAGCCCCAGCCCCTGATGTCCCGGGCTGCCGAGCTCGCCCAGCGTGCCCGTCACCTCTCGTCCCGCACCGCCGAGATCTCACAGCGTCTGCAGCAGGACGCCGAACGCGCCGGGGTCCCCCTCAACCCGGCCAGCCCCACGCCGGCACCGGTTCAAAGCCCACCGATGGCCCAGCCTTCGGCCAGCTCCCCGGCGACCCCGCCCCCCGGCTCCCCACTCGATATCCAGCAACTCACACCGCCCGAGCCTGCTGAGGGCGATACCCCCGACATCCCCCACCGCGCCCCCAACGCCACCCGCACCCGTGCGAACGACGCCCGCAACGAAGACCTGCGGCGAAAAGTCTCCCGGCTCTACGGCGTCCGCAATACCTCGCGTGGTGTCCTCTTCGTCCAGCCCGGCTCACCCAATCAGCCCATCACCATCGCCGGTGAATTCAACGGCTGGAACGCCGAGTCGCACCCCATGAACTACGACGCCAACCTCGAGGTCTGGCAGGCCTGCCTCCCGCTCCCGGCCGGCACCCACCAGTACCGGCTCGTGATCAATGGTGACTGGGTCAACGACCCGCACAACCCCCACCAGCAGACCAACCCCTTCGGCGACCCCAACTCCCTCGTCACCGTCCCCACCACGACGAACCCGACGGTCGCTCACCGTGATCCCACCCCCGCACAAGCCCCCGCCACGACCACCCCTTCCGCCACTTAGCCCAGCCCGCCGTCATGGATGACGACCGTACCCAACAGTCCATCGACGAGCTCGCCGAGCTCTTCCTCACCGGCGTCAACCCTGACCCGCCCACCGATCCCCCGCCGTTCAGCCCCAGCGTGGACCCCCTCGCCGGCCCGGCCCCTCTGCCCATGCTCCCGCAGGGCGACGCCGCTTCAGCCGCGCTGAGCACCCCCCAGGCCGTTGCTCCCGACTACCCCCGTCCCCCTCAGGATCACTCGCCCAACCTCCGCCTCCATCGTGATCATCCGACCGATGCCTCGACGACAGGGCCGGGCGACCCGCCCCCGCCACCCCCTCCGCCCGCCGAGCCCGCCGCCGCCGTCGAGGCCGTCCTCCTTGCAAACCTCCCCACCGTCTCGGGCCCCTGGCTCACCGCCTACGCCCAGACCCTCGCCGACGCTGACGGGCCGACCGCTGTCCTCTTCCCCGACGACCGCAACCTCGATGCCGACCTCCTCCTCCCCTCGACCACCAAGAGGCCCAGCACGTCGCAAGGAGCGTTGACCAACGAGGGCGCCACACCCACCGATCTGGTCAACCACCTCCTCACCGATCCCGCTCACCCCGTCCGCAACATCTTGGTCCACCTCGACGCCGGGCCCCACTCGCCCGACGCGCCCCGCCTCCTGGCCTTTGATCACTGGACCGTCCTGACCGGCAAGGATGACGCCGCTATCGCCGCCGCGGGTGTCCTGCTCCACGAGCTCGCCGACGCCCACCCCGAGACCACCGACAAGCAGGTCAGCCTCGTCGTCGCCGGCGCAGACGCCAAGGCCGCCAACGACACCGCCGCCCGCCTCCAGGCCGCCGTCGGGCACCGCTTCGCCTCGCCCCTCGCCCTCCTCGGCCACCTCCAACGCATCGCCCCCGCCAACCTCACCACCCTCCCGTCCACCCCCCTCACTCCCGACAGCTGGCACGCCCTCCAGGACCGCCTGCTCACCCTCGAACCCCCCACCGAACCCGCCCCCGCACCAGCACCCGCCACCCCATCCACGCCCCCCGTAAAGCCCGGGGATGGCATCCCCGGGCCCCGCGTCGCCGCAACCCAAAGCCAATCCCCCAAACCCCAAGCCCACTCCACCGACACGAACCCCGCTCGTCCCGCGCGACCCAACCTCGCCGAGCTCCTGCTCCGCTCCCCCCACGCCCCGTTCCCCCACCACAAGGCGCGCCCGCTCGAGGCCCGCTGCCCCCACCAGCCCGACACCCAGCTCCTGCTCGGCCCCGACGGCCGACTCCACCTCCTCCGCCAAACCTTCCCCACCCCACCCACGCCCACCCCCTCCACGACTCCCCTAAAGCCCGGTGGTAGCACCCCCGGGCTCCGCGCCACCGACGCTTCCACCGCCGCGTTGTCCGCCCTCCGTGCCGCCATCGTCGAACTCTCCCAGGCCCGCGCCTGGGTCCGCGAACACCTGCCTCTGCTGCAACTCACCGACAAGCACGCCCGCTTCGACACCACCCTCGACCCCGAGCTGCACCTCTTCACCGACCAGCCCCACCTCGCCACGCCCCTGGTCGCCAAGCTCGGCGACTCCCTCCGCCGCCACCTCCTCCAACGCATCCGCCTCCAAGACCACGCCGCCGGGCACTGCGTCCCCCTCGCCTGACCCCCACCCACCACCAAACAGCCCCACCACCATGAAGCCCACGGTGTCTCACCGTGGGCCCACGCTGCCCAAAGTCCCGTTTAGCCCTGTCACCCACAACCAACACGCCCGCCCGTAGCGTCGCCGCTCGCGGCGACCGTGGCACTCGATTAATCCAACTTCTCCTCTTCGTTCGGCGCGAGCTTCTGCCACCGATCCTGCTCCGAAACCCACTGATATTTCAGTCCACCCTCGTCCCACGCCAACACCGCCGCCAGCCCACCCACCAGACGTGCGACCCGCGCCACCCCCTCCATGTTGAGCGTTTCCGCCGTATCACGCACCGTGTGATAGTCCCCAGTAAGGCCCGTAAAAAAGTGCAACACCGGCACATCCCGGTGATAAAACACCCGGTGGTCCGACGGCCCCCAAGGCGAGTCCCCAAAGACAAGCCGAAGCCCCGGCAGCACATTCGCGAACCCCAACCGAGCCCGCCACCCTGGGCTGCTCGCCAGTCCGTACACGAACAACTGCCCACGACGAATCCGTCCGACCATGTCCATGTTGACCATGGCGACGACTTCGCCCTGCGGCTCTCCCTGATCCGGTTGCTCAGAGTCCTCCGTGGCTTCGACCCACGAAAATCCACCTTCGGACTTTTGCTTCCTAGCGATCTTTTTTAGTTCTTCCAACGCCTGCTGGCGTGTCTGCTGCGGCGCTTCATCGGAAAAATCGAGATACCCGGGTTTCTCAAGTGCGGTTGGCGAAAGACCTGTACGTGACCACACCCGCAGCTCATCAATGTGATCCGCTAGGTGCGTCGACCCCAACAGCCCCCGCTCCTCCGCACTAAACCCCACAAACACCACCGTCCGCCTCGGCCGCTCCGCTGCCTCACCCCGCAGCCCCTGCACCCATCCCGCGTATCGCCGCGCCGCCAGCAACAGCGCCGACACCCCCGACGCGTTGTCATCCGCGCCCGGATAGTACGCCCCGGCCTTTCCACCACCCGACCGCCTGACCAAACCCAGGTGGTCGTAGTGCGCCCCGACCAACACCACCTGCCCCGCCAGCTCACCCTGCCCCATCACCATCCCCGCCACATTCGCCGCCCGTGTCAGTGGCGATTCCAACACGAACTCCCCCGCCAGCCGAACCCCGGGCAGCACCTCCGGCACCAAGTCACCCTCATCCGCCAACCGCCGATACGCTCGGTCGATCCCCGGCCCAAGCCCCGCCTCCGCCAACATCAATCGCCAGGTCCGACGCGTGATCTCCACCGTCGGCAGCACCGACGTCCCGTCCCTCGGCTGCGTCTCCCGCACCGTCCTCAAACGCTCCTCTTCTATCCCCGGCGGCACAACAACCACCAGACCCACCGCACCCAACGCCTTCGCATCCTCCGCTTTCCGCACGAGGTTGGACCCGTTCGACCACCGGTCCTCCTTCCGCATCCAACGTGACACCCCATCCCCATCCATGGGTTCGTACCGATACGCCACCGCCACCTTCCCCTTCAGCAAACCCTCAGGCATCCCGGCGTAACTGTTGTATCCGTGCAGACGATTCTGAATCCCGTACCCCACAAACACCACCCCCGCATCAAACGCCCCGTTCGTCGACAACCCCAACGCCCCGAACGCCTCCCCCGCCCGCAGCTCCACCCCATTGAGCGTCATCCGTTCCGTCGTCGCCCGCAGCCGCAGCCGTGCCCCAAACGCCTGGACCCACCCCACCCCACCGTCCCCCTCACCCCGAAGCCCACGGCGTTCCGCCGTGGGTCTTGCTGCTTCATACACCCCCGCGGCATCCACAAACCCCGGCTCCAACCCCGCCTCTTTCATCCGCTCCACCAGCCACGCTTCAGCCACATCCAATCCAGGCTCCCCCAACCCCCGACCCGCCATCGCCTCCCCCGTCAGCTCCTCCACCCACCCCCGCACCAACGCCACCTCATCCACCACCCCGCCCCGAAGCGCTCGAGGCGACGCGGCTTGAGCCGCGTTGTCATCGCCCCCGACCGTTCCCCCATCCCTCGCACACCCCCCCACACCACCCACCCCAACCACCACCCACAGCCACAACATGCACCATCGCTCATTCATCCCAAAATCCTACCGCGAACCTCAGCGCCTAACCCCGAACGCCGAGCACCTCATCTACACTCCCCTCATGCCCACCGAGCGCCTCGTCGCCGCCGCCGAATCCTCCCCCGCGGAAGAGCAGCACAACCTCGCCCTGCGTCCCACGAAGCTCGCCGAGTACATCGGTCAGCCCAAGCTCGTCGAGAAACTCACCATCACCCTCCAGGCCGTCCGCGATCGCGGCGAGCCCATGGAGCACACCCTCCTCCACGGCCCACCCGGCCTCGGCAAAACCACCCTCGCCCACATCATCGCCCACGAGATGGGCACCCACCTCTCCGTCTCCGCCGGGCCCGCCCTCACCAAGCCCGGCGACCTCGTCGGCCTGCTCACCAAGCTCCAGCCCCGCGACGTCCTGTTCATCGACGAGATCCACCGCCTGCCCATCGCCCTCGAGGAGTACCTCTACTCCGCGATGGAAGACTTCAAGATCGACGTCCAGATCGAGCAGGGCATGCACGCCCGCACCGTCACGCTCCCCGTCCAGCCCTTCACGCTGATCGGGGCCACCACCCGAGCCGGCCTCCTGTCCGCCCCCATGCGGTCCCGCTTCGGTTTGCAGCACAACCTCGAGTTCTACCCCCCCGACCACCTGCTCCAGATCCTCCACCGCTCCGCGTCACTCCTGCAACTCAAGGACGGTAAAGATGCTTCCGCCGCCCTCGAACTCCTCGCCCACCGTGCCCGTGGCACCCCCCGCATCGCCAACCGCCTGCTCCGACGCGTCCGCGACTACGCCCAGGTCAAGCACCACAACCAGCTCAACCCCGCCATCGTCACCGAAGCCCTCAAACTCGAAGGCATCGACGAGCTCGGCCTCGACGAGCTCGACCACAAATACCTCCGCACCCTCGCCACCGTCTACCAAGGCGGACCCGTCGGCCTCGAAGCCATCGCCGCCACCCTCGGCGAGGACGCCGGCACCCTCGAGCAGGCCGTCGAACCCTTCCTGCTCCAATCCCAATTCCTCGCCCGAACCCGCCGCGGCCGAGCCCTCACCCCCGCCGCCGCCGAACACCTCGGCGTGACCCTCCCCGAACCCGACCCCACCCTCTTCCCCCAACCCGACACCCCCCAAAACTAAAGCCTGCCCGTGGCCCTGGGCAGGCTCCCATCCACCATGAAACACCCGCTCTTCTTGATCGCGCTGATCGCCTTGCCCCTCCACGCCCAACCCGCCACACAACCCACTATCGATGACCTGCTACGCCAAGCGAAGACCGCCCGTGGTCCAGACGACCCCAGCCCTCTCCCGCAAGCCATCGCCCAACGCCACGGCCTCGACGCCTGGCCCACCGTCACCCAGCTCGACTTCACCTTCAACGTGAAGACCCCCAAACGCGAGATCGCCCGCCAATGGTCTTGGCGCCCCCACGACCACCAGGTCACCCGCACCATCAACGACCAACCCCTCACCTTCGACCCCACTACGGTCACCACCGAATCGCCCGGCCCGATCCTCGCCGCCCACAAAGAATTCATCAACGACACCTACTGGCTCCTCTTCCCCTTCCAGCTCGTCTGGTCCAACCCCACCGTCACTCCCTTCGGGCTCGTCGATACCCCCATCGCCAAGACCCCCGCTATCCGTATGGATGTGACCTACCCCACCGGCGGCTATACCCCCGGCGACACCTACCAACTCTACCTGCAGCCCGATGGTGGCCTTATCCGCGAGTGGACCTTCGCCCGACCCAACAAGCCCGACCGCCACTTCGCCTTCCAAGACCCCGTCACCCTCGGCCCCCTGCTCACCTACCTCAACCACCCCACCGCCGACGGCTCGGTCAACGTCTTCTTCACCAACCTCTCGATCCAAACCACCACCAGCGATACCCCGATCAAGCCCGTTCCGCTCGTGACCGATTGACCCGTCTCCACCACCACGCCGCGAGACGGGGCGTGTCGCCCAGGCCGGCCCAACACGGGCCGACTCGCCTACCGCGTCAGTACAGCCCACACCCGCGCCTAGGCTCTAATCATTAGCGCCTACTCATGCTCGACTCCCCCTTCGCCGCCTCCGCTGCCGTCCTCGCCGGCCTGCTCCTCATCATCGCCGCGATCGTTGCCGCCGAACGCCACGCCCGCCGTGTCCGCCAACGCCAACGCGACGACTTGCTCGCCCTCCTCGACGACCCCGACATCGAAGCTGTGACCGGCCAGGACAACCTGGCCGACGCCAGTTCCCGCGTCCAGGTCATCCTCAAGCTCATGGCCTTCTACGCCCGGCAGATCCACCTCCCCGCCGTCCTCCGCCTCACCAACCAGCCCTTCGCCGTCGAGATCACCCACGCCGTCATCGGCATGGAGCGATCCAACGCCAACCACCAGACCCTCGACAAGCTCGTCGTCGTCTGCCACGCCTTCCCCGAAGACACCCCGCCCCTGCCCGACTTCCAGCTCCTACCCTCCCACCCCATCTTCCGCTCGGTCTACCGCCAGCCCGTCTTCGACCATTCCTCACCCTTCGGCAAACGTAACCTCGTCCTCGGCACCGAACACCGCGCCGTCCAGGACCGCCTCCACCGCGAGGCCCGCGCTCTGCTCGCTGACAACCGAGACCTCTGCATCACCGCCGAGCAAGGCCTCTTAGCGTTCTACCTCCACGCCGAGACTGTCCAGCCCCGCGACCTGCCCGCTCATCTCACCCGCTGCCTCACCCTTGCCCACACCCTCCTCGAACCTCCCAACCGCGACCCACGCGCCACCCCCTAAAGCCCGGCCGTCGCCACGGCCAGCCCCTCGCTGCTCATCCCCGCAAGAAGTTCAACGCAATAAACGCAAAGTACATCACCAGCAAAGGCCAACCCATCCACTTCTCAAAACCGCCGCGTTTTCCCGCCCGGAAGATATACAATCGGAACAGCACCAGCATCGCCAGCATCGTCGGCAGCTGAATCGAGAGAAACGCATAAGAAACACCACCGCCAGCTTCCGGGGGCAGCGCCTCGACAATCGGGAGCGGCTTCGCCAGCGCCGCCGCACCGATCACAAACAGCACGTTCAAGATATCCGCCCCGATCACGTTCCCCACCAGAAGCTCCGGGTGCCCCCGCCGGATCGCCGTGATCCCCACCACCAGCTCGGGCAGGCTCGTCCCCAGTGCGACCAGCGTTGCCGCCACCACAGCCTTGGGCATCCCCAGCTGGATCGCCACCTCCGACACCGACTGCACCAGCCCGTCCCCCGCGACCACCACCATCGCCAGCCCCACCACCAGCAGCCCCACCAGCGCCCCCGCGCTCTTCTCGCCGTGCGGCTTGCGGTCGCTCGTGGTGCTGCCGTCCTCTTCCACCAGCAGGTGCGGCTCACCCATCGGGTGCTGCTTCGCCCACTTCACCGACACCACCAGATACCCCACCAACAGCACCAGCAGCCCGGCACCGACGCCCCGCCCGAGCACCGCCGCGTCCCCGTGCACCGCGTACAGCCCGTAGCACATCCCCGCCAGCAGTGCCGCCACCCCGAACTGCACCCACCCCTGCCGAGCCAGCACGAACCGGTCCGCCGGAAGCACCGCCAGCACACACCCCAGCCCGAAGATCAGCCCCGTGTCCGCGATAATCGACCCCACCCCGTTGCCCAGCGCCAGCCCCGCGTTGCCGCCCCACGCCGCCATCACCGACACCGCCATCTCCGGGCTCGTCGTCCCCAGGGACACGATCGTCGCCCCCACCACCACCTCCGGCATCCCCAGCCGACGGGCCAGCCCCGCCGCCCCCTCCACCAGCAGGTCCGCCCCCTTGATCACGATCACCATCCCCACCACCGCGATCACCGCCAGCAGCCACGGATTGCCCCCCGCAAACCACGACGCCGGCAGCAGCGTCCCAACCGTCAGTCCATCCATCATGGCCGGGATCATACCGAACCCGCCCCCCTCAACCGGTCCCCACCCGCACCCCCACCCGCACCCCCGCCCGCACTTCCACCCGCCCCTCCGCCCAACAGCACCACTCGAGCGCTCAGCCAAGCCGCGGTTTCGTCATCGCCCGACCGCCGCGCCGCCTCCGCCAGCACCCCGTGCGCCGCACCGCACGCCCGCCCCGGCAGCAGCTCCGCATACCCCACCCGCTCCCGCAGCAGCCCACGCCGTTCCGCTGTGGCTGTCCCCGTCGGGCCCGCGCCCAGACCCACCTCGGCCATCACCTCATACCGGCTCACCAACGCCAACCGCCGCAGACCTTCCATCAGCGTCAACCGCTCCCCCGCCAAGCCACTCAGCCCCGCGTACGCTCCCCAGAGGTCCCCCTCCTCGAGCCGGCTCTCCGCCAGGATCAACCCCAAAGGCCCCCGCAAACTCCGCTTGCCCCGTCCCGAACCTCGTCGTGCTGAGACGCCCAGACGCCCGAGTACCGCTACGCACACCGCCGACGCCTCCGCCCACCGCTCTTGCCGGTGACGCAGCACCGCCCACCACCGCACCACCCCCAGCCGAAGCCCCCGCACCACCAGCCGACGCTCGAGCAGCCCCGCCAGCTCCCGCTCCGCCGCCGCCCAATCCCGTTCGCCCCGCTCCACCAGCTCCGCCACCACCGGCAGCCGACGCGACACCCGCGCCGACCACGACGCCAACACCCCCCACGCCACCAGCCCGAGCACCGGCAGCACCGCCGCCAAACCCCAGCCGCTGCCATCGAGTAACAGAGCGATCAACAATAGCCCGAGTGTCCCCCCCACCAGCAGCCCCCGCAGCCGATCGTCCTTCCGCAGCTCCCGCTCCAACGCCGCCCAGTCGAACACGCCCAGTCCCCCTTCCACCGCTTCGTGCCCCGCTGGCTCACGTCGCTCAAGGCGTTCGGCCGCGGTCTTTTGGGCCTCATCACCCGCCAGCCCAACCACCGATTCACGCCAGCCCATGACCTCGAGTGCCGCGATCTCGTTCAGCATCGCATAACGACGCACCAGCGCCTTGCTCGGTACCAAGAGCACCGCTCGTGTCCACCACCGCCGCGCCCCGTCGGCGTCCCCCACCTTCCAATGGCACAACGCCATCAGCCCATACCCGTAGCCCGCCTCCATCCCCATCGGGCGAAGCCGTTCGACCAGGCGGTCTCCCCGCTCAACGCCCTCCGCGAAGTGGTGTGTCACCACATCCTGGACCAGCCCGGCGTAGGCAAACCCGGCCGCTAGACCCTCGCGCTCGCCCGGGCGGAACGGCAGCGTGTCTGATCCGCCGTTGATCGGGTCCATCTCGCCCAGCATCCGTCGAACCCGCCGCAGGTCGTCATCCGCGTCCCCCAACCGATCGAGCCGGAGCGCGAGGACCGCCCGCGAGAGCCGTAGGCCGGCCCCCGCTGGGTGCTCCGCCGGAAGCCGACCGAGCAGCGTCTCGACCGACACCATCGACGCCCCCCACGCGCCAACCTCCGCCAGCCCTCGCCCCATGATCGCCACCACCTTCGCCCACGCCCCAGGCTGGCCCCGGACCCGCGGCAGCAGCCGCCACCCAATGCTCAAGGCGCCCGCCCAGTCCCGCAGCACGCCCAGGTCATCCATCTCCCGGATTTCGCGTTCAAGCCCCCGCATCCGCCTTCCCCGCCAGGCCCCCCACACCATCAGCCCGACCAGGGTCACCCACAGCAGCACCAGCAGACCACCCCGCTCCCCACTCACAAACAGCATCAACCCCAACACACCCACCCCGACCAGCAACACGACCGGCAACTTCGACAAAAGCCCAAGGCCGCTCGACCCACCGCCGCTCGTCGATCGCCCCAGGTCATGCCGACGCAGGTGCTCCGCCCACTGCTCCGCGGTTGGCGGGGTGAACGCCGGCCCCGAATCGTCCGACCCCGCCGCCCCGGCAGCACCGCTGCGCTCGACCGCTTGAGCCGCCGCATTGCCGTTGTCGGTTACCGCGTCGTGTGCCATCCGATCCATCTGGGAACGATAACGCCGCAACCCCGGGCACGCCCTAGCCGGCCCTTGTGCCCGCCACTCAGCGGTCCGTGCTCACGCTCGGCCAGCAGCCCGGCTCACTCCGCCACCACCCGCTTCAGGTCTGCTACCAAGACCCCCACCGACTGCGTCACCAGCCCGTCGTAAAACCCCCGCACTCGCCCTTGCCGATCCACCAGCACCATCTTCGACGTGTGGAAGACGGGTGTCGTGTCGTCCACTTCGGGGTCCGCCTCCCCGACCGCAAACCCGAACCCCTCCCGCACCAGCGTCCACACCTTCGCCTGATCCGCCCGCAGGAAGTTCCACCGCCCCGGGTCGGCACCGACTTCTTCGGCATAGGCCGACAAGACCTCGCGTGTGTCGTGGGCCGGGTCCACCGCGATCGTGAACAGCTGCACCCCGCCCAGCTCCGGGTCCGCCTTCACCGCTGCCTGCACCTCCGCCATCCGCTTGGCTAGGACCGGGCAGATCCCCCGGCAGCGCGTCAACGCAAAGTCCGTCACCCACACCACGCCCTCCAGGTTCGCTCGGCTCACCGTCTGCCCCGCGGTGTCCTCCAGCTCAAACGGCGGCAGCTCATAGACCCCTTTAGCCGAGAGCAGGCCCGTGGGTTCGGGCTCTCCCAGAAGCCGGTCCAAGTCCCCGTTCCACCACGCCACCAACACCACCACCCCGCACGCCAACAACGCCGCCCCCAGACCAATCCCCATCGGCAACCATCTCACAGCAGACTGTTTCATGCCGGCATTCTACGCCCGCCAAACCGCGCCTCGCACATCCCACTTACCCCCGGCGCGCCACCCGTCCGGCCAACGCCACCCCCACCACCGCGACGCCCAACGCGGCCGCGGCGACCACCCCCATCGGCAGCCCCAACCCGCCGTCGCCCCCAAGCATCAGCCCTGTCAGAAGACCCTGCCCGTAGGTCATCGGGTTGGCGTACATCACCACCCGCATCCCCAGCGGGGCCGTCTCCGCGGGGAACACCGCGCCCGAGAGCATCCAGGCCGGCATCAGCAGCAGGTTCATGATCGCGTGGAAGCCCGCCGTCGAATCCATCGGCCACGCCAACGCCAACCCAAACCCCGTCACCCCCACGGCCAGCAGCGCCATCGCCCCCAACACCCCGCCCACCACCATTAGGCTCGGCCACGCCCCGACCACGAACGGCCAAGCCGCCAGAAACGCCAGCCCCTGCACCATCGCGATGCTCGCCCCGCCCCCCACCTTCCCCAGCACCAACGCCCATCGGCCCGCCGGGCTCACCAACGCCCCTTGCAAAAAGCCTTCCTTCCGGTCTTCAATAACGCTCACCGTCGTGAAGATCGCCGTGAACAGCAGCATCAGCCCGAGCGCCCCCGGGAAGAAATACGCCAGGTACCCCACTCCCTCCTGCGCCCCTTCGTCCACCACCATCACCCGGTCCAACCCAAAGCCCAGCAGCGCCCAAAACACCAACGGCGTTGCGACCGCCCCGATCACCCGGTTCCGCTGCCGAAAGAACCGCACCATCTCCCGCCCCCACACCGCCCGCACCGCGCCCCACCCGACCCCACGCCCGCTTGAAACAACACCACTGACCAACGCCTCGCTCAAGCCAAACCCTTTCGGTCAACCCCGACCCGGATCCGTGCCATCCTAGGCTCTAACCCTTCGCCGCTTCGTCCACCAACCCGCAAAACCGCCCGCAAAGCAGCCGCTTGCCGTACGCCGTCTGCGACCGCTCCAACCCCACCCCGCCGATACGCTCCAGTTCGTCCCGCGCCGCCTCCCCCGACAACCGCACCAGCAGCTCCGCGAGCCCCGCCGCGTCGCCATGGTCCACCCGATAGCCGCACCCCTCTTCCCCCACGATCCGCCCCGCGTGCGACCGCTCCGGCCCCACCAACACCACCGGCCTCCCCACCGCCATCACCCCGTACACCTTGCACGGGTGCACGATCCCCACCATCGCCTCCCCCATCGACACCAGGTGTACATCCGCCGAAGACAACGACTCCTCCAAGACCTCCACTTGTTGGTACGGCAGCGTTACTACGTTCTCCAGCCCCCGCTCCGCCTTCACCCGCTCGACCTCTTCCTTTCCGAGCCCCCCACCAATAAACACGAACAACACCCGCCCCCCACCCGCCGACTCCCCCCGCTCCTGCAGCAACGCCGCCGCGTCCAGCGCCGTGTCCAGCGGGTGTGCCGGCGAGAGATTCCCGGAATACATCACGACAAACCGCTCACCCCAGCCACCCCAACCCTGCTGCTCTCGAAACGCCGTCCCCTTGCGTACCGCTACCGGCCGCGGCGGATCTTTTTCCGCGTCATGCGCCGGCCACGGCGGCACCACCACCATCCGCTGTTCCAATCCAGCACGCTCGCCTTCCGGCAGCTTCGCCAGCAGCCGCTCCGCCATGAACTCATCCAGCGCCACCACCGTTGCTGCCCGCCGTAGCATCTTGACCACCATCCACTCAAACAGCCGCGCGGGACGACTCCCCGACGCCGTCTTGCCCATCGCGATCATCTGGTCCGGGTTGATATCCATCGCCCAGAATACGAACGGCACCCGCCTCACCCAACGCAGCCACAGCCCCACCAACGGGCCCATCGGCGGCGACGTCGTCACCACCACCACCTTCAGCCGCCGAACGAACAGCCCCCGCAACCCCGCCTGCACGCAGAACAGCAACCCCCCCAACAGCCGCACCGAGATCGACCCCTTCCCGAAGTGCGACAGCCGAAGCCGACGCACCTTCACTCCATCGCGGTCTTCCTTACCGGGGTACCGCTGGCTCGGGTCGTCGTAGCCCTTTGCCGATGCCACGCTCAGCATCCGCCAGCCTCCGCCCCCTTGCCCGGCCGCCAACCCCGCCGCTACATCGTGCATGTGCTGACCCACCGCCGCCGGGTCCGGCGGGTACGTCTGGCTCACAATCAACGCGGTGCGGTCCGACACCGCCGAAGCATAACCCACGCGATCAACCTCACACCCCTCGACGCCCGCCGCTCACGCCGCCACACCCGTCTCGCTGATCCGCTCACCGCTGCCCCCGATCCCACGCCGCATCCTCGCGAGCTGTGCGACGCGCTGCTTCCGTGTGGCCGTGTGCTCGGCGTACTCACCCGACACCCACGCGTAGGTCTGCTCCAGACCATCACGCAGCCGGACGCCCGGGGCCCAGCCCAGCAGCTCGCGGATCCGCGTGTTGTCGGAGTTCCGCCCGTTGACACCCTTTGGCGCATCGAGCTTGTACCGCCGTTCCAGCTCCACCCCCGCGATCGACTCCACCAGCGAAACCAGCCCGTTGATGCTCACACCCTCGTCCGACCCCAGATTGATCGGCTCTATCACCTCGCTGCCCATCAGCCGGGCCATCCCCTCTAGGCAGTCGTCGATGTACATGAACGACCGCGTCTGCTTCCCGTCCCCCCAGACCTCGATCGAGTGTTCGCCGCTCGCGACGGCCTCGGCCACCTTCCGGCAGATCGCCGCCGGGGCCTTCTCGCGCCCACCCCGCCAGGTGCCATACGGCCCGTAGACGTTGTGGAACCGCGCGACCCGCGTCGGCACGCCGTAGTCCTCCCGGAAGTGTCGGCACATCCGCTCGCTGAACAGCTTCTCCCAGCCGTACCCGTCCTCGGGCATCGCGGGGTAGGCGTCCGCTTCCCGTAGCCCGTCCAGCCGGGCCGTGGCCTGCAGGTCCGCCCGGTACACACACGCCGAGCTCGCATAGAAGTACCGCCGCAGATCCTTCAGCTCCCGACAGGCCTGCAGCAGATGCGTGTTGATCAGCACGCTGACCATGCAGTCGGCCTTGTGGGTCTCGATGAACCCCATGCCCCCCATGTCCGCCGCCAAGTTGTAGACCACCGACGCCCCCCGCACCGCCAGCCCGCAGGCCTTGGGTTCACGCAGGTCCGCCACCACACTGTCCACCCCCGCCACCCGCTGATGCCACGCGTCCACCGGCTTGATATCCACCGCCCGCACCCGCTCAAACCCCCGCCGCTTCAGGTCCGCCACCAGATGCCCCCCGATGAACCCGCCGCCCCCGGCCACCACGACCAGCCCGTCACGATCCATCCCGTCGTCAAACCGCTGCGTCTGCATCCCTGAGGGCTCCTTCCGTGTTCGTTCAATATCGGACACCGCGGCACCCGTACTCCAAACCCTAGTGCCCCACACCCTTAAAGGCTGGGGGTAGCTACCCCCAGGCTGCAACCCCACCGATACCCTGTAAGACTCCATGGCCGACCCCGCCCTCACTCAACGCCCGCAAAAGCTCAAGGATTCTTCGGACTCCCACCCCCCGCACTCCAAGTCCTTCCTCCACCACGCCACCACCGTCGCCGCCCTCACCCTCGCGTCCCGCCTCACCGGCCTCGCCCGCGACGCCGTCCTCGCCGCCGCCTTCGGGCTCGGGCTCGTCGCCGACGCCTTCTTCCTCGGCTTCCTCGTCCCGAACCTCTTCCGCCGGCTCTTCGGCGAGGGCGCCCTCACCGCCGCCTTCATCCCCAACTACACCACCCTCAGGCAGGCCGACCCCGCCGCCGCCGCCCGCTTCGCCAAGCTCTGCGTCGCAGGACTCGCCGCCGTCACGGGCATCCTTGTCCTCCTCGGCGAAGCCGCCGTGTTCCTGCTCATGCAACACGACGGCTGGTCCACCAAGGGCCAACTCGCTTTGTTTTACACAGCGCTGATGCTCCCGTACCTGCCTCTGGTATGTGGCGTCGCCTTCCTCGCCGCCGTCCTCCAGGTCCACGGCCGCTTCGGCCCCGGTGCCGCCGCCCCTGTCCTGCTCAACCTCGCCATGGTCGCCGCCGCCGCCCTCGGCATCGCCACCCACCGCGATCAACCGCACGCCGCCATCCTCATCGCCGTCGCCGTCGTCCTCGCCGGCCTCGGCCAACTCGCCTGGCTCTTCCTCGCCGCCCGCAAGCACCTCACCGCCGGTGGCCCCGGCTTCGCCGACACCCAAGCCCCCCTCAAGAAAACCGCCCTCATGCTCGGGCCCATGCTCCTCGGCCTTGCCGTCTTCCAGCTCAACGCCCTCTTCGACGCCCTCCTTGCCTTCTTCCTCGCCCCGCCCTCACCCGACCAAACCACAACCACCCTCGTCGGTTACACCTTCGAAGCCCCCGTTCAGACCGGTGCCGTCGCCGCCCTCCAATGGGCCCAACGCCTCTACCAATTCCCCCTCGGCGTCTTCGGCATCGCCCTCGCCACCGCCATCTTCCCCGCCCTCGCCACCGCAGCGGCAAAGACCTCCGATCGCACATCGACCATCGCAGATCGCACATTTCTTACCACCCTCCACCAGGGCCTCCGCCTCACCGCCTTTATCGCCGTCCCCGCCTCCGTCGGCCTCCTGCTCGTCCGTGAACCCCTCACCGCCGTCATCTATCAACGCGGCCAGTTCACCGACGCCGACACCGCCCGCGTCGCCGCCATCGTCGCCGGCTACGCCCTCGCCGTCTGGGCCTACGCCTTCATGCACCTGCTCACTCGCGCCTTCTACGCCCTGCACGACGCCAAGACCCCGCTCCGCGTCTCTCTCGCTGCCGTCGCCCTCAATCTCGTGCTCAACCTCACCCTCATCTGGCCCCTCGGTACCCCCGGCCTCGCCCTCTCCACCGCCATCGCCGCCGTCTTTCAATCCCTTATCCTTACATACCTTCTGAAACGTAAACTCGGCCAACCTGTCGTCTCCAAAGACGTTCTCCAGTCCTTCGCTCAGACTTTCGCCGCCTCCGCCTCGATGGCTGTCGCCGTCTACGCCCTGGTCGTTGTCTTCGACGTCAATGGCCTTGCCACTAGCCTCCTCACCCTGCTCACCGCCACAGCCGCCGGCATCCTCATCTACGCCGTGCTCGCCAAGAGCCTCCGCATGCCTGAGCTCACTTGGCTCCTCAAGCGCCACCTGCCAACGCCCGACGCCGAACACGCCGAGGCCGATTAATCATGCTTGTTTACGCCGGCATAGACGAGGCGGGATACGGACCCTTCTATGGCCCCCTCACGGTCGCCCGCTCTACTTTCACGATCCCCAACCTGCCCTCACCCACCGCCGAGAACCCCTCTGCGGGCCTTCCCAACCTCTGGTCGCGCCTCTATGCCGCCGTCTGTCAGAAACCCAAAGACGCTAAGCACCGCATCCCTGTTGCGGACTCCAAAACGCTCAAGACCAAAGCTGCAGGACTCACTCATCTAGAGCGTACGGCTTATAGCTTCCTTGCACAAAACACAGTTTTTCCTAAAACCGCTGATAGCTTTATTGAGGCAGTCCAGACCCAAGCCTCGCTCGACCTGCCCTGGTACGCAGCGCTCGCCGATACACCCGCCCCGACGACCCGGACCCTGGACGAATACACGCTAGACGCCGGTCTGCTCCGCCGAACCATGGAACGCATCGGCATCCAGTGCCCCGAACTGCGCGTCGCGGTCATCAACGAGCAACGCCTCAACACGCTGATCGATCAATACCACTCCAAAGCCGCCGCCAGCTTCACCGCCGTCGCCCAACACATCCACGCGGTCCTCCAGCAGTTCGGTCAGCACCACCCCGTCATCGCCCTCGATCGCCAGTCTGGCCGAACCCGCTACCGCGAGCCGCTGCACCTCGCGTTCCCCGACGCCCACATCGACATCCTCGAAGAAACCCCGAAACGCTCCGCCTACCACCTCGACACCGACCTCGGCAGTGCCACTCTTCTGGTCCAGACCGAGGCCGAGTCCGCCCACGTCCCGGTCGCCCTCGCGTCGATCTTCGCCAAGCTCACCCGCGAATACGCGATGCTCGCCTTCAACCAGTACTTCACGTCCCGTATCCCGGCCCTCAAACCGACCGCCGGCTACGGCTCCGACGCCAACCGCTTCCGCGACGATCTCGCCCCCCACCTCCCCAGCCTCAACCTCACCCCCGCCGACCTCCGCCGCAAGGCTTGACTGACCCCCATGGTCATCTAAACTGCTCGGCTCGACCCAGCGAACGCCCCGTTCGTCTAGTGGCCTAGGACACCGCCCTCTCACGGCGGCGACACGGGTTCAAATCCCGTACGGGGTATTGCATCTCTCAACCGCCGACCGCACGCCTCAATCCGTCGGCAGCCACACCCACAACGCCGGCCGACCCACGTTGCAGTGCACCGCTCGCCCGAGCAAACCCAGCCCCGCGACCCCGAGATAGATCGCCGACCGGGCTGCGTCGTAAGCTGCGCCCGTGGTGGTTCGTGTGGAAGCCGACTCCCGCGACGCCCGGTCCGGGATCGGGTGGAAGATCGCTTCGATCACGCCCCGCCGCTTCGCTTCGCCATCGCGCCGCAGGTCCAGTTCGACCTCGGCGCTTAACCCCTCGCCGGCATCATCCCACTCACGGTCCAGCTGGAGCACCGCCCGCCGCGACAGCGTCGGCAGGGTCAGCAACCCCAGGAAGCTCCAGAGCGTGAACCCCATCGCCAACTCCAGCACGCCAGCCGCCGACGCCAAGCGTTCCCCCCCCACCCACAGCGCAACCCCCGCAACCCCCACCACTGTGAACAGCATCGCCACCAACTGTCCGCGTCGCCACAGCCCGCTGCTCACCGCCGCCGCCCGCCGAGCCATCAGCCGTTCCAGGCCCGCGTCGTCCACCTTGCCGATCATCCCCGCGGGCATCACCGCCTTGCGGGCTCCGACCACCCAGCCCACGATCCCACCGGTGAACCCACCGTCTTCGCTGGCGACCCAGCGCGTCGCTAATCCCCGACCAGGGGCCGGCCCCTCCACCGCCCGCAGCCGCGCCACCACGCCCGCCCACCACGGCCGAACGATCAACATCACGACGCACCCCGCCGCCACCCCGCCCACCACACCCCACACGCCGAGCCAGCCCGCCATTCCCAGCACGAGCAGGCCGCTCAGCCACAGCAACAGGCCGTACGCCACGACGCCCCGGGTCAGCCGCTTGGCAAACCCGCCCGCACCCCCCGCCACCTGCTCATCGCGCCCGTACCGCCGCGGCAGCACCCAGCCGCCCAGCACGTCCAACGGCAGCATGACGGTGCTATACACCAGCACCACGATCCCCCACGCCAACGCATGCCCGCCGAAACCCGCCTCGCCCACCCCCGGCACCCAACCCGACACGCCAAACACCAGCCCCGCGACACACAGCACCACCCACAGCCCCACGCCGCTCATCCCCAGCACCAGCCGAGCCCTCGCATAGCCCTCCGTCTCTCGCGGTTGATCCAACGCCCAGCCGGTCTGTGTCACGCTTGTGGTCATGGTCGATCGTAGACCCCCCACCCGCCCCACTCGCCCCACCCCCCGCACCCCCGCGGGATCGATGCGAGAATCTCCAACCGATGTCCGGCCCGACCCCCACGCCCATCACCGATCCCGCCGACCCGGCGCTCGAGCTGTTCACCCACCTGCGGGACCGCGACCTGCGTCGCACCACCGACCTGTTCCTGGCCGAGGGTCGGCTGGTGGTCGAACGCCTCCTCGACAGCGGCCTGACCGTCCACAGCCTCATCGTGACGCAGGGCAAGTCGGACGACCTGGTCGCCCGGGTCCCCGCCGACGTCCCGGTCTACGCCGCCCCCGAAGCCCTGCTCGAGCAGGCGGTCGGCTTCCACCTCCACTCGGGGCTCATCGCTGCGGCCCACACCCCGTCCAACCCCAGGCTTGCCGACTGCACAACCGCCGACGCGGCCCCAATCCTGGCCCTCCCCGAGATCACCAACCCCGACAACCTCGGCCTGCTCGCCCGCATCGCCGCGGGGCTCGGCGTGGGGGCGCTGCTGCTCGGCCCCGCCTGCCACGACCCCTGGTACCGCCGGGCGGTCCGCGTCTCGATGGGCGCGATGTTCCGCCTGCCCGTCCGCCGCAGCCCCGACCTCGCCGATGACCTCGATCAGCTCCGGGCCACCCACGGCTACACCCTGGTCGCCGCCGACTGCGAACCCGACGCCACCCCGCTCCGCGACCACACCCCACCCAGCACACCCCTTGCCCTGATGCTCGGCAACGAGTTCGCCGGCATCCCCCAACCCCTCGCCGACCGCTGCGACCACCGCCTCCGCATCCCCATGCACCGCGACATCGACTCGCTCAACGTCGCCGTCGCCGCCGGCATCTTCCTCCACCACCTCCTGCCCGCCTGAAACCTCAGCCTCCCCAAACTGCAATCCTGCTCCGCGCCGCACGTTCTCCCCAGCAAAACCCGCCCTAATCCCCCTATGAGCGGGCTCGGATTCCGGCCGATAGACCCTACAATGCACGTGCCGATGCCCGGTTCAACCCTCGCCAGCACCCCACCGACGCCCCTCGCCCCCGCCGGCCCCACCGGCTGGTGGACCGACGCCCTGGCCTCGCCCGCCTCGGTCCGCTGGGGCGTCTTCTTGGCGATGGCGGCCGTCACCGCGTTCTGGCTGCTCTGGACCCTCAGCCGGTCGGCCAAACGCGCCGGGCCCGACGGTCGGCCCGTCCGCATCACCCTCCGTGAGCGCCTCCGCTGGCTCCAAGGCGACAACGGCACCGCCACCATCGAGACCGTCATGGTCCTGCCCGTGCTCACGGCCGTGGTCCTCCTGATCATCCAGCTGATGCTCCTGATGGTCGGCAACCTCTTCGTCCACTACGCCGCTCATGCCGCCACGCGTGCCGCGATCGTTCAGGTCCCCCGCGACCTGACCGCCACCGGCGGGTCCGAAGCCAATGCCATCCTCCCGGCCTACGGGGCGGCCAAGTTCGATGCCATCCACGCCGCCGCCGCCCTCGCCCTGGTCCCGGTCTCCGGCAAGGACGGCGGCACCTCCGCCGAAGCCACCGCGTTCGTCGACGGGCTCTACGACTACTACGAACAGGCCGAGGTCGAGCCGCCCGTCTGGCTCGACACCCTCGCGGGTCAACGCCTCGACTACGCCCGCCGCCACACCGTCTGCCACCTGCTGTTCGCCACGAACCCGCAGCAGTCCGTCTTCGAACGCGTCGGTCCCGCCCTCGGCCACACCTACGCGCCCTACCACGCCATCGGCGTCGAGGTCGAGCACCGCCTCAACATCACCATCCCGTACATGGGCGTGTTCTTCGCCGACGGCACGCACAACACCGACACCGGCGACACGCCCTACACCGACGTCTCGGCCCGCTCCGTCATGCCCAACCAGGGCCTGCCCACCGAGCTGCCGCCCGCCCCCTCCATCCCCCGCCGGCTCTAGCCCCGCCCACTACCTCACCCGACCTCCACCCTTACTCCACACCATGCCGCACCGCTTCACGAATCCCGTGCGACGCCACACCCCCCGCCGACGCGGCGTCATCCTCGTGCTCACCCTGCTCGGGATCGTCCTGCTCGCGTCCATGGTGTTCTACGTCTTCAACACCGGACGCCACCTCCAGCAGCGGGTCCAGACCCAGTCCGCCGCCGACGCCGCCGCCTACTCCGCCGCCGCCCAGACCGCCCGGACCATGAACCTGGTCGCCACCAACAACCTCGAGATGGCCCGCCTCGTCGCCATGATCAACGTGCTCGACGCTTACCCCCTGGCGATCGACATCTCGATCACCGACGCCACCGAGCCCTACATGAACGACGTCACCGCGCAGTGGCTGGCGATCGTGCACATGCTCGACCGACGCGGCTCGCTGCCCGACGTCGTCGTCCGGGAACTCGAGAACGCCCGCGACCGGATCGGCACGCCCGAAACCGACGAGGAGGGCACGCTCGACACGTCGCTGCGTGAGCTCGACCGCCTGTTCAAGGCCAACCCCGATCTCGTCACCGATATGACTTTCTACCGCGGCGCACGCGGCGGGACGGGGGGGCAGGGCCAGATCTGGCGGGCGCTACAGACCCTCGACGCGGTGAGCGAAGCCGCCGTCATCACGCACCCCCTCGCCCTGCACCGCGCCGCCGCCGAGGCGGGTTACGACACCCTCGGCAGCGGCATGCCCGAGTCCGCCGACTTCTCCCTCAGCACCGACGCCGTCGGCGGCGGGTCTGGCTTCGACAACAGCACCCAGGGCGACGCCTCATCGACCGCCGCCGAGCCCGACGACGCCGACGCCCGGCACCTCGTCGCCGTCTGGCCCGGCGACCACGACGTGCCCGCCTTCCGCGGCGGCTTCCGCGACCTGAACCACCCGGTCCGCAACGGCGTGCTCCCGCCCCGCGACCTCGACTACGACGCCCAGCGCTACCGCGCCCGCCGCAACATCACCTTCCACGTTGTCACCCAGCCGGGCCTCTCCGCCACCGACGTCGGCCAGTGGCTCGACGGCCGGGAACGCCGTGACGCCCAACGCGACGACCGTGAAGCCCGCCAAGAGCTGCAGGAGGAGATCGAGGAGGGCGAGACCGGCGAGACGCTGCCCCCCGAGTTCGCCAGCACCAGCCGCAGCTGGTCGGCCGGCTCCCGCCTCTCGGAAGAGACCGTCCTCGAGATCCTTGCCAACGTCAGCTTCCGCGCCGAGGGCCGGTTCTTCAATTCCCTGGAATTCATTGGCGATCAAGAGACCGACCGCCGCGGGCCCTACGACACCATGCACGGCTGGCGCTGGGTCAACCAGTGGCGCGGCGGCGACTTCCTCGGCAACCCGCCCGGCTACGCCGACGGCCAACGCGAACCCACCCACTACAGCACCTTCGGCATCCAGGAGTGGATGATCCGCTCGGTCACCCGCACCCCCAACGACCGCCTCCGCGGCCACCTCCGCGAGATCGCCCGGATCAAGCACCAATACGTCTGGCCCAACAAACGCAACGAGGCCGACCCCGACTCACTCGTCGACGTGGTCATGTCCGACTGGGAGATCGACATCGAGTCGGACAACGACCGCTCCCGGCACCCCGCGCTGGCCCGCTTCACCGCCGGCGACCGCGACACCGCCCGCACCACCGACGACGGGGACGGCAACCAGGTCTCCCTCGACCCGGCGTCCGAGACCGTCTACCAATTCGCCGAGGACAACATCGAGCAGGTCCACCAGACCATGTTCCTGGTGCTCGACCTCTACCACACCGACCAGAACAGCCCGTTCGACCCCGCCCGGCAGTACCGCGGCTCCGATCAGGACAGCGCCCAGGCTCCCAACTGGTTCATCCGTCGGCAGTCTTGGCGGATGTACGTCCGGCCGTGGAGCCCCAACGAACCCCGACGATCCCGTGTGCAACGCTTCCGCGACCCCGCCGAACGCCCCCCGTTCCGCCGGCTGTTCCGACGCTTCACGCCCCCCGACCCCTACCCGCAGTACGACACGGCATACAGCTACGAGCAGGTCGGCTCGGGCCGATACCTCTTCCGGGAACAGATCAGCTACCAGACCGACCCGTTCGTCGACCGCGGCCGTTACGCCTTCGGCGCCTTCCCCGAGCTCGGGCACTACACGGTCTACGACGAGGTCGGCACCGATGCCGACGGCAACGCGATCATCGAACCCGTCCGCGAGTCGCACCGCTACTGGCGTACCCGCTACTTCCTGATGGTCGGGGTCAACGTCGGGCCCAAGCTCGTGGTCCGCGATCCGTATACCGGGTTTAACCCCAACGACGACGATGCCCCCGCCCCATGGGTCTTTGACCGCTCCGCCAGCTTGGGCGACGACATCGAGTTCCGCGAGAACATGACCTTCCTCGCCGCCGCCCAGAAGCCCAACCCTGCCCAGATCGCCGCGTTCCAGTTCGACTCCAGCGACAAGCCCTACCCCGCGATGGTCGGGCTGGCCCAGGCCCGCGTCTTCAACAACCACTCCCACGACCTCTGGACCCCGATGTGGACCGCCCAGCTCGAGCCCATCGCCCCGCAGCTGCTCGACTCCAGCTTCGTCGATGACGAACTCACCGTGTTTGCCGAGCAGACCGGCACCGATGCCGACGCCCTCACCCGATTGGTCGAACACCTCCGGGCGGTCAGCGCCCTCGGCGAAGAACACCTCCAGCACTGACCCCTACCACCCGATGCAGCCCCAATACTCCATCACGTTCGACAAGAAGCCCACGGTGTCTCACCGTGGGCCCGGTGCCGCCTTCAACACCCTCCGCCCCCGCCGCCGCGGCGTGGCGATGACCGAGACCATCCTCGCCCTGCCGTTGCTGATGGTCATCCTCGCACTGATCGCGCTGTTCGGCTTCGCGTTCGAGCGCTACCAGCGCACCGCCATGGCGACCCGTCACGCCGCCTGGACCCAGGTCCTCGCCAACCACCCGCTTGGGGACGCTCAGTCGGCGGGCTCGCTCGACCCCGACCTCGACGACGCCTTCTTCGAGACCGACCCCGCCGAGTCGCTGGAGTGGTCCCGGCGTGCGGTGGTCACCGAGGCCAACGCCCCGCTCCGCGAGTGGGCCGAGGACCTCGACGACGACGCCCGGGACTACGTCAACCGCTTCCTCGACGGGCAGCCCGAGGGCGTGCGCGTCGGCGTGGCGGTCGAGCACGCCTCCACCGTGCCCCTCTGGGACGACTTCATGGGGCCGCTCCGCCAGACCCACCGGCTGCTCAACGGCAACTGGCGCTTCGCCGACGGCGTCCACGACACCTCCGACCCCTGGGACAGCTACTACACCGGCCCGTTCCGCCGACCGGGCGAGCCGCTGGCCGAGGCCTTCTTCCGCGACTTCGACGACACCCTCCAGGACTACGCCGACCGCGACAACGACTTTGCCGACTCCGCCATCGACTTCTACCGCCGAACCCCCGGCTACGACGGCCCCTCGGTCATCCATAACGGCAACGAGTAGCCCAACGCCCACCCGGCCTCCCGCTCAGCCCCGATGCGGTGGCAGCAACAAAACCACCAGCGCTGCTGCCGTCACCGCGGCACACACCCCGAACAGCCCCGTCAACCCCAGGCTCGGCGACTCCGCCAACCCGCCCGCCAGCGGGTTCCCCACCAACCGGCTGGTCCCCACCACCAGCATGAAGAACAGTCCGTGGATCGACGCCCGGCAGGCCGCCGCGCGTTGCGGCCCCAACACCCGCTCCGCCTCCGCCGCCAGATACACCGGCGGCACGATGTGGATCGCCAGCACCATCGGCCCGTGCAGCAGCTGCGTCCCCACCGCCACCCACGGCGTCGGCTCGACCGCCAGCAGCACAAACCGAACCGCCATCGTCACAGCCCCCGCCACCGCGATCCCCCGCAGCCCAAACCGCTGCGTCAGCCAACCGAACCCCAGCATGAACCCCAGCTCTGTCGCCACCCCCAGGTTCGCGATCAGCCCGATCCACTGCCGATCGATCCCGACCGCCTGGGTCAGATAGATCGGATAGAAGCTGTAGTAAGCCCCGGTCGCCAGGTTCAGCAGCCAGAACGCGATGCAGAACCCCAGCACCCGCGGGGCGGTGAGCACCCGGCCCGCTTCGGCGGTGGGCAGCGACGTCATCGCGCGTCCCACCCCTTTGGACCGCCCCGGCTCCACGCTTGGCAGCCCCGTCGCCGCCACCGCTAGCAGCACCGACGCGATCACGGCCGCCCCCACCGACCACACCAGGTCCGCCCCCGCCCGCAGCGCGAAGAACAGGCCCAAAGACGGCAGGATGAACCCCACGGTGCCGAAGACCCGTGTGAGGTGATACCGGTGATGCCCGCCGCCCTCCGAGGACCGGTCGTCGTCCCCGGCTTCGTCCTCCGTCACCGCTGCGCCCTCCTGACCCGCCGGGCTGAACACCCGCGGCCGTCGCCCCGCCGCCGCGAAGAACAGCCCGTCCTGGGTCGGCGGGATGGCTGTGAACGCCAACGTGTACACCGCGTGGAACAGCAGCAGCGTGGCAAACGTCTCCGCCCACGCCAGCCCCATCAGCCCGACCGCCGCGCCCCCCGCCATCAGCATCAGCAGCCGCTTCGGCTCCAGCCGGGTGTCCGCCAGCCACGTCACCGCGATCGGCGTGACCAGGATCGCGATCCCCTGCACCGACAGCACCCATCCGATCTGGGTCAGCGACAGCCCCCGCTCATCCAGATATTCCGACAGATACGGCAGCAGGCTGCCCATCACGGCAAAGGTCAGCAGGTATTGCAGGCGGAGCGGGGTCACAGCAGATCGGGTTCCGGGGATTGCAAACGGGCCGCATTGATGCGACACGCGGGAGGCAGACGATAGGGATCAGGTGAAGATGCTGCGCCCCATGCTGCCCCATCGAACGCTACACCCCGCCCTGGTGCTGCTGGTCGGCTCATGCCTATTCGCCATCTCCGGCTGCGATCAGATCATGGGGAATCCGCACGAGCGCGCGACTCAGCGCGACCGTAGCCGTTTGCAACCGTTCCGCATCGGGCCGGCGATCACATGGGTCGAGCCTGGCGTCTCCGACGCATTCCTTCGTGAGCACAACGTCTTCCTGGTGACCAACAACGAGATGCTCGTCGCCCTCTCTGCGAAGTCCACCGAAGCCGACATCAACGTCCGTTGGGACCCGGTGGCCGGCCTCTTCGAGTGCCCGGTCAGCGGAGCGCTCTACTCCCGCGACGGCCTGCCCTGGGCGAGCTCCCCGGCGACCCGCGCACTCGAGCGCTGCCGCGTGGCCACCCTCGGCCCAAGCGATGATCCGGAGGTCGAGCTCCTGGTTGATCCATCCCGTCGCTTCCGCTTCGAGGACAACCAGTGGTCGCGGGTGATGTCCAATCACCTGTTGCCCAGCACCAACCCGAAGACCGGGGCGGTCGTCCAGCGGTAGCGCAGACCGGATGGCGGTGGGAGTGCGAATCATGGCCCTGCGCGGTCGGTGCGCCGAGCCAACCTGCTCGGGCGAAGAGCCGGCGCCTGCTTGGCGTACCCAGGGGGCCAAGACGGCCAAACCGTTCAAAATCCCCCTCCAGCCCCGAGAGTGGTTATACTCTCGGACCCACGCGTGGCTCCGCACCTTGGAGCCGCCTCCCACCCCGCTCCGCCGCCCCCCCCACACCGCGGCACTGATCAGCGACGATCGATCAGGGAGAGGAGGACAGCCCGCCGGTAACCCCGGTGCAGTGCTATTTCCGCGCCGATCCCGGCGGCGCGGGCGTGGGTGCGAGGCTCCCCATCGGCCAGCGTGCCGCGATATCCCCCTTCGATCAGAGGACTCCCTGTCATGCTCAATCCGTGCATCACCCGCTTTGTCATCTCACTCGCCTTGGGGCTGATCACCCTCGGCGGCTTGGAAACGACAGGGCTTGGTTTTTCGGTGGGCTCAGCCCACGCACAGGCCGCCACCGACCCCCGTGACCTGATCCCTAATTACGCCGAACGCACCAGCCGCCAGTACGCCGTCATTGGCGAGGGCCTCCCCGGCGCGAAGATCCGCTTCTACAACGCCAAGAACCCCGTTGCCCTGCCGCTTGGCGAGCGGACCCGCATCGCGTTCAAGCTCGAAGGCCCCGCCCCCGAAGGCAGCAACCTCCAGCTCTCCGCCCAGTTCGACGGCTCGGATGAGCCCGTTGCTGGCTTCGCACACACCCTCACCGGCCCGGACTGGGTGATCGATCCCGAGAAGATCGCGGCCCTGCCCGCGGGTGTGGTGGAGCTCCGCGCGGTGGTGCGGGTGAAGGACGAGCAGGTCCAGCTGTTGCGCCAGCCGTTTGTGGTGATCGGCCCGGAAGAGGAATCCGAGGATCAGGCCTTACGGCAGGCGCTTGAAGAGGTCGCTGAGGCCAACGGCCGGCAGCGGTACACCAGTGGAGACGGGATCGACGGATTCTCGATCGGCTTCCCGGATGACCTTCCTCTGTTCTATGTGCTGGGTTCGGGTGAGCCGGTGGTCCCGGTGGTCCGGGGTGACTTGCCGTCAAACGCGGACGTGCTGAGCGTGGCTTGGTCGAATCCTTTGCGGAGCCTGGTCAAGGAATACGCGCACGTTACGCCGACCCCCCGGCACCAGATCGAGGCCAGCCGGATGGACCTGCTCCCGCCGGGCCTCACGATGGTCCAGCTGCTGGTACGGCACAACGGCCGGGTGGTCCAGAAGATCCAGCAGCCGATGCTCATCGTCGTTTCCGAGCCCGACGCGTCGCTGCTACCGACGAACCCGCAGGAACCCGAGCCCGAGCCCAGCCTCAGCTTCGCGGGTCCGCAGCCGGTGACCAGCGCCCAGCCCCGGCTGGGTGAGGGCTGGCTCGATCTTTCGCCGTCCCGCGACTCCAGGATTATCTATGTGAGCAGCTCGACCGGCGATGACGGCAACGACGGCACCTCGCCTCGGACCGCGGTGAAGACCCCCGCACGCGGCTACTCCCTGATCCGCGGCAACAAGCCCGACTGGCTGCTGTTCAAGCGCGGTGACGTCTTCGACGCCCGCATGCCCGGGATCTATAAGTCCGGCCGATCCGTCGATGAACCGCTGGTCTTTGGGGCCTACGGCGAGGGCCCCCGCCCCGTCTTCCAGACCAACCGCGGCGTCATCGCCAATGCCGCCAAGTCTGGCGGCTCCCCGCCGATCCGGTACATCGTCTTCCGTGACTTGCACCTCTACGCCAACACCCGTGACCCCGCGAACCCCGCCTTCAGCTGGGACGACGCCAAGTCCAACATCCACGGCATCCGCTGGGCCCACCCCGCCCACAACATCGTCTTCGAGAACCTGCTCATCGAGTACTTCCAGCAGGGCGTCAGCCTGATCCCCCGTGACCCCCGCAACACCAGCGCCCTGGTCGGCAAGGACTTCACCCTCCGGCGGTGCGTCATCCGGTTCAACTACGGCACCTGGCGGGACGGCCACCGCGGCAAGAGCCAGGGCCTCTACGCCAGCCGCATGGACGGCGTCCGCATCGAGGGCTGCATCTTCGACCACAACGGCTGGGACCCTCGCGTCGATCGGGCCGTCAAGAACAAGTTCAATCACAACATCTACATCTCGATCGACAACGCCCGCATGGTCGTAACCGGCAACATCATCACCCGGGCCGCGTCGAACGGCATCCAGCTCCGGTCCGGCGGCGTCATCGACGGCAACCTCTTCGCCTACAACCCCATCGCCGGCTTCGCCGCCGTCTCCGACTCCCGGATCTCCAACAACGTCGTGCTCCACGGCAACGATTTCCGTTCCGACGACCCCGGCGAGCGGCGCGGCTTCGGGCTGACCCTCTTCAACCTCCGCAAGGGCGTCATGGAGAACAACATCGTCGCCTACCGCGACTCGGTCCGGACCTCACCCGGGCTCAAGATCGAGGGCAGCGTGCGCGAGGCCCAGGTCAGGAACAACATCGTGTTCTGGTGGCACGACAGGCAGAACCAGGGCCTGACCGTTAACGCCCAGCGGTCGACCCGGTCCAACAACACGACCGACAACTACGCCCGCTTCGAGGACCCCCAGCGTACGCTTGATCACTGGGCCGACGAGATGGGCTTCCGCAACGGCCCGGCGTGGCTCGACAGCCTGCGGTCGCAGCAGAAGGGCGACTGGCGCGAAGAGCGGACCGCCGCGGCGGTGATCGAATGGGTGGCCGAGGGCTTTGAGCTCGACGACTAAGTGGCCCACCGCATCAGGGGCGTAACATGCCGAGGTGGAGAAGACTCACGGGCCGCCCCCCGACGACATGCTGCTGAGTGAAGCGGTGCTGCGCTGCGACCTGGCGCACTGGACCCGGCTGCCTGGGCTGTGGATGCCCGAGCTGAACCGGGCGTTCAGCGACAAGCTGTATGCCGTCACGGGTGGGACCGGGTGGCTGACGGTGGGGCGTTCCCGCTACCGGCTGCGTCCCGGCCGGGTGTACACCGTGCCTTCGGGCAGCGTGCACGGCGGGGATTCGGACCCACGCCGGCCGCTGGAAAAATGGTTCGTTCACTTCCGTGGCATGACCGCGGGGTCGGTGTCGCTGCTCCGGGTGGCGCCGCCGCCGGGGTGTGTCGCGGGAGCCACGGCCCGCAAGGTCACCGGGTTGATGGAGCGGATGCAGGGCGAATGGCAGGACCGGCCGCACGCCTACGGGATGGCGATGAACGCGCTGCTGGGTGAAGCGGTCCTGGCGTTGTACCGGGCACCCGCCCGAGATCGGCGACCGCCCGACGAGGTGGCGGAGCCGGCCGTGAAACCGCTTGCCAGTGATGCACAGCACGACGCGGTGAAGCAGGTGCTGGCCGCGGTCCTGGAGGGCTACCCCGGGCCGTTGGACCTGCCCACGCTCGCGGCGGGGGTCGGCTGGACGCCCGGTCACCTCAGCCGGGTGTTCCACCGCCTGACCGGGGTGACGCCCCGCCGATACATCGAGTCGGTCCGGTTGAACCGGGCGCGCGAGCAGTTGACCGCCAGCGATGCTCCGATCGCGGAGATCGCCTACACGGTGGGCTACGACGACCCGGGCTATTTCAGCCGGGCCTTCCAGCGGTCGGTCGGGGTCTCGCCCACCGCTTACCGGGCCTCGACCCGCCCCGGCGAGCCGGCTTTTAGCGCATAAAAATCCATGCCGCCGATCGGGCCTGTCCCTTCAGGTTTCTTTGGGGTCGGTCTACGCTTGACGCCTTCATCGCCCCACCGACGAAAGGCCCGGCATGCTCGAATCCCAGACCCTGCAGACCCCCGGCGACACCGACTGGTTCGTTCACGACCGCTTCGGCATGTTCATCCACTGGGGGCTCTACGCGATGCCCGCCCGTGGGGAGTGGGTCATGACGCGGGAAGAGATCGGCCGCGACACCTACCGGAAGAAGTACTTCGATCGGTTTGATCCGGACCTCTACGACCCCGAGCGCTGGGCGGACGCCGCGGCGAACGCGGGCATGAAGTACTTCGTGATCACGACCAAGCACCACGACGGGTTCTGCCTCTGGGACTCGAAGCACACCGACTACAAGGCGACGAAGACACCGCACGGCAAAGACCTGATCCGCCCGATGGTCGACGCGTTCAGTGCCCGTGGGCTGCGGACCGGGTTCTATCACTCGCTGCTGGACTGGCAGCACCCGCAGTACATCGTGGACTACAAGACGCACCCCGAGCGGGATGCGCTGGAGCCGATCGAGGGGGTCGGGAAGGGCGGCCCGGTCAGCGAGCCGAAGGGTGGTCGCTACGACGGGACGGACCTGAACGCGGGGCGGGATCAGTCGAAGTATGCGGCCTATATGCGAGACCAGGTGCGGGAGCTGTTGACCGAGTTCGGCGACGTCGCGGTGATGTGGTTCGACTTCTCGTTCGCGGGTGATGATCGTTTCCCGCGGGACGACTTCCGGTTCAACAAGGGCTGGGAGGCTTGGGAGAGCGACAAGCTGTACGCGATGATCCGGGAGCTGATGCCGGGCGTGATCCTGACGGATCGGCTGGACCTGGAGCTGCCGCTGTCGGGCGGGGATGTGAAGACGCCCGAGCAGGTGCAGCCGAAGCAGTGGGTGACGATCGAGCACGAAGGCAAGCAGGTGCCGGTCGTCTGGGAGGCCTGTCAGACGTTCTCGGGGTCGTGGGGCTACCACCGCGACGAGTTCACATGGCGGTCGGTGCGGCAGCTGATCACGACGCTGATCGATTGCGTGAGCAAGGGCGGCAACCTGCTGCTGAATGTCGGGCCGACCGGCCGGGGTGAGCTGGACTACCGGGCGATGGATCGGCTCGAGGGCATGGGCCGATGGATGCACCACCACAGCCGATCGATCTACGGCTGCACACAGGCACCGGACGCGTTCCCGTGCCCGACCGACTGCCGGCTGACTTACAACCCGACGACGAATCGGTTGTACATCCACCTGCTGAACTACCCCTACGCCTTCTTGGTGCTCGACGACCCCGCTTACAAGGAGCGGGTCGAGTACGCCCAGCTGCTGCACGACGCGAGCGAGCTGTCGACGGACCTGCCGCCGTTCTTCAAGCATCAGCTGGACCCCAACGACGAGAAGCTGGTGATTGCACTGCCGAAGAACGAGCCGGCTGGCGTGGAGATCCCGGTGATCGAGCTGTTCTTGAAGGGGTAAGCGACTCGGGCGTGATGCATTGGTGTCGCCGCGTGGCCCCCCGGCGAAGCCGGGGGCTAAAGGGGGGGGTGGCGATCGCCTTCGGTGCTGGGTGTCGTATGCTTTTGGCGTGCAGGTGTTCCTGGAGAGTCTGTGGGGGTTGTCGTTGGAGCTGGCGCCGTGGCTGCTGGTCGGGTTGGTGTGCGCGGGGCTGATCCAGGCGTTGGTGCCGATGGAACTCGTGGGACGGTGGCTGGGTCGGAAGGGTCCGATGGGTCCGGTCATCGCGGCGGTGGTGGGGGCGCCGCTGCCGCTGTGTTCGTGTTCGGTGATGC
The DNA here is from genome assembly GCA_038749105.1 of Planctomycetota bacterium. GTDB lineage: Bacteria > Planctomycetota > Phycisphaerae > Phycisphaerales > Phycisphaeraceae > JBCCOW01. The sequence continues at coordinate 32,981 of JBCDIM010000021.1, forward strand.
CGGTGGCGGTGGGGCTGCGTCGGCAGGGGGCGACGCGGGGGTCGACGGGGTCTTTCCTGGTCTCGACGCCGGAGAACGGGGTGGACTCGGTGGCGGTGAGTTATGCGTTGCTGGGGCCGTTCATGACGGTGGTGCGTCCACTGTCGGGCTTGGTGTCGGCGGTGTTGGTGGGGTGGCTGATCGATGCGGTGCCGGAGAAGCAGCGGCGGGGCGGTGACGTGGGCTTGGGTGTGGTCGGCGAAGGCAAGGCCTGTTGTTGTGGGTCGGGCGAGCGTCCGGCCGAGGCGGCGAGGCCCCGGTTAGGCGCGCGGTTGTGGGCGGGGCAGCGGTTTGCGTGGACCACGCTGTTGGGGGACCTGCTGCTTTGGCTGGTGCTGGGCCTGTTGGCGGCCGCGGTGGTGGTGGCGTTTGTGCCGGACGACTTGTTGGTGCGTTATGGTTCGGGGTGGTTGGGGATGGGCCTGGCGTTGGTGATCGGGGTGCCGATGTACATCTGTGCGGTGTCGTCGACGCCGATCGCGGCGGCGATGCTGCTGGCGGGGGTGTCGCCAGGGGTGGTGTTGGTGTTTCTGCTGGCGGGGCCGGCGACGAACCTGGGGACGTTCGGGGTGGTGCGTCGGGAGCTGGGGCGGCGGGCGGCGTGGGTGTTTGTGGGCGGGGTCGCGGCGACGTCGGTGGGGTTGGGCGTGGCGACCGACGCGGTGGCGTCGGCGTGGGGGATTGAGCCGGCAGCGGCGTTGAAGCATGGGCACCGGATGGTGCCCGACGCGTTGGCGTGGGTGAGCCTTGTGCTGCTGGTGGGTGCGGCGGCCGCTGTGGTGTGGAAGAAGGCCTCGGCGCGGTGGCCGCGCGACACGGCTAAAGCCGTGTCGCCTTGCTGTGGGGTCAAGGGTGAGGCGAAGGGTGAAGCGGTGGGCTGACGGCGGTTAGGCATCGTCTTTGGGCTTGTACTTAACGCCGGCGAACATCAGGAAGGTGCGCCAGAGGATGTAGATATCCATTTTCCAGGAGAGGTTTTCGACGTATTCGATGTCGTATCGGATCCACTCCTGGAAGTCCTTGCCGTGGTCGCGGGAGCGTTTGACCTGCCAGAGGCCGGTGATGCCGGGGCGGACCGAGAGCCGGGCTTCACGCCACGGCGGGCAGTACTGGTTTTCTTTGTAGGGGCTGGGGCGGGGCCCGATGATCGACATGTGCCCGAGCAAAACGTTGACGAACTGGGGGAACTCGTCGAGGTTGAGCTTGCGGAGGATGCGCCCGACGTTGGAGATCCGTGGGTCGTTGTCGATAAAGAACTGTGGCCCGTCGGCCTGGTTCTCTTCGAGGAGCTTCTGTTTGATCTCCTCGGCGTTCTTCTTCATGGTCCGGAACTTGAGGCAGGGGAACTCGACCCCGCCCATGGACTCACGCTTGTGGGCGAAGAAGAAGGGCCTGCCGTCCTCGAGCCAGATCGCCAGGAAGATCAGCGGGTAGACCGGGAGGGTGAGCAGCAGGGCGGTGCCGGCGAAGGCGATGTCGAAGACACGCTTGGTGAAGCGCTGAACCGAAGAGAGCTTTCGGGGCTTGATGTGCTCGGGCACGCTCAGCGGCTCGGCGGGCGATGGCTCGATGGCGTGCCACTGGATCGAGTCGGCGTCGGGGCGGGCGTCGGGGTCGTCCCAGAGCACCGCGGGTCCGACGACGGAACTGACGGTCCGCAAGTCGCGGCCGGCACCGATCCAGACGGGTCCGACAAAGCGGGTGGCGGTGCGGCCGTGGGTGTCCGCGTCGCGCCAGATCTCGGGTTCGAGGCGTTTAGCACGCGGGATGGTGGAGTCGGGGCGTTGCCAGATCTGGACCAGGCTGCGGACGAAGTCGTCGACCGCGTGGTCGTTGTGGCGGTCGAAGACATCGCCGTCGGTGGAGAGTGTCGAGCGTTGGTGGATGGGGACCGAACGTCGGAGGCTGCGCCAGCCCTCGCGGGGGTTGGTGGCTCGCTGCCAAGCCTGAGCGATGTCGCGGTTGGCGGTGAGCGCGACGCGTCCGAGCCGCCAGTCCGCGGTGCCGTAGACCCGCTCGAAGCGGACGAAGCGGTCTTCGTCATCGGTGACGACGGTCTCGTGGTAGCCGGCGTTGTGGGTGTTGTGGAGCCGAACGAAGAGCACGGTGGGTTTGAGCCAGGCCATCGTGTCAACAAGCTTCGCCATGCGGAACAGGGCGAGGCAGTTGGCGTCGGTCAGGAGGTAGAGCTCCGCGTCGGGGGCGAGCTCAGCGGGCTCGCCAAGGCGGACTACTTGGACCCCACGGGCAGCCCAGAAGCGGTCGTGGAGGGAGACGGGGCAGAGGCCCCAGACGGTGTGGGGTTCGTCGTGAGGTATCGCCCTTGGGGTGGTTTGGTTGTGGGGTTCAGAGCCTTCGGGGACGAGGGCCGAGAGCGTGCCATTGGACGCCGCTCTGCCGTGGTCCTCGGGAGCCTGCCCGTCACCGTTGGACGGTGCCGACGCGGGGGCGTCGGGGCGGACGAGGCTGGGCGAGTCGGCGTTCAAGCCGTAGGGCTCCGGGGAGGAGGGGCGTGGCGTCGTGTATTGGTCGGCACGAGACAGGTTAGTCGCGTTCAGCGGCGGCGGCGAGGTCGCTCAGGGCGTCATCGGCATGGCCGTTGGCGTGGCCGTTGGTGGTCCCGTTGGTGTGGGGATGGCCGTTGCCGTTGCCGTTGGTGCTGATCTGGCGATAGGTGTAGGCAGCGACCGCGGCGCCCAGGGGGCCAAGCCGGTCGTCGGCGATGGGGTCGAGGGTGAGCGGTTCGCGGGGCGTTGCCTCGATGGAGCGTTGCGACACGACCGATCCGTAGGACCCGTCCTTGAGATCGACCGCGTTGGCGTGGTTGAAGACCACGCCGAGCAGCTTGGCACCGACGTCCTTGAGGTGGTTGATCGACTTGGTGGTGAGCGACTTGGAGTCGCCACGGGAGACCACGAAGATGACCCCATCGGCGGCAGACGCCACCATGGACGCCTCGAGCGAACCGAGCGCCGGACCGGTGTCGATCAGCACGACATCGAACTCCTTACGGCCCTGCTCGACGATGCTGCGGAGCGACTCGGGAGACAGGGACGAGGCGTCGGCGGCGGCGGCGTGTCCAACCGTGACGATGTGGAGGTTTTCGACATCGGTGGTGGCGACACAGCCCGCGAGCGAATCATCACGGCAGGCGTCGAGCAGGCCGACGGCCGAGGCTTTCTGGGTGGCGACGAGTTCCTTGATCGCTTCGTCCGAAAGCAGCCCGTCACGTTTGAGGATGGACTCGAGAGAGACCTTGCGGCGGATCGCCTCGGCGTGCGCGGCGTCGAGCTCGTCCTGGGGGACCAGGTTCTTGGATCGGATCAGGCGTTCGAGCGGGTGGTGGACGACATTGCCCAGCCGGCGGGAGAGGCCCGCCCCGACGACGTCGCAGTCGACGAGCAGGGTGCGTGAACCGGACGCGGCAAAGGACAGGCCCAGGGCGACCGAGAGCGACGACTTGCCCGAACCCGCGGCGGGGCTAGAGATGGTGAACGCCCGGGCCCCGGCTTCGGAGCGGATCTGCACCAGCGTGCGGATGTGGTGAACAGCATGGGCGGCGGACTCGGCCTGGCTGGGGTCACGCAGCGACTTGGGCAGCGTGGGCAGGATCCCGAGCATCTTGAGCTGAGGCAGGTTGGATTCGGCGTCGGCGGCATAACGCATCCGGCGGTCGAAGAGCCCGGACAGGAGCACGAGGCCGAAGCCGACGCCCGCACCGCCCAGCCCGCCGAGAATGGCCTGCTGGGTCTGCTTCTTGGCGTTAGACAGCCGACCGGGAGGTGCCCATGAGCTCACGGTCACACGGCCCTGGACCTGATCGCTGGTCGCGATGCTGTCCTGGATGTTTTCAAGCTCGCTCTTGAGGTCGAGGCGTTCTTCTTTGAGGCGTTCGATCTCTCCGTTGATCTCTGCGACCTGGGATAACCGAGCGCTGAGGTCCAGGCTGGTGGCGGTCGATTCGGCGATCTTCTTGGTCAGCATGGCCTGCCGGGACCGGATCTTGGCGAGCGGGTTGTCCTTCGCCAGCAGGGGGGTCTCGCCGTCGAGCACGCTCTTGATGTAGGCGTTGCGGCGGTCGATGATCATGCGTTGCTGCTGGAGCATCGGCCTGACTCGGCGGTGCGTGTCACCGAAGCCGGCCTGCCGTTCGGCTTCGATCCGGTCGGCGATTTCCGCGAGGTCCCGGTTCCACGCCACGACCTGCGGGTCTTCGGCGTTCAGCTGCTCGGCGGTCGGCTTCACCGCCGCGGGGTTGTCTTCGATCTTGTCGGGGACGGGCCCGTACTCGAGGTCGAGCGCGAGCAGTTCCAGCTTGAGTGTCTGGATGATCTGGTTGGTGCTGCTGAGCTGGTTCCGGAGCTCGCTTTCCTGCTGGAAGTTGCCCAGCGCGTCGCCCTTGTTCCGGTTCTCACGCGTGATCTCGATGTCCACGTTGTTGATGAACTCGTTAATGATCTTGGCGTCGCGGCGGTTCTGGTCGCGGTTACGCAGGTTGAAGTTCTCTTCGTAGGCCTTGACGATGGACAGGACCGCGGCGCGGGCCGCGTCGGGGTCGCCGTCGGAGTAACGGACGGTGGCGATGTAGCGGTCACGACCGGGCGAGGTCACGGAGATCCCGCCGCTGAAGTCTTCCCAGTCTTGGATGGGGGTGAGCTCGGGGTTGGTGTTGCGGGCGTCGGCGACCTCCTGCCAGTCATCCATCTCCATGGCACGGTCGAGCACCTCGGGGGTGTAGATCGCCTGGAGCTGGCTGTCGATCCAGCCCTTGAACATGTCGATGCGCTGCAGCCGGGTCACCGGCGTGTTGAGGCTGGGCCGGAACTCGATGCTGGCTTGCGACTCGTAGCTGTCCTTGTGCAGGGCGAACCCGGCGACGGCGCCCGAGACCCCCAACAGCAACGCCAGCGTCACCGCCCACTTCAGACGGCCTCGGAGCATCGCTCCAAGCCGAGCGGTGCGCTGCTGGCTCTCATCCTTGGCGAGGCTTGTATCAAGACCCCAGGCCGCATCTTCAGACATATTGGGTTGGCTCATCGATCCTAAACCTCCTGCATCGCGGGTTGATGGCAACCGGCAACCGACGCGACGCTGGGCCTCTCTCCCCGAGACCAGACATTCGTTGGCGGATTCAACCCTTCCCTGATCCCTACGCCGGGATCAGAAGACGGGTTCTCCGCCGACGACGGCCCTACCGGGCTCACGCTTGCCGTTTCATCGGTCAAACGTTCTTGGACATTAATGATAGCCCACGGACACGCTACGACAGAAGTGGTCTAAGGCTTAAGGGTTATCGGCCCACAGCCCGTGCTGCACATCGGCGCAGGTGCAAAACCAACGGTGCACGCAACGTCTAACGACGGCCGCGGCGCGCCCGTTTAAACCCTACGACCCGCATTATTGCTCGTGCGCCAGCGTGTACACGCGGATCGGCACTGAGGCCCAGGCCATGAGCCGAATCAGTCCGGCGAGCAGCGTGAATCCGATGAGTAGCATTACCCACTCGCCGGTCTGCTGGATCATCTCTGCCTCCCACGCGGGGAAGCGTGCGTACACCCACAGCGTGGCGATGCACGCGACTGCACTGCAAAGCACCGCCAGGACCGGGCTCAGCAGCAAAGCCGAGACTCTCACCCCGCCGCGCAGCGGCAGCCCGAACACAAAGCCGTAGCACACCAGGATCAGCAGCGCGGCCATCGATAGCCCCTTGCTCGCGCTGCTGAGCGGGATCGACGCTTCGCCGATGGTGAGTGTGGCTCCGTCGTACAAGACCGCGACCCCAAACCAGCCGTAGACCTCCACCACCAACGCCGCACTGGACAGCTGCAACGGTTCGCCCAGCCACGCCGCTGTCGAAGCCGGCAGCGGCACGAGCAGCAGCAGCACCGCCCACGCCGGCAGAAACTTCCGGGCGAGGTCTGGCCCCGTCGCCGCCAGCACCAGACCCATCACCACCACCACCGCGCCCAGCTGAAACAGGAAGGGCTGGCTGGTCGCATCCCCCCAGATGTACATGACCAGCCCGCCCATCAGGATCAGGAACCCCGGCAGCCCCGTCCCCGGCCGACATACCCGCCATCGCACCCACCGCACGCCCATCAGCCAGACCGCCACCACGGGCACCAGCAGCACATACCGTGAACGCAGATCCAGGATCGCCCGTTCCGCGATCTGGACCCACGCCGGCCACGTCACCGCGATCCCCAGCAACGGCATCACCGACACCGCGACCAGGTGTTCCACCCCCCAGCCGTTCTTAGCCAACCGGCGTGGCAGCATCATCGCACTACAAGCCTATCACCCCAGGAAACCCCTGATAAGTCCAATTTGCAGCGTGAGGCGTACCGGCTATATCGCCGTTCGAGATTCAGGCTGCATCATCTCGCATCACGCCGACTGCCCCAGGGCCGCCGGGTGGATCACGCCCGCGGCGCTGGCGATCCGATCGATGACCCGCTGGTTCCGAGCCACCACCGCGCCGGGACAGACGACGGACCGCACGACCACCGCGCCCGCTTCGACCCGCGCCCCGTTCAGCACCACCGAGTCGTGCACAACGGCTTTAGCACTGACCGCGGCGCCCGATTCGACGATCTGGTACGCCGGCTCCCAGTCCTCACGCAGCGGTCGGCCGTGGGGGTGAAGCCGACCCGCCGCGTAGCGGTGATAGGCCCGCAGCGTGTGGATGTATCCCTCGAGGGTCCGGACCGACATCGCAACCGGTCCGGGCGTCCGTACCACCCGCACGTCGCAGGCCTCCGCGATCGCGGGCAACGCCTGTTCGTTGAGGTCCACAAACCCCACCGTATTGATCGACCGCAGCGCCCCGCAACGCATCCGCATCAGCCCCGTCGGCGAGTCGTCCTCACGGCAGAGCATCGCCACGTCCGCGGGGCAGTCCAGCAGCCGACCGACCAGCTCTGCGAGCGGGGTGAACAGCAGCTGCGAGGCGTGACCCACCAGCAGGTGCTCGTCGTCGGGGTAGGCCTTGGCAAGGTCTGAAAGAAGCCCGCCCGTGCCCCGGAATTCGGCAGGGTCGCGCTCGATGACGATCTCCACCGGGCCCAGATCGATCGTCCTCGGCTCCACCCGGCTGGTCTGGTCCACAATGATCCGCACCGGCAGCTTCCGCCGCCCCAGCGATTCCGCCAACGCTACCAGCTGCTCCTGCCAACAGTCGAGCACCCGCCGTGTCGAACCCACCGGCATCTCCAGTGCCCCACGCCCACTGGCCTTACGCAGGTGGCTTACCCGCACCGCCCCCGCCAGCAGCACCACAGCCCCCAGCCTTGGCCCGGGCCGGCGGGGCCGGCTCGCGTCATCGAGCCGGTGCGGCAGCGTGATGCCCTGATCCGCGATTCGCAGCAGCATGGTTTGCCTCTCTCTACCCTAAGGACGCGGGGCTCGACGCCGGGGCAGGCCCGTCGGACCCGCCACCTCCATGGGAAAGGGGGGTCCGCTCTTCCCGGCGATTCGGAGCATCGTCCAAATCTCCCTGTAGCCCCAGTCTGACATATCGGTGGCGGCTTTGCGAGCCGAAATCAGCCGATTTCATGGGGGATTTACCCCAAAACAACGCCGTCTCGGGCTCATCCCTGGACGAACCACACGACCGACAGGATTGAGCTCGGGAATCCGCTGGGAGCATGGCGTACCGCACAGGCTCAAGGGGGTGATTGGGATACGGACACAACAGAAGGACATCCGAGATCGGCCCAGACGCTGCAGCCGCTCTCGCCTTCACCCGCTTCCAACCCGGCCGCCCGCAACGCGTCGCCCCGCGAGCCCGCCGACCAGCGCCGAGCCCAACAACCGCAACGCGAACGGCAGCCCGTCAACGAAGTATCGGCGCATCAGCCGCCGCGGCTCCTGGATCAGTCGGTGCACCCACTCCAGCCCGCAAAGCTGCATCCACCGCGGGGCCCGCCGCACCTGTCCACTCAGGAATCCCAGGCTGATCCCGACCCCAAGCCACCACATCCGGCGCGTCAGCCCGGTCGGCAGCTCACGCCGAAGCCGTTCGATCACCAGTTCCTGCTTCGGGCAACCCAACGCGACATACACGACGTCGGGGCCACGCCCGCCGTCCGACTCCAGCAACGCCCGCTTGACGGCTTCCCACTGCTCCGCGTTGTCTTCAAACCCCACCGGCGGGCAGTGCGTTCCGACGACCCGCAGGCCTGGCGCGGTCTCGCGCAGCTTCGCAGCCGCCCCTTCCGCGGCGCCCGGCTTGCCCCCCAGCAGGAAAAGGCTCAGCCCACGCTCGCCCAACCGATGCCCGAGGCTCGACACCATCGATGACCCCGCCACCCGCTCGGGCAGCGGTGTGCCCTGCAACCGACACGCCCAGACCAACGGCATCCCGTCCGCGACCACCAGCTCCGCCCGATCGACCTTCGACCGGAACTCCGGGTCCTTGACGCACCGCCGAAGGATGTCGAGATTGACCGTAACCACCTGACCGCCTCGGCCCGCCTCGGCTTCCCACGCGACCCGCTCCACTGCTTCGGACTCGGTCACCACATCCAGATCGACCCCCATCAGCTGCACGCGCGGTCCATCCGCTGAAGAAGCCTGAGGCGCAGGGCACGCGGCCCCCATCGCCGCGTTCTGCTCCGCGGTATCGGACCCCACACCCGAGCCTGCTCCCGGCAGGTTCGGCGGGATGATCACGTCCCCGCAGCGCGTCAAGACGCACCACCCGGAGCGACACCATCGCCCCACCGGAACATCAGGAATTTGCGGTCCGATATCTCCATCTGTTCCATCTTCGACTCGATCAGGTCCGCGACTTCAGGGGTCAGCGCGTAATCCGTCCGCCAGTCGGTGTGCTCTGAAAGCACGAGCCCCGACGGGTAACGCGCCATCACCTCGAGCAGCGACTCGGGCGTACTGATTGTCGGCCGACCCAGCCGCGGGTCGACCTCACCCTCCTTGAACCCTTCCAGCTGTGTCAGACTCAGCGTGTAGTCCAGCTCTCTAAGGTGGTACAACGCCTTGACCCCCGAAGGCGTCACCAGCACCGCGCCATCGCCCAGCCCCGCCTTGGCCGTGCGGACCTCGTCGATCACGTTCCGCCACACCGGCTCGACATACGGATGAGTCGTCGCCGGGTTGCGGTCGTACATCCGCGGCAGGATCCGCAGCGCGTAGGTGTTGTAGAAAAGCGGGCCCAACACAGCGACAACAATCCCCGCGGTCGCCAGCACCCGCGGCACTGCCCGCACGTCCGGCCGACCCGTCAAGCGACGCACCACCCATTCCGCCAAACGCACCACCTGCGGGATCAGCTGCGACAGCCCGATCCCCCAGATCAGCACCAGGAACGGCATCGCGTAGCTCAGGTAACGCTCGGCTTTCATGCCGCCCAGCGACTGTGCCGCCATCCCCAGAACAAACACCCACAACGCGAACGCCACCAGGCGGAAGTTCCGCCCCATCCCCGCGACCACCATCAACGGCAGGCCGAGATAGAGCACGCCATACCGGTCCAGGAACAGCTTGTGATACCACTTGTAGTTGTCCGCCTTGCCCTCCGACCACACCGCCGTCGCGCGGTACTTGGTCCACAGCTCCGCCAGAACCCCCGTCTGCCAAGCCAACGCCAGCAGCACCGCGCCCAGCACACACGCCCCGGCCGCCGCCAGCAGGTATCGCTTCCGCGCGTCGGCCCACATCGGTGAAAGCCCCCGACGCAGCCACGTCGCTACGACCCAACCCGCAAGGATCACCGCGACCACCATCGTCGTCCGCTGGAGCGGTAACGCCACCGCCAGGCACCCGCCCCCCAGCAGGCTCAAGCCCCCGACCCGCTTCCAGCCCACCCCGAACCGTGTGTCCATGACCCGGTACACCGCCCAGGCCGCTACCAGCACCAGCAGCATGTGCATCGCATAAAACCGGCAGATCGTCGAGAACTGCACCAGCATCGGCAGCCCCGCGGCGATCACCCCTGTGGTCCAGCCCGCGCTCGGCCCCGCCTGACGCCATGCCCACAGCCCCAGGATCACCACCAGGCCGATCCCGAACAAGATCGACGGCAATCGCCCGGCCCACTCGCTGTCCCCAAACACGCCCATCGAACCCGCCACCATATACGTGAACATCATCGCCCGCGGGTAGTACCCGCTGTCCCCGATCGTCGGCCCCTCACCCGCCAGCACCCCCCGGGCCGCCAGCAGGTGGTAGTACTCGTCGAAGTGCCCGCCCTCCACCGGGTATCCAAAGCGGGTCAATGCCGCCAAGCCCACCAGCACCAGGGCGAACACGGTGATCCGCCGCCAATCCCGATCGCTCCCGTTGGTTCCGCCCAGCTCTGGAGACCCCGAATCCTCAGCCAACGCTTTTGCGCCCGACGAGGCCGCGACCGCGGGGGCGGGCGACACTTGTGGCGCAGCGGGCTCGTCGCGCCCGCGCAGCGGCAACGCCGCCGCACCCTGTTGCACCACCGGGTTGTCTGAGGCTTTCTGGATCACGGCAAGCCATCCCCCGAACGGGCATTCTGCAGAACCTCTGGCACGGTCACCCGCGCCCTGGCGGCCGGAGCTGGACCTTCCAGCTCCACAATCCGCTCGGCGACGCTGGACGTAAACCGCGCCGCCGGTTCTGCCAGCAGATGGTCTGTAGTATCGGCCATATCGGTCCGCGGGAAAACCTTCGGACGCTCAAATACCACCCGAAAACGTGGATACTGACGCTCCAGGGCCGATAGCCGCTCCACGAGCGCATCAACCCGCTCCCCGTGGGTCGGCTCGGCCGCCAGCCCCGCATATGCCGGGGCATGCACGAAATACACCGGGAATCCGTGCTCGTCCGCCAACGCCATCACAGACGCCAACGCGTCAAGGTTGATCGCGGTCGCTACCTCCGCCCGCGGCTGCTGATTGGCCCACTCTTGCAGCGCTTCCACGCCCGATACGACATCCAAATCAACCCGGTCCGGGCGTGCCACGGTGACCGGCATAAACCCGTCTGCCGTGAGCGGCGGCCGGTCTTTGCCCACCTTCCAAGGGAACATCAGGTCCTGCTGAAGGCTCGTGCTCGCGCTGTACAGCGGCAGATAACGCATCTTCGCCATCCGGACCCGCTCGACCAGGTTCAGCGGCAGCCTGGGCTCGACCCGGTCCCAATACCCCCAGCTCAGCGGCGGCTGCGCAAACGCCCGGGTGTCGATCTCCCGGCTCCAGCCGTCCCAGGTGTGCATCAAGACCACCCGGCTCGGCGGCCCGTGCAGCTCGATGTGGCGGTGCAGCATCCATGTCCCGTCCAGCAGCATCAGGTCCGCGATCGTCCCCAGGTTCAGCCAACGCGTCCCCGTCGCCTCCGCCAGCACCGCCGGGTCCAGCCCCTGGTTCGCCGACGAGTCCCCCAGCACCAGCCCCACCCCCGCCAGCGACCCCGGCTCCGACGACTCGATCAGTTCCCACTTCTCGCCCATGATCACCCGGAACCGGTTCGGGTCGTGCACCTGCAGCAGCCCGTACGCCGCCACGTTCAGCACCGCCACCGTCACCACCGCCAGCCCGACGACCCACGCCAGGCCGCGTGGCGTCGCCGGCCGGATGAATTCGTCGGGCAGCCGGGTGTCTCGGCTCGGCCGCGCATGGGGATCTGGCATCGCTCACTCTCTCCCACGATGGGGGCCTACAGGCTCCCCAAGTCTAAACCCTATCCGCCCCGAAGCTCCCCGCAACCCTCTTTTTGTCCGGTAATCGCTCCCCGCGAGCTTCAGAACTGGAAGTAGATGAACTCGACCGTCTCACGGACCCCGAACACCGCGATCGCCGCGATCAGCACCCCGTAGTACAGCCCCAGCAGCACCCGCGGCAGCCGCATCATCACCATCAGGTCACCCGACCGCTGCTGCAGCACCTGGATCAGCACCAGCGGAGCCGCGTAGACCACGAACCGGTACGCGTATTCCGCGGTCCGGTCCGACACCCCCAGGTGCATGTGCGTGAAGAAGTGCACGATCTGGTGCATCCCTTCGCAACGGAACAGCACCCAGCCGATCAGCGTGAGCACGAACATCAGCCCCATCCGCAGGAAGTGCCGCAGATACGCCCTCGGCCGGTCCAGCGACGCATCGTCCCCCGTCCGGTCCGCCACCCGGTAGATCGCCAGGATCAGCCCGTGGAACAGCCCCCAGAGCACGAAGTTCCACGCCGCCCCGTGCCACAGCCCCCCGAGCAGCATTGTGATCATCAGGTTCCGCTGCACCTTCCACTTGCTGCCCCGGTTGCCCCCCAGCGGGATGTAGAGGTAGTCCCGCAGCCAAGTCGACAGCGAGATGTGCCACCGCCGCCAGAAGTCCGACGGGCTGGTGGCGAAATACGGCAGCCGGAAGTTCAGCATCAGGTCGAAGCCCATCAGCTTCGAGGTCCCCCGCGCGATGTCGGAATACGCCGAGAAGTCGCAGTAGATCTGGAACGCGAACGCCAGCGTCCCCAGCCACAGGTCCAGCCCGCTGTGCCCCTGATACCCGTTGTAGATCGGGTTCGCCAGGTGCACCGCCATGTTGTCCGCGATCACCATCTTCTTGAACAGCCCCCACAGGATCAGGTAGATCCCCGCGTTGACCTGGTCCAGCTCCACCTTCCGCGCCCGGCAGACCTGCGGCAGCAAATGCGTCGCCCGCTCGATCGGCCCCGCCACCAGCTGCGGGAAGAACGCCACATACACCCCGAAGTTCAGCAGCGAGTCCACCGGCTCCATCTTCCGCCGGTACACGTCGATCGTGTAGCTCAGCGTCTGGAACGTATAGAACGAGATCCCCACCGGCAGCACCACGTTCAGCAGCAGCGGGTCCGCCTCCAGCCCCAGCCTCGCCAGCCCCGACTGCACCGACGCGGAGAAGAAATCGAAGTACTTGAACACCCCCAGCATCCCCAGGTTCGCGCACAGCGACACCCACAGCAACCGCTTCCGCCGCTTGTCGTCCGACGACGCGTGCATCACCCGCGCCACCGTGTAGTCGATCACCGTCGACGCCAGCAGCAGCCCGCAGAACCGCCAGTCCCACCACCCGTAGAACACATAACTCCCCACCAGCAGCAGCACGTTCTGCCACAGCACGCTCCGCCGCAGCAGCAGGTACGCGGTGTACACCACCACGAAGAACACCGCGAAGCTGATGCTGTTAAACGACATCCTTCGAGCCCTTGGACATGCGGTTCGCCGTTAGGCAGGCCGATCGGACCTGTCGGTCCCGGCACGGCCCGCTCCTAACCCCGGACCGCACGCAGTCCCTTCCACAGAACCCGGGCTTGAGCCATGCCCCCGGGCAACAGCATAAAGAAGCCAAGATAAAACACAACGAAGCACGCCCAAACCGCCGGAAGCCGCCAGTAGAACGCCACCTCCGCCATCACCCAGAACTGCAGCCAGCCCGCGGGCACCACCGCCATCGCCCCGGCCGTCAGCGGGCGCAGCGCGCTGAGCCCATAGTCCACCGCCGTCACCCGCGACCCCCGCGTCGCGTACAGCACCCTCGGCCCCGCCAGCAGCACCATCGCCCCCGTGAACCCCCACGCCACCCCGATCGCCCCCCACTGCATCCCCACCAGCAGCGCCGCCACCACCAGCGGCGCCTGGATCATCGACCACCGCAGCTGACGCGCCGTCGTCCCCTCCGCCAGATACAGCCAACGCGTCATATACACCGTCGACCCCGCCAGCCCCCCCAGCGCCAGCACCCGGAAGATCGGCACCGCGTCGTTCCACTTCGGCCCCAGCAGCAGCCGGATGAAGTCCCCCGCCCCCAGCATCATCCACACCATGATCGGCACCACCACCGTGAACGTCAGCCCCAGCCCCCGCACAAAACACGCCCGGAACCGCTCCGCCTCGTCCTGCAGCTTACTCGACCCCGACACCACGACCTGCTGCAGCGGCGAGAACAGCTGACGCGTCGGCTGCACCGACCACTTGAACGCCCGGTTATACAGCCCCAGCCCCGTGTCCCCCGCCTGCGCCCCGACCAGCACCTGGTCCAGCTTCCCCAGGAACTGCTCGATCATCCGCGAGAACGTCACCCGCCTCCCGTACACCCGCATTTCGTTGACCGTCTCACAGCCCCTGACAGCCCGCGTGGTCGGCACCCAGCCCGCGCACGCCCAGTAGCCCCCCGCCTTGAGGAACTGGGCCGTGAGCTGCTGGATCACCAGCGCCCACCAGCCCGCGCCCAGGAACGCGGCCGTGCACGCCACCACCCCGCCGATCACCTCCGAGCCGCCCTCGATCTTCGCCATCGTGCTGAACCGCATCCGCCGTCGCATCAGCCCCCGGTGCATGATCGAAAACCCGGTCAGCAGCAGCATCCCCGCGAAGATCAGGATGATCGGCACCACCATCGGCTCGCCGTAGATCAGCGACATCGGGTACGCGCTGAGCGCCACCAGCAGGCTCAGCCCAATCTGCAGCCGGGCGTTGAGCCAGAACATCGCGTCGCCCTGCGCCGCGTTGAGGTTTTTCCGCTGGATCAGCGCCGCGGGCAGCCCCGCTTCTCGCACCTCCAGCACCGGGATCAGCACGCTGTACCCCATCGCCACCAGCCCGAAGTCCGCCGGGTACAGCACCCGCCCCAGGTACATCATCGACAGCACCCCGGTCCCGAACTCCACCGCCTGCGACACCATCAGCACCGCGCTGCCCTTGGCCGACCGCTTGTCCAGGTCGGACGCGTCGGCCGTAAACAGCCTGTCCCGCGGGTCCGCCGCCGGCGGTTGCCCCCCCGTCACCTCGGGCTCGTCTGCGCCCCCGGTCACAGCGGCACGGGCTGGTAAGACCCCTCGTCCGCGAGTTCCGGGCAGTGGTCCAGCACCACGTTCCGCCCCCGTTCACCGGGCAGCATGTGCTGGTCCCGGTGGAACTCCAGCCAGTACAGCTCCATCTCCGATCCTTCGCCGCCGTTCCACAGCCCGACGAACATCCCCAGCGCATGCATCGCCGACGCGATCGCCCCGCCGATCAGAATCTTCGGCGTCAGCTTGTACCCCCGCTGCGTCAGCCGCTTGACGATCTTCAGCATCCGGAACGCCCCGTCGATCGGCGTGAAGAGCGACCGCACCGCACGCATCCCCATGCCCATGTTCTTCTTCGTGATCATCGCGTGCGCCAGGTTTGCCCCGACGTGATACCGCAGCGCCCACGTCGACGACCACCGCGCCAGGTTCTTGTGATACACCTTCGCGTCGGGGTACTGGATGAACTTGTCGCCCTGCGCGACCATCTTCTCCTGCAGCCCGCCCTCCCGGCCAAACATCGACAACAGGTCGTCCCCGAACTTGTCCAGCGCCGCCTTGCGGAACACCGCGTTGGACCCCGGGATCATCGGCACCTCGCACCGCTTGAGCGGGGCCATGAAGTTCAGGTAACCGAACGTCAGGTTCGCCCAGCTCAGCATCGACGCGGGGTTCGCGTTGTGCACCGCCACCGCCACGCCGGCGTAGCCCTCGGGCAGGTCAAACGCCTCCAGCAGCTTCTCCGCCCACGTCGGGTGCGGGGCGCAGTGGTCCTCGCCGATCGCGATGTACGGCGCGGTCGATGCCCGGATCCCCAGCCCCCGCATGATGCTCATGCCCTCTTCCGCGGGGCAGGTCACCAGCGTGTAGCCCTGAAACGCGCTAAGCACGTCGCGCACCGCGTCGAGGTCGTCGATCGACGGGGTCACCATCACGATCTCCAGGTCTTCGGCGATCGTCTGGTTCCGCAGGTGCCCCAGCGTCGTCTTCACCGTCGTGAGGTTGTCCGGGCTCTGCAGCGCTACGCTCAGCTTCGGCGGCTGGTCCGGGCGGTTGGCGTGGCTCTGCGTGGGCGGGTTCAGGATGTGGTCAGGGAATTCCATAGGGGTCTCATCGGTCGCCGCACGCGGCGTCTTTCTCAAGGGTTATCCCCGCACCGCCTCGGCGTCTTCCGCCCCCGGCTGCTCCGCCACGCCCGGCGCGATCTCGCGGTACAGCTCCAGGAACTGCTCCGCCATCGTGTCCAGCGTGAAGTGCCGCTCCGCCCGCTCCCGGCCCCGCCGCCCCAGCGACTCGGCCAGCTCTCGGTCCGATAGCACCGTCACCAGCCGGTCCGCCATCGCCTCCGCATCACCCATGGGCACAACGTAGCCCGTCCGACCGTCTTCAACAATCTCCGCCAACCCGCCCCCCGTCACGATCGCCGCCGTCCCCCGGAACGCCGCCTCCACCGCCACAATCCCGAACGGCTCCCGCCACAGCGACGGCGCCACTTGCACCCACGCGGCCTTGAACAGCTCCGTCTGCTGCTCACGCCCGACCCGCCCCAGAAACGTCACCCGCTCGCTCAGCCCCAGCTCCGCCACCCGCGCTTCCAGCTCGCCCCGCATCGACCCGTCCCCCGCAATCACCAGCCGGGCGGCCGGCACCTTCCCCGCCGCCTGCCCGAACGCCTCGATCAGCACCTGGACCCCTTTCTCCTTCTCCAGCCGCGACACGCAGACCGCCGTGGGCACCGCGTCGTCTTCCAGCGGCGGCCGGGCCGGCGTCGGGTCGCAGCCGTTCCAGATCACCCGGGCCGGGCCCACCCCGCCGGCCTCGAGCATCGCTTTGGTGTTGTGGCTGTTCGCCACGATCGCGCTGGCGTACTTCAGCCGCCGCCACAGCGTCTTGAGCTGCACCGAGATCAGCGGGTACATCGCCGCGCTCACGCAGCCCTGCCCGCGGCAGACCCGCCCCGCCGGCGTCCGGCACGGCTCCCCGTCCGACCGCAACATGTGGCCCGACGGGCACACCATCATGTAGTCCGTCGCGTGGTAGAGATGTGGCCGGCCTTTAAGCATCGGCATGATCGCCGGCGACAGCTGCGTCAGGAACATCCGCACGTGCACCACGTCCGGATCAAACTCTTTCACCGCCCGCCGAAACGCCGACGCCGCCCACGGGTTGTACACCCGCGCCACGCCCTGGGCCGGCCCGCTGAACGACCGACAGGTCATGTCCGCCTCGCAGGGCCCGGCATGCTGCCCGTGCGTCGAGGCGAAGATGAGCGCGTCGTGCCCCCGACGCCGGTACGCCTCCCGCAGTGACAGCGTCATGTGCTCCGCCCCGCCCAGCGGCGTCGCCGCGTCGTTGACCAGCAGGATCTTCATGCCGCGCTCTTAGGCCGCCGCGACGGCCGGGGTCTCCATCAGGCTCCGCGGGTCAATCACGCCGCCGCCCTCTTCCGCCGACCGCTCGGCCGCGCAGACCACCGACAGGCTGTGCATCCCTTCCATCAACGGGACCGGTGCCCCGCCACTCGACAGCGACGCCGCCCACGCCGTGAGCGCCCCCTTGAAGGACGGCTCACCGGCCGGGCTCACCGTCCGCTTGATCAGCTCCTGCACCCCCGCGACCGCCCGCTTACCCCGCTTGCCCAGGCCCGCACCGGGGGTCGACTCGCTGCGTTCCAGCGACCCGGCGTAGCGGTCCAGCCGGAGCATCCCCTTGTCGCCGAGGACTTCGATCGTGTCGGTGTGCGAGGCCTGCGAGCTGAACGAGCCGTCCCAGACCAAGCCCGAGCCGAGCGTCATCCGCATCGACCCGAAGTCGCCCTCGTAGTTCATCCCGCGGACCGCACCGCTGACGCCGACGACCTCGTCGTCGAACAGGAACCGGGCCAGGTCCGCGTGGTGCGTGCCCAGGTCCAGCAGCACGCCGCCGCCGGTCGCCCGCTTCTGCTTCCAGCCCGGAAGCTCCCGCTTCTCGGCGCAGAAGCACGACCTTACGCCCACGAGATTGCCGATCTCGCCGGAGGCCATCCGTGACTTGAGCTGCTGGTGCAGCGGGTGGAAGCGGTAGTTGAACC
Organism: Planctomycetota bacterium; assembly: GCA_038749105.1. Classification (GTDB taxonomy): domain Bacteria; phylum Planctomycetota; class Phycisphaerae; order Phycisphaerales; family Phycisphaeraceae; genus JBCCOW01. Next base: position 50,831 of record JBCDIM010000021.1, read on the forward strand.
CGATGGTGCCGGTCTTGCCCGACGCCTGCTCGGCCGCGAGCACCGCCGCCGCCTCGTCCATCGTGATGCCGATCGGCTTCTCGAGGTAGACGTGCTTGCCGGCCTCGAACGCGTCGATCGCCGCCCGGGCGTGCATGCCCGTCGGCAGGCAGACGACCACCGCGTCGACGTTCTCGTCCGCCAGCAGGTCCTTGTAGTCGCTATAGGCCTCGGCATCCGGCGCGGCGGCCTTGGCCTGGCTGCGCAGCTCGTCGCTCATCTCGGCGATGGCGGTCAGCCGGACCCCCGGCGTGCCGCCAAGGATCGAGAGGTGGAAGAACTGGGCGATGCGGCCGCAGCCCATCAGCCCGACTTTTGCGTTTTGGCTCATCGTTGCCTCGGTTTCATGCCATCGCGGGGTGAGCGGGTTCTCGGGGTCGTTCCAGGTGCGGTCTCAGCCCGCGGTCAGGGCTTCGGAGCCCACGTCTTTTATCGGCTCGAAGCAGCCGGCACGGAAGCCCCAGCCCCACGCCAGCAGGGCCGGCATGGTAAACGGGGTCAGCAGCAGGGCACGCGGCACCCGGGCCGGAGCCCAGCGGATCGTCCGCTTGAGCAGGTACAGGTACCGCCACGCCGCGATCGCGGGCACCGCCAGCAGCCACCGGCCCACACGGCGCTGCCAGGGCTTGACCTCGATGCCCAGCAGGGCTCGGCCGTAGCCGAACGTCCAGTGGTGCCGCATCATGGTGGTCAGGTCGGCTCGGCCGCGGTGCCGGACACGCTGATTGGCGGTGAACCGCACCCCGCCCGGCGTCCGCCGGCCGACCTCGAAGCACAGGATCGGGTCCTCACCCAGCGGCATGCCCGTGTTCACAAACCCTCCCACCGCCTGGAAGTCTTCCTTGTGCACCGCGAAGTTGCACGTCGGCAGCCACGGCTGCTCGCTGTCCGGTCGGCCGGGCGGGAAGTCGGCGAACTGCACATAGTTATCCGCCATCGACACCGGGTTGGACAGGGCGTCAAGGATCGGGCCGCCGGTGATCCGCGCCCCGGAGTTCAAGGCCTCGTAAGCCGTCCGCAGGTAGTCCGGCTCGGCGACGCAGTCCGCGTCGAGGAACACGATCAGTCCCGTCCGTGCGTGCTCAACCCCCAGGTTCCGGGCCGGCCCCGGCACCAGGTTGCCCCGCGACCGCACACACCGCACCCAATCGAAAGACCCGCAGAGCTCCGCCACGGCATCGTCGTGCCACCCGTCGACCACGATCACCTCGTACGGCAGGCCCAGGTCTTGATGGCTCGGGGCGAGGGAGTCCAGGCAAGGCCCCAGCGTGCCCACGCCCTTGCACGGGACCACGACGCTGACCACACAGGCTGGCGCTTCCGCCGCGGCGGGCGGTGCGGGCTCCGGGGCGTTTGGTGTGGGCAGGGGGGTGGCGGTCATCGTTGCGGTCGGGTGGAGCGGTGGGGGTTGAGGTCAGGCGATCGCGCGTCGCGCAAGGAACCAGTAGCCGTTCATCACGCCGGACAGCGCGGTGATCATCGCGCCGGCGAGCTTGTTCTTCATGAAGCCGGGGGTGAGCGGGATGGGCCCGCCGATCAGCAGGTCGCGGTCACTTAGGACGCGTTCGGTCTGCATGCGTCGGCGACGCTCGGCGATGGCTTTGCGGTTGGACCACACGAAGCCCCACGCCCGGAAGTACTGCCAGCCGAAGCCGCGGAGCATCGCGATGCCCAGTGACGCGAACTCGTACAGCAGCAGCACGGGTGACAGCACCAGCAGCGTCCGCAGCCGGTTGTGGATGAACACGCACAGCAGGCGGTGCCGCATGACGAGATAGCCTCGGCGTGCGGGGTATTTCGACTTCTCGCGGTCGCCGCGGAAGGTCTGGCCGACGAGCGTGCCGCGGTCGTGGTGGACCACGGCCTTGGGCTCACAGACGAAGCGGTGCCCGAGCAGACGCAGCCGGATCGAGAACTCCAGGTCTTCCTGGTAGATCGAGAACAGCTCGTCGAAGCTGCCGGCCTGCAGCGTCCGCTCCCGGTGCACGAGCAGGCAGGCCGAGATCGCGCCGTTGACCTCGGCCGGCTCGTCGGTGAGCGTGTTGGTCTCGGCGAACGCGTGCCGCAAGACCATCATGGTCAGGAAGTGCGTATCGGCCCCCTCGGCCTGCACGAGGTGGGTCTCGGGGACCAGCCGGACCCGCGGGCAGACGACGGTCGGCTCGCCGTGTTCGTGGTAGGCCTCGACGAGGTTACCGATGGTGTGCTCTTCGACGTAGACGTCGTTGTCGAGCAGCAGGACGAGCTCGCCGGTCGCGGCACGGATGCCGGCGGCGCGGGCGGGGGCGGGCCCGGGGTTGCCGCCCATGTCGTGGATCGTCGCCTGGGGGAAGCGCTCCTTGACACGCTGCGGGGCGTCGTCGGTGGACTGGTTGTCAACGACGATGATCTCGACCAGCGGGTACGGCTGGTTGACCAGGGCCTCGACAGTGTTGAGCAGACGGTCACCGCCGTTGTAGTTCACGATGGCGACCGAGACGCGCATGGGCTCGCGCTCGGTCGTGGGGCCATCGGGTTGTGCGGGGGTGTCGGTCATCGGGCTCAGGTGGCGGGTGACAGCTCGGGCGAGGGTGACGCGTCAGCGGATTGGTTTGGCAGCCGGCTGAAGCCGTCGCCGAGCTCGTCGAGGAGTTTCTGGAAGGTGTAGCGCTCGGCGGCTTCGTCGAGCTGACTGGCGAAGTGTCGGCGGAGCGGCTCGTCGCTGAACCAGCGGATGGCCTGGTCGGCGAACGCCCCGGCGTCGGGCGGGCAGAGCAGCCCGGTCTGGTCGTGCTCGACCATCATGCGGTGCGAGGGCAGGTCGGTGGCGAGCGTGGGCAGCCGGGCCATCAGGTAGGTGATGACCTTCATGGGCGGGTAGTTCTCGGTGACGCGGGCCGAGAGGGCGATGTCAGCGTTCATCAGCAACTGGTACAGCTCCTCGCCGTACTTGGGGCCGACGAAGCGGACGGTGCTTTCGTCGAGCCCCATCGAGCGGGCCTGCGCCTCGGAGGCTTCGTAACCATTACCGGCCAGGACGAGCGTGGCGGCGAGCCCGCGGGTCTGGAGCACCTTCATCATGCCCAGCAGGATGTCGACGCGCTGGTAGGCGGCGAAGTTCCCGGTGTAGAGCAGCATCTTGTCGATGCCCTGGGCGTCTTTCCATCGTGTGTTGCGCTGCGGCCGTTCGAGTTGGCGGAGCAGCCCGAGCGGGGGCTTGTCCTGGACGAGGACGACCTTGTCGTCGTTGCCGGCGAACTCCCGGGCGACGGGCACGAGGTGGGGCCAGTTGGCGAGGACGACGTCGGCCCCGCGGTAGAAGCGTTTCTCGAAGAAGCCGAAGACGGGGCTGAGCTTGCCGGCGGGGCCGTGGATGTTCGCCATGAGCTCGCGGAAGCTGCCGTGCATGTCGTAGAGCATGGGCAGCCCGGTGCGTTTCTTGATGCGCAGGCCGATAAGGGCGGCGTCAACGTCGTGGCAGTAGAGCAGGTCGTAGTTGCCCGACTTCGCCATCGACATGGCTTTGCGGTAGAGGTTCCAGGCGTTGCCGATCTTCTTGGGCGAGAAGCCGACCTTGCTGGTGGACTTCACGGCGAAGCGGTCGGAGATGCGGTGGAGGGTGACGCGTTTGGCGACGGTCTCGCGGAGGGCCTCGGGCAGGGCGGGCTCGATCGGCTCGCCCTGGGCGTAGGTCACCACATCCACGTCGTGCCCGAGCATAGCCACGCCGGTGATGTTGTTCAGCACCCGGATCGGCTTGCCGCGCAGGATGAAGAACGGGCATGGGGCGATCATCAAGACCCGCATAGCAACCCTCGCAGCGGAGCGACCCGGCTCGGCCCCGCGGCGACGCCACGGGAATCACCGGCCCTGGATCTCTTAGGCATCATCGTCCAATCCCACTGCGGATTAAAGCGGTATTCCCAACCCGCACGCGGTCGGTGCCTCACGACGCCAACGACTGGGCCGGCGGCGTGGGCTCGTCGGTATCGCCCGGCTGCGGCGCTTCGCCCGTGAAGCGGTGGCGGACCTTGTACGGCTTGCGGTCCTGCGATTCGTGGTAGATCCGGGCCATCAACTCCGAGAGCACCCCCATCATCAGGAAGATGACCGCGACCATGAACGTCATCATCGAGAAGAACAGGAAGATGTTGTTGTTGAGGCTGACCGGCAGCCCGTGCTCGGTGATGTAGCCGAACTTCTGGATGACGGCGATGGCGAAGGCCAGCAGGCTGATGCCGAAGACCATGGTGGCGAGCTTGCCGAAGAAGTACAGCGGCTTGGCGAGGTAGTCGCCGAGGAACTTGACGGTGAGCAGGTCGAGCAGGACTTTGAAGGTGCGCTTGAGGTTGTACTTGGACGCGCCGTGCTCGCGGGGGCGGTGGTTGACCACCAGTTCGGTGATGCGGGCGCCACGCCACTTGCAGATCGCGGGGAGGAACCGGTGCATCTCGCCGTAGATCTTGACGTCCTCGAGCACCTTGCGGCGGTAGGCCTTGAGGGAGCAGCCGAAGTCGTGGATCTCGGTGGTCCAGGTCAGGCGTTTGACGAGCTTGTTGGCGATGACCGAGGGAAGCCGCCGGGACATGAGCTTGTCCTGACGGTTCTTGCGCCAGCCCGAGACGATGTCCCAGGCGTCGGGCTTCTCGCCGGACTCGTCGAGCATGGCGACGAGAGCGGGGATGTCGGCGGGGTCGTTCTGGCCGTCGCCGTCCATGGGGACGATGACCGCGCCGCGGGCGGCGTCGAAGCCGGCGGCGGTCGCGGCGGTCTGGCCGAAGTTCCGCATCAGCTCGAGGATCGTGACGCGAGCGTCGTCCCCGGCGGCCGCGCGGAGGTTCTCGACCGTGCGATCGATGCTGCCGTCGGAGATGAAGATGGCTTCGTAGCGGTAGGCCCCGGCGTCCATCACCGCGGCGATCTCCTGGTACAGCGGGACGACGCAGTCTTCCTCGTTGTAGACCGGCACGACGATCGAGACATCGACCGCGTCGTGAGGGGCGTCGGGTTGCGGCTCGGTCGGGTGGGGCTCGGCCGAGTGGCTGAGTTTCATCGGGGGTCCCTGATCAAGGGTGGCGGTTTTAACCACATGGGAGGTTAAAGGTAAGGGTACGGGGCGGGGCACCGAAATCCAATGGCTACCGCTGAGGGTGTCATCGGCCCATCGCACGGCGGATTTAAGCGGCATTGGCGTGAGGATCGGTTTCTGTCGGGGCGTTATCGGTCGGCGGCTGGCTTGGGGTGGGCGGGGCGG
>JBCDIM010000022.1:0-55345 GCA_038749105.1 Planctomycetota bacterium
CCGATCATGAGGGGGAGCAGGAGGCCGTTGCCGGTGTAGATGGAGTAGGCGTCCCAGCCTTCGAGGGTGTCGAAGGGCAGGGGGAGACCGGTGTTGGGGTCGAGGAGCCCGATGGCGGAGCGGTCGGCGGTGACGGCGTAGTGGTCGCCGAGCCAGGCGGCGTCTTCGATTTTGGGGGCGTCGGCGTCGATCTGGGCTTCGCAGCGTTTGGCGAAGGGGGCGTATTCGGCGTCGTCGGAGAGGGCGAGAAGGCCGGCGGCGGCGCGGAGGGCGGCGAGGCGTTTGACGGCGAGGTAGGTCTGCTTGCGGGCGAACTGGCAGGCGGGGGAAGCGTCGGCGAGGGTGTTGGCGGTGCCCTCGGTGGGGAAGCCGGTGCCTTCGCGGTCGGTCCAGAGCAGGTACGAGGCGAGTCGTCGGACCAGGTGGGGCAGCCGGAGGGGCAGGGCCTTGTCGCCGGTCCAGTGGGCGTAGGTGTGGAGGAGCAGTAGGAAGTTGGCGGACTCCTCGACGGGCATCGGGTGGGGGTAGTCGGGTTCGAGGGCGATGGGCCCGGCCCCGGTGTCGTGTGCGAGGTAGGCGCCGCCGGAGGGTTCGTGGGGGACGAGGAAGCGGGTCCACTGTTCGAGTTGGAGGCGGAGGAGTTTGGGCCAGAGCGCGAGGTAGAGCAGGGCGACGTTGTATTCGACGTCGACGGTGGAGTGGAAGAAGCTGGCGCCCTCCCAGACGGAGAACCAGGGCTCGCGGGTGCCGCGGGGTTTGGGGTCGGTGGGGTTGCGGGTGGCTTCGGTGGTGCACCACCAGGTGTTGGCGAGGTAGGACTGCCAGGACTGGTTGAGCAGGTGGGTCTGGGCGACGTCGAGCGGGGCCTGCTCGATGAGCTTCTCGAAGCGTCTCGAGTGCATGAGCCGGTCGTCGCGGGAGCGGACGGCGTCGTCCATCACGGCGTCGAGGGAGTCGTATTGGTCGGTGTAAAGGAACCGCGCGTCGGCGGGGCCGTCGGCGGACTTGACGCGGAGGACGGGGTCGTTGACGAAGGCGCCCCAGGCGAGCCGCCATTTGATGCCCGAGCCGATCTCGGTGACGGGGAGTTCGAGGGCGAGCCCGTCGCCCTCGGGCAGGGCCTGGGTGTCGGGGTTGAGTGAGAGCAGGCGTTCCTGGACGTCGACGGTGCGTTGGGCGAATTCGTGGTTGAACTCGTCGTGGGTGGGGTGGCGGTAGACGTTCTTGGGGGTGAGGGTGTTGTGGTAACGCAGGTCGAGGGCGGAGCCGTCGGCGGTGATGACGGTGTCGGGCCGTTTGAGTCGGAGGACGGCGGTGACGCTGCGGGGGTTCTTGTCGGGCGGGCGGTGCCAGCGGTAGTTGTCGATGGGGCTGACGCGGAGCTCGAGGTAGAACACGGGCATCGTGCACAGCGGCTCGTCCTGGGGGTAGAAGACGCTGTGGATGTTGAACTCGAAGCGGAGGGCGTATTCGGCGCAGTGGGCGCGCCAGGTGACGGAGTTGAAGCGGTCGAAGAGCTCGGGGTTGTCGAGCGGGACGGTGTCGGGGTCCTGGGTGAAGGGCAGGGCGCGGGTCTGTCCGTCGGGGGTCTTGATGCCGACGAGCAGGTCGAGGGGCTGGTCGAGGAACCGGCCGAGCGCGGAGTGACGGACCTGATTGCGGTAGGGCTCGAAGAGCAGGCCGAAGCGGCTGCCGAGCCGGGCGATCTGCCAGGTCATCACCTGCATGTCGGGATGATACGGGCGGGAGGAGTAAGGAGTAAGAAGTAAGGAGTAAGTGGGTTTTTCCGCGTTCCGCTTGGGTGGCTACGCCCATTTGCCCGGGTCATACGGGGAGGGTTTGGCGGAGTTTGCGGACGACTGTGAGCAGGTGGTCGCGGGCGGTGTCGATCTCGTCTTGCGTGGTGTGTCGGCTCAGCGAAAAGCGGACCGAGCCATGGGCAACAGGTTCGGGCAGGCCCATGGCGAGGAGGACGGGTGAGGGTTCGAGCGAGCCGGAGGAGCAAGCGGCGCCGGCTGAGGCGCAGACGCCGCGTTCGCTGAGCCCGATGAGGACCGCTTCGGCTTCGAGGCCGGGGAAGGCGAGGTTGGAGGTGTTCCAGAGGCGGGGTGCGTCGTGGCTGTTGATGACGGTGTCGGGGAGGGCGTTGCAGACCTGTTGCTCGAAGCGGTCGCGGAGGTTTTGTAGTTCGGCGATGCGGTCGGTGTTTTGGAGGAAGTCGGCGGCGCGTTGGGCGGCGACGCCGAAGCCGAGGATGGCGGGGGTGTTTTCGGTACCGCCGCGGAGTTCGCGCTCTTGGGGGCCGCCGCGCTGTTGGGGGGTGGGCCGGAAGGTGGATTTTTTGTAGAGGGCGCCAACGCCTTTGGGGCCGTGGAGTTTGTGGGCGGCGCAGGTTAGGGCGTCGAGGGGGAGGGTGCTGAGGTCGACCGGGAGCTTGCCGACGGCCTGGGTGGCGTCGGTGTGGAAGGCGAGGCGGGGGCGCGGCTGGCCGGGCGGGGTGTCGGCGATGAGCCGCTTCTTGGCGTCGGCGAAGGCATGGGCGAGGTCGTCGATGGGCTGGAGGACACCGGTCTCGTTGTTGGCCCACTGGAGGCAGGCCAGCGTGGTGCTGCCCGGTTGCGTGTGTTCGTGGAGTGCGCTGGTGAGATCGGCAGGATCGACGCGGCCGGCCGAATCGACGGGGAGGTAGACCGTTTGGATGCCGAGGGCATGCAGAGCCTCGGCGGGTTCGCGGATGGCGCTGTGCTCGACCTTCGTGGTGATGAGCGTGCGGGGAGCAGCCGTCTGGCTGGGTGGGTGGGGTTCGAGGAAGCCGCGGAGGGCGAGGTTGTTGGCCTCGGTGCCCCCGGACGTAAAGATCACCTCTCTGGGCTTGGCTCCCAGGAGTTCGGCGACGGCCTGACGGGCGAGCTCGATCTGTTGGCGGGCGGTCTGGCCTGGGCGGTGCACGGAGGAGGGGTTGGCCCAGAGCTCGCGGTGGGCGCGGTCCATCGTCTCGAGGACTGCCGGGTCGGGGGCGGTGGTCGCGTTGTTGTCGAGGTAGGGCATGATGAGGCGCTCGCAGCTAGAGCCTAGGCGCGGGGTGGGTGGGATCAGACGTGGGACTCGAACGCGGCGGGGTGATGGCGGATGACGGGTTTGTGGGGCTTGGGCGGAAGATCGACGCCGATCACGTCAAAACGCCAGGGGCGGTTGGTCCAGCGGTGTTGCCGGGCCAGCTGGGCGGCGAGGGCGTTGAGGCGGCGTTCTTTGTGGTGGGTGACGCGCCATTCGGGGAGTTGGTCGTGCGGGACGGGTTGCGGGGTGTTGGGCGTGGGTGGGGGTTGGGTAAGCTCGCGGGACTTGACCTCGACGAGGACAAGGGTGCGGCGGTCGGGAGCCAGGGCAAGGAGATCGACCTCGCCGAAGCGGTTGCGGGCGTTGCGTCGGAGGATGCGGTATCGGTGCCTGCGGAGAAAGCGGGCGGCGACGGCTTCGCCGCGGGGCCCGGGTTTGCCACGAGATCGCTGGAGGTGGGGTCGGCGGGGGAGGCGATCGGTGAGGCGAGACCAGATCGTCATCTCTGGGGTCTGGCGTCAAGTGCCGGGGAGGTGGCGTTTCATGGCGATCTCGAGCAGCTGCTCGGCCATCTCGAAGGGGTCGGTGAAGATGCCATTGCGGTAGAGGTCGCGGCGGTAGGCGGTGGTGGCGGCGCGGATCTGGGCCTGGCGGAGGCCACGCTCGATCTCGAGCTGGGCGTCTTTGAGGGGGCGCTGCTGGGCGGGCTGGATGTCGCTGACCTGGACGAAGTAGTGCAGGCCACGGTCCTCGAACGGGCCGGCGTGCTGGTTGAGTTCGAGGCTGAAGGCGGCGTCGGCGGTGGCCTTGGAGCCGAGGTCTTTGGGGGTAATGGGGGCGTCGAAGGCCTGGCCGGCGGTGGCGGCGAAGAGGCTGCTGGGGTGGGCGGCGACCTGTTCGAAGGGCTCCCCGCCGTCGAGCCGGCTGGCGACCTCGTCGCGGTCGGCCTCGCGGGTGAGGACGATGAGCCGGATGTCTCGGTGTTCGGGGCGGTTGTAGCGGTCGTAGTTGTCGGCGTAGTAGCGTTCGATGTCGCGTCGGGTGACGTTGATCTTGGGGCGGACGGTACGCGAGGAGTAGATGTTGATCAGCTGCTGCTCGCGGTAGTTCACGAGGGTCTGTCGGAGCCCGATACCGGTGTCACGGACGAGGTTGGCTTCGGCGAGGGCGGCGGAGCCCATGCCGTGCTGGCGGACGAGCTCTTGGCGTCGGACCTCAACGAGCTCGCGGATGCGAGTGAGCTGGGCGGTGTTGAGGTCCTGGGTGGCGGCCCCGACGATCAGGCGCTGCATGATGATGGAGCGGAGGCGTTCGGCGATGGCTTCTGCGGCGGGCTGGCGGAAGGCGTCGTTGGGGAACTGGCGGGCCAGGGCGGCGAGGCGGTCGTCGATGGGGTCGAGGATCTCGTGGGCGTAGACGGGCCGGCCGTTGATCTGGCCGACCAGGGCGTCGAGCGGCACGGGGTCGGTGGTGGTGGCGGGAGTCGTCGCGTCGCTGGGGTCGAGGTTGGCGTCGGCGGCTGCGGGGACGGTCGGGGTGTCCGCGGGTGCGGCCTGTTCGGCGTTGACGGCTTGGGGCACATCGGGGGTGTTGGGTGCTGCCGAGGGGCTGCGGTCAGCGGTCGCGGTGGGGTCGATGAATCGCTGAGGGTCGACCGCCTCGGTGCGGGTGGAGCCGGGCATGCCGCAGCCCAGGGGCAGGGTGGTGGCGAGGGCGGCGGCGAGAACACCGATCAGTCGCATGGCAGGAGTCGGGCTGTGATCAGGACGTACTGCAAGCGGTAAACCCCTCTGATTCCTCGTCGAGCGTTTGTGCATGACCATGCCAGTGTAATCGGCGGATCGCTGGTCGCTAGGCCACCGATGCCGTTTTCTGCCAGTGGCGTCGCATCATCCAGGCCGACCACCCGGGCCAGAGCGTGCCCAGGGCCATCGCCCAGCGGGCCATGCCGAGCGGCCAGACCTCGGGCTTGGGACGCCGGACGGCCTTGAGGACGGCTCGGGCGACGTGTTCGGGGGTCTGTTCCAGCGCGCCGGGGGTGTTGGTCTTCGGTGGGTGGGCGGTATCGGGTGAAGACCCCCCCGCTGCCGCGGCCGCAACGTCAAAAAACGCGGTCTTGGTGCCGACGGGATGCACCGTGGTGACCGACAGGCCGTATCCCCCGTCCCGCTGCTTCCGGCCCATCCGCCCGCCGCTGCGTTCGGCCCGCAACGCCCCGGCCAGCAGGTCCTGGGCCCCCTTCGTCGCGCTATACGGCCCGAACCCCGGCAGCCCGATTTCCGAGGCCGCCGAGCTGCACACCAAGACGTGCCGCAACCCGTCGCCCGTCGCCTCCAGCCGGGGCACGCCATACCGGAGCGTGTGCACCGTGCCCCAGTAGTTGACCTCGAAGAGCTCCCGGTGCTCGGCCTCGCTGTGCTCCAGCACGGGCTTGTTCACGCCGTAGCCCGCATTGGCGAACAGCACGTCGGCCCGGCCCAATGCATCCCATGCGTCGGTCAGCCAGGCCTTGACGTCCTCCGGCTGTGCAACGTTGCCGCTGAAGAAATGCACCCGCACCCGTTGTCCCGCCTCCACAGCCGCCTGCGACACCCGCTCCGCCACTTCCTTGAGCTTGTCGACCCGGCGGGCCATCAGGCTTACATGCATCCCCCTGCGGGCCGCTTCGATCGCGGTCGCTGCACCAATCCCCGAGCTGCCGCCGGTGATCAGAATCGTCTTGCCCGAAAGCTCACGCGCCATGCCTGCAGCATACCCCCCCGCTCGATCCGATACGCTGCTGTGCATTCCTCCCCGCTTATCTCACACCCCCATGCCCACCCGACTTGCTACCGCCCTCCGCGACGCTGCCCTGCTCGAAGGGACGTTCACGCTCCGCTCCGGGCGGACCTCCAACTACTACCTCGACAAATACCGCTTCAGCACGATGCCCGATCTGCTGGCCCCGCTGGCCGAACGCTTCGCCGAGCACATCGACGACGGCATCGACCTGCTCGCGGGCCCCGAGCTCGGCGGCGTGCCCCTGGTCACCGCGACCGCGCTGCACACCGGCAAGCCGTTCTGCCTGATCCGTAACGCCAAAAAGGACTACGGCACCGCCAAGCGATTCGAAGGCCAGGACCCCGCCGGGAAGCGGGTGCTGATTACCGAAGACATCGCCACCTCGGGCGGCCAATCGATCGAGGCCGCCAAGCTGCTTCGGGATGAGTGCGGGGCCGAGGTCGCCAAGGTCGTTGTGGTGATCGACCGGGAGGAGGGCGCCCGCGAGGCGATCGAAGCGGCCGGTTTCCCTTTCGCCGCCCTGTTCACCAAGACCGACCTCGATCTGCCGTTCTGACGCGGTGTCGTCTTGGATCGGCGTGCGGGGGCCCTACAATCGGGAGATCGCCGATCCGATTGCCTGGCTCCCCCGTATTGGCAGCGTGTTCATGCCCCGAATCCCTCGCTTGAAGTGGCTTGCGGTCGTCCTGGCCTTGGCCTTGTATCCGCCGGTTACCGCCGAAGATGCCGAGCCCGTCCCGCAAGAGGCCCCGCCGCGCGTCGGCGATATCGAGCTACCGCCCCCACCGGACCTGCCCGACAACCCCGACATCCACCAGCTCGCCTCGGCCGCCCTGGTCTATTACGAGCAGAATCAGGACATCCGCGCCCGCTCCCTCGAAGCCTCGGCTGAGACCCGGAAGGAGTACGCCGTGGCCCAGGCCCGCATCCGTGCCCTGAGTGTGCCATTCCCCGATGTTCACGATCTCAACGACAAGCAGGAAGAGCTGGCCCAGCTCGAGTCGAAGATCGCCGTGCTTCGCGCCGAGATCGCTGCCGGGCAGGTCCGTGACCAGGTCCAACGCGACGCCCTGGCCGCGGAGCTCCGCCCCGAGTTGACCCGCATCCGCCAGCAGCTGACCCGCATCACGACCCCGTTCCACATGGTGAACAACCAGCTTCGGGCTCAAGCCGCCACGCTGAATCCGCCCTTCCAGACGGCGTTGGACCCGTACCTCAAAGCCCCGGTGGGCGGGCCCTTTGCCCACGCTGTACCCAACACCACCGCAGCCCTCCAGTACGCCCGATTCTCGGTGACCTGGCGCAAGCCCCAGAACGTCAGCGTCGCCCGCGCCACCATCGACATCCGCCCCCGGCCCAACATCCCCGACGACGCCCAGCTGCTCCGTGACAAGCACTACGTCGAGAAGTTCAGCGCCCGCAACGCCACCGTTTGGGCCGGGCACATGCGCATCAACTTCACCGTGATCCGCCGCGGCGGCCAGCCCGCCGACGTGCCGCTGCTCGAGCTGATCCCGATGCTTATTGACCTCGACGGCTTGGCCGCGATCGATGCCCACCAGGGGCCGCCCGAGTTCGCGCTCCGCTGACCGCCATCCCCCCTGCCGCCCGCATCCCCTTGGCCGTGTTCCTCTGGGACGCCATCCGTGTGGGAATATCAGCCGTGCATCCGCAGTTGATCCCAACGCTTATCCGCCAGACGCCAAGCCGGGTCTAGACTGTTCCGTAGCCATGACCATGTTCGCCCCGCCCACACCGCCCGACGAGACCGAACGCCTCGCCGACCTCCGGGCCCTGTCCATCCTGGATACCCCGCCCGAGCAGCGGTTCGACGAGGTGGTCAACCTGACCAAGCAGGTCTTCAACACGCCGATCGCCTACATCGCGCTGATCGACGCCGACCGCCAGTGGTTCAAGTCCGCTGCGGGCCTCGACGCCGACCAGACCGACCGCGACATCTCGTTCTGCGGACACACCATCCTCCGGGACGACGCCCTGGTCATCGAGGACACCCACCGCGACCCGAAGTGGGCTGAGCACCCCATGGTCACCGGCGACCCCTTCGCCCGCTTCTACGCCGGCCACCCCCTCCGCTCCGACCAGGGCCGAAACATCGCCACCCTCTGCATCGTCGACACCCAGCCCCGGGCCTTCACCGACGCCGACCACCAGACCCTCAGCCACCTCGCCGCCCTCGCCGAGACCCAGCTCAATCTGGTGGATGTCGTTTCCGCCCAGCGTGAGGTCCTGGAAACCCGCAAAGCCCTGCAGGGCGAACTCGCCGAAGCCGAGGCCTATGTCCGGTCCTTCCTGCCGTCCCGCACCGTCCGCCTCGACGCCACCGAACACACCGACTACCAGTTCATCGCCTCGTCCAAGCTCGGCGGCGACCTCCTGGGCTTCCAGTGCATCGACCCCGACCACTTCGGCACCTTCCTCCTGGACGTCACCGGGCACGGCGTGGGGTCCTCCCTCCTCGCGGTCTCCGCCGGGAACGCCCTGCAGTCCCCCAACTTCCCCGCTGACCGCCGCGACCCCGCCGCCACCCTCGACGCCCTCAACCAGGCCTTCCCCATGGAACGCCACCGCAACAAGTTCTTCACCATCTGGTACGGCGTCTACCACCGCCCCTCCCGCACCCTCACCTACGCCACCGCCGGCCACCACCCCGCGATCCTCCTGAACCCCAACGACCCCGAACGCCTGACCCGCCTCGGCGCCCCCGCCCTCATGATCGGTGTCGTCCCCCACGCCGACTACCACAACGCTTCCGCCACCCTTCAGCCCCAGGACCGCCTCTACCTCTTCTCCGACGGCCTCTTCGAGGTTTCCAACCCCGAGGGTCAGCTCCTCGGGCTCGATGGCTTCACCCAGCTCGTCCACCAACACCACACCCCGCCAACCCCCGAAATCACGCGCACCGCTCACATCGTCGATCAGGTCCGCCGCTACCAGCAGTCGCCCACCTTCAACGACGACGCCTCGCTCCTCGAGATCGAGTTCATCTAAGGCCCAACACCCACGTGCTCAAAGCCCGCAGATGGCGAAGCCTTCTGCGTGGTTTATCGCGCGCGAGCCCATCACCCCCGCGCCGCGATCAGCTGCCACACCACCCCCACCAGCACCACCCCCGGCACCGCCACCCCCGGCGCCATCCCCCACGCCGACGTACTCACCCGCAGCCCCCGCCACCGCTCACCCCGGCCCTCTCCCCACACCCAGCACAGCCCCACCCCCGCCACCAACGCGGCCTGCACCAACGCCAGCAGACCCACCTGAACCGACAGGTTCACCCCCCGCATCGCCGCCCACTCCAGCTCGTACACCACCCACACCACCACCCGCACGCACCACACCAGAGACACCGCTGCCGCCAGCGCACCGGTCCCCGTCGCCCAGGGCGTCGCCCCTCGACGCACGTCATCACCAACCGATTCACTCACCCCCCAAGCATAAGCCAATACACCACCCCACCCCTGAGGCCCCACCCCCCAAGCCTCACCCCTCAAGCCTCACTCACCCCCCAGCCCTCTTCCATCGCCGCCCGCCACGCCGCCTCCTTCAGCCGTGCCCGGTACTTCGCCAGCAGCACCAGCGTGTAGATCCCGCAGAACAGCAGCAGCAGTGTCGCCGAACACACCGGCACCGCGTACAGCACCGACGGCCCCGCCCCGTGATTCCCGCCCCCTGGCACCCTCGGCGCCCCCGGCGCCACCGCCGACTGCACCGCCGCCAGCAGCATCATCGCCATCCCCCCCGCTACCCCCCACATCACCGCCCGCGTCGTCTGTGCCAGCCGAGCGTCCGGCAGCCGGATCGCCAACCGTCGCCCGTACGCGAAGAGCCCGAAATACGCCACCATCGCCGCCACCAACCCCAGGCTGTCCATCCACACATACAACCCCGCCGCGGTGCCCCCGCCCGACGCCCCTCCCGCCAGCAACGCCCCCACCTGCACCAGCGACAGCCCCGACATCGCCAACGCCGCCCCCCATGTCAGCCGGCGCGACCGCGGGTCCCCCCCCGGCCCCACCCCCTCCACCCCCGGCTCACGCTGCGTCAGCTTCCACACCCCCGTCAACAGCATCAGCGACGGCAGCACCCGCAACGCCTCAGCCAACAGCAGGTTCCCCCGCAGCACCGACCCGTTCACCGCCCCCACCACTAGCGATACCACCACCGCCCCAATCAGCAGCCCCGCCCCCCGTGCCAGCCCGTGCACCCACACCGGCTCGCTCTGCCGCAGCAGCGGCTGCCGCACCGTCGTCGCTACCGCCAGCCCGCACGCCGGGCAGTCCGCCCACAGCCCCAAGCCCTTCAGATTCGTCCCGCACCCCAGGCACAACTGGTCGAAGTCCAACACATCCCGTGACGCCTCGTCCATCCCCGCAGTCTAAGCCCGGCGGACGGCTTGGCGATCCCTGTGATAACCACTCCGGGCCGAAGCGCATCCGGCCTCGGGCATCGCCGGGTCCTCCAGGTTCAGTCGCCGAAGAGATTCGTCCGCTCGCGCGGTCGGTTGGCATAGGACTGGCCCCCGCCCACGCGTCGCCCGCCCAGCGTCGCGAATTCCTCGGCATACTGCATAAACAACAGCAGCAGCCAAACACCGTAAATCAGCAGAACCAGCGCAGCGATCAGCAGCAGGGTCAAGACGAGTGCGCCGTCCAACACCCGCGATGCTCCACGACCTAACCCCCCCGCCGAGACCATGACCACCGCGATGCTCAAGAGAATCAAAGCCGCCCCGATGCCGAATCCCGCGATCACCGAACCGGTTTGCTTGATCAGCGACGAGTCGTACATTCGGCTAGCCAAGTGCTTGAGATACAACAGCGTGGAGAACCAGCTCACCAGCGCCAGGACACCCGTCGAAAGCAGGAAGACCACCACGACCGCGGGCTGGTTGACCCACCGCGAACCGCCCAACGCCAGAACCAGTGGCAGATACGCCGAGATCAAGCAAGCCCGTGCCCAGCGCCTCGAAGCCGGGGGCACCACTCGGGCTTCCACCCACGCGGGTGCCGCGGGAACCTCCGCCCCGGCGTTCGGCTCAGGACGCGTCAAAACCCATACGCCCAGCGCGTAGCAGCTGTTGATCACCAAGCCAACCACTTGGATCACATCCTGCCGATCGCGATAAAGCCAACCCACCACCAGGTTGGCTAGAAACCCCAGCAAGAGGATCGCGGCCATCCACCGCAACGACCAGCCAAGCGACCGCAGCCAGGCTTTGTCGCTGTACCGCAGCAGGGGTGCCGGCCGGAATCGGCCCTTGGAGAAGCCGCAACCCGCGCAGCCCGACTCCTGCTCCGCGGATTCTTCGCCACCCGGCGCAACCGGCAGCCGCAGCGGCTGGTGACAACCCACGCACACCCAGCCGTCAACCGCCGTCTGATCAGGCACGACTCGCTCCATCCGTAAACCGACCACCGCACGGCACCAGGACCAGAATCTATCAAAAAGCCCCGCCCTGCCATGCCACACGCCCATCACTCCCCAGCCCAAGGCCCTACACTTCTCGTCCCATGAGCAACACCTACGACCTCATCGTCATCGGCGGCGGCCCCGCCGGCTATGTCGGAGCCATCCGTGCCGCCCAGCTCGGCCAAAAAGTCGCCTGCGTCGAACGCGACAAGCTCGGCGGCGTCTGCCTCAACTGGGGCTGCATCCCCACCAAGGCCCTGCTCGCCAACGCCGAACTCTTCCACAAACTCAGCCACGACGCCGAGACCTTCGGGCTCTCCCTCGACAACCTCACCGTCGACTGGCCCAAGGTCATCTCCCGCTCCCGAAACGTCTCCGGCAACCTCAACAAGGGCGTCGCCGGCCTGTTCAAGAAAAACAAGATCACCCATATCGACGGCCACGCCTTCATCCCCCAGCCCGGCACCGTCCAGGTCTACAACGCCGACGATCCCGAGCGTAAGGGCGAAGTCAAAGAGACCTTGTCCGCAAAGAACATCCTCATCGCCACCGGCGCCGCCCCTCGCGAACTCCCCTTCGCCCCCTTCGACGGCGAGAAAATCCTCTCGGCCCGCGACGCCATGGTCGTGCCCACGCAGCCCAAAGAGATCCTCATCATCGGCTCCGGCGCCATCGGCATGGAGTTCGCCTACTTCTTCAACGCCTACGGCACCAAGGTCACCGTCGTCGAGATGCTCGATCGCGTCCTCCCCGTCGAAGACCACGCCGTCTCCGAAGCCGCCCGCAAAGCCTTCGCCAAGCAGGGCATCACCATCCTCACCGGGCACAAGACTTCCGCACTGACCAAGACCGACACCGGCATCACCGCCACCGTCGAACCCGCGTCCGGCGAAGGCGAACTCACCATCAACGCCGACGCCGCTCTCGTCGCCATCGGCGTCCGCGGCCGATACGACGGGCTCTTCGACGACTCGCTCGGCATGGAGACCTTCAAAGACCACCTCAAGGTCGACTACCACGCCGAGAACGCCACCTACGAAACCTCCGTCCCCGGCATCTACGCCGTCGGCGACGTCATCGGCCCGCCCTGGCTCGCCCACGTCGCCTCCGAAGAGGCCGTCCTCTGCGTCGAACGCATGCTCGGCCACACCGCCCCCGACATCGACTACACCACCATCCCCGGCTGCACCTACTGCCACCCCCAGGTCGCCTCCATCGGCTTCACCGAACAGCACTGCAAAGACAACGACATCGCCTACAAAGCGGCCCAGTTCCCCTTCCTCGCCTCCGGCAAAGCCCAGGCCATGAACGAGACCGCCGGCTTCGTCAAGATGATCACCGACCCGACTACCGGGGAGATTCTCGGTTGCCACATGATCGGTGAAAACGTCACCGAACTCATCGCCGAGATCGGCCTCGCCAAACGCCTCGAAGCCACCGCCGACGAGGTCATCAACACTATCCACGCCCACCCCACCCTCAGCGAAGCCGTCCACGAAGCCGCCCTCGGCACCGACGACCGCATGCTGCATTTCTAATTCACCGCACGCCGCTGCTTTCACAGCCGCGACGCGACGCGTCGCCGGGGTTTGACCGATGTCTCTCGCCGACCAAGTCTTCGACACCATCCCCGATGCGATCGATCCCGCCCTGATCGATCGCATCACCACCGAAGTCGAATCCCACCTCGCCAGCCACCCCCCGCAGCGCCGCCGCGACCGCGCCGGCCTCCGTGATCTCTTTGAAACCTGCCCCACCACCCGTGACCTCCTCGCCGAGCCCGGCATCATCCAACCCGTCACCGACGCCCTCGGCCCAAACGCCTCCGCTGTCCGTGTCCTCTACTTCGACAAGCAACCCGACACCAACTGGCACGTCGGCTGGCACCAAGACCTCACGATCGCCGTTGACCAACAAGCCGATGCCCCCGGCTTCGGTCCCTTCTCCACCAAGGCCAACGTCACCCACTGCAAAGCCCCCGCCTCCCTCCTCGAAAACATGCTCGCCGTCCGCGTCCACCTCGATGACTGCGGCCCCGATAACGGACCGCTTCAGTGCCTCCCCGGCTCCCATACCCTTAGCATCCTCGACCCCTCCGACATCATGCCCGCCGTCCACGCCGGCACCCCCCACACCTGCGTCTTCTCCCAAGCGGGCCTCGTCCTCATGCGCCCCCTCTGCCTCCACGCTTCCTCACCCGCGACTACCCCGCACCACCGCCGCGTCATCCACTTCGAGTTCGCCGCCGACCCCTTGCCTCACGAACTGAACTGGCACCAACGCCACCCCTTCCGCTCGGCCTCGTAACGCCGCCGCTTGCGGCGTACCCGCCCCGCGGTGACCATCGCGTCCATGCCCGACGCCCTCGACGCCCGCCTCGCCAAGCTCAGCCAACTCGCCGAACTCGCCGATCCGCAGGACGCCGTCGAACCCCTCCGCGCCGCGCTCAAGCTCAAGACGAACCTCATCGTTGCCAAGGCAGCCGAGGTTGCTGCCGACCT
This sequence comes from Planctomycetota bacterium, assembly GCA_038749105.1. Lineage (GTDB taxonomy): Bacteria > Planctomycetota > Phycisphaerae > Phycisphaerales > Phycisphaeraceae > JBCCOW01. Next base: position 13,767 of record JBCDIM010000022.1, read on the forward strand.
CGAACTCCACGCCCTGAACCCTGACCTCTCCGCCGCACTCGCCCACTGGCTCGACACCCCCGCCGACAAGGATCGCCGCTGCTGGGCCAAGGCCGGCCTCGCCCATGCCCTCGCCACCAACCACGCCGCCGGCGACGACGCCGAGTCTGTGTACCGGCGCGCCATCACCCTCCAGCAGTGGGACCCCGTCTGGGGCAGCACCGAAGACTCCGCCGGCCCCGTCCGTGCCGCCGCCGCGCTTGGCCTCGTCCGGGCCGGCAGCCGGTACAGCCTGCTCGCCCTCGCCGACCTGCTCAACGACCACCTCCTGCCCGTCCGCCTTGCTGCCACCGAAGCCCTCGGCGAGCTCGGCGGTGAGGCCGCTCTGGCCTTGCTGCGCCTCCGCGCCCTGACCGACGACGAGCCCGAAGCCGTCGCCGCTTGCTGCGGGGTCCTCCTCGGCATCGACCGCTCCGATCACTTCGAGACCGTCTCCTTCGTCACCGAGCAACTCAAGGCCGCCAACGACGAGCTTGCCGAACGCCTCGCCTTTGCGATCGCCGAGTCACGCCACGACGCCACGCTCCCGCTGCTCCGCCTCTACTACCACCGCACCGAAAACACCGACAACCACCACCTCGCCGCCACCGCCCTCGCCGTCGCCCGCCGCGAAGACACCCTGAACTTCCTCCTCGACCGCGCCGCCGACCCCGACACCGACCCTACCCACATCATCCGCGCCCTGGCGATCCACAAACACAACCCCGCCCTGCGTCAAAGACTCGAATCCGCCATCTCCACGCGCTCCGACGCGGTTGCATTCGCCGAAACCCTTACGACCACGTTCGACGTTTAGCCCGGTCGCTTGCGACCGGAGTCACTGCCGCGCTTCCGCCAGCCAGTTCACCTTCGTCACATCACTCCGCTCCACCAGTTCCGGTAGTGACACGGCCGTGACCTGTTCGCCCAGCTTCAAGCCCACCTGCTGCTCCTCGTCGATCACCGCGTGGGCCCCCGCCTGCCGCAGCAGCTCCGCGTAGCGGTGGTACCGCGCCCGGGCCACGATCGTCGCCGCCGGGTTCATCGCCTTGGCCTCGATGATCGTCGCCAGCGTCACCCGGTGGTCCGGCAGCGTCAGCACCACCGCCGACGCCGTCTCGATGCCCAGCAGCTTCAGGATCTCCGGGCTCGACGCGTCCCCCACAAACGCCTTCATGCCCTGCGCCCGCGCGTCCATCACCGACCGCGGGTTCAGGTCCGCGATGACCACGTCGGTCGCCCCGCCCTTGCCCCCGGACTTGCCCCCGCCCTTCCCACCCCCCTTCCCGCCCGACCGCACCGCCGCCGCCACCGCCTGCCCCGCCGGCCCGAACCCCGCCACAATCACATGCCCTGGCGTGATCGGCTCCGCCGCCTCCCGGTCCCCCGTGCTGTGCTTCACCAGCCCCAGCCCCCGAAGCTTCAGCTCCACCCACACCCCCGCCGGCACCGCGTACGCCACCGCGTACGGCGTCGCGAACAGCGCCAGGATCGTCACCGCCACCACCAGGTTGAACAGGTCTCGGCTAAAGATCGGCACCGACCCCTCACCCGTTGGCGCAAACGCCGCCGCCGCCAGCACGAAGCTGAACACCCCGATCTGACACATACACACCCCTGCCGACACCGCGTGCCGCGCCGACTGCCGCATGATAAGCCCCGTCACCGCCACCGCCACGGGCTTGCCCAGCACCACCAGCCCCGTCGCCATGAGCACCAGCCCCAGGTTCTCGAGGGCCCACGCCGGCTGCGCCAGCATCCCGATCGACGCGAAGAACAGCGTCACAAACACGCTCTTGAACCCCGCCAGGTCCGACCGCAGCTGGCTCGCCAACACCGACTCGCCCAGGAACACCGCCGCGATAAACGCCCCGAGCGCTGCTGACAGCCCGAACCAGTTCGCCGCCCACGCCGACGCCATCGCCGCCACGAACGCGAACAGGATCGGCATCTCTCGGTTCCGGCTCGGCGGCGCGAACTTCACAATCTGCGGCATCACGTACCGCGAGAACAGCCAGCACACCACGATGAACGCCGCCACCACTCCGAAGCTCTGCAGCGTCCCGACCACCACCGCCCCGACTCCGCCGCCTCCGGTCAATGCGGCCACCAGCAAGACCAACGGCACGACCGCCGCGTCCTGCACCAGCAGAATCCCCAGGCAAAAACGCCCGTGCACCGAGTCCATCTGACCCAGCTTCTGCAGCACCGGCACCACCACCCCTGTGCTGCTGAGCGCCAGCGCCGCCCCGAGCGCGACCGCCGCCTTCCACTGCACCCCGAACGCCATCGCTACGCCCGCCGCGAGCGCCCCGGTCAGCGCGATCTGGATCACCCCCGCCAGGAAGACGCCCAAGCCCATCGACCGCAGTCGGCTGAAATTGAACTCCAGCCCGATCGTGAACATCAGCAGCACCACCCCCAGCGTCGCAATCCCCTGCACCGCGTCCGGGTCCGACAACACCCCGAACCCGCCCGGACCCAGCAGCACTCCAGCGAGCATGAACCCCACAATCGCCGACTGCTTCAGCCGCTCCGCCACCGCCCCGAGCACCATCGCGCTGCCCAGCAGCACGATCACGTTCAGCAGCACGTTCCACATGAAGTCCATGCCGTCATCCTAACGCTCGGCCGCAGCGACTATGCTCAACCCATGGTCAATACCGCTTCCACCATGCTCCCCCTTGGCTCCCCCGCCCCCGACTTCACCCTCCCCGACACCCGCCCCCGGAACGAGGCAACCGTGTCGAAGGGAGACTTCGCGGGTCGGCCCCTGCTGGTCTTATTCATCTGCAACCACTGCCCGTTCGTCAAGCACGTCGCCTCCGAGCTGACCCGCCTCGCCAACGACTATGCCGATCGCGTCGGCATCGTCGCGATCAGCGCTAACGACGCCGACGCTTACCCCGCCGACGCCCCCGACAAGATGGCCGACGAAGCCGAGCAATGGGGCTACCCGTTCCCGTACCTCTACGACCAGACGCAGGCCGTCGCCGCGGCCTACACCGCCGCGTGCACCCCCGACCTGTTCCTGTTCGACGCCGACCACACCCTCTTCTACCGCGGCCAGCTCGACGACACCCGGCCCTACCGCATCTCCTCGGGCAACTACGACGCCCGCAACGGTGCCGCCCACGGCCAAGACCTCCGTGCCGCCCTCGATGCTCTCCTCGCCGGCCAAGACCCCCCCGCCAACCAACGCCCGTCGCTCGGCTGCAACATCAAGTGGAAGCCCGGCAACGCCCCGGCCTATGCCTGACGTCTCTGGCTGCTCGGGTTAGACCTCTCCAATCTCTGATACGCCCACAGCACGCCGGGTTTGAGTCGCCCCGGCATCTCACCGCTGGCTTTGACCAGCTCCCCCCAAGCCTGATCCAGCTCCTGCGCGCTAAACCGGACCGCTGCCAAGCGATCGCGCAGCCAAACCCGCCACTCGCGTTTGAGGAAGCGGCGCGGCGCGGTCGCGTGAGCCACCACCATGCCAACACACCCGATTAACGCACCCCCAATCATGGCGGTGGGCCAGTGCATCGGGGCCAGAGGCGTGTTGCGGTTGGGCGTGAGCCAGTAGCTGAGCACCGCCGCCAAAACGGCCAGGACCGGGACCGACCCCAACGCGAGCCAGACCCAGCGGTCTCGCATCGTGCGTCTGCCCCATTTCCAAGACCGCAGCCACAGCCGCGTTAACACCACCTCCAGCCAAGCCACCCGGTCCTCGGGCGTCTCCTGGCCCGCCTCGATCCGTGCCCAGACCGCCTCCCGCTCCTCGTGTCTCGCCCACTCGTCCGCCGTCATGGCCCCGATCGTCTCCTCCAGCCCCGCCTCACGATCGGCCACCAGCCGTGACCGATCAAAAGGCGCCTGAAACCACTGCTCCTTGCAGCCCGAGCATCGGACCATGTCGTAAGCCTCTTCGGCCGTACGCCACACCGGGACAAAACAGACCCGCAGCACCTTCTCCAACCCGTGGACATCCCACACGGTGAGCTGTTCACACATCGAACACCACCCCGCGGTTCGTCCTATCCAGTACGGCTCATGCTCGTACGACACCAGGTCTTCCAGGGCCATGCCAGACACCTACCGCTCGAAACGCGATTCGTATTTAATCAGAGCCCGAGTCGTCGCCCCCGGAGCCCGATCCGCTGAGACCTTCAACGTAACCGATTAACCCCAGTTCACCCGCCAGCTCCGCCGCCGTCCGCTCGTGCCGCGGGTCCCGCAGCGTCTGGTCCGCCCCCGCCTTCACCAACAGCTCCGCCACCGGCAGCCACGCCTCGCCCTGCGACACACACCGGTGCAGCGCCGTAAACGCATCGGCTTCCTTCGGGCACGTCGCATCGACATCCGCTCCGCCCGCCAGCAACCGATCGACCACCTCGAGCACGCCGGGCGGCAGGCCCTGGTCCGTACCGCCCTGCCCAAACTTACCCCGGATCGCCACATGCAACGGCGTCCGCCCCTGCCCGTCTCGCGCCTCCAGCCCCACATCCCCCACCCTCACCGGGGCACCCGCCTGAGGCGAAGCGGCTTCTGCTGCATCGGGCTCGTCGCCCAGCAGCACGCCCACGACCGCCGCGTGCCCCGCCGCCGCCGCCCGGTGTATCGGCCACGCCGAGTCCGCATCCAGCACCGCCGCCCCCGCCTTCTGCCCCAACAGCCACGCCACGACCGCCGCGTGACCCGCCGACGCGGCCAGATGCATCGGCGTCTCCCTCCCGTAAAGACCCGAGCCGTGCCGCGTCCGGCACTCCACCGCACCGCCCGCCTCGACCAGCACCCGTATCACGCCCAACGCCCCCGCCGCCGCCGCGACATGCAACGGCAGAACCATCAGCCCCGTGCCCCCCCAGCCCCCCGTCTTGGGCGCACTCGACCCCGCTGCCACCATCACGCCGCCCCGGAGCAACTCAGGCTCCGCACCCCCTCCTTCACCAGAGTCACCGCCTTCCTCCCCCAAGGGTACGAATTGGTTCAGCCACCTCGGCTGCTCCGCCAGCCCCGCCCCGACCGCATCCGCCTCATCCCGGACCACCGATTTCAACCAGTCTTCGTGCCGCATCCGAAACTATAGACCGGCGTCCCTCGCATAAACTGTTGGGAGACCTTCGGCCGTCTTTCACGACACCTACTCTCCCAGGCCCCTCTCGCATGTCCACCGGCTCCAATTCCAACCCCAGCTCCAACGGAAACGGACCCGCTGGGCCCGGTACCGGACGAGACCGCCGACGGAAACCGCGCACCAAAAAGGCGACGGCCAAGAAACCGGCAGCCAAAAAGAAGACGCCAACCCCCGCCACCAAGTCCACCACCCCCGCGCCCGCGATCCCCCCGAGCCCGGCCCCGTCGACCACCCCGCCCGCCAAGCCCCCCGCCACCAAGGCGGGCCCGCCCATCACCGATCGCACCCCCGAGCCGCGGGTCACCGAACCCACCCCGCCCGAACCGCCACCGACGCCCACGCCTGCCGACCCCCCCGATCCCAAGCCCACCGCCCGCCAAGGCGAGCCGCTGCTCTTCGAGTGCGCCTGGGAGGTCTGCAACAAGCTCGGTGGCATCTATACCGTCCTCCGCTCCAAGGCCCCGTCGTTCGTTCGACGCTGGCAAGACCGCTACTGCCTGATCGGGCCGTATGTCCATGACCAGGCGGCCATCGAGTTCGAGCCCGAAGCCCCGCGCGGGCTGATCGGCGACGCGGTGCGTTCGCTGCGTGAGCAGGGCTTCGGCATCGAGGTCGGGCGTTGGCTCATCACCGGCCGGCCGCGTGTGGTCCTGCTCCACACGGGTGACTGGCACCGCTTCCTCCCCGACCTGCGCTACCGGCTGTGGGCCGACCACAACGTGCCGACCCACGAGAGCGACGGGCTGCTCAACGACGTGATCGCGTTTGGCGAGGCCGTCCGCCACTTCCTCTCGGCGGTGGAACAGCACCGCCGTGGCCCGCGCAAGCTCATCGCCCACTTCCACGAGTGGATGGCCGGCGTCGCTATCCCCATGCTCCGCAAGCAGGACTGGCCCGGCACGACCGTCTTCACGACCCACGCCACCCTCCTCGGCCGGTACCTCGCCCAGCACAACGCCGCCTTCTACGACCACCTGCCGTTCTTCAACCCCGCCGCCGAGGCCCAGCACTACAACATCCAGCCGCAGCACGGCCTCGAACGCGCCGCCGCCCACGGCTCGCACGTCTTCACCACCGTCTCCGACGTCACCGGTGAAGAGTGCAAACACCTGCTCGGCCGGGCCCCCGAGGTGCTCCTGCCCAACGGGCTCAACATCGCCCGCTTCGCCGCTATCCACGAGTTCCAGAACCTCCACCAGCAGCACAAGGGCGCGATCAACGAGTTCGTGATGGGCCACTTCTTCCCGTCCTACACCTTCGACCTCGACAAGACGCTCTACTTCTTCACGTCCGGGCGATACGAGTTCCGCAACAAGGGCATGGACGTCACCATCGAGGCGCTGGCCCGGCTCAACTACCGGCTCAAGCTCGCCCAGACGCCCATCAACGTCGTCTTCTTCATCATCACCAAGGCCCCGATCCACACCTTCAACGTCGGCGTGCTCCAGTCCAACGCGATGCTCGAAGAGTTCAAGGAGACCTCCGAGCGGATGAAGGCCCAGATCGGCGACCGCATCTTCCACGCCGCCGTCGAGGGCCGGACCCCCGACCTCAACCGGCTCGTCGACGAGTACTACACCCTCCGGCTCAAACGCGCCGCCCACGCCTGGAAACGCCACGACCTGCCCCCCATCGTCACCCACGACCTCCAGGACCCCGACAAAGACCCGACCCTCGGCATGCTCCGACAGTGCCAGCTCTTCAACCAGCCCGACTCCCCGGTCAAGGTCGTCTTCCACCCCGACTTCATCAACGCCACCAACCCGCTCTTCGGCGTCGACTACGACCAGTTCGTCCGCGGCACCCACCTCGGCGTCTTCCCGTCCTACTACGAGCCCTGGGGCTATACCCCGCTCGAGTCCGTCGCCCTCGGCGTCCCCGCCATCTCCTCCGACCTCTCCGGCTTCGGGTCCTACGTCTCCGCCCTGCTCCCCGAGCACAACCAGAAGGGCTGCTACCTCATCCACCGCCGGCAACGCGACTTCAACATGGCCGCCGACGAGCTCGCCGACCGCATGTTCCGCTACTGCCAGCTCTCCCGCCGGCAACGCATCGAGCTCCGCAACAAGGTCGAGGCCTTCTCGACCCACTTCGACTGGCACAACCTCGCCAAGCGGTACCACGAGGCCCACGCGCTCGCCCTCGACCGGGCCTAAGCCAGTCGGTCGTGAGAGGCCCAGCAATTTTTGCCCCTCCGCGGTTTCTGTCGCATACTTGCGGCAGCTTTCACATCTGATCTGCTGCGCATTTTCAGCCGATCTCTTTCTCAACGCTATCCAGCTAACGGTCCGGAGAGCCCACATATGCCACGCCCCCTCATCGTTTTGACGCTTTGCTTGACGCTTGCGGTCGTGCTGGTCATGCCCGCGCTCAACACCTCGGCCCAAAACGCCGCCCCCGCCACGCTCTCCGACCGGGCCTACGCCCAGGAGGTCCTCCGGGCCCGCCAGCAGCTTCTTGCCAAGGACAACGCCGGCGGCATCCTCACCCTCTCCCGCGCTATCGACGCCCGCCCCGACCTGCCCGATGGCCCGCTGCTCCGCGCCCGCCTGTTCCTCGGCATCAACCGGCCCGAGCCCGCCCTCAAGGACATCGAGCTCGTCCTCAGCCAACGCCCCCACTTCCCGCCGGCCGTGCAGCTCAAGGCCGCACTGGTCAGCCGGTCCGGCAAGCCCGCCGACGCGTTGCGGCTTGTGGATGCTGCCCTGCTCGCCCACCGTGACAACGCCATGCTCCTCGCGGTCAAGGCCGACCTCTTCGTCGAGCTCGACGACTACGACAACCTGGTCAACACCCTCGACCGGCTGGTGGCGGTGGCACAGGACGACAAGTCCAGGCAGGCCGCCCGCCTCCACGCCGCGAAGGCCTACGCCCGGGCCAAGGCCTTCAGCCGTGCAGACGCCGCGGTCACCCGCGTGATCCAGAACGACAAGAACCCCAGCCACCGCCTGCTCCGCATCACGATCCGCGAGCAATGGGAAGACGTGTATGGCGCGGTGGACGACATCGAGTTCCTGCTCAAAGACCAAAAGCTGATGGAGCAGCACGCGCAGATCAAAAGCAACCTGCAGGCCCGCCGGAGAACACTACGAGATGCCGCCGCCGAGCAGCGTGGCCCGGTGTTTATCGCGGCGGTCGGGCTGATGTTCAACCCGGATAGCGGTGCCAAGCGGGACGCCCTCGCCGAGGCCGTGATCGCGATGTGGCAGGACGCCGACCACCCGCTGCACGAGCAGTTGATCGGCCGGCGCACCATCCACAGCCGGTTTGATGAGCCGACGCTCGCCGAGCTGAACAAGCCCAAAGGCGAAGACGTGGAGGACTTCACCCGGAGGATGATGGACGCCAACAGCAGGGGCCTGGCCGACAGGCGTCGGCTCGACCGTGACCGGCCACAGGTGCTGCAGGCGAAGTACGAGCTGGCCCAGGCCCGAGGTGAGGCGATGCGGGCCGAGGAGACCCGGCACACCACCCCCGAGCAGAAGCTCGACCGCGACCGGGAGCTGGTGGAAATCTACCCGTTCTCACAGTCCTACGAAGACTTCGGGCTCGCCCATCTTGCCGCCGGTGAATACGACCAGGCTAAGCGCGCCTTCGCGATCGCCGCAGGCCTCCGGGCTTACGACGAGTTCGAACGGCCCAGCCTTTCTCACAACAACGGCCTCGGCCGGAAGGGCGGCCCGATCGGCTCCTGCCGTCGGCTCTACCAGACCGCCCAGCGCCTCGCCGTCGGCCGGCCCAACGCCATCGAGAGCCAGCTCGCCAAGGCGTTTGAGGCCGTCCAACACCGCGACTTCCTCGCCGCCGGACTCGCCCACGAGGCCGCCAAACGCCTGGATCAGGTCGGGCGCGAGGGCAGCATCTACACCGACAACGAGTGGCTCTCGACGCTCTATTTCCGGTTCCGTGGCCGTTACCTCGACGACATCCTGACCGCCTACGTCGAGGCGGCCTTAGAGGCCAAACAGCGTGGCGACACCAAAGAGCTTGAGCGGTACACCGAACTCATCGATAAGGGCGGCAGCTTCGCTCACCCGCTCTCGCGCACCTTCATGGCGATGCTCGACCTAGAGAAGGGCGACACCGAGGCGGCCGAGAAGAACCTCGGGCACGCCTTCGCCGCCGACCCGCTCTTCGAGTGGGCCCACCTGCTCCAGGGCCGGATCGTCGAGAAACAGAGCGACCTCCGCCTCGCCCTGCTGCACTACTCCGCCGGCGCCAACCAGGGCCAGCCCACCGGCATGCTGCAGGGCTTCGAGCGCGAGGCCGGCTTCGCGCGGGACCGCCTGGAGAATCAGTTCAAGGACACCGAGCCGTTCCAGATCTACGCCGAACCGCTCAACGCCATCATCAAAGAGAAGGGCTACAAGGGCAACGCCGGGCTCATCTACGCCACCGCCCGCAAGCTGCTCCAGTTCGACCCGCACAACAACGGCGTCCGTCGGGCCATGATCCGGGCCGCCTACCTGAACAAGGACGCGTTCCGGCTCAAGTTCCTTGTCGAGCACTTCGCGACCACACCCGAGGTCGAGGCCACGCCCAGCCAGATCGAGTGGGCCTACCGCTTGCTCGGCCTCGTCTACGCCAGCAAAGACAAGGACGACCGCCGCGCGATCGCTGCCTACGACAAGTCCCTCGCCGCCGCCGACAACGACGACACCTACTCCTACCGCGGCCACGCCCACTTCCGGCTCAAGCAATACGACCAGGCCCTGGCCGACATCGACAAAGCCATCGAGCTCGGCAACGACTCCTGGTCGGCCTACTCCGTCCGGGCTCAGATCCACGAGATCCGCCGCGACTACGAGTCGGCCTACCAGGACATCAAGAAGGCCGCCGCCCTCAAAGAGCTCCAGCAGGGCAAAGTGGGGATTGGCGTGAACAACCTCGTCTTGCGCATCAGCCAGAAACGGCTGGACACGATGTTCGGCCGGCCTGTCAAGGACTGATCGCCGAGCGGCGGGACCGTTCAGCAGCCTGTCTCAGCGTTCGATGAAGTTGATCAGCTTGCCGTTCGCGTCGCGGAAGGCGACCTGTTTGCCGTGCACGGTGTAGCGGGTTTCGAGGCGTCGGCCGTCGTCCCAGCGGACGGTCAGCGTGCCGTCCATGGCGGTCCATCGGCCACGCATGACCTGCTCACGGGTGCCGGTGCCCCGGCCTCCGCTGTAGACCGTCTGGTGGTCCTGGATGTTGACGTTCACCGCGGACTGGGTGCCACCGATGACGGTGCCGTCGGCCTTGAAGTGGTAGGTGAACCGGGAGTTGGCGGAGATTTCGGAGTCGCCGCGATAGACGTTCTCGCCGTGCCAGGACCCGAGCAGGCGCTCGTCGAGCGTGGCGGGGTCGGCGGGGGCGTTGGCGGTGGCGGCGAGCTGGGGGTCGAGGCCGAGGCTGGCGACGATGCGGTCGACGACCGGTTCGCGCCGAGCCATGAGGCCGGCGTCGGCGCTGAGGAGGAAGGCGATGGCCTTGGGGCCGCTGATCACGACGCACACCTTGGCGGCGGCGGGCCCGCCGAGCGTGGGGTGCTGCCCGGTGTAGCGGTAGACCGAGGCAGGGCCGAGCCGGGTGGTGAAGGAGCTTGGCGGCCCGGTGCGGCGGGCGGTGCGGTTCAGCGACGTGACCCAGGCGTCGAGCTGCTGGCCGACACGGGGATCGTTGGCGCGGGTAACGCCTCGGGCGGGCCCGAGCGTGACGCCGATGACTTCGCGTTGCGGCTGGTGGTCGGCGGGCACGAGTTGCAGGCCCTGCGGATTCGGGATGACCTTCCAGTCGGGCGGGTATTCGAAGACACCGCCGTCGGCATCGGCGTAGCGCTCCCAGCCCGGGTTCATCAGCGGCAGGGGCTGTGGCTCGGCTGTGTCGCTGTCGGTGGTCAGCGAACCGGTGAGGATCAGCCGGGTCTGCCCGTCGGCGAAGACCCACTGGTCGTCGGTGTCGCCGGGCGTAAGGGTGACGGGTGTGTCGGAGCCCGCAAAGGTGAGCGTGCCGGCGTAGCCATCTCCTTCAGGCTGGAGGAGCACCTGGCCGTGGGCGTTGCCGATCGCGGCACTGCCTTGCAGGCGGCCATCAGACCCGGGCCGCAGCGCGAGCGCGAAGCCGTTGTCGGCTTGGAGCATGCGGGGGGCTGGGGGGAGGGCCTCAACCGTAGGCGCTGGCGGTGGGGTCTCCGCCAGCGAGCCCGGTGCGGCGAAGGCGACCGACGCCACGACGGAGGCACACCCGAAGAGGCGGCCGATCGATCGGAGTTTGCGGGCGCGGCGGGCCATGGCGGAGTCCCGGGAGGGGGAGCGGATCACCGGAGCAGGACGCGGCCGGTGTCTTAGCTATTACGGCCGTCGGACGCGGCTTGATTGCGTTTGTTGATCAGACCCCAGCGGTCACGGCCGCTTCGGGCTCGAGCTCGGCGGCGAGGAGGTCGTCGTAGGTCTCGCGGCGGCGGATGACGGTGAAGTCGTCGCCGTCGACGAGGACCTCGGGGGGCTTGGGCATGGTGTTGTAATTGGAGGCCATGACCATGCCGTAGGCCCCGGCGGAGAAGACGGCGAGGAGGTCGCCGCGGGCGACGGGGGGCAGCGGGCGGTCCAGCGCGAGGTAGTCGCCGGTCTCGCAGATGGGCCCGACGATGTCGACGGGCTCGAGGCCGGGCATATCCATGTCGCGGGCCCTTCCGGGGGGGACGTGGTTGGGGGCCACGGACGCGGGCCAGATGAACTGCCAGGCGTCGTAGAGCGTCGGCCGGATCAGGTGGTGCATGCCGGTATCGACGATGACGAACTTCTTCCGGCCGCCCTTCTTGAGGTACTGGACGCGGGTGAGGAGGATGCCGGCGTTGGCGGCGAGGGTTCGGCCGGGCTCGAGGATGACGGTGCCGCCGGCGTCTTTGAAGGGTTGCAAAAGCGGGACGATGGCGTCGGCGTAGTCCTGATAGGCGGGGGAGGCGCCGGTCTCGTAGTCGGCGGCGTAGCCCCCGCCGATGTCGAGGGCACGGACGGGGAAGCCGGCTTCGCGGAGTTCGTCGATGAGCTCGAGCGTCTTGGTGATCGCCTTGACGTAGGGCTCGGGGGAGTAGATCGGCGAGCCGATGTGGAGGTGGATCGCGTCGAGGAGCAGGTCGGTCGAGGTGGCGTATTTCTGGAAGAAGGCCATGGCCCGGTCGATGTCGACGCCGAACTTGGTTTCCTTCTTGCCGGTGGTGGTCTTGTCGTGGGTCTTGTCGTCGGCGACGTCGGGGTTGATGCGGAGCGCGGCGTGGGCGGGTCGGCCCATGCGGGCGGCGATGGACGCGATGTTCTCGAACTCGGCCTCGGACTCGATGTTGAACCAGCCGATGCCGGCTTCGATGGCGGCGGCGATCTCGGGGTCGGTCTTGCCCACGCCGGCGTAGACGATCTTGGCGGGGTCCGCCCCGGCGGTCATCGCGCGATGCAGCTCGCCGCCGGAGACGACGTCCATGCCGGAGCCGCGCTCGGCGAGGAGCTTGCAGAGGTGGATGTTGCCGCAGGACTTGATGGAGTAGCAGACGATGGGGTCGAGTGGGGCGAACGCTGAGGTGATCGCGTCGTAGTGGTGCTCGAGGGTGGCCTTGGAGTAGACGTAGGCCGGGGTGTCGACGGCCTGAGCGATGCGGTCGAGGGCGACGCCTTCGCAGTGGAGCTGGCCGTCGTGGTAGTCAAAGCGGTCCATGTCGGGGGCTTTCGTGGAGGATTGCGGGGGTGCGGGTTGGGGCGAATCCGGTAGTTTAGAACACGTCATGGCCCCGCGTCTTGTTTCTCGCTCCGGGAATCTCCAGCGTGTCGAGCGAAGTGGTGTTGCCGATTGAGATTGAATCAGGCCTGGTGTCGGAGCGCGTGTTGGAGGCGTATGCGGCGGTGCCGATCCGGTTTGAGGTGCGGGAGCGGCTGCGGGTTGGGGCGGATGATGCGGGCCGGGCGTTGGAAGATTTGGCGGTACAGCGTGTGGAGCCGGGGCATGTGAAAGACTACGACGCGTCGCCGGGCGCGGGTCCGATGGGTTGGCCGAGCCGGTTTGATGTGGCGCGTTGGGGCTTGTTGGTGGCGCGGCGGGGTAGGGCTTGTATGGGCGGTGCGGTGGTGGCGTACGGGAGTGGGGACGTCGAGATGCTGGACGGGCGGGAGGACCTGGGGGTGTTGTGGGATTTGCGGGTGGAGCCGACGGCTCGGGGGCGTGGGGTGGGGAGCCGGTTGTTTCGGGCGGCGGAGGCGTGGGCGGTGGAACGCGGTTGTGTGGAGCTGCGCGTGGAGACGCAGGACATCAATGTGCGGGCTTGCCGGTTGTATGCGCGGCAGGGGTGTCGGCTGATGTCGGTCGAGCCGGGGGCGTACGCGGCGTGCCCGGATGAGACGCGATTGATCTGGCAGAAGGCGACGGTGCGGCGACGCGTCGCGTCGCCGATATAAAGCACCGCTGGAGGTGGATGAGGTCAGGCCGAGAGCCGGGGCACGGCGTCCTGGGTGGACTTCTCGATGTAGGCCAGGGCGGAGGCGGGGTCGAGGGCTTTGCTGAACAGGAAGCCCTGGCCCTGTTCGCAGTCGCAGGCCTGGAGGAGGGCGAGCTGTTCGGGAGTCTCGATGCCCTCGGCGGTGACGCGGACGCCGAGGTTGTTGGCGAGCCCGACCATGGCGTGGATGATGGCGGCGACATCGCGGGAGGTCTGGGTCTGGGCGAGGAAGCGTTGGTCGAGCTTGACGCCGGCGATGGGGAGCTGGTGGAGCAGTTCGAGGGAGACGAAGCCTGAGCCGAAGTCGTCGATCTGGAGGCGGACGCCGCGGTCGGCGATGGCGATCAGGGTGTCACGCATCGAGTCGTCGGCGAGGCATTCTTCGCGCATCTCGAGGGACAGGGCGTCGGGCGGCAGCTCGCTGGTGCGGAGCATCTCGTCGAGCTGTTCGAGCAGGTCAGGCTGGGCGAGCTGGAGGGGGGAGATGTTGACCGAGACGCGGAGGGCGGAGCAGCCCGCGGCCCGCCAGGCCCCGGCCCACTCCAGGGCTTCGGAGAGGACCCAGTGCCCGAGCGGCACGATGAGCCCGGTCTCCTCGGCGACGGGGATGAAGTCGGCGGGCTCGATCTGTCCGAGCTCGGGGTCCTTCCAGCGGGCGAGGGCTTCGACGGCGACGGCCTCGCCGGTGTGGAGATTGACGATGGGCTGGTACTCGACGCCGAGGCGGTTGAGGTCCAGGGCCTTGCGGAGCCGGGCCTCCATCTTCATGCGGCGTTCGGCGTCGGCGTGCATGGAGGGGTCGAAGACCGAGAGCCGGCCGCGGCCGCCGCGCTTGGCGCGGTACATGGCGACATCGGCGTCACGCAGGGCGTTCTCGCGGGTGTTGCCGGGGATCGCCATGGCGAGCCCGACGCTGCCCGCGGCGCGGACGGCCTGCCCGCAGAGCTGGTGTGGCGCGTCGAGCGCAGTAACGATCTGTTCGGCGGCCTCCTTGGCGATCGCTTCGGTGACGTCTTCGAGGACAACGGCGAACTCGTCGCCGCCAAGCCGGGCGATCAGGGTCTGCTTGGCCGGGGTGTCGGCAAGGGTGTGCTGGAGGCGTTGGGCGACGGCCTGGAGCAGGGCGTCGCCGACGTCGTGGCCCATCGAGTCGTTGACGACTTTGAAGTGATCGAGGTCGAGGAGCATGACCGCATAGGGGTGCTGGTCGTCCTGGCGGTCGTTATAGGCCTTGGTGATGAGGTCCAGTTCGCGGAGCAGGAACGTGCGGTTGTGCAGGCCCGTGAGGGCGTCGTAGTTGTTCTCGCGGTGGAGGCGGAGCTCAGCGGCCTTGCGGGCGGAGATGTCCTGGATCTGGGCGACGAAGGCGAGGGGTTTGCCCGTGTCTTCGCGGACCAGGGAGACGTTGAGCAGCGCCCAGATGATGTGGCCGGACTTGTGGAAGTAGCGTTTCTCGAGCTGGTACTTGTCGAAGTCGCCGGCGAGGACCTTACGGACGACCTCGAGGTCTTGCTCGAGGTCTTCGGGGTGGGTCAGGGCCTGGAAGTCAAGGGCGAGCAGTTCGTCGGCGGTGTAGCCGAAGAGTTCGCAGGTGGCCTGGTTCACACGGAGCCATCGGCCGTCGGGGGCGACCAGGGCCATGCCGATGGCGGTGCGTTCGAAGGCGCTCTCGAAGAAGGCGGGGTCGTCGCCGATGGTCTGTTGTGCGTCATCGGCCCAGCCCTTGCCGGGCAGGCCTTTACCGGGTGGCCGTTCGGGGGCACGGCCGGGGGGCTTTGTAGCAGCTGTTTCGGAGGGGGGGGGCACGCCTGGATCACCGGAGAGGAGGGAACGCCCGATCGCCACCGGACAATGGGCGTCGCGCTTGGGTGTTTTTTCGGGTGATTGGCGGGAGGGCTGGAGTTGCGGGTTAAGGAATTGCCCGAAGGTTTTGGGGAGAATTCCCTTGCTTAGGCCTTGGGGGCTGTAGCTGTTGTTTGGGGCTGGTTATCGGGCGTCTTCACCGGGCGGCACAGGGTGGCTCTATACTCGTCGCCCCGATTCGGCGGTGCGATCGCCGGGGGCGTGGTCTTCTGTGTGGAGTGTGTGATGGCGTTGCGGCTTGCGGTGATCCCCGGTGATGGAATTGGCCCGGAGGTGGTGGACCAGGCGCTGCGGGTGCTGGACGCGGCGGCGTCGAAGCATGGGCTGGAGACGTCGTCACAGCACTTCCCGTTCTCGGCGGGGCATTACCTGGACACCGGCCATGTGTTGGAGTCGGCGGACCTGGACGAGCTGCGGAAGTTTGATGCCATCCTGTTGGGTGCGGTCGGCGGGCAGCCGAACGACCCGCGGCTGGCGGGCGGCGTGATCGAGAAGGGGATCCTGCTGAAGCTGCGGTTCGAGCTGGACCAGTACATCAACCTCCGGCCGGTGAAGCTGTACCCGGGGATCGAGACGCCGATCAAGGGTAAGGGCGAAGACGACATCGACTTCGTGGTGGTGCGGGAGAACACGGAAGACCTGTACTGCGGGCTGGGCGGGGTGTTGCGGGAGGGGACGCCGAACGAGGTGGCGAACCAGACGATGGTGGCGAGCCGGTTCGGGGTGGAGCGTTGTGTGCGTTACGCGTTTGAGGCGGCGGTGTCGCGGAAGGCGGCGGGGTATCCGGGGAAGCTGACGCTGGTGCACAAGACGAACGTGCTGAACTTCGCGGGGGCGACGTGGCTGCGGGTGTTTAAAGAACTCGCGGAGGAATTTCCGGGTGTCGAGACGGGGTACCAGCACGTGGACGCGTGCTGCATGTTCATGGTGACCCGGCCGGAGGACTACGACGTGATCGTGGTGCCGAACATGTTCGGGGACATCATCACGGACCTGGGTGCAGCGATCGCGGGGGGGATGGGGATCGCAGCGTCGGGGAACCTGGACCCGACCGGCAGCGCACCGTCGATGTATGAGCCGGTGCACGGCAGCGCCCCGGACATCGCGGGCCAGGACAAGGCCAACCCGATCGCAACCATCGACACGATGGCCCTGCTGCTCCGGGAGACCGGGCGGATCAAGGGCGACGAAGCGATGGTGTCGGCGGGCGACGCGGTCGCGGCGGCGGTGCAGGCGGTGACGCCCGAGTTTGCGGGCAAGTCGCTGGACCGGTCGGGCTATGGGTGCGCGGAGGTGGGGTCGATGGTGATTGACGCGTTGGGCTGAGGCGGCGGCTTGCTGGCGAGAGCGAGTCAGAACCGGACGGTCCAGCCATTGCCCGACGGGAGGCAGGCGTCGCCGCGTCGGATCGCGAAGTAGAACCGGGCCTCTGGGGTCACGAGCAGGTGCCAGAGGGTGAGGTGTTGTGCCGGGGTGAAGCGGCGTCCGGCCACGATGTAGGCGGATCCGGGGCGGGGGAACTGGTCGAGCATGAGCGCGGCGGCCACGGGCCCCTGGAGGTGGTACCGGATGGAGATGAGGTGCGCGAGGCTGTAGCCGTAGGGGTCGTCGGTGATGGGCTGATCGAGCACGGCCTGCCACACGCGGATGGCCTCTCGTGCAAGCGGGGCGTTGCCTCGCCGCGCCGCTTCTCGGCCGAGGTTCCTGGCGTGGCGGGCCGCGGTGGTTGGTTGTAGCGATGGCGTGAGGTGTAGCAGCCAGGCTGGCGGCGGCTTGGCGGAATCCATGGCCTGGATGAGCACGCGGTACGTCTCGTGGGCGCTGGGCTGTGCGTGCATGACCCGCTCCACCGCCTTCCAGTCGCCGGCCAGGGCGTGGCGACGCGCGAGGGTGAAGGGGTGGTCGGCGAGTTGGGGGTAGAGGTCCAGAACCCGCTGAGCCTGGTCGGGCCGGCCCAATGCCCAGCGCGAACCGATCATGCGGACGACGTGATACGGCTTGGGCTTGCCGCCCTCGACCCAGGGCCGGATCAGCGGCAGCAGCCGGGCGTGGAACCGGTCGAAGCCGTCCGCATCAAGTTCGAGGAGGAAGCCGCTGGCCCACCGTGCCTGCATCAACGGGATCTCGACCGCTTCGATCGCGCGGACCGCCAGATCGATGCGTCCGGTTTTTCGCCAGACCCGGAGGTTGCTGTGGGTGTTGAAGCCGGTGCTGTCGGCGGGGTCGTCGGGCAGGTAGGCGGTGGCGGCGTGGGGGTCGTACTGGGCGATCGCCCAAGCGATTTCGGCTCGCGCGTCCCAGTCGGGCCGGCCGTTACGGCAGTGCCTTTCATGATGGCTTAGCCAATAGTTGATGCGGTGTGCGGGCACGCCCGGTTCACGCGCGAGGGTCTGAAGCGCGGGCCCGACACATCGTCCGGCAGTGTGAAGGCGGCGCAGCGGGGCCTCGGGGTCGAGGCGTCGGGGGTCGTGCCGGCCCATGGTTTTCTGTTCCCAATCGTGTTGCGCCTTCTCAGGTTCGTCGGCAAGGCGTCGGTCGCGCCACCGGGTCATCTCCGCCCGGTTGCCCTGTTCGGCATACCAGCAGGCGGCCGCGTCTTCGAGCTGTTCCGCCAGCCTGCGGTCGGGCTTGAGCAGCCGATAGGTGAACTCGAGGGCATCGGGCTGATCGAGGACAAGGGCGCAGAAGCCCTGAAGGAGGCGGGCCTGATTCGGTTCGAGTCGGCCGAGCTCTTTGGCGGCTGCGATGTCGCGTGCGAGGGTTTCGACGTCATCGCGGGACCCGCCGATGGCGATCGCCTGGGCGGCGACGAGCATGGCGTTCCAGCGGGCTTTGGGCGGTTCGATGTCTTGCGCGGCCGACCAAGCCCGCTGGTACCAGGGCAGGGCCAGGTCCCATCGCTGCTCACCGGATCGTTCGGTCGTGGCGGGCGCTCGGGGTGCGGCTGCGACCGGTGTGATCACCACGAGGCAGACCGCCAGTACCTGGGGCTTGGGGATGGCAAACGACCTCTTCACGCTTCGAGCATACCGCGGCACACGGCGTGTCCGATACGTTCTCGCCTACGGATTCGGCTGAGGCGGTCACTCGGGCTGTCCGTCCGGTTGGCCTTGGAGGCGGTAGCCCTTGGTCTTGAGCTGTTGCACGACCGCACGCTTGACGGCATCGCCGAGCATGTCGGGCTGCTCTCCCGCCTCGGCGGCGAGGCGGGCTTTTTCGGCGACCAGGAACTTCTCGCGCTCGATCGAGAGCTGCTGGATCTGCTGGCGGAGGTCGGCCCGCTTGGTGTGCATCGCCTGGATGTGGGCGGCGCGTTGCTCGGGGGTCATCGCCTGCATGTCTTCCGGCAGGTCGGTGGTCTTGATCTTGGCGAGCTTGTCGGCTTTGACGTCGCCGTCGTCGTTGACGACGGTGTCGACCAGGTCACGGCCACGGTTGGAGTAGACCGACCCGATCGACTTGCTCTGGGCGCGGGCGATGGCGGCGGCGGGTGCGGCCTCGGCGGCGTTGGTGTCTTGGCGGGCTTGATTTATGGCGTAGCCGTCGCGGGCTTCGGCGTCGCCGTACCACAGGTAGGTCTGGTTCAGCTTGACGTTGAGCTCGAGGATGATCGGGTCCTGCGGGCAGCGGATGGTGGGGGCGACGCGGTCCTGGTCGATGTTGAAGTGATCGCCGTTGCCGAGCGTGGCGGCGTCGGCCCAGAGGCCGGAGGTGCCGGCGGAGGCGTTGCCGCAGTGGATGGTGTTGAGGATGACGTTTTGAGCGACGGCCTTGCCGGCGGCGAACTTGTAGTCGACCTCGCCCTGCGTGAACGGTTCGTTGCCGGCGATGAAGATGGCTTTATAGGCGTTCGGTTCTTTGGACCAGTCGAGGCGGGTCAGGGCTTCGTCGATGACCTGTCCGCAGTATTCGTCGCCGCCGGAGGTGCTCAGGGCGAAGAGGGCTTCGGAGAGCTTGTCGAGGTCGTCGGTGAGGGGGACGACCTGACGGATGTAGCCTTCGGCCGCGGGGAGCTTGGTGTTGCCATATTCGAAAAGAGCGACGCGGAGGACGGGGGCCTGGCCGTTCTTCTGGGCGGCCGCGAAGGTGTTGACGATGGACCAGAGCTGGGTTTTGGCCTGGTTGATGAGGCCGTCCATGGAGTTGGAGGTGTCGAGGAGGAGGGCGACATCGACGGCGGGGCGTTGGCCTTCGAAGGGGGCGTCCGGCGCCGGTGCGGGCAGGGGTGCCGGGGCGGGCGCGGGGACGGTGATGGTGATGGTGCGTTCGGCAAGGGTGGTGGCGGGTACGGCGATGAGGCCGGCGAGGAGTGCGGCGGTGGTGAGGCGGCGGGCGGTTGAAGGTGTGCGGGGCATGACGGGGTTCCTTGGCGGGGGTGCGAGGCTGTGGGGGTGACGTCGGGTTGGACGCGGTGCCGGGTGGCGGGTTCCCGGGCACGGAGAATTTGTGTGGCATGAGCGGGACGGGTTAGTCACGGCGGCGTTACGGCGGGTTTGAAAAAAAGATCTGATCCGGAGCTTGCCTTAGGCAATAACACCGCTGGCGGGCCGTTCCCGAGGCAGCCGAGGGATGGCCTCGGCCGCGGTGGCCCGAGGGGCCAACGCGTCTTGAATCGCCCCACACCCTCGGCCAGCCGAGCCGAGAGCCGGCACGGATCGAACGGTTCGGTCCGACTCACCCACTCCCGCGGCAGATTGCCCACCCCCCTGCTCTCCCCAAGCACCCCCCTTTCCGCCCGGCTCTCAAACCAATCGAAGCCCTACAGATGCCGGAGGCATCGGAGGTCCGTCCCGCTTGAGCGTGGGTCGGCGGGGCTTGTAGTCTGTGCCGGCTGAGAGATCCGAGCGAAGGGGATTGAGCCTGGCGTGTACGCCGGCGGGACGACCCGTTCTGCCCCGCAGCCCGCACGCGTGATTTACAGAGGAGTTTGTCTTATGCATTCACACACACGTTGCACGACCCGGCGGCCCGGCCGCAGCAGAGCCCTGGGTTGGGTGATCGGATCCGCGATGGCGACGGTCGGCGGTGGTGGGTTGCCGCTGACCGCGTGGGCCGACGACGTGGTCACGGATTGGAACGCGGTGATGAGCCAGGTGCTGGTGGATAACGAGTCGCTTCAGAACCCGGGGATGTCGTCGCGGTCGATGGCGATGGTGAACCTGGCGATCTACGACAGCCTGAAGCTCGGTTCTGGCGGCGATGGTTCGTCGTTCTACGACTACGGCAACGCCCTCGGTGGCCTGGGCTCGACCGCGTCGCGTGAGGCGGCGGCGGCGCAGGCGGCGTACACCGTGCTCAGCCACATCTACAGCGATCAGCAGGTGACGCTCGATACGCAGCTCGCGACCAGCCTCGCGGCGTTTAGTGATGGCGTGGCGAAGACCGACGGCGTCGCGCTGGGGACGCTGATCGGCCAGTCGATCATCAACCGCCGGGAAAACGACGGCTACGACACCAACGTGCAGTACACCCCGACGAACGCTGTTGGGCACTGGCAGGTCGATCCGCTGAACCCGGACCAGGAGGCGTGGGGCCCGGCGTGGGGCGAGGTGCAGACCTTTGCGGTGCAGAACGTGAACGACTTCATGCCGCCGGTGATGCCGAGCCTGGACAGTGCGGCATACGCGGAGGCGTACAACGAGGTCAAGGCACTCGGCTCGGTGGACAGCACGACGCGCACCTCGGAGCAGACCGAGATCGGGATCTTCTGGGCGTACGATCGCGTGGGGATGGGCACGCCGATGCGGCTGTTTAATGATGCGCTGCGGACGATCGCGGACGATCAGGGCAACACGCTGGACGAGAACGCCGAGCTGTTCGCCAAGGCGTCGGTGGCGATGGCGGACGCGGGGATCGTCGCGTGGAACAGCAAGTTCGAGCTCGATTTCTGGCGGCCGGTCACGGGCATCCGTGATGGCGATCTGGATGGCAACGCGCTGACCGAAGCGGATGCCGATTGGACACCGTTGGGTGCACCGGACGGCGAGTCGCTGACCGGGTTCACGCCGCCGTTCCCGACTTACCTATCCGGGCACGCCACGTTTGGCGGCGCGGTCTTCGGCGTCTTGCAGGAGTTCTACGGCACGGACGACATCGCTTTTTCGCTGACCTCCGAAGAGCTGGCGGTGATCTTGGCGGACGACGATCTGCGGGAGTTGTATGGCCTCGATGCGGACACCGACGCGGTCCGCGAGTTTGAGTCACTGAGCGAAGCGATGGCCGAGAACGGCCGAAGCCGGGTGTATCTCGGGATCCACTGGAACTTCGATGACACGGAGGGGCAGATCACGGGGGCGTCGGTCGCGTCGTACCTGTTTGACGGCGAGTTCATTGCCGCCCCGGAGCCGGCGACAGCGGCATTGCTGGTCACGGGGCTGTTGTTGATGCAGACGGGTCGACGTCGGCGTAGTTGATGCGGGAGCGGCGGTCATCGATTCAGAAGCAAAGCCGGGCCCTTCGCGGGGCTCGGCTTTCTTGTGGGGATTGGTTCAGAAACGGGCTCAGCCGCGTCGGAGTTCGGTGGCCGCAGAGGTGATGATCGGGTCTTGTGCTCTGCGTGCGGCGTCGAGCTGGTTGAGCAGGCGGTCGGTGAGCCGCTCGGTGTGGGCATCGGTGCTGCGGGTGTCGGCGGGGTCGCCGGCATCGCAGCAGAACACCGCATCGATGATCATCCGGCGGACGACGGGTCGGAAGCTGCTGGTGGGCCGGTTGGGGTGTTCGGCGAGGAGCCGGAGGAGCCGGGGCAGCAGCTGGCTGGCGGCGGGCAGGTCTTCGGGGGCGATCGGCGGTTCGGCCGTGGGGTCGGTCCGGGTGGCGGTGGGCGGAGGTGTGGGGGCGCTCTGCTGCCAGAGCTCGGAGATGCGTGACTCGAGCGGGGGCGGGGCGTGGTTCGGGAGCGCGGCGGCGGGCGTGCGGTGTCGGTCGGGCGGGAGCGTGAATGTCATCGTGAGTCCTTCCGTGAGACGGGTGAGACGGTTCCGGCGTGGAGGTCCGGCGCGGGGCTCGTGATGTACACCGTCGGGCCTCCTGCCCAACTAACAAGCTTAATTCGTGCTTATTCCCGATGAAGAGAAATCGCCTGAAATCCAAGCGTTTTTGAAGAATAGAGGGGTCCGCCTAAGGGTAAACGAGCGGTTCTTGAACCTATGTAACGACAGCCGAGCGTATCGATCGTTGTTCAGGGCACCAGGAAGCTGTCGCTGGCATCGACCGGGAGTTCGGAGCCGGTGTAGTCGGTGTGAGAGGTAGCAGCCGCGGAGGTCCAAATGTGGTCGAGTTGCTGGGCGCGGGAGGCGGAGCGGGTGGTGGGGGTGGTGGGGGACTCGAGCCAGTCGGCGGAGGCGTTGGCGAACAGGACGTTCTGGCCCCGGCCGCCGTGGGTGGGGCTGGCGGCGTTGCGTCGGATCGATACGTTGACGCGGAAGCGGACGGTGCGGGGGCGGTCGGCGGTACGGCTGTCGCCGGGTTGGGACTCGACCCGGAACAGCGGGTTTTTGTCGGCGAGGATCGCGAGCTGAGGCACAGCGGAGAGGCGGACCGGCTCGGCACGGAACTGGTTCTGGTAGCTGTAGGAGACCTGCTCGGGGCGGGACCAGTCGGTGGCCTGGGGCCCGAGGTCGCCGCCGGCGGGGGTGGTGTGGGCGGGGCAGGCGAGGGTGTTGAGGGTGGTGTAGCCGTCGTGGGCGAGGATGAAGAGGTTGGCGGTGTTGGAGCGGACGGCGGCGTTGGGCGTGGAGCGGTCGAAGTCGTGCCCGACGTGGTACCAGTCGGTGCCGGGGGTGGTGCGGTAGCGGGGCAGCTCGTCCTTGTTGGCGGCGGCGTATTGGGAGAAGGCCTGGCCGAGGGCTCCGAGGTTGGTCAGGCAGGCGCGGCGGGCGGCGTCGGCTTGGGACCGGGACAGGACGGGCAGCAGCAGCGAGGCCCCGATCAGGAGGATGGCGGCGGCGGAGAGGACCTGACGCAGGTTGAGCCCGATGCCGCGGTTGGGCTGGCGGAACAGGTCGATCTGCTGGGCGAAGCGGAGGCGTTGGCGTTCCTGGAGGACGCGGTCGAGGGTGCGTTGAGCGAGGTCGTCGGCGGGGGAGGCTTCGGCGGTGTTGGCGTGGTCGAGGAGCTGAAGAACGGCGTCGACGCGGGGAGCGCGATCGGCCGAGCCGGGCGGGAGGGGGCCGGCCGCGTTGCCGGCGGCTCTGGCGTCGATACGGGCGTCGAGGACAGCGGCGTCATCCGGATGGAGACTGGCCTGATTCGGTTGAGACGGTGGGTTCGGGTTCGGGTCGTGGGAGGACATGATTCAGAGATGGGGGTGTAACAAGTTCCTGCGGGTTCTTCGGCCAGCCAGGCCGGTGGGCTCAAAGGGTTGCCATATTGACATCAAGGTAGCGTCAAAGTCCTGATAAATATTCGCTTAGGATGCTTCTAGGTCGCTGCCAAGTTTGCCGTATCGGTTCTTCCAGAGGTCGGCGAAGGTGCCAACGGCGGCGTGCAGCCGGCTTTTTACGGTCCCCAATGGGATGCCCAGCACTTCAGCCACTTCCTTGTACGCCAACTGCTGGAAGTAGGCCAGATCGAGCACTTCACGCAGGTGCTCGGGCATCTCGTGTACCAGGTCACGGACCAATTCCGCGACCTCCCGGCTCTGGGCGGCGTCGTTGGGGAGCGTCAGGTCGGCCTCCATGAGGTCGACAAAGCTGACACCTTCCCCGGCAGGCCCATCCACGGTCGCGGAGAGCGGCGCCGCCTGCCGGCGTTTGTTCCTACGGAGGTAGTCCCGGGCCTTGTTCGCCGCAATTGTGAAAAGCCAGGGCTTAAATCGCTTGGTGGTGTCGAAGGTGTGGGCGGACTGGTGAACCTGGAGAAAGGTCTCCTGGAACAGGTCGTCGGCGGTCGAGGCGGCCCCAACGAACCGCATCAGGAAGCGGAACAGGTCGGTCTGGTACAGCCGGATCAGGGCCTCGAAGGCGTCGGTCCGCCCGGTCCGGTAGGCGGCGAGCAGCTGCTCGGGGGTGAGCCCGCTGAGGTCGGCGGCGGCTTGGGCTTGGTCGGCGGCCGGAGGATCAGGGGTGGAATCGGGGCTCGCCATCGCTGGAGGATGATACGGAATTGATCGGGGTGGCCGGACCGATGGCAGGGACGGAGTCCTGCATCGAGAGAGTGGGCCGCCGGGTGATCGATGTTTTAGTGCGGTCTTCTGCATCTGTGCGAAAAGAAGTCACGAAAACCTCAAGGCTCGGAGGGATGACCGGGCTATTGTGGGCACATCGAATGGAGCACCTCGGCGGGTGCGTATGCCTGGCGACGTGCCGACCCCCATCCGGGAGGATTGAAATGACCCCTGCCCCTGCAAACCCGATCCCCGTAGCGTCCGGCCTGCCCGTGTCTGGCGAGTCGGCTGGGAAGCGTCTGACCCGGCTGCTGGCTCAGCTGCGGCGGCGTCAGCTGGACCACGCGCTGCGCGGTCGAGTTGTGGACTCGGCCCGATACGCGGACCGGGCCCAACGGGTGATGCAGGTGCCGTGCCGTGACGGGGGCTGAGACGGGGCGCCTTAAGCCGTCGCCCTCAAGCGGGGTGGGTTGCGGCAGCAGGGCGGGGTGCGGATCGCTAGGGTCTGGGGATGACGAAGCTCGCAGTGCCGATCTGGGTGCATGACGCCGAGGGGGCGATGGACGATTGTGAGGCGGCGAAGTCGGCGGGCGCCGACCTGGTCGAGTTACGGATCGACTCGGCGACGGACGATGTGGAGGGGCTTGTGGGGTTGGTGGAGGCGTGCCCGCTGCCGTGCCTGGTGACGTGTCGGCCGGTGTGGGAGGGCGGGGCGTATGACGGGGACGATCAGGAGCGGATTGCGGTGCTCGAGCGGCTGTGTCTGGCGTCGCCGGGGCCGGCGTATGTGGATGTAGAGCTGCTGGCGTATCAGCGGTCGGCGAACTTGCGGCAGAAGGTGGGGCTGGTGGTGGATCACGCGGATCAGAGCAAGCGGGGCCTGCCGGGGCTGATCTTGTCGTCGCACGACTTTGAGACCCGGCCGAGCGACCTGACCCGGCGGGTGGCGGCGATCGCGGAGCAGGAGCGGTGCCGGGTGGTGAAGGTGGCGTGGTCGGCACGGTCGGTGCGGGACAACCTGGAGGCGTTGGAGCTGATCCGGGACCAGCACAAGCCGACGATCGCGCTGTGCATGGGCGAGGCGGGGCTGATGTCGCGGGTGCTGGCGAAGAAGGCGGGGGCGCTGCTGACGTTTGCCCGGCTGGACGACGGGTCGGGTACGGCCCCTGGGCAGCCGACGCTCGCGGAGCTCAAGGGGCTTTACCGGTGGGATAAGCTCAAGGCGACGACGCGGGTGTACGGCGTGATCGGTTGGCCGGTCGGGCATTCGAAGTCGCCGCAGCTGCACAACGCGGGGTTCGAGGCGGTGGGGTATGACGGGCTGTATCTGCCCATGCCGGTCGCGCCGGCGTACGAGGCGTTCAAGGCCACGGCGGCGGAGTTCGTGGACACGCCGTGGCTGGACTTCCGCGGGGCGAGCGTAACGATCCCGCACAAGGAGAATCTGCTGCGGTTTGTGGCGGAGCGTGGCGGGGAGATCGAGGCGTTGACGCAGAAGATCGGGGCGGCGAACACGCTCACGGTGCGGGACGACGGGTCGCTCTATGCGAGCAACACGGACTACGCGGCGGCGCTGGACGCGGTGGCGGACGCGCTCTCCACGGACCGCGCGGGGCTGGCCGGCTTACGGGTGCTGGTCTTGGGGGCGGGTGGCGCGGCGCGGGCGATCGTGGCGGGGTTTGCGGACTGCGGGTGTGCGGTGACGGTGGTGAATCGCACGGCGGAGAAGGCGGAGGCGTTGGCCGAAGCGTTTGGGGCTCAGGCGGGTGCGATGGGTGAAGCGGGCGGGATGGAGGCGGATGTGGTGATCAACTGCACGCCGTTGGGGATGCACCCGGAGGTGAACGCGTGCTCGCTGCCTGAAGATGCATCGGTGCTACTTCCAGGGGTGGTGGTGTTCGACACGATCTACAACCCGGTGGAGACGGTGCTCTTGCGGCGGGCGAAGGCGGCGGGGTGTGCGACGGTGTCGGGGGTGGAGATGTTTGTGCGTCAGGGGGCGGCGCAGTTCGAGGGATGGACGGGGCAGTCGGCACCGCTGGAGGTGTTGCGGGGTGCGGTGTAACCGGTTGGTTTCTCGGCTCAGTTGCATTTGGGTCGCGACCCCAGTGCGGACTCTCGTCGCTAACGCGGGGTTCCGATAAATCGACGATATGTCGAAAGGCGGGTCTGAGGTTAAGTCGTTCCAAACTCATCACGAAAGAACAGGAAGACACCCTAGGTCATTCTTGCTCGTGTGCGTGCGTAATGTCGACGGAACGCCTGTCCGGGTCGCGAGTGTTTCCTCCAGAAAAGAAAAGGCTCATGATTCAGAACGCAGCACCCGTTTGGCGTCGGCTCGTCATTGGTTTGGCCCTTATCTGGGCTGTGGGGTTGTCCCCGCATAAGGCATGCGCCGGGGGTTCCGCTGAGGCCGAATCCGTTAGCAGCAACACGCAGTCAGAGGTAGCCCTAACGCCAGCCGTGGAGTCGGCACCGGTTGAGTCCGACGTCGCTGTTGCACAGCCTGCGGCCGAGACGTCCGACGCGGGGATTAAACAGGTTGTCAAAACACCGGAGCAATGGGCCGGGCTGCTCGGGACCAGCGGCACATTCCCGATCCCCGAGTTGGTGAAGAAGCAGCGTCCCGCGTTCGGCCACGCGCACGGCCAGGTTGATCCCATCGAAGACAATGTGCTGCACACCGCCAGCCCCGCGTTGACCTATACGGCCTGGGGGATCGTGGCCCTGGTGCTTCTCGCCACCTTGTTGATCGCCTACTCCATGAGTCGGCTACGCCTCCAAGACGGGACGACCCGCCGAAGCGTCACCCTGGGCAGCAAGCTCACCCTCGCGTTCGGGGGATTGACGACCCTGTTGGTCGTGATCGGGGCGTTTGCGGTGACCGCGATGCAGAGCAACTTCAATTCCAACCAACACCTGGCGTTTACCGCCCAAAACGTTTCCGTGGTTGAAGAGATTGAACGCGACCTGCTGCACCTGGAACTCGCGGCGGAAGACTTCCTGCTCACCCATGCCGAAGAGGACCTGTTCATCTTCTCGGATTGTGCCGCCCGGATGCTGGACCGGCTCCAGCACGCCGAGCATGAGCTGATCAAGGAACACGAGCGTCAGGCGGCGACCGCGCTCAAAGAACACTTCCTGGAGTACGAGCAAGAATTCCACGCCATTGTCGAGAAGGTGGACCACTTCAACGCGATCGTGGACAGCCAGCTGTTGCCCACGGGCGAACGCCTGAACGACCTGCTGCTCGCGATCATTGAGACCGCACACGCGGCCGGCAATTACAGGCTTGCACTCGAGGCGGCAGAAGCCCTGGACCACCTGGCGTTGGCGCGTATCCATACGCAGATCTACCTGCGGACCACGAACGAGGCCGAGGCCAAGATCGCGAAGCACGAGCTGGAACTGGGGGCCGAGCTGCTGCAGCTCATGCGTAAGGACATCAGGGGCGAATTGCAGGCCGCCTGGATGCAGCAGGCCGAGCAGGGCTACCGGTTCTATGCCGCCGAGTTCGAGATCGCGGTTGCTTTGCTGCATGAACGCGAAGAGAGGGTCGAGCACGTCCTGCATCACCTCGGCAAGAAGATCGACCAGGAAGGCTTGGCGCTCATCCACGAGCTGCACGCCGACCAGCAAGCCTTGCTGGCCGAGGCCGATGAGCGGTCGGCCCGCATGGTGAATATTGTGGCGGTGTTCGTGGGTGTTGCGGTGCTGTTTTCGGTCGGGATGAGCTACCTGCTGATCCGGATGCTGGTTGGATCCGCCCGCCGGGTGCTTGAGGTGCTCTCGTCGGTGGCCGAGGGCGACCTGACCCGAGAACCGATCGCGTTGAAGAACTCCGACGAGATGGGCGAGCTGGCTCGGGCGACTGACCAGATGTCCGAGGCGTTGCAGGAGGTGATCCGTGACGTCACCGCCGCGGCCCACGAAGTCGCCGGGGCCTCCGGCGAGATCGCGACGTCTAGCGAGGAGATCGCTCGCGGGATGGGCGAGCAGACCATGCAGGTCCAGCAGGTCTCGTCCGCGGTGGAAGAGATGTCGGCGTCCATCGTTGAGGTCGCCCGCAAGTCGTCCGACGCCGCGGGCTCTGCTGAGCAGTCCGGCAACGCGGCGACCGAGGGCGGTGTGGTGGTGAACGACACGATCCAGGGCATGCACGCGATCAGCGAGGCGGTGACCGCTTCGGCCCAGAGCGTGGAAGAGCTCGGGAAGCGTGGCGAACAGATCGGCGAGATCATCGCGGTGATTAACGACATCGCGGACCAGACCAACCTCCTGGCCCTCAACGCCGCCATCGAGGCCGCGCGTGCCGGCGAGCACGGCAGAGGGTTCGCGGTGGTCGCCGACGAGGTCCGCAAGCTCGCGGATCGCACCACCCAGGCCACCGACGAGATCGGGAGCTCGATCCAGGCGATCCAGACCGAGACGACCGAAGCCGTGGGCCGGATGAGCACAGGCACCGAGCAGGTCACCAGCGGGGTCGCCAAGGCCAGCGCGGCGGGCGATTCGTTGAAACAGATCGTCGGGTCGGCTCAAGATGTTGCGGGCATGATCCGCTCGATCGCCTCGGCGGCGGATGAACAGTCGGCCGCTTCGGAAGAGGTCGCCCGCAGCATCGAAACGATCTCTTCGGTCAGTCAGCGGACCGCTGAGGGTGGCGAGAAAGCCGCCCAGGCCGCGGGTCTGCTGAGTCAGAAGGCCGAGACCCTCCAAGCCCTGTGCCGGCGGTTCAAGCTCAAGGCCTGAAGCCGATCGCTTGAGTGAAACAGGCCCGCCTGATCCGGTTAGCTGAATGGTGGCGCGGAAACATCAGCGGGCTGAGCGATGGGTTTGACGGACAGCGCTCGGCCCGAGTTGGGGTCGAGGCGGACGAGGATGCCGTGGACCGTGGGGGCGGCGTGGATGTCGGCGACGTCGAACGGCTGTGGCCGGGCGGTGGTCATGAAGGGCAAGACCTTGTCGACGGCTCGGCCGAGGACGGAGTCGTAAGGGCCGGTCATGCCGAGGTCGGTGATGTAGGCGGTGTGGGGCAGCGGGGGAGGCCCGCCCCCGGAAGCAAGCGGCCCGCCGGAGCCAGGGACGCCGGCGGGGAGGATGTGGGCGTCGTTGGTGGGGATGTGGGTGTGGGTGCCGAAGACGACGGAGGCGCGGCCGGAGGCGTGCCAGCCCATGGCGACTTTTTCGGAGGTGACCTCGGCGTGGATCTCAGCGAGGACGACTTGGCGTTTGCCCTGATTCGGGAGGGATTGGAGGTAGCGGTCGAAGGCGGCGAAGGGGTCGTCGGCCTGGACGCCGGTCATGAAGAGTCGGCCGAGCAGGGTGATGACGTGGACGTCGGGGAGGCCGGGCTTGGAGAGGGTCATGGTGCCGCGTCCGGGGGCGGCGGCGGGGAGGTTGGCGGGCCGGATAAGGTCGGGGGCTTCCTGGAGGGTTTTGAAGATCTGTTTTTTGCGGAGGGCGTGGTCGCCGAGGGTCATCGCGTCCACGCCGGCGTCTTTGAGCTTGCGGTAGAGCTCCGGGGTGAGGCCCGAGCCGTTGGCGGCGTTCTCGGCGTTGGCGATGACCCAGTCGGGCTGGTGTTGCTCACGGAGGATCGGTAGTTGTTGTCGGAGGGCGAGGAGGCCGGGCTGGCCGACGACGTCGCCGAGGATCAAGAGTCGCATGGGGGTGAGGTTGTAGGTTGTAGGTGGTAGGTGGTAGGTTTCGTGATCCGTGCTCGCTGGCTTGACCTACAACCTACCACCTACGGCCTACCACCTCTCCTGATGCGCTGCCCTTACTGCGGAGTCAACGACGACAAGGTGATCGATTCGCGGGAGGCGGAGGGCGGTCGGTCGATCCGCCGTCGGCGGGTGTGCAAGGCGTGCGGGAAGCGGTTTACGACCTACGAAAAGATCGAGGGGCATGAGCATTTGTCGGTGTTGAAGAAGGACGGGACGCGGGTGCCGTTCGATCGGTCACGGATCCTGTCGGGGCTGGAGAAGGCGTGTTACAAGCGGCCGGTGCGGGCGGAGCAGCTGGAAGCGGTGGCGGCGGAGGTGGAGGACCTGCTCCGGGCGCGGAACCTGCGAGACGTGGAGAGCACGGACATCGGGCTGCTGGTGGCCGAGCGGCTCAAGCGTTTGGACACGGTGGCGTATGTGCGGTTCATGTCGGTTTACCTGAAGATCGAAACGATGGACGACCTGTTGGCGGAGATGCAGGAGATGCGGGCGACGCTGCCTGAGCCGGACCGGGAGGATCAGCAGGACTTGTTTGACGGGTGAATCGCGGTTGCAGGTGTGGGTGCGGATTTGGGTTGGTGAGGGCGGGGTATCAATCTTCATGTAGTCAGGCGCAAACCCCTTGGAGTGTTAGTCGGCGCGCGTTAGTCTTGATATTGTCCGTGGGGGTGGTGGTCCAGTCTTCTGCTCGGTGATCTTGAGACAACTTGGAGGTTGCACATGGCAACGGTTGACACGGTCCTTTCGCGCAAGGGTTATGAGGTGGTGACGGTGCCGGGGCGGGCCACGGTGCTGGAGGCGGCGAAGCTGATGAACATCTGGCGGGTGGGTGCGGTGGTGGTCGCCGAGCAGCACGGCGCCGGTCGACGTGTAGAAGGCATCTTCACCGAACGCGACATGCTCAAGCGGGTGGTGGTAGAGGGGCGGTTGCCGGGCGAGGTGTTGGTGTCGGCGGTGATGACCGAGCGGGTGATCTGTTGTCAGCCGGACACCACGGTCGATGAGGCGCGGACGATCTTTAAGACCAAGCGGATCCGCCACCTGCCGGTGCTCGGGGTGGATCGGAAGCTGCACGGGCTGATCTCGATCGGCGACCTCAACGCGTGGGCGATCTCTGGGCAGGAGGCGGAGATCCGTTACCTCAAGGAGTATCTGTACGGGGCGTGAGTAAGCATCTGGCAGTCCAAGTGCCCCCCGGCAAAGCCGGGGGCTAAATTGGGGGCATGGTTTGGATCGTGTTGATTGGGGGGGCGGTGGTGTTTGCGGTGTGGGGGTGGGTGAATGCCGCGCCGCGGTACCGGGGTACGTTCGGGCATGTGCTGCGGGCGGGCGACTTCGACGGCGTTGAGGCGTCGGGCAGCGCGGTCATGATCGTGCCGGGGCGGGACGAGGCGGAGCACCTGTCGCGGACGCTGCCGGCGATGTGCGGGCAGGATCACGCGGATTGCGGGGTGGTGTTTGTGGATGATGCGTCGGGGGACGGGACGCCGGTGATCACCGCCGAGCTGTCGGAGCGTTACCCGAACCTGCGGGTGATGCGGACGGCGGGCGGGGTGCCTGCGGGGTGGGTGGGCAAGCCGTGGGCGGTGATGCACGGGGTGCGGGCGGTGTTGGATCGCGGGTCGGCGGTGTGGGATCGGTTGAGTACCGACGAGTTGGCGGTGTTGGATGCGGCAGTGGGCGAAATGGATGCTGCGTCGGAGGTGCCGGACTGGGTGTGCTTCACGGATGCGGACATGGATTGGCAGCCGGGGTGTCTGCGGACGGCGATCGCGTGGGCGGAGCGGGAACAGGCGGGGCTGGTGGGGCTGCTGCCGGAGGTGCGGTTCGGGTCGTTTGGCGAAGCGTTGGTCCAAGCGCAGCTGGGGTTGGCGCTGGGGCTGCTGTTCCCGATCCCGCGGTCGAACGACATGGGGCGGCCGGAGGTATTGATCGGCGGGGCGTTCATCCTGGTGCGGCGGGAGGTTTACGAGTCGGTGGGCGGGCACGCGGCGGTGAGGGGCCAGGTCGTGGAGGACATCCGGTTCGGGGAGGTGGTGAAGGCGGCGCTGCGGGAGGGCGTGGTGGGTTCAAGCCCACGGATTGAATCCGTGGGCTTCGAGGGCGGGTGGGGTGTGCGGGTGGCGTTTGCGGAGGGGTTGCTGGGTTGCAGGATGTACGACGGGTGGGCGGATCAGTGGGAGGGGCTGACGAAGAACGCGTATGCGGGGACGGCGTACCGGCTGGACCGGGTGATCGCGATGGTGCCGGCGTTGGTGGTGACGAACGTGCTGCCGCCGGTGTTTGTCGGCGTGGGGTTGTGGGGGGTGCTGGCGGTCGGCGGGTGGGTGTGGGGGGCGGGGCTGGTGCTGTCGGCGATGGGCTGGTTGTGCACGCTCCGCCCGATGGACCGGGTGCGTCGGCGGATGGGGTTGAGCTGGTGGCATGCCCTGCTGATGCCGGCGGGCTCGGCGGTGTACCTGGCGATTCTGGTGGCGAGCGTGTGGCGGTACTACCGGGGCGGCAACGCGTGGAAGGGTCGGCGGTACGGGAAGGCGTGAGCTGCGAATTGGCGGGAGAGGTCTCGCATGGCTGCGAATGCGGCTTGGGGTAGACTGATTACATGGGAATCTGGGACTTCGCCAAGCTGCTCTTCGACTTCCCGAAGCTGTCGAGCTTCGGGCTGGACGTGCCGTTCTACGCGGGGATGGCGTTGCTGGGAACGTCGCTTTTTCTGCTCCGCCTGGTGCTGAGCCTGATGCTGGGCATCGGCGGCGATGTCGACTTTGATGTCGATCTTGAAGACCACGGCGCGGGGTTCGGGGTGTTTTCGATTTTGTCGATCACCGCGTTCTTGATGGGAGCCGGCTGGATGGGGCTGTTGTGCCGACTGGGCTGGGAGCTGAGCCCCGGGCCGTCGGCGGCGGTGTCGGGGGGCACGGGGATCGGGTTCATGCTGTTGGCGGCGGCGGGGCTGTTCCTGCTGGCGAAGCTGGGGCATGAGGTGAAGGCGGACAAGGCGACGGCGGTGGGCCGAACGGGTCAGGTGTACATGGCGTTGCCGGCCAAGGGCGAGGGGCAGGGGAAGGTGCGGGTAAGCATCTCCGGGCGGAGCATGATCAGCGAGGCGGTGAGCACAGGCGAGGCGATCGAGAGCTTCGCGGCGGTAAAGGTGGAGTCGGTGCGGGACGACGGCGTGCTGCTGGTCAGCCGGGTGTAGGACGGGTTCCGGGGGGGCGGGTTTCGGGTTTGCGACAACCTTGGTCCGGATTCGCAGGGGTGGGCGGGGAGAACGGGTTATGCTGCGTGCTCACTTCAAAGGAGCTCCGTTATGCCGGGATTCGGATTGTTGCTGGGCCAGCTGATTGATCTGCGTGGAGAGGATGAGGGCAACGCGTTCGGCCCGATCCTGACGCTGGTGGTGCTGATCGCGGTGCTGGCGATCCTGGCGTACCTGTGCGTGTTCATCGCGCGGCGGTACAAGCGGTGTCCGTCGAACCGGGTGCTGGTGGTGTACGGGCGTGTGGGCGGGGAGCGGGCGGCGAAGGCGTTGCACGGCGGCGGTGCCTTCGTGGTGCCGGTGATCCAGGACTACGCGTACTTATCGCTGGAGCCGATGGTGATCGACATCGAGCTGACCTCGGCGTTGTCGAAGAAGAATATCCGTGTGGGGGTGCCGTCGACGTTCACGGTGGCGATCAGCACGGAGCCGGACGTGATGAATAATGCGGCGGAGCGGCTGCTGGGGCTGCGGGAGAACGAGATCGCCGCCCAGGCCCGGGACATCATCCTGGGGCAGATGCGTCTGGTGATCGCGATGCTGACGATTGAAGAGATCAACCAGGACCGCGAGAAGTTCTTGGACCTGGTGAACAAGAACGTGAACTTCGAGCTGGCGAAGATCGGGCTGTACATGATCAACGTCAACATCCGGGACATCACCGACGAGTCGGGGTACATCGACGCGTTGGGCCAGAAGGCGGCGGCGGAGGCGATCAACCAGGCGAAGATCGACACGGCCCAGGCCGACCGGGAGGGTGCAATCGGGACGGCGACGGCGGACCGGGAGCGCGAGGTGCGGGTGGCGGAGCAGGTCTCGCAGGGGGCGATCGGGCAGAAGAATGCGGAGCGGGATCAGCGGATCAAGACCGCAGCGCTGGAGGCTGAGGGCTTGAGCGGCGAGGCGGAGTCGAAGCGGGCGGCGGACGTGGCGGTGGCGGAGCAGGCGTCGATCACGGCCCAGGGCGAGAAGGAAGCGGAGGCGCAGCAGCGGATCCGGGTCGCGGAGCTGGAGGCCCAGTCCGTGGACGGGGAGAACAAGAGCAAGGCCGAGATCGTGGCGTCGCAGGCGACGCTGGCGGAGCGTCAGGCGGACGCGCGTCGGCGGGGTGACGTGGCGCTGGCGCAGGCGAGCAAGGACGTCTTGATGGCGGAGAAGGAAGAAGAGCTGGCCCGGATGGAGAAGGAGGTCATCGCCAAGGAGATGATCGACCGGCAACAGATCGAGATCAATGCGGAGGCCGAGGCCGAGCGGGAGCGTCGGGTGGCCCGGGGTAAAGCCGACGCGGAGCTGGCGCGGTACACCGCCGAGGCGGAGGGCACGAAGAAGGTGCTGGACGCGAAGGCCGAGGGCTATCAGCGGCTGCTGGACGCGTGTGCGGCCCGCCCGGATATCGCCCCGAGCCTGCTGATCATCGAGCAGCTGCCGAAGCTGGTCGCCGAGCAGGTCAAGGCGGTGCAGAACCTGAAGATCGAGAAGATCACGGTGTGGGACGGCGGCACGGGCGGCGGCGAGGGGACCGGGTCCACCGCGAACTTCTTGAAGGGGCTGATTGGGTCGTTGCCGCCGATCCACGACCTGGCGGAGCAGGCGGGGATTGATCTGCCGGAGGTGTTGGGGAAGGTGAAGGGCGACCGCTCAAGCGATCAAAGCGGACCACAGGAATCGGGTGAGTCGTGAATGTGATTGGAGGTCGCTCGGGACTGGTTCAGCCGTCAGTCCGGAAGTGTTCATCAAGGGTCTTGCCGTCCTGATCTTTCCAGGTGGTCCAGCCGTTGGAGGATCGTCCGGTCAGTAGCACTGCGGCGGCGCTGGGGCTGCTGAAGGTGTAGTCGCGGGAGACTTGGTAGCCATTGCCGTCTTCCAAAAATACGCCGTCATCGATGAGTTGTTTGCGTCGTTTCCGGTCCGCCTGTCCGTAAGAGGGCACTACATCCAAGGCCGCACGCGAACCTTTGAGGACCGTCAGGCCGTCCTCGTTGTAGACCGCGGTGGCTTGGGCGTTGCGGGCATTGAGGTAGAAAAAATCGCCCAGCTCGGCTTGGTGCTGAGGCGTGTAGATCTTCTGTGAGGGCCTAGCTTCGAAGACAGGGAAGGCCAGGGCGTTGAGGAGGGTTTCGGCCGTGTCGAAGACTTCCATGACATCAGCCAGCATCCACTCGGGGATGGGCGGCTCGGAGCCGGCGTTGGCGTTGTCGAGTTGGAAGCGTCCGGCGGCTTGGGCGCGTTGGATGGCGGTGTATTCGAGGCGTCGGGCGTGTGCCTTGGTGAGGCTGCCTGTCCGGGAGGAGATGACGACGGCGGTATTCCAGAAGTCTTTGTTTTGGTGGTGTTGTTTGAGGCGTTTCGCGCAATTGTCGGCTTCGCCGATGTAGACCAGGGGCTCGCCGTCGTCGGACTCGCCGAATAGGAAGTAGAGGCCGACGCCGGTGAACTCGTCACGGGGCAGGGCCTGGTCGAGTTTGGAGCGGGGGACGACGGCGGCCTGGACGATGCGGGTGGTGATCTCGGCGATGCGGAGGCCACGCGGCTCACCGTGGGGACAGAAGATCTGGATCGTTTGGGCTCGGCGGTTCATTCGGGAGATTGTGTCTGTTCGCGCAGGCGCTTGATAGCGAGGAGTTCAACGAGGGCGTCGCGGTCTTTCTGGCGGGCGATATGTTCTTTGATGCGGATCAGGTCGTCGAGGGCAATGACTCGGACGGGCATGCCGGCGACCTCGCCGGACTCGGCGTTGGGCAGCAGGTCGTCGTAGGAGCCGATGGGCTCGACGTGGCCGAGGATGTCGAGTTTGGAGATGCGGGTGTTGAACGTAAAGTTCGTGCCGAGGGCGAGGCTCATAGCGTCGATCTGGAAAGGCAGGTCGGGCGGGGCGTTGCGGAGGGTGACGTTGAGGTCGCGGAGGCAGGCTGCGAGGCGTTCGAGGTTGTCGGGGGTGCGGCGGTAGCAGAGATCGACATCGAAGGTCGGGCGGTCGCTACCGAGGAGGTTGGCGGCTTGTCCGCCGATGACGATGAATTCGACGCTGAAGCGGTTGAACTGCTGGATGTAGTGTTCGAGCTCGCTGCTATCCGGTTCGTTGGTATTGCTGTCGGGCACGCTGGAGGCCTCGGGCCATGCGGGAGGCACGGCGGATTCGGTCGGTCCAGCTTAGCTGCAGGTTGCTCCGGAGGGTGGAGAGGTCGACGCCGTTTTCGTCCTGCTCGTCGAAGCGGTTCATGGCGAGCAGGGCCTGCCAGACGCGGGGGTCGAGGCCGTCGGGGCAGGGGGCATCGGGGTCGGTGGGGGGTGGGTCAGCCATACAGTCATAATAAAGGTGTGCGGTGAGGTCTCGGGGGCTTGATCGACGGATTCGGGTCGGTTGGGGCGGCTGGGTGAGGTGGTCGGCTGGAGGTCTAAGGTTTTTTACAGTGAGTCGTGGGTGTGGTGCTGAACGTTTTGGGGGGGCATGAACGATGTAGATGCGACCGCTTAGCAATTTCGCAATGTTGGTCGGCGGCGCGGGTAAGGGCCGAAGTTGGATAGGCCGCGCGTTAGACTGCCGGGCCTTGCGAGCCTTTGTGCTCGGCCGGGCAAACGCCTCGGGGCATGGCCCTGGGGGGCTGTAATGGGGTGTTTAGACGCCGGGATACCCGGCTTTTGAATAGGGATCAGACGAAGTTGTTGGCTGCATCGGTGTTTGGGTTTGTGGATGACGGGCTGGGCGAGCGGATGTCCCGGCCTGAAGGGCTGCGCCGGGCGTGGGTGGCGTGGGTGGTGATGGGAGCAAGTCCGCTGCTGTGGGCGTTGTTTTTGTTGGGCGTGGGGCTGGACGGGGGGGCGTCGGGCTGGGGCTTGGGGCTGACGGTTTTGGCGATGGGTTGGATGGTGGTGGGCGTGCCGGTGTCTTATGTCGTGCGGCTGCACTGCTTCCGGGCGACCTGGCTGGATCGCCCGGTGGAGCCCGCGAGTTATCTGCGGGGGGTGTGCACGGTGTGGGGGGTGGCGAGCTTTGGAGCATGGGTGGGTTTGGCGGCGGTGGCGGTAGGCGGGGCGTGGTGGCCGGGCGTGATGCCGGTGGTGTTGGCCTGGGGCGTGATGGTGGCTTTGCGTCCGGAGAAGGAGGCGATGGCTGCGCGGGCGTCTTGGACGGTGGACCGGGTGCGTGGGGGTGCGGGTGATGCGGGCGTTTTGTCGGGTGGGGCTTCGACAACCGAGGTTACGGGTGATACGCTTCTCGCCCCGACGGGAGGGGTTTAGGTTTAAGGATGAGTGATACGGCTGGCGTTCGCGACGGGTTTGTCTTCCCCAAGTGGGCTAACTACTTGCTGCCTGTGCTTGTGCTGGGCGCAATTGGCGGCGCGGTGATCACGCCGAAAGTCGTGTTTTTTGGGCTCTCGGCGGAGACGCTGAATGTGGGCTATATGCCGGAACAGCCGGTGCCCTATTCCCATGCGGTGCATGTGGGTCAGCTGGGGCTGGATTGTCGGCACTGCCACACCACCGTGGACAAGGCGGGCTTCGCGGCGATCCCGCCGACCGAGACCTGCATCAGCTGCCACGCCCCGGGCACGGACCCGAACGGCGAGCCGACGGCCTACATGGGTATCAAGCAGAACTCGCAGAAGCTTGCGGCGGTGCACGAGTCGTACTGGACCGGCGAGCCGATCCCGTGGGTGAAGGTCCACTCGATCGCGGACTACGCCTACTTCAATCACGCGGCGCACATCAACAAGGGTGTGGGCTGCTACTCGTGCCACGGCCGGGTTGACCAGATGGGCGAGGAAGGGGTCTGGCAGGTGCATAACCTGTCGATGGGCTGGTGTCTGGACTGCCACCGCGAGCCGGAGAAGCACCTTCGGCCGGTGAGCGAAGTGACGAACATGACGTACCACCTGGGGCGTGGTGTGGGACCGGATGGCCGGCAGCTCAAGGGCGGCGAGAACGCTTTGGAAGTGCGTGAGGGCGAGACGTTGGCGGAGGCGCAGCTGCGGGTCGGCCTGGAACTGAAGAAGAAATACCGGATCCACGGGGTGGCCTACATGCAGGCCTGTTCGACGTGTCACCGGTGATCGGGGGCTCGGCGGTGCCGCTGAGCAGGTTTGGAACACTGAAAGAGCGATGACGCAAGTAATCGACCCAGTCCAAGAGATCAAGAAGCAGCCCGACGGTGGGCCTGTGGGCGAGGTGTATTGGCGTTCGATCGAGCAGCACCTGGAGTCGGAGAAGTTCCGGGATGACTTCGAGAAGGAGTTCCCGACGTATGACCCCGACGAGATGCTGAGTCGGGGCAGCGGGCCGTCGCGTCGGCGGTTTATGCAGCTGGCGGCGGCGTCCATGGCGTTGGCGGGGCTGACGCTGACCGGTTGTCGGCGGTGGCCCAAGGAGCGACTGGTGCCGTACGCCTCACGGCCCGAGGGCACGATCCCCGGGGTTCCTGAGCACTACGCGACGATGCTGCAGCGCAGCGGCGTGGGCTACGGCTGCATGGTGATCGGGGTGGACGGCCGGCCGATCAAGATCGAGGGGAACAACGAGCACCCGTGGGCGGCGGGCAAGACCGACGGGTTCATGCAGGCGGCGACGCTGGAGCTGTACGACCCGCAGCGGCTGCGGACCGTGCGGACGCTGGGGCGTGAAGAGGCGACGGGTCGGCTGGAGGTGGTGCGTTCGAGCTGGTCGGCGTTTGATCAGTGGGCGGACGGGCACTTCCGGGGGCTGGAGGGCGGAGCGTCGGGCGGGCTGGCGGTGTTGGCCGAGCCGATGACCGGGCCGACGATGGACGCGGTGAAGGCGGCGATGCGTAAGCGGTTCCCGCAGATGTCGTGGTACACGTGGGAGCCGCTGAACCGGGACCGGGAGTTGGCGGGGTCTCGGCTGGCGTTCGGGGCGGACCAGACGCTTCGGCCGGTCTACGACGTGGGCAAGGCTGAGATCATCGCCTGCTTCGACTGTGACCTGTTCTCGACGCACCCGGCAGCACTCCGGAACGCGATGGGCTGGGCGGAAGGCCGACGGGTTGAGGAGCGGGGCGGGAAGATGAACCGGGTGTACTCGGCGGCCCCGGCGTTGTCGGTGAGCGGGGCCTCGGCGGATGTGAAATTGGCGGTGCCCGCGGCGCAGATCGAGACCGTGGTCTCGGCGGTGGCGCGGGAGTTGGGGGTCAAGGGTGCGGATCAGAACGGCGTGACGCTGGACCGGCTGGCGAAGCTGCAGCCGCGGGCCGAGGCGTTTGTGAAGAGCCTGGTGAAGGATCTCAAGGCGAACAAGGGCCAGAGCCTGGTGGTCGCCGGGCCGACGCAGCCAGCCGAGGTGCACGCGGCGTGTCACGCGATCAACGAGAAGCTGGAGAACATCGGGCCTGTGGTGACGCTGGTGGAAGAACCCGCGGCCACGGCCGAGCCGATGACCCCGCAGATCCAGGAGCTGGCCGAGCGGCTCAACGCCGGCGGGGTCGACACGCTGCTGGTGATCGGCGGTAACCCGGTCTTCGACGCCCCGGCCGACACAAACTTCGGCGAGCTCATGGGCAACGCGAAGCACGTCATCCGGCTGTCGCTCTACCCCGACGAGACGGCCCGCCGGTCCGGCTGGGTGCTACCCATGGCCCACGGGCTGGAATCCTGGGGCGATGCGTTGGCGTGGAACGGCACGGTGAGCCTCGCCCAGCCGTTGATCCACCCGATCTTCAACGGCCGGACCCCGGCTGAGGTGCTGGCCCGCCTCGCGGGGGGCGAATCGGCGGGCCTGCCGACCAACGGCTACGACCTGGTCCGCAAGGTGCACAAGGACCGCGGCCTGCCCGGCGGGGAGGGCTACGAAAAGAACTGGCGGACCGCCCTGCACAGCGGTTTCGTGAAGGACTCGGCCCTGCCCGCGGTGAACGCCAAGACGGTGTACACGCTGCAGCCGCCGGCTCTGACCGACAAGCTGGGCGGCGACCGCTTCGAGCTGTCGTTCCGCGGCGGCCCGCTGTACGACGGCCGTTACGCCAACAGCGGCTGGCTGCAGGAAGCCCCCGCGCCGCTGACCAAGGCGACGTGGTGCAACCCGCTGTTGATGTCGTACAACGACGCGATGCGGCTGGGGCTGAAATACGGCGACGTGGTGACGCTGACCGCCGGGGCCCAGTCGATCGAGACGCCGGTCTACATCATGCCCGGCCAGGCCGACGGCGCGATGGTGTTCAACCTCGGGCATGGCCGGTGGGCCGCGGGGTCGATCGGCGGCTCGGGCGAGAACCCGAAGGACGCCGAGAGCTACCGCGTCGGGGTCGATGGCTACCCGCTGCGGGAATCCGAAGCGATGGGCTTCACGACGGTGACGCTGGCGAAGACCGGCAAGTCCGTCGAGCTACCCACGGTGACGAACCACCACCTGCTGACCAACGACTTCATCGCCGACTGGGCGGTGAAGAAGCGGGCGGGCAAGAAGCACGAGTCGGGGTACGTCGTGAAGTCCGCAACGCTGGAGCAGTACAAGGACGACCCGAACTTTGCGACGGACGGGTCGCACGGGAACATGAGCCTGCAGCTATACGACCCGCCGATGGAAGAACTCTGGCTGGAGCGGGCTGAGGAGATCAAGGAGAAGTTCCCCGGCGAGACGGTCGACGAGCAGTGGCCGCCGCGGGCGTTCAACCGGACGCACGCGTGGGGCATGGCGGTGGACATGAACCTGTGCCTCGGCTGCAACGCGTGTGTGATCGCGTGCCAGGCGGAGAACAACATCCCGGTGGTGGGCGAGCGGGGCGTGCGGATGAGCCGGGAGATGCACTGGCTCCGGATCGATACGTACTTCAAGCCGAAGTACAAGAACCCTGATGCGTTGGCACCGGGCCCGGACTGGAGCAACCCCGATGTCGAGGTGGTGCACATGCCGGTGTCTTGCCTGCACTGCGAGAACGCGCCGTGCGAGCAGGTGTGCCCGGTGGCGGCGACGGTGCACGACACCGAGGGCATGAACACGATGGTGTACAACCGCTGCATCGGCACGCGGTACTGCTCGAACAACTGCCCGTACAAGGTCCGCCGGTACAACTACTTCGA
>JBCDIM010000023.1:0-53811 GCA_038749105.1 Planctomycetota bacterium
GGGTGGGAGCGGGTGGGGCGGGTAGGGCGGGTGGGGTCAGTTTCGGTAGCGGGCGTCGTCGGGGTCGGGCCAGACGCCGGCCTCGAAGGCGACGCGGAGCTCGGCGATGCCGTCGTCGATGGTCCAGTCGGGCTGGTACCCGAGCCGGTCGTTGATCTTGGCGAAGTCGACGCGGTAGCTGCGCGGGTCTTGATCACGCTTGACGTAGGCGATCTCGGCCTCGGGGTAGTGGTTCTTTACACTCTGCCCTAGCTCGGACTTCTGCGTGTTGTTGTGGTTCGCCCCGACGTTGAACACGTCGCCGCCCACGGCTTCGGGGTCGGCGGTGAGGACCATGCCGAAGGCCTTGGCGATATCGTTGACGTGGACGAAGGGCCGCCAGAACTGTTCGCCGTAGATCTCGATTTTGTGGTCGCGGACGGCGGCCCAGGTGAAATCACTGACCAGGAGGTCGAAGCGCATGCGGGGCGAGATGCCGAACGCGGTCGAGAGGCGGAGCACGGTGGTGGTGAAGCCCGGGGCGTTAGCGGCGAGGATCTCTTCCTCGGCGGTGACCTTGGTCTCGGAGTAGACGGAGATCGGGTTGAGCGGCGCGGTCTCGGTGACCGGTGCGGAGGTGTCGGCGACGCCGTAGTTGCTGCAGGTGCTGGCGAAGGCGAAGCGGGACACGCCGGCCGCTTGTGCAGCATTGAGCAGGTTGCGGGCGCCGCCGAGGTTGGTGTCTCGGGCGAGGTCCGGGTCGCGGTTGCAGGCCGGCTCGCCGACGATCGCCGCGAGCAGCACGACCGCATCGTGGCCCGCGACGGCCTGGTTCACCGCCTCGGCGTCGCGGATGTCGCCCTTGATCAGCGTGAACCGTTCTTGCCCGAGCAGCGACACCAGCGATTCGGCACCGAACGCCATCTTGTCGAACACGGTCACGTCATGACCCGCCTCCCAGAGGTGGCGTGCCATCGGCGAACCGACATACCCCGCACCGCCCGCAATCAGAACCTTCACAGCTCTCTCCTTCGTTTTAATTCAATCATGCCCGCGGTCAGCCCGCGGAGACCGTTTCCATCTGGGGGGCCCCGTCCACCGCCGGTTCATCCGGCAGGAACTGATCCCGCAGCGCCCGGAACTCCTCGGTCGCCACCGCGTAATCGTCGGGCCGACCGATGTCGAGCCAGTGCCCGTCGAACGGGTGCACGTGCACGTGCCGGCCCTTGCTGATCAGCTCCTGCACCACGGTGGGCAGGTCGATGTACGACCCGCCGTCGAACAGGTCCAGCACCGATCGGTTGAAGATGTACACGCCCATCGACACGTCGTACGGCAGCACCGGCTTCTCGCGGTAGCCGGTCACCCGTTGGCGGTGGTCGATCTCGAGCACCCCGAAATCGATCTTCGCCTCGCGGCGGTACCC
Source organism: Planctomycetota bacterium (assembly GCA_038749105.1). GTDB lineage: Bacteria > Planctomycetota > Phycisphaerae > Phycisphaerales > Phycisphaeraceae > JBCCOW01. The sequence goes on from JBCDIM010000023.1 coordinate 1,406, forward strand.
TGCGATGGTCAGCTCGGCCCCGCTGGCTTCGTGTTCGCGGACCAGCTGCCCGTAGTCGAGCGTGGTCAGCACGTCGCCGTTCATCACGAGGAACGTCTCGGGCAGCCCGTCGATCAGCGCGAGCGGCCCGACCGTGCCCAGCGGCTTTTCCTCGCGGGAGTAGTCGATCGAGACCCCGAACCGCGAGCCGTTCTCGAAGTACGCCATCAGCAGCTCCGCCAAGTGGCCCACCGCGAAGGTAAGCTCCGTAAAGCCGCAGCGCTTGAGCTGACGCACGACGATCTCGAGGATCGGCATGTCGTCGATCGGCACCAAAGGCTTGGGGAAGTTCACCGTGTAGGGGGCCAGACGTCGGCCCTTACCGCCCGCCAGAATCACTGCTCGCATGATGGCGCTCTCTCTCCCTCGACTCGCAAACCTGAATCACGCCAGCCCGCGTCAACGATCGACGCTGATGACCGGCAGCGGCGTCACGCGCCGCGTCTTCTCCTCACCCTTCGCGGCCAGTATGGCACACCGATAGACCTCGATCAATAATTTGTAGTTTGAATCCGGTGTGTAGTGCGTTTCGTATTCGTGACGACAGGCGTCGCGCATCGCCCGCCAGTCGGGCTCGGGGCGAGCAAAGAACCGGCGTGTGGCGTCCGCGATCGCGTCGGGGTCGTTCGGCGTGAACAGCTCCCCGGTCTGCCCCGGGTCGATCAGGCTCGCCATCGACCCCAGGTCACTCCCGATCACCGGCGTCCCCAGCTGGTAGCTCTCGATCAGGGTCAACGGCATCCCCTCGAACGTGATCGACGGGAACATCAGCGCCGCCGCCCCACCCACCTCACGGGTCACCGCCTCGTCGCTCAGCCGGCCCAGGTACGTCACGTTTGGCACCGCGGCCGCCACCGACTCGACCCGCCCCCGCATCGGGCCGTCCCCCCCCACGCGGAGCTCCGGCAGCCCCTGCCCGTGACGCTCCCACGCGGTCAGCAGCGCGTCGAGCCCCTTCTCCATCGACAGCCGGCCCAGGAACATCGCGTACCCCCCATCGCCCGGCCCCGCCGGCAGGTCCGTCGCCAGGAAGTTCGGCTTGATCATCACCCGCGCCGGGTCGATCCCCGACTCGGTGACCTTCGACTTCGCAAAGGCGGTGCAGGCGATGTACCGGTGCACCAGCCGTTGGTACGTCCCCAGCGTGTAGTGCACCGCCAGCATCCCCGCGACCGCCGCCGACGCCGCCCGCGACCCCCGGTAACACCCGTGCACCACCGCCGGCCACTTCACGCGCTTCTTGTTGCACGCCTCACACACCGAGCCGTCCCGCAAGCACAACGCCGACGGACACACCATCCTGTAGTTGTGCAGCGTCTGCACCACCGCCACCCCCTCGTCCCGGGCCGCGAAATACACCGACGGCGACATCATCGGCAGCGTGTTGTGCACATGCACCACGTCCGGCTCAAACGCCCGCATCCGCTCGCGCAACGCCCGGTACGACGACCGGCTAAACACCGTCCTCGCCATCAGCCTCGGCCGACTCACCTCCGACACCGCGTCGTTGTGCACTTGGTAACGCTCCACCGTGTGACCCCGCTCGGTCAGCAGCGCGTGCTCGTCCGCCACCACCCGGTCCTCGCCCCCCGCCTGCTGGTAGTAGTTGTGGCACTGAAGAACACGCAACACGTCACCTGGCCCTGTCAATGATCACCGCCCCATCGGTTAACTCGCCGCCCTCGAACCAGCCTCCGCCATCCGCCTCGCACGCCGCCTCCCACCCAGCCGAAGCGTTCCCAACAGCACGCTAAGCCCCGTCAGCGTCAGCGTCGCCGGCTCTGGCACCACCGTGATCATCACCGTGTCATACGCCACGTTCAGATCGTCGTACGCCAGCACCGTCACCTCATACTCCCCCGGCCCGTCAAACACCGCGTCCACACTCAGGCCCAGCACCGGCGTCCCGTACCCTAGATCCCAGAGCACCGCGTCCGGCACAAACCCCAAGCTCGGCGTCACGCTCAGCGTCACCGCCTCACCCACTTCCAGCTCGCCCACCGCACCGAGCGATACCGTCTGGAACCCATCCGCAAAACCCTGCGACACGGGTTGGGCATCCGACCCGTTGCCCGACACCACATTATTCAGCCACTGCAGATCGGTCGGCAGCGACGCCCCGTCGGTCGGGTGCACCCCGTCCCCCGCGTTATTCTTGATCTCGTTGTCGATAAACCGCAGCCGTTCGTTCTGCCCCAAGAGTGACAGCCCTTGGCCCGCGTGCCCCGTGATCTCGTTCCCCACCGCGAGCAGGTCCTCCACGTTGGCGTTGAGCCGCAGGCCATCCCCGAAACCATCGCCGACGAAGCCCGTGCCGCCCAGCCCGTCGGTCAGCTTGTTCTCCAGGAGCAGCACCTTCGCCAGCACGTTCCCGTCCTCGTTGTCATCCCCCTGCAGCTGGGCCGAGAACGTGTTCGATCGCGTGATCTCGTTCCGGGCCACGATCACCCCTTCCGTGTCCTCCTGCCCCGAGAACGACAGCCCCACATCCGTTCCCCGCAGCACGTCGTTGTCCGCCAGCACCACATGGGTGACATCCACCAGCTCCAGCCCCGCAAACTTGAAGTCCGTCGCTGTGGCCGACCCGATCTTGTTGTCCCGCACCGCGACGCGCTGCGAGTTGTCCACGCTCAGCCAGCTGTCGATCGTGTTCCCCTCCACCACCGACCCATCGACATCGTTCTGCAGCTCGATCCCCAGCCCGAACGCCTCCAACCCCGACCCGGTCACCGTGTTGTTCCGGATCACCGCGTCGCTCGACCCGTCGTTGAAGAAGATCCCGCCCCGACCCGTATTCGTCACCGTGTTCCCCTCGACCGTCACCCGCTTGGACTGCATCGCCACCCGGATGCCCCCGCCAAAGTCCGCATCCGTCCCGATCTCCGAAAACTCGCTGTTCGTGATCGACGAATCCGTCACGTTGGTCGAGAAATAGACCCCCAACGGCCCGAACTCCGGCCCGCTCAGCTCCTTCACCTCGATCCGATCGATCGTGTGCCCCGACCCGTTCCACGCCACCACGCCGTACGACAGCCCCGACCCCGTCCCATCCATCGTCAGCCCCCGCAGCGTCACGTTGTTCACACCCTCCATCTCGATGAACCGGTCGAAGCTCCCCGTCGCCGTCAACACCGTCTGCCCGATCCCCGCCCCCACAATGTTCACCCCCGACTTCGCATTGATCTTGCCGCTCAGCACATACGCGTCACCGCCCAGCAGCTCGACCGTGTCCCCGGGTGCCGACAGATCGATCGCCGCCTGGATCGCCGCCCCCGTCCGCACGGTTACCGTCCGCGTGGTCTGACCCCACACCGGACACGCCGCCACCACCGCACACACGATCACCAAACCCACCCCAAGCTTCATCCCAATCCGTGTCATATACGCAAACTCCTCTCCAGACCCACAAAATAGCAGGTCAACCCCCGAATGCCGCGCTCGATTCCGGTAAATCCTCCTGAACGCCGCATCCAGAACCGCACAGCCCTCCTCACTCGCCGACCACCCGTCGGTACGCATACCACCGCACCCCGCTGCCCACCACCGACCCCGCCAGCACCGCGTAGGCCGCTCCTTCCACGCTCAGCCCTCCGGCGACCCCCGTTGCCAAAAGACCCACCGCCCCCCCCAGTACCGCCAGCTCGATGACGCCCGCCCAGAAGCTCCATGCCGGCCGCCCCGCCGCCTTGATCGCGCTGTTCCAACCGATCCGCACCGCCCGCACCGCCACCCCCGCCGCCAATACGGCCACCGCCTCCCCCAGCCCCGCATACCCCGCGTCCCCCAGCACCCACACCAACACCGCCCCACCGACCAGCCCCGCCAATACCGCATACCCCCCGATCACCACCCCGACCCCAAGCGTCACCTTCCGCACCACCCGCCGGAGTTCCGCCTCGCCCCCCTGCTTCCAAGCCACGGCCGTCTTGGGCTCCAGCACCCCGCCCAACCCCAGCAGCAGCGGGTTCGCCGCCACCACCACCAGCGCCGCCGCCGCGTACCGCCCCGCCGCCTCCGTCCCCGCCGCCGCCGCCAGCCCCCAGGTCACCCCCATCACCCCCAGCGCCCGCGCCTGCTGGCTCCCCAGCCCCCACCGCCCGAACCGCCAGGCCCGCCGCAGCCAAGGCCGAACCGCCCGCCGATCCCACACCACGCATTCCCCGCCCAGCACCCACCACCCCAGCCCCCCCAACAATCCCGCCGCCCCCAACGCCCCCAACGCCGACTCCGCACCCAACGCCCCGACTCCCGCCAGCACCACCACCGCCGCGACCTGCAGCCCGCTCACCACCCCGTCCAGCACCAACGCCCCCCGCACCCGCAGGTGCGCATACAGCACCCGCCGCGCCATCCCGTGCACCAAGACCCCCGGCCCAGCCAACGCCAACCACGCCAGCAGCCCCGCCCACCGCGGCTCGCCCACCGCCCAGAACACCCCCGCCGCCACCCACAGCCCCACCGCTGCCAGCACGATCACCCCCAGCCAGCCCGTCAGCGTCGCCCCGAGTGCACGCCGCCGCCGACCGGCCGACACCTGATTCCCCAGCACCGTGTACGGCGTGCACAGCAGCGACTCCTGCCCCACCTGCCCGATCATCACCACCGCGAACCCCATCGCATAAAGCCCCAGCTCGTCCGCCCCCGCCAGCCGACCCACCAACACCGTCAGCGCGAACCGCCCCCCGCTCAGCACCGCCTGGTCCAGCAGCGACCACGCGCTCTTCTGCGCCATCACCCCGAACCACCGCCCACCACCACGGGATGCCGACTGAGCACACATCGAGGGGGTCCAACGCAGCACGGGTCAGACCGTCGCCGCCGCGGCCGACGCCCCCTCGCCACCGGAGGCCTCGCCGGACACCAGCCTACGCCCGCGGTGCAACGGACGCGTCAGCTCCACCAGCGTTGGCAGCGGGTCCCGCCACCGCCAGCCGATGTGGCAATCCGCCCGCACCGCCTCCCCCACCGTCCGTCCCAGCCAGCCGATCGCCCCGCCCAGCCCGATCACTCCCCGCCGACGCTCGAACCGCACCCCCGCCAACGCCCCGCACGTCCACGCAAACCGCACGCCCCGCTTGTACGCCCAAGCCCCACCGCCACCCTCATCCCACGCCGGCGTCTGCCCAAGCCCCAACGCCAACGCCATCTCCGACAACGGCACCCCCGCCGCCTCCGCCACATAAAAACTTCCCGCCACCCGCGCGTTGAACTCCAGAAACGTCGGCTCGTCCCCGCCCGGCTCCATCAGGAACTGCAAACACCCCACCCCCGTGTAATCCAACGCCGCCACCAGCCGCTCGGTCGCCTCACGCAGCGGCACCGCCGGCTCGATCGTCTGGGCCGACACCGCAAACCCCGTCCCGTCCGCCCGGTCCGTCCGCAGCGCCAACGCGTCCACCGCCGCGATCAGCCGCCCGTCCTTCGCCGCCAGGTGCACGCTGTGCCGAGGCCGATCCACGAACCGCTGCACCAGCACCCGGCGATCCGCCATCTCCGAGTTCCCCAGTAGCGTTGTCAGCTCACCCGCGTCCCGCACGATCGCCGCCTTCACCCCGTAGATCAGCTCCGCCGCGTCCAACGGCTTGACCACACAAGGCAACCCGACCGCCCCAACCACCGCCCGCAACCCCCCCTCACCCTCAAGCCCCTCCGCCACCCGCGACCGCGGGTACGCCAGGCCCAACCGCTCGCACACCGCCACCGTCGCGTCCTTGTCCAGGCACGCTGTCACCGCCGACGCGTTCGCCATCACCACCGCAACCCGCTTGCCCAGCTCCTCCCGCATCGGGCCGACCCGCCGCATCGCCGCGTCGTTTACCGGGAACACCGCCGCCAGGCCTTCCCGCTCCCGCACCGTCTGCCGCAGCGCCCGGTCGAACGCCTCGCCGTCCGCCGCGTAGTCCGGGTGACGCCAGACCTCCGCGACCCAGTTCGACCGGTGCGCCCCGTGGTTATTGTCGTACCCGCCGTTGTACCCCATCACCACCCGCCACCCCGCCGCGCCGAGCGCCCGCGCCAACGCCAGGCTCTGCCGGTGATTGCCCAGCAGCAGCACGCTCTTCGCACCCTCCACGCCCGCAGCTTCTCTTAGCCCATCACTCACGAGGCGACCCCCGCCAACTCCGGCACCGCGCCCGCCTGCTGCCCCAAGACCGACACCACCGTCCGGTGCTTCCCGCCCGGCATCGCCGGCAGCTCATCCACCACCCGCACCACCAGGCCCTGTCCCGGCACCAACCCCGCCAACCGCCCCTCGAGAGTCCCAGGCACCGCGTCCTCCAGCCCCTCACCCCGCTCCAGCCAAACCGTCACCGCCCCGTCCGCCGCCTGCTCAACCCGCCACCGCCGGACCCCGTCGTACTTGTCGATCACGTCCTCGAACGCCTGCCCGTGCACCGCCCCGCCGTCGCCGTCGATCACCAGGTCGAAGTCCCGCCCCCGCACCGCCGGCAGCACCGCAAACCCCGCACTCGGCCGATCGATCGGCGCCCCGCACACATCGCCCAGCCGGTACCGCAGCAGCGGGAAGTCCCCGTTCTCCAGCACCGACACCACCACGTCGTACGCCTCGTCTTCCCGCGGCAGCGTCTCGACATAGGCCACGTCCTCCCGCACCCGCAGCCGACGGTCCGCGTCGTGCCCCGCCAGGAACCCGCACTCCGTGCACCCGTACTCCGCCACCGCCGGCACCCCCATCCCCCGCTCCACGACCTCGACCGTCCCCGGCCGGACCGGCTCGGCGGTCAGCACCACCAGCCGAAGCGTTGGGCACCGCCACCCGGTCCGCTCGGCCTCGGCCGCCAGCAGGTGACCCGCCATGCTGTGCGTGTAGATCGCCGCCGGCTTGAACCGCGCGATCCGCGCCAGGTACCCCCGCAGCGTCGCCGGCCGAAGGTCGTAGGGCGACAGCCGAAGCCGGCCCCGCATCACGTCCATCACCGGCGTCTTCACCCGATCCTTCAGCCCCGCAAACCCTTCCGCCAACGCCCCCGCGTTGCCCCACACAAACACCCACCGCTCGTCGAAGCCCACCCCCCACGACTGATAGAACCGGTACTTGGCCCGCAGCATCGCCCGGTGGGCCGAGTGCCCGCAGTAGACCGCCGTCCGCGACCCGCTCGACCCGCTAGTCCGGTGCCACTCCCCCGCCTCCGCCGAGGCCGACACAAACGCTTCGGGCTCTTCACGCACCCGGCTCTTCTCCAGCACCGGCACCGACCCCGAAAACGCCGTCAGCGACCCGAACCGATCGGGCAGCCCCAGCCGATCCCGCAGCTCCCGGTAGTGCCGCGTCTCCGCGATCGCCCGGCCCCACACCCGGTTGAGCCGGTCCAGCTGGAACCCCTCCAGCCGACCGCGGTCCCAGCCCTCGCGCTCGGCCAGCCTCGGCAGCGCTCGCCGGGCCGCTCGGAACCTCGGCAGTTGTCCGATCACGCCCTTCATCGTGCCCCCTCCAGCGTGGCCCGCTCTTCGACCACCCCGCTCAGCGCCGCGGCCGACACCGCGTGGGTGCCCGCACGCTGCTCCGCTCGCCGCCGCGCGATCGCCTCTTCGTAGATCGCGATCAGCTGCCGGTAGTTCTCCTCCGGGCTGAACCGCTCGGCGTGCCACGCCCGCGCCGCCTCCCCCATTGCCCGACGCCGGCCCGCATCCGCGAACAGCTCCGACGCCTTCGCCGCCAGGTCTCCCGCGTCCCCCACCTCACAAAGCAGCCCCGTCTGCCCGTCCCGCACCACCTCCGGCAGCGCCCCGGCCCGCGACGCCAACGCCGGCACCCCGCAACCGTACCCCTCCACCACCGACCGGCCGAACGTCTCCGGTGCCAGCGACGGCATCACCACAAACGCCGCCCGACGCATCAGCTCTACACACTCCGCCTGATTACGCCGCCCCAACCACTGCACCACCCCCCGCTCCGCCGCCGACCGCACCGCCCCCCCCTCCGGCCCGTCCCCCACCACCACCAACCGACCCAGCCCCGCACCCTGCTCCCAGGCCTTAAGCAGCACCCCGATGCCCTTCTCTTCCGAAAGCCGGCCCACGAACAACGCATACCCCGCGCCCGCCCCCGCACCCGCCCCCAGACCCGCATCGCCCGGTACCGCCTCGCTGTAGTTCGGCTTCACCCGGATCCGCTCCGCGTCAAACCCGCCCTCGACGTACCACCGCTTGGCGAACTCGGAAGGCGTCAGGAACAGATCGGGCCCCGCCATCCGGCCTCGTCCCATCCACGCCCGGCGGTACGACGCGTTGGTTACCGCCACCGCGAGGCTGCCCGGCCGGCTCCCGCGGTAGCAGCCGTGCTTCACGCCCGGCCACCCCAAACGCCCGGCCCAGCCCCCGTCCCGGCACTCCGTGCACGCCTTGCCCGCCCGCGTGAACACCCCCCCCACGCAGAACACCCGGAAGTTCCGCAGCGCCTGCACCACCGGCACCCCACCCCAAACGCCGTTGGTGTCCCTGGCCGCCGCGTACACCGACGGCGAGAGCAGCGGGAACAGGTTCGTCGCGTGCATCACGTCCGGCCGCTGCCGCTCGATCACCCCACGCAGCTCCGACAGCGTCCGGCGGTCCCACACCGACCGACCCGCCACCGTCAGCATCGACCGCCCGCGCACCTCATCATTGTGCCGGGTGAAGCGCACCACCTCGTGCCCGCGCGACTCCAGCAGCCGGGCCTCCGACTCGAAGGTCTCGTCTTCCCCTCCACGTTGTTGGTAGTAGGTGTGGCAGAGCAACACCTTCATTTCTTGACCCCTGCTGCTTTCTCCTGAATCCCCTCTGAAGTCTACACCCCCCTGGGGAAAACCCAAACTGAAGCCCGGAAAAACACCCGGCAATCTCCACGCGGGCCGCGAAGCGGAGCGGAGCGGGGCTTGCGGGCGGGCCGAGCCAAGCTATCAGGCGGGCGATCGGGTGCTGGGGGTGCTCCTGGTCGCGTTCTGCTGAGGCCTTACGCGGGGGCGGCGGTATCGAGCCGGTTAGCCGGCGGGTCGGCGGGCGGGTTCAGGCGTGAGCGGATCGCCATCACCAGGGCGCTCAGGGCGATGATGCCGAGCTGGCTGGCGGTGAAGGCCACGATCCAGAAGAAGGCGGCGTCCATGAACCCGTAGGAGTGGAGCCCGACGCCGAGCATGTTGACGCCGAACCAGGAGAAGGCGGTGATGACGTTGCCGAAGACAGCCATCATCATGATGCCGCGGGGTCCGGCGAGCTTGGCCCAGCGGGCGTGGAGGATGATGGCGTTCCAGATGACGATCATCAGGGCCCCGTTCTCCTTGGGGTCCCAGCCCCAGAACCGGCCCCAGGACTGGTCGGCCCAGATGCCACCGAGCACGGTGCCGACGAAGCTAAAGAGGATCCCGAAGCAGAGGATGCCGTAGACCATGCGGGACATGGCGTCGCCGGACTTGCGTTCTATAGAACCGGTGAGGGCTTCGCGGAGCAGGTAGAGGATGCCGATGAACCCGGCGAGGAAGGTGGCGGCGTAGCCGAAGGTGATGATCACGACGTGGGTGGCGAGCCAGAAGTTGGAGTCGAGGACAGCCCGCATGGCGTCCATGGTGTCACCGGTGAGCGAGAGGTGGTGGGCGATGATGAGCGTCGAGAAGCCCAGGGCCCCGGCGGTCGCGGTGCCGATCCCGTTCTTCCAAAAGCGTTCGAGGACGATGCCCAGGACCACCGCGCCCCAGCCGACAAACACGGCCGAGCTGTAGAGGTTAGTCACCGGCGGGCGGGCCTCGATCCACATGCGGGCGATGAGCCCGAGCGTGTGGAACGACGCGGCGACGAGCAGCACCGCGAGCGCCATCCGGCTCAGCGTCACCGGCCACTTCACCCAGGAGATGCACACGAGGAAGAACGCGATGACGTACATCGCCATCGCCTGCCCGAACGGGTTGGCGGTGTTGAATGACGCCTCGGCCACGGGGCGGTGGAACGGCTTGAGCCGGGGATCGTTGCGGTAGTCGTACACCAGGGCGTTGAAGCGCTCGGCATTACCATCCCGATAGGCGGCGCGGGCGGCGGCGAAGAAGGCGACCGCCGGGTCGAGCTGGCCGTGGTCGAAGCTCTGCAGCAAGCTGTCGCCGTGGGTGTGCCACTTCTTCACGTCCACCGCGTCGGGCAGCTCGGGGTTCGCGGTGCTCGGCACAGCCTGCTTGGGCGGCACGGTCAGTACCGAGGTCCGCTCGGCCAGCACGGCGTAGCGGTCCAGGACCGGGGTCAGCTCGGCCATCGCCTCTTCCGCTTCGAGCCGGCCGTCCTTGAGCATCGCAATGATGCTGCTGTAGGCGGTGATCTCTCGGCCGAAGGTCGTCGAGCCCTCGGGCCCGAAGGTGTACTTGAGCTTCTGGTACGCGGCGAGGTTGCGTTCGAGGTTGACCACCGCGCGTTGGTAACGCGAGCGCTGGGCGGACTCGAGCTTCCGCGCTTCCTTGGCCTGATGAACGAGGGTGCCGAAGTGGGGCTGCAGCTCGGCGTAGGCGAAGCGTTTGCGGTCGGGGTCGAGGCCGATCAGCCCGAGGACGTCGGGGTCGTGGATGGTGAAGAGCTGATACCGGTCGGCGAGCTCGGGCTTGGCGGCGGCGTCGAGGAGCCAGCGGACCGCGGGCATGCTGGTGCGGGTGGTGCCGTCGGGGTCGGTGGCGATCAGGACTTCGTCACCGGTCAGATCGTTGGGCATGGCGAGCTTGCCCGCGGACTTGCCGTAGATCTGGAGCAGCGTGCTGCGGGCGACCGTGTCGAGCGGCTTGACCCGGCCCTGGTGGCTGACGGGGATCGCGCCGAACGCGGCGAGGTCGAACTCGGTGCCGTCGGAGGCGGGTCGGGCCTTGCTGCCGGCGTAGGCGAGCATCAGCACGGCCAGGCCGTAGGGCGCCCAGCGGGTGAAGCGGGAGAGCTTGGGCTTGGGCTCAGCCGCGCGGGCCTGCTGCTTGGCGAGGCGTTTGGTGGCGTTGTCCTGCTCGCGTTGTCGGCGTTGGCCGAACCGATCGAGGTGGCCGCCGAACTGGGCGAGCATGCCGACGGAGATCAGCCCGCAGGCGAGGTAGGGCAGCAGCCAGCCGGGGTTCTTGACGACCTGCAGGATCGAGGTGGTGTCGTTGTTCGCGTAGCTGGCCTGATAGAACGTGAGCCCGTCGTAGCGGAGCGGGTGGTTCATATAGATCTTGGTCTGGCGGTCCGTGTCGTCGCGGGGGTCGCGGAGCTGGACAACGCTGGCGAAGCTGCTGGGGATGGCGGTGCCGGCGTGCTTCTCGTGCTGGAAGTCGTGCAGCTGGATGGAGAAGGGCTTGGGGTAGCGTTTGGGGCGGAGGTGCAGGGCGAAGGTCTTGCCGTCGACGAGGAAGGTCTGGGGCTCGAGGAAGGCGGAAGAGACGAGCCAGGTGCCAAGGGTCTGCTGGGTGGTGGCGTGCTGGACGGTGACGAAGGCGGCGGGGACGTCGCGTTCGTCGGTGGCGGTGGCGAGGGGGACTTCGCGGACGCCGATGCCGGGGCCGAAGCCGCGGTCGGCCAGGGCCTGCCCGGCGGCGAAGGTGTGCGCGTGGGCCGGGTTGGCCGGGTCATTCACGAAGCGGGCGTTGGGGTAGTAGCGGTCGACGCGAAGCCGGAAGGGCCACTCGGCGTGGGCGACGGGCTCGGCCTCATCGACGCTATCGGTGAGTCGGTCGGGCGAGATGCTGTAGACGCGGTCGGTCTTGGTGTCGGTGGTGTCGATGACCGCGAGCTCGTTGGCGAAGAGGTCTTCGGTGTAGGCGACGGTCGCGCCCTCGTTGATCTGCATCGACGACTCAACCGAGAACCAGTCGGTCACCGCTTCGCCGGCGAGGATGACCAGCAGTCCGGCGTGGATGAGCACGATCCCGGCCCGCTTTCCGAAGAGCAGGTAGCAGCCGACCAGCGACGGGATGATCAGGGCGCTGCAGCCGGCGATCAGGGTGATCACGCTCCGGCCGACCAACTGCTCTTCGATGGTGGGCCAGCCCAGGGCGTAGGCGACCAGGGCAACCCCACCCACCAGCCAGGCGAGCCCTTGCCCGCGTTGGGCTCCCTTGGCGGTCACCTTCCAGCGCAGCGCGTGGGCGGCGAGGAGGTTGACGATGAGGACGAAGCCGAGGAGGTAGCCGCCCGGCGCGATGGGTAGGTCGAAGCCGAGGACGGGCTTCCAGATGAACCAGGACTCGAAGTAGGTGCGTTGGACGATCCAGATGCCGAGCTCGACCTGCTCGATCGTCCCGACGAAGACCAGGACGAGGAAGAGGCTGAGGGTGGTGAGGGTCAGCCGGAGGTCGGCCAGGAGCTTGACCACGCGGAGGGCGACCGAGCGGGCGTTGGCGGTGGAGCCGGCGAGCCCGGCGCGTCGTGTCAGCGTTTCGCGTCGGGGTTTGGGTGTCGATTGAGGCGGGGTGTCGAGGGGGATGGGGTTGGCGGTCATCGCGGGGATATCCGTCGGGCGGGATTAGGGAGTGGCGGCGGGTGGGGTGGGGTCGAGCTGGACGCTTTGCATGAAGGCGTCGTAGCCGGGCATGGCGTTGGCGACGGCCTCGGAAGAGCCCATGAGCTTGAAGAACCAGGTGTAGCCGTCCTTGGCGATGACCTCGACGACGATGGCGTTTGGGCCGGGGTCGAGGGTGACGCGCTGCGCGTGGGGCAGCGCGGTGGGGGAGGGTTTGACGTACTGCGGCAGGTCCTCGGCGGTGAGGCGTGACTGGCCGAGCTGGTTGACCCACCAGCGGTTGACGTTGGCGAGGAGGCCACCGACGTCGCCGGGGAATCGGGTGATGCCGAGCTTGGCGCCCTGAGGGGTGTCGATAGCACGGAGGACCATGCGGCCGGGCGTGCCCTCGGTCCAGGCCTCGGGCAGGGTGTAGCTCAGCGTCGGGCGGCTGGGTGCGGGCGCAGGGGCCGCTGTGGACACGGGCGCCTGCGGACCGGTGACGGGCGCGGGCGCCTCGATCTCGGCAGCCGGCCCGGCCGTGGGCGAGCCGTCCTTCGGCACCTCGTACACCTGGATATCACTGTCGCCGCACCCCGCGAGCCAAGCGAGCGCGGCGGTCACCACGAGCACACGATGGGTTACACGCAGAGCGGTCATGCGGCGGCGGTCTCCTCTTCGGCGGCGGCGATCATGACCGTGGCGAGGGTGGTGTAGACCAGCGTCCAGGCTTCCTTGAGCTCGTCGTTCCACGCGTCGCCGAGGCCCTTCTCGAGGGTATCGAGCAACGCCGCGCCGACGGTGTCGTACATGGGTGCGGTGACGCGGTAGTTGTTGTGGCGTCGGCCGAGCGCCTGGACGGCCGGGACGATCTCGTCGAGCTTGGTCAGGCCGCGGACCGCGGTGGTGATCATGGTCATCAGCTTCTGCTTCTGCTGCGACATCTCTTCAGGGAACAGTTCACGCAGGGACGGGTCGAGCTCGAAGAGCTTGCCGTAGAAGAGGTCGGAGGCGACGTCCTTGATGGGGACGACCTTTTCCCAGCTGGACTGGACCATTTCGACTTGTTCGGGGGTCATGGTTTGCCTTTCTATGGGTGGGGGGTGTGCAGGCTTGTGGGGTTATCCGGGTCGGGCTCGTGTGTGCTTGGCTTCGAGGAATTGGTAGGCCCAGAGCATGTAGTCGACGGCGTCGGCGATTTGCTCGTCGGTCAGGTGCTTGCCGCGTCGTCCGCCGCGTGCTTCCATGTCGCCGAAGCCCTCGATGGCGTGCTTCACGAAGACGTCGCGGGCCACCGCCCCGTCCTTCTCACGGGCGCGGATGCGTCGGGTCCAGCCGCGGTTGTCGTCGAGCGTCGGGGCGTACTCGCTCTCGATGTGGCAGCGGTAGCAGACCTCGGCAAAAACGGCGAGGCCGGGTGCGAGGGCGGGGTCGTCGGTCTCGGGCCACTCCGGGCTGTGGTGGTCTTCTTTCGCGTCGGCCTTGCTGCTGGTGGTCGTTTCGGCCTCGGGTTCCGAGCCGCCGCAGCCGGGCGTGAGCGTCAGCCCGAGCACGATGAATGCAGGCGCCAGCCATGCGAGCGGGTGCAGCCATAGCGGGCGTTCACGTTGATGGGTTCCGGTCTGGTTCATGTCAAAAGCTGCGGCGGGCGTTGGCCCGCTACAGCTGGAGTGAGTCCGGGTTACACCGGGATGCGGATCACAATGCCGCCCATGACGTCGTCCTGTTTGAAGTCGGTCTTGGGGGAGTCCTTGTGCTTGTTGTGGCAGTCCCAGCAGGCCTTGGCGGTGGCGCGGTCGGGGTACATCGCGACGAAGAAGGTTTCGCCGCCGACCTCTTCCGTGCCGTACTGCGGCTTGCCGGTCTCTTCCATCGCCTTGATCTTTTCTTTCTCGAAGTCAGATTTCGGCATGTGCTTCTTGTTGATGGACCAGGAGCTGATGAGGCCGTACTCGAAGTTGTTGTTCTTCTTGAAGGCCTCTTCCGAGCCGTAGCGGAACTGCTGCGCGGGCAGGGGCAGGGTGCCGAAGGTCTGGTCCCATTCCTCGGAGCCTTTGAGCTTTTTCATCTCGCCGGTTTCCGGGTCTCTGATCTGGACGTCTTGCACCTTGGTGAGGCGGTTGACGACGTTGGCGACGTAGACCTTGCGGTCTGCGGCCATAACGGCGTGGAGCATGTCGGCGACGGCCTGCGGCTCGAGCCCGCTTCCGGTCGCCCCGGCCGCGTCGGCCGAGGGTGATTCGCCGCCACCACAGCCGCCGAGGCCGAGGGTGGTCGCGGTCCCGAGCACAGCGGCAACGCCGAGTGCTTGGAATCGCTTAGATGTGAGTCTCATGGGGTCGGTGTCCTTTCTAAGGGTTCCGGGTCACAGCAGGCCGGAGGGGGAAAAGGCTTGGTTGGGTCGCACCGGGTTTCGGGTGCGCATGGGGTCAGTCGTCGCCGCGTCGGCCGCGGGCCTCGAGGCGCTCGAGCTTCTGGGTGATCAGGTCGAAGCTGGACGGGTTGAAGTGGGGCTTCTTGGGCGGGGCGTCGAAGTTGGCGAGGATCAGGTCTTCGTCTGCCAGGGCGTCGAGGGCGAACGGCACGCCGTGGCAGCTCATGCAGACCGACCGGACCATCTTTTCGTTGGGCCGGAGGTAGTCGTTCTGGTTGTGCTTGACGTAGACGCGGTCGTCGCCAGCAACGTCGGAGGGCACGCGGGGCAGGTGGCAGGTCGCGCAGCTCACGCCCGTGCCGGCGGCGGCCTTGCCGGTGATCTCGTCGAGCCAGAGCTCGTGGTGGGTGGAGTTGACGAAGTTGCGGGAGTGCTCGTCGTCGTGGCACTCGAGGCAGGAGTTGGTGGCGGCGTGGAGGGTGTCGTAGGTGTGGGCGCCGTGGCAGGCGTTGCAGTTCATGAGCTTGCCGTGGGACGAGGCCTTCATCTCGAGGCGGGCGAGCTCGGGGCGCATCGGGTCGAGGCCCGCGTCGATACGCATGCCGTGGCGGGACTTGAGGAAGCCGTGGGCCTCGTCCTTGTGGCAGTCCTGGCAGGACTGGTAGTTGACCTGGTCGCGCCAGACGATCCTGCCGGTCTCTTCGTCTTCCTGGTTGTGGCAGTCGGTGCAGTTCACGCCGGCACGGGCGTGGGCCGTGGACTCCCACTCGGCGATCACGGAGTCGTCGAAGGTGCGGTTGCGGGGGGCGTCCATGTCGGCGCGGGTGAGGGCAACGACCGGTGTGCCGTAGTCGGCCTGCTCCGCGCGGTAGATCTCGCCGTAGTTGCGGAGCGGGCGGACCGCCTCGGCCTCGGGCTTGTGGTTCCGGTCGTGCATGTGCTTGGTCAGGAACGACTCGGAGAGCGCGCCGTTGTCGTGGAAGTTGTGGCAGCCGGCGGTGAGGCAGGTGGTGAACGCGAGCCCGGTGTGGGTCTCGCGGTTCTCGCCGATGTCGGAGTGGCAGGCCATGCACATGCTTTCGGGCTCGCTGACGCCCATGGGCCGGGTGACTTCGGGGTCGTGCTCGACGTGGCAGGCGATGCAGAAGGCGCTCTTGACCATCGCGGAGCTGAAGTCCTGGTCGAAGGGCGCGAGCATCAGGGCGTCGGTGGACTTGGCGAACTTGGCGATCGGGTGGGAGTCGCCGATGCGGTCGAGCTCTTCCTGGTGGCAGTCGATGCAGGCGGACTGCATGACCTCGCCGACGGTGCCGTCTTCGTTGGTGCCGTGGCAGGCGGTGCAGAGCAGCTCGATCTGGTAGTGGCCCGCGGTGGTCTCGCCGGGGAGGAACAGGGTCTGGTCCTCGCCCGTGAGCGCGAGGTAGAGGTACCCGGTCAGCCCGGCAACGACGACCGCCCACGCGGCCCATCCGGCCCAGAAGCTCATCGCGCAGCCTCCTTGCCGGGCGGCGTGTGGGGGGTCCGGGTTGTGGCGGTCGTCTTCACGTCTTGGCGTTCACAGGTTCAGTGCAAGGGTGTCAGTACAGGTAGGCCACCGCGATGTGGAATCCCACGAGCACGGGCAGGGGCCAAAACAGGATCAAGTGGGCCCAGGTCAGGGCGGGGCGGAAGCGTCGGGCGCGGAGCGCCCAGGGCCCGTTGCCGCGGGCTTCGAGTGCGGCGCTCACGCCGGCGAGGGCGCCGACGAGGTTGAGCCCGAGGAACACGCACATCAGGACGAAGTTGAGGTTGTCGCCCATCCGCATGCCGGTGTGGACGATGAGCCCGACGAGGCAGAGCACGCCGATAGCGGTGTGGAAGGCGCGGTAGTACCCGAAGCTGCCGAGCTTCTTGAGCCACTTCACGCGTTTGCGGAGCGACAGCACCATGCCCAGCGTCGCGACGCCGAGCAGCGTGAAGCCGGTGATGATCTTCACGTCCTTCCCGAACCACCACTTCTCGAACTGGTACCAGCCGCCCTCGACGCTGAACAGCTCGGGGACCGGGATCGGCTTGACAAGGATGATCCCGATCGCGAGCAGGACCGCGAGGGTCGAGGTGATCAGGACGGTCCGGCTGCCGCGGATCCCGTGGATGAACCCCACGTCCTTGCCGCCGGTGAGCTCCTGGAGCAGCGGCATGCAGGAGCCGCAGACCGTGCCGGCCGCGGTCTTGTCCTGCAGAGCCTGGCAGGTCAGCGCCCCGGCATCGATCGCCTCGCTGAGCTGGCCGCGGGTCAGCTTCATGCAGTTGCAGACCAGGCGGTGCTGCGGCCATTGAGCCACGGGCAGCGCGACTTTCTGCGGGGCCCAGAGGTCGCCGGTCTTGACGAACCGGTCGATCATGCGGGTGCTGATGAAGGCGTTGGAGTCGACCGCCTCCTGGAGCTGGCTGATCTGGTCCCACTCGCCGAGGACGGTCGCGCCGACCAGCCGGTTGCCCTGGATCAGCAGGCTTCGGCGTGAGTCGGGGCGGTGTCGGGAGACGCTGCGGCACTCGGCCTCGTAGTCTCCGAAGACGCCGACGGTGACGCCCATGAGCTTGAGCCGGCAGGACATGTCGCCGCCCTCGAAGACGCGTTTGGTCTTGCCGGTGATCCGGTCGGCGAGGACCTCGGCCATGGTGTAGCCCGGAGCAACGAGCCCGTAGACCAGGCCGCGGTGGCGGACGCACTCGCCGATGGCGTGGATGTCGGGGTCGGAGGTGGTGAGGGTGTCGTCGACGACGATGCCGTGGCTGCTGCCGGAGACCTCGAGGCCGGCGTCGGCGGCGAGCTCGTCGCGGGAGCGGATGCCGGTGGCGAAGATGACCAGGTCGGCGCCGAGCGGGGCCTTGTTCTCCTCGAACTCGAGCCGCAGCGCCAGGGCTTCGCCCGCTTCGACCAGCGCGGGGTCGCGGGCGTGGATCGAGTGGATGCGGCGCATCAGCAGGACCTCGATGCCCAGGTCCTGGACCTCGTTCTTAAGGATGTTCGCGCTGGCGGCGTCGAGCTGCCGGGCCATGAGCCCGCCGCTGCGTTCGCAGACCACGGTCTCGACGCCCATCGCGTGGACGGCCCGCGCGGCTTCGAGCCCGAGCAGCCCGCCGCCGATGACCACCGCCCGCTTGGCGGACGCGGCCCGCTCCTGGATCGCGGCGACATCCTCGACGGTGCGGTAGACGAACACGCCCGGCAGGCCGTTGCCCTCGACCTCGGGGAGGTAGGCCCGCGAGCCGGTCGCGAGGACGAGGCGGTCGTAGGGGACGGTCCGGTCGGTGTCGGTCGTGACGTGTTTCTGCTCGCGGTCGATCGAGACGACGCGCTGGCCGACGATGAGCTCGATGCCTGCGTCGCGGTACCAGGACGACTGGGCCAGCTCGAGGTCCCGGTGGTTCTTGTCGGTGAAGAGGTCGGTGAGGTTGACGCGGTCGTAGGCGGGTCGGGGCTCGTCGCCGATGACGGTGATGCCGAGCTTGGCGTCGGGGTCGCGCTCGGCGAGGCTCTTGGCGAACCAGTAGCCGACCATGCCGCCGCCGACGACGACGATGCGCTGATCGACCTCGGCGGTCGCGCGGCTGCCGCGGGTCTTGGGCGTTTCGGGGACCGGCTGCGGATCGGGGTCGGCGGCCGGATCGCTAGCGGGCGACGGGCCGGAGTCTTCGAGCACCGCGGTCGTCGAGACGTCGTTGGGGCTGGGATCGGGTTCGTAAGACTGCTTATCCATCCAATACTGCTTGTGGAGCGGTCGCGGGTAGGTGGGGGGTAGTTGGGACTTGCGTCGGGCTAGGCGGCGGTCAGCGCCTCGGCGGGTTGACGGGCGGAGGGCTTGGTGGTGGGGGCGTCTTGGGGTTCGGTGTTCACGGTGGGGGTGACCCGGGTCGGGGTGGCGGGCAGGTCCTGGAGGTCAAAGAGCCGACGCAGGGCCGCGGCGTAGAAGCCCATGGAGGCTTCGGGCGGGGCCGAGTGGGTCTGAGCCTCACGCGAGATCGGGTCTTGGGGGCCTTGGCCGCGACGCGGGGCGTTCATCTGGCTCAGCGGGGTGTGCAGCAGCTTGTTGATCAGCCGGTGGGTGTGCTCGTCGAGCAGCGACTCGATGCGGTCGTACTGCTGGGTCTCGTGGAGGTGCCGCATCCGGCGGACCGTGCGGTCGCGCTCGTGGTCGGCGATGCCCTGGAGCTTGCCCCGCAGCTGACGGACCAGCACGCCGAGGTCCTGGTGCTGGGCGGCCCCGATGCAGCGGTCGGCCGCGGCCCGGACCAGGGCTTCGCAGTGCTCGATCTTGTCCCGGTTCTCGGGGGCCTCCGCCATCGCGGCGTTGAGGTCGTCGAGGTTGAACAGGTAGACGTTGGGCAGCGCCCCGACCTCGGGCTCGACGTCGCGGGGTACGGCCAGGTCGATCAGGAACAGCGGGCGGTTGCGCCGCTTCTTCACCAGGCTGCGGAAGCGGTCGGCGGTGATCACCGGGGTCTGTGCAGAGGTGCCGGTGAGGACGATGTCGGCTTCGACCAGCACTTCGTCGAGGTCTTCCCAGGGGCGGGCACCGCCGCCGGCATGGTGCAGGTTCAGCTCATCGGCGAGCCGGGCCCCGGCTTCGGGGGTGCGGTTGACGACCCAGGTCTTGCCCGGCTTGGCCTCCTGCATGCGCTGCAACGCGGAGCGGGTGACATCGCCGGCCCCGAGCCCGACGACCGTCTTGTCGTCCAGCGACTCGAAGAGGTTCCCGGCGAACGAGACGGCGATGGTGCTCACCGACTGCCGGAGGGTGTCGGCCCCGCTGAGCCGGTGGGCCTGGCGGGCGTCCTTCAGGGCGGACTGGAACACGCGGTGCAGCGCCGGCCCGGCGGTCCCGGCGGCGCGGGCGGCGTCGTAGGCGCGGCGGACCTGCCCCAGCACCTGCGATTCGCCCACCGCCATCGCGTCCAGACCCGCGGTCACCCGGAACAGGTGGTGCACCGCGGGGTGCTGCTCCCGGTGGATCGAGATCGCGGTCAGCTCGGCGAGGTCCGCCCCGGTCTGCTCGGCAAGGAACGCCCGCATCGCGTCCACGCTCGGCTCGGCGTGGGTCGGGCGGGCGACATACAGCTCGGTGCGGTTGCAGGTCGAGAGCAGCACACACTCGGCCGACTCGGGGAACTGCCGACGGAAGGCGGCGAGCACCTCGGGCAGCCGGTCCTTGCCGATGGCGAGTGACTCACGGAGGGAGAGCGACGCGGTGCGGTAGTTCACGCCGAGCAACAAGACACGCATCAGTGGAATCCCCTCCCGTCGCGGCGGGAGTCCGCCCAGGGCTCGGTGGCGTTTTGCCGCCGGCCGGAACGGCCTCGCACTACGAAAAGTTTTGGGTACTGCATAAAAAAACCCAGCCGAGCCCTGGAAGGGGCTGTGAGCTGGGACCTCATCGTCCGCAAATTACGGGGTGACCCCTAGCACATGGCAAAAATCAAGCCACTCTTTAGAAGCGGTAAAAAAAAACCGGCGTGTGCTTCATTGAGCCTGTGAATGCCAGGGTTTTCGTGATTTGAGCGCCAATCGCTTGCGAGCCAAGGCCGCGCGCATAATCCGAGCAGAAGAAATTACCCGCCTTTCGACTGGGCAGAAGTGGCGTGTATTGAGCTTCATTCTCAGATGCTGGGCCGTGGAATGGCGCTTCCTTGCCCCACCACACGGCAGGCATCGGGCCTGTCGGTGCGATCGCATTTCTCAGCGGCCAACGCGATCACCGGGCCGCCGCGGCGCTGAGCCGTTCGGATCGCTTGGCGTACTGCTTGTCCTTGCGGGCCGGTGCGCTAGCCCGGATGAGACGCACACCACTGGAAGAGGGTTGCCCACTCTTGGCGTTGGAGCGTGACCAGCTCGGCGTGCGTGGCCCCGCCGTCGTCTGCTGCGACACGATCGACAAAGGCGAACGGGTCGAAGCCCGGCGTATCGGGGACGGCCTGGATTGCGGGGTGGTCGCCGGCCTGGCGGTACCAGTATTTGCTGTTGCTGAAGTCGCCCTCGCGGCGGTGCATGATCGCGTGCCAATACGACCCGGTCGGATCGGGCATGGCCTGCGAGATGTCGTGCGATGCGTCGAGCGCGTCGGCGTAGAGCCAGAGCCCGGCCCGCAGGCCTGGGTAGTCCGCGAGGGTCGGATCGCTCACGGCGTGCTTGACCGCCTCCAACACCGGTGCCGAGGCATCGCCCGACGGCACGAGCTCGGGCATGGCCTGTTCGAGGGGCAGGGCATCGAAGACCGGGGCGGTGGCGTGGGCGATGGCGTCGGGCAGTTGCATGGGGGGATCGTACTGCGGGCTGGGTCAGGGATGGGATTGCGTTGGCGGTGGTGGCGGCGGGTGGGGTGGGGTAGGCTGCGGGGATGAACGAAAAGAGCGAGTCGGGCGGGCCGGATGGGGTGTCCTCGAATGTGGTGTGGCACGGCGGGTCGATCGACGCGGCGGCTCGGGCCGAGCGTCTGGGCCAGAAGGGCGCGACGCTGTGGTTCACGGGGCTGTCGGGCAGCGGCAAGTCGACGGTGGCGGTGGCGGCCGAGGCCGAGCTGTTCAGGCAGGGGCGGGTGGCGTACCGGCTGGACGGAGACAACGTGCGGCACGGGCTGTGCGGCGACCTGGGCTTCAGCGAAGCGGACCGGTCGGAGAACCTCCGGCGGGTCGCACACGTCGCGGCGCTGATGGCTGACGCGGGGCTGATCGTGCTCTGCAGTTTCGTCTCGCCGTTCCGGGACGGGCGTGCAGCGGTGGCGGAGGTGCACGCGTCGGCGGGCGTGGACTTTTATGAGGTATTCGTGGATGTGCCGCTGGACGTCGCCGAGTCGCGCGACCCCAAGGGGCTTTACGAGAAGGCGCGGGCGGGCCAGATCAAGGACTTCACGGGGATCCACCAGGCGTTTGAGGCGCCGGCGTCGCCGGCGTTGCGTCTGCCGACGCACGAGCTGGCGGTGGAGCAGAGCGTAGAGCGGGTGGTGGGGCTGCTGCGGGAGCGGGGCGTGGTGTCGGGCTGAGCGGAGAGTGGATACCGCGCATGAAAAAGCCCGCCGGTGGAGTGGCGGGCCTTTTCTTTGGATGGGGGGGTTTTAGGGCTTAACCGCGGCGACGACGGAGCATCAGGGCCGGGGCGGCGAGGCCGAACAGCACGAGCGAGGTGGGCTCGGGGACGGCGAGGGTGATGCTGAACGGGTCAGAGGTGGTGAAGCCCGAACTGCTGAGCCGAAACTGACCGGTGGTTGAGCCGGTGAGCCCGGGGACGGGGCCTTCGAAGGTGAAGAAGAGGTGGGCGTCGGGGAGGCTTCCTGGGGCGAAGAGCTGGAAGCTCTCACCGTCTTCGTCGATTACGACGGCACCGTTGTCAACTCGGAAGTCGCCGGGCACATCGAAGCCAACCAGGGTGATGGCGTCGTTGGCGAGGTCCCACTCGGTACTGCCGGCGGGGAGTTCGCCATCGTCGATCAGGTCGTTGATCTCCTCCTGGTCAGGGATTTCGAAGCCGATGTCGAAGGGGGCTTCTTCAAATTGGTCGTTGGTGAGGCCACCACGGCCCTCGTCTTCGGTGACGATGATCGTGCCGTCACTGCCCTCGAAGGCGGTGACGATTTTTCCGGCGTTGACCGCGATGACAACGTGCGGCGACTCGTCACCACCACCGGCCAGCGCCGGTGCGGCGGTTGTGGCGGCGAAAAGGAAGCCGCTCGCGGTGCATACCGCGGACATGCGAGGGAACAGGATTGAGTTGGCAAACAAGGTATTTCTCCGGGTAAGGGATCAATGGACTGCCGGCGTGCTACTTCGCGACATCCGGGTAGAAACGGTTACGGGTCCAATCATTCGGGTCGCCGATAGGGAGGATGACTCCAGCGGGGTAGTCGAGCACTTCCGCACGGGGGAGTGTGGCGGCGTGGCCGTCGGCGAAGGCGTAGTTGGATCGTTCGGTGTGCTGATCGAGCTCGACCTGTTCGCTCATCTTGTTGTCGAGGTTGCCGATCGGTGTGGACCAGGTCAGGGGGTGGACGTGATCGGCGACCGCAAAGTCGCCGGTCTTCTGGGCTTCCACCAGCTCGAGCGCCCAGATCAGGTTGCTTGGTCGGGGGAAGCGGTCCAGGCGGTTCCAGCCGTCGGTGCCGGAGTAGACGGGTGAGAGGCCGGTGATGAGGAAGTTGGTGGCGTAACTGACCCGGCGGAAGACGGCCCCTAACGGCTGCTCCCAGAAGGGGCTGTCGTCGCTGGGGCACCGGACCATCAGCGTGGTATCGCCCTGGGAATACTGCTGGAGCTGGAAGAACCAGGAGCCCTGCTCGCCGCCGGGGATGACTTCGCCGCCGTGAGCGAAGCCGACGCTGGGCAGGATGGTGTCCTTGTCGTCGTACGCGTATGCAGCCGCCGCGATGCCCATCTGCCTCATGTTGCTGAGACAAACCGACGTGCGGCCAGCCTCGCGGGCGCTGCCGAGAACAGGCAGCAGGACCCCCACCAGCAGGGCGATCACGGAGATCACCACGAGGAGTTCAATCAGCGTGAAGCCTGGATCACTCGGGCATACTCCTCGCGGACGGCCTGGCCGTGGGTAGGGAACTGGGCGGATCATCAGAAGTGTTTAAAGCGGGCCGGATCGGGGAAGTCTGCTGGTTGGGGCATGACTGGCAGTTAGCCCTTGAGCAGCAGGCCTGATCAATTGGCCTTTGAGCTCTTGGGGCGAGATATGATAACCCGTTCTCATTACATTTCTACACGGGGTTCGCCTGATATCGCACGGCGGTCTTGCCCTACCATCCCGGCCCTTGGCTTTCTGCGACCTGCATATGCACTCGACCGCGTCCGACGGGACGGACCCGCCCGACGCCCTGCCCCGGCTGGTGAAGGACGCCGGCCTGGCCGCGTTCTCGCTGACGGACCACGACACGCCCGACGGGTTATCGGCCTGTGCCGCTGAGGCCAAGCGGTTGCGCGTGACCTTCATCCCAGGCATCGAGCTGTCGGCCGACCCCGTCGTCGATCCCGCCCTGCTGGACGGGGATGACGGCGAGGATGCCCAGGCCGTCGCCCGTCGGGGCACGCTGCACCTGCTGGGCTACGGGATCGACCCGGAGGACCCCGGCATCCTGGCGATCCGCGATCGGCTCAGCGCCAGCCGGCACGAACGCAACCCGATGATCCTTGAGAGGCTCGCGGGGCTTGGGGTGCATCTCGATTACGGCGAGGTGATCGAGGCGGCTGGGGGCGAGGGTCACGTCGTCGGCCGGCCGCATATCGCTCAGGTGCTGGTGGAGAAGGGCTACGTCCGGTCGGTGCACGAGGCGTTCCGGCGGTACATCGGGGTGGGGGCCCCGGCGTATGCCCGGAAGGACCAGCTCTCGGCGGGCGACGCGATCCAGGCCATCGACGCGGCCGGTGGGCTTGCGGTCCTGGCTCACCCGGTGCAGCTCCGGCTCCCCGACGACGCCCTCGAGCACGCGGTCAGCCTGCTGGTCGACCAGGGCCTGCGCGGCATCGAGACCCGGCACAGCGACCACCGCCCCGCCGATACCCGCCTGTTCGAGGCCTTCGCCCAGCGGTTCAATCTCATTGCGACCGGCGGCAGTGACTACCACGGGGCCCGCAAGGCGGTGACGCTCGGCCAGTGCCGCGTGCCCGCCGAAGCCGTCGATCGCCTGCTCCATGCTCTGCGTTGATCCGTGGAAGTCTCGACTCGGGCGGATCTGCCCTATGCTCCGGCCATGCCTCAGCCCCCGCTCGACCCCGACCTGCTCCGCATCCTGGTCTGCCCGCTCACCCGAAGCCCCCTGCGTCAAGACGGCGAGGCTCTGGTGGCCGAAAGGCCCAGCGGGTCCGGGCTCCGCTACCCGGTCCGTGATGGCATCCCAATCTTATTAATAGAAGAGGCCGAGCTGCCTGAGGGGATTGCTTCGCTCGACGCTTTCCGTGAGCGTTTTGCCAGCGAGATTGCTCCCGATCCAACCTGAGCACCGTGAGCAGAGGCCCATCGGGGGGGGTTGGCCGCACCCGCAGAATCCGGGCTGCCGAGCGGTTGTTCTGCCCTTCCTCGCGCCGCTCTGGTACTTTGTGCGGCCGGCCAGACGCACTCCGGCCCGAACCCGATTTCTCCGACCCCTGTCCCCACGTTCAGGAGCCATGCTGTGAACCCTACCCTCTCAAGCACCCCAAGCGCGGCCCCCCGCCGTTCAGCCCCTTCCACGCTGCACCTCACCGTGGGCCTCTGTGCCGCGTTGGGTCTTGCCGTGATCCTCTTAACCGGGCAGAAGCTCGACGCCCACGGCGCCGCGGGCGGGCCGGTCGCGGTGGCTGATGTCGAGGCGGTGATCCGCAAGCTCGCGGTCCAGGACGCCTTCCAGGCCGAGCTCAACAAGCGTCGTGCGACGATCGAAGCCGAGAAGAGTCAGCGTGAGGCCGACATCGAGCAGCTCAAGGCCCGTTTGAAGGTGGCGGCGCCTGGCAGTGATCAGGCCCGCGAGATCGAGAACAACATCGTGCTTCAGACGATCCAGCTCGAAGCCCTGCTCAAGTTCGAACAGGCCCGGCTGACCCGCGACACCTCGCTGCACTTTGCCAAGGTCTATCAGGACGTGATCCAGGCCGCCGGCCGGATCGCCGCCCAGAACGGCTACAAGGTGTTGATGTACAAGTCGCCCGAGCCCGACCTTGAGAAGCTGGCGCCGAAAGACCTCGCCACGGTGTTCCAGAACCGCAAGGTGCTCTGGCACGACGGCGCGGTCGATCTGACCCAGCAGATCATCCTGCAGATGAACAACGAGTTCAACGCCGGATAACAGGAGCCTGTGCCCGGGCCGACCGTCATGCCGCGCTCTGCCGGCAGACCCGAACCCGCCCCGGCCCCGTCTCGCCCTTGCCCACTTACACCACCGCCCAGATCGCTCAGCACGTCAACGGCCAGCTCGCCGGCCCGGATGACCTGCCCCTTCAGGGCCTCGCCGACCTCGATCGTGCGGAGCCCGATCAGCTGACCTTTCTCGGAGACACCAAGCTGCTCCCTGCTTGGCAGGCTTGCCAGGCAGGTGCGGTCTTGGTCAGCGAGGGGATCGACGCCCAGCCCCACGCCGACCGTAATCAGGCCGTGATCACCGTGCCGTCTGCTGACCTTGCGATGGCCGCTGTGCTCGAGCTGTATGCACCGCCGCCGCCCGCGCTTGACCCCGGTATCCACCCCACCGCGATCGTCGACCCTACCGCGACCCTTGGCGAGGGCTGCACCCTCGGGCCCTACGCCGTCGTTGGCCCACACGCAGTCCTCGGCGACCGCTGCACCCTCCACGCCCACGCCACGGTGCATGACGACGCCCGGCTCGGTGACGGCTGCACCCTCTGGACCCACGCCACCGTCCGCGAACGCTGCACCCTCGGCCACCGCTGCACCCTCCACCCCGGCGTCGTCATCGGCGCCGACGGCTTCGGCTACCGCCCCGGTCAGGACGACGCCGGCAACTTCTGCTTCGTGAAGGTCCCCCAGATCGGCATCGTCATCCTCGGCGATGACTGCGAGATCGGCGCGAACACCACCATCGACCGTGCCAAGTTTGACGCCACCGTCCTCGGCAACGGCTGCAAGCTCGACAACCTGATCCAGATCGGGCACAACTGCATCTTGGGCAACCACGTCGTGATCGCCGCGTGCACCGCGGTCGGCGGCTCGTGCACCATCGGCGACGCGACCGTCATCGGCGGGGCGACCAACATCGCCGACCACCTCAAGATCGGGTCGCAGGTCCGGCTCGCCGGCGGCTCCGGGCTCATGAGCGACATCCCCGATGGCGAGACCTGGTTCGGCACGCCCGCGGACCAAAACAAGACCAAGCTCAAAGAATACGCCGCGCTCCGCAAGCTGCCCGATCTACTCAAAGCCGCCCGGCCGTTGATGCACGACCACGCCAAGCCCGCGGAGGCCGGATCATGACCACCGCCTCATCGCCCACCCTCCAGCCCGCCGACCCCCCTACCGAAGAGGTCCAGCACACGATCGCCGAAGAGGCGACCGTCTCGGGCAAGGGCCTGTTCAATGGTGTCGAGGCCACCGTCCGGTTCCTGCCCGCCCCGGACAACCACGGGATCGCCTTCAAACGCACCGACCTGCCCGACGCCGACCCGATCCCCGCGCTGGTCCACCACGTGGTCAAGCGGCCGAGGCGCACCGCGCTCAAGCTCGGCGAAGCCGGCATCGACACCGTCGAACACCTGCTCTCGGCCGTGGCCGCCCACCGCATCGACAACCTGCTGATCGAGATCGACGCCCCCGAGGTGCCCGGGGTGGATGGCTCGGCCAAGCCGTTCTTCGACGCGATCGGCCAGGCCGGCCTCACCGCGGGCACCGCCACCCGTCAACGCCTGCACGTCACCGAGCCGGTCATGATCCGCCACGAGGACGCCCTCGTCGCCGCCACGCCCAGCGACGCCGACGACGCCCAGCTGCTCTACGAGCTCGACTACGGCGACGGGCCCATCGGTCGGCAGATCCACACCTTCGACATGGCGACCGGGTCCTACGGCGACGAGCTCGCCGCGTCCCGCACCTTCTCCCTCCAACACGAGGCCGAGGCCGCCCAGAAGGCCGGGCTGTTCCCCCACCTCACCGTCGATACCGCGCTGGTCATCGGCACCGACGGCAAGCCGCTCGGCTCCAACACCTACCGATTCGACAACGAGCCGGTCCGCCACAAGATGCTCGACCTCATCGGCGACCTCTACCTGCTCGGGGCCCCCGTCGCCGGACGCATCGTCGCCTACAAGTCGGGCCACCCGATGAACCACCGGCTGGTCCGCGAGCTGATCCGCCAGCACCGTGCCAACCGCTTCAAGGCCCTGTCCACCTCAGAGGTCAAGCTCGACATCCGCCGCATCTTCCGGATGATGCCGCACCGCTACCCGATGCTGCTGGTCGACCGCGTGCTGGAGATCGAGACCGACCGCCGGGCGCTAGGGGTCAAGAACGTCTCGATCAACGAGCCGTTCTTCCAGGGCCACTACCCGCAGACCCCGATCATGCCGGGCGTCCTGATCGTCGAGGCGATGGCCCAGCTCTCAGGGCTGCTGATCGGTCAGTCCCTGGACCAGGTCGGCAAGCTGCCGGTGCTGCTGTCACTGGACCGCGTGAAGCTCCGCCGCCCCGTGGTGCCCGGCGACCAGCTGTTCCTCGAAGCCGAGGCTGTGAAGGTGCGTCGGCGGATCGCCCAGATGCGCTGCCGGGCGTATGTTGGGGAGGAGCTCGCCGCCGAGGCCGAGGTCCGGTTCATGATGGTGGACGACGACCAGGAATGACGAAGAACATGAAGGCTCATGGATGAGAGATGCAATCTGCATCGAGCATCTACCTGCCATCTTTCATCGTCTATCTTTCATCTTTCAAGCATGCCGACCATCCATCCCACCGCCGTTGTGAGCCCCAAGGCCGAGCTCGCCTCCGGTGTCTATGTCGGGCCCTACTGCACGATCGATGCAGGGGTCACCGTCAACGCCGGCA
The DNA here is from genome assembly GCA_038749105.1 of Planctomycetota bacterium. Classification (GTDB taxonomy): domain Bacteria; phylum Planctomycetota; class Phycisphaerae; order Phycisphaerales; family Phycisphaeraceae; genus JBCCOW01. Next base: position 29,750 of record JBCDIM010000023.1, read on the forward strand.
CGGAGCTGCGGTCCCACGTCTCGCTCACCGGGAACACCACCCTCGGCGAGGGCAACGTGGTCTGGCCGTTCACCTGCATCGGCGCCGACCCGCAGGACCTGAAGTACGACGGCGAAGACTCGCTGACGGTCATCGGCGACCACAACGAGATCCGCGAGAACGTCACCATCCACAAGGGCACGGCCAACGACCACGGCAAGACCGTCATCGGGTCGCACAACCTGATCATGGCCTACGCCCACATCGCCCACGACTGCGTCGTGAAAGACCACGTCGTGATCACCAACGCGGTGCAGCTCGCCGGGCACGTCTTGATCGAGCAGGGCGCGGCGATCGGCGGGGCCTCGGCCGTGCACCACTTCGTGACCATCGGCACCGCCGCGTTCGTCGCCGGCATGACCCGCGTGGTCCACGACGTGCCGCCCTACATGACCGTCGAGGGCAACCCCGCGAAGGTCCGCGGCATCAACGCCATCGGCGTCCGCCGGCGCGAGCTGCCCCCCGGCACCGGCGACAAGCTCAAGGACGCCTACCGCCGGCTCTACCGCTACATGGAAGACAACTCCGTGGGCGAGACCGCCGCCGCCCTCGACAGCCTCGCGGCCGACTACCCCGACTGCCCGGAGGTCCAGGCGGTGGTCGAGTCGGTCCGCCAGTCGACCGCGGGGGTCCACGGCCGATACCGCGAGGCCCTGCGGAGCGACGACCGATACACCAACCCCGTGAAGTGAGCCGTCGTGCTGATGCCGCCGCGGGGACGGGCCGATAGCATTGAGGTATGGCGGATGCTCCTTACCTGATTACCGGTGTGGCGGGCCTGGTCGGATCGACCCTGGCCGACGAGCTGCTTGCGCAGGGCCGGCGAGTGGTCGGGATCGACAACTTTAATGACTACTACGACGTGGGCCAGAAGCGGGCCAATGTCGCCGCGGCGCTGGGGCACGAGCAGTTCACCCTGGTCGAGGCCGACATCCGCGACAGCGAGACCATGCTCGAGGTCTTCCGCGAGCACCGGCCCCAGGCGGTCGCCCACCTCGCGGCGATGGCGAACGTCCGATATTCCATCGGCCGCACCCCGCTCTACACCGACGTCAACATCAACGGCACGGTCGCCCTGCTCGAAGCCGCCAAGACCCTGGGCGAAGACGCCGGCGACCCCGCCGCCGCCCCCAACTTCGTCTTCGCCTCGACCTCCTCGGCCTACGGCCACACCCAACGCCTGCCCTTCACCGAAGACGACCCCGCCAACGCCCCGCTCTCCGCTTACCCCGCGTCCAAGAAGGCCGGCGAGCTGCTCGGCTACACCTACCACAACCTCCACGGGATGAACTTCACGGCAGTGCGGTTCTTCAGCGTCTACGGCCCGCGCGCCCGGCCCGACATGATGCCGTTCATGATCACCGACCGCATCGCCAAGGGCGAAACGATCACGCTCTTCAACGCCGGTCAGATGAAGCGGGACTGGACCTACGCCGGCGATATCGTCGCGGGGGTCATCGCGGCGATGGACACGCCGTTGGGCTACGAGGTGGTGAACCTGGGCCGAGGCGAGCCGGTATTGATGGCCGACTTCGTGACGATCATCGAGGGCCTGGTGGGCAAGCAGGCGGTGCTGGAGACGCCCGACGCCCCGCCGTCCGAGCCGGCGATCACGTTTGCGAACATCGACAAGGCTCGGCGGCTATTGGGGTACGACCCGAAGACGCCGGTCGAGGCCGGGCTGGAGGCGTTGTGGGCGTGGTACCAGCAACGCTGAGCGGGGGGCCGGGTCAGGAGCCGGGCTGCGATGCCGCGGGGGCTGGGGCTTGATCTGGGTCCGGTGCGGGCGGGGGGGTGTTCTCGAGCAGTTCGCGGTTGCGGATGCCCAGGGCGTTGAGTGTGGGCATGAGCAGCGCGGGGGTGTGGCCGTCGCGTTGGATCTTGTGGATGCGGCGTCGGGCTTCTTCGGCGGTCTGGGGCAGGGGCAGCAGGATCCGGATGATCTCGCCGCGGAGCTGGTCGTTGCGGGCGTAGAGCGGGCGGGCACCGGGGTTCTTTGCGGGGTCGGAGGTGCTCCAGAAGTCGTCCCGGCTGATGACGGGCATGCCAAAAAGATGGGGGCGGTTCTTGTAGGGCCGGGCTTCGACGTAGACGGTCACGCCAAGGCTGCGGAGCATCTGGATGAGGCGGTGTTGTGGGCTGTCTTCCGGGGCGTTGGAGGAGGCGTCCATGGCGATGGACATGCCGGCCTCGAGGGGGGGCCGGAGGCTCTGCCACGCCCGTGCCAGCCAGAACGGCGCGGGTTCGTGCAGCGGGTTGCTCGGCTTGAAGTCGGGGTCGTCGTGGAGCTTGCCCAGATAGCAGATGACCTCGACGGGCTGCCCGTCGGTGTAGTCGCCGCGGACCACGGGGTGCCAGGCGGTGACGAACCCGGTGGTGAGCCAGTGCGTTTGGGCGTCCAGGGCGTGGACGGCCTGGTCAAACTGCATGGAGGTGTCGGGCTCGTGGCCGAAGGGGTTGTGGAGCATCACACGGCGGGCGCCCTGGCTGAGCAGCGGCCGGACCTGGGTCTGGACGAACAGGTCCCAGCTGCCGCCGGGCCCGAGCCACCCCACGGAGCGGCGGTTGGGTCGGTTGGAGGACCCGCCGATGTTGAACCAGATGATCGGACCCGGGGTGGGGTGTACTCCGGGCTCGGTCGCCGCGGGGGGCCTCGCACCGGGCTCGAACACCACCGCGGGCTGCCCCGTCGCGGCCTCGCTCAGGGCCATCATCAGACACCCGATCACAAAAGCGGGGGTACGATAAGAGGCCCTCAAGGTTCCCCGCCTGGGGATGCTTACATGCCACTCCCACCAGCCGATAGTAAAAGCAATGCAGGCGTTTACGGGCATCTTCGGCGTGGTCTTCATCGTGGTCTTCACGGGCCTGATCCTGTATCCGACCGTCCGGCACGGCAACGACCTCTTCACGGTCCGCAACCTGTTCCTGCTCGGCGGGATCCCGTTCGTGGGGTTCGCGGCCATCACCCACGCCAACACGCACCTCAGCGATCACCTCGCAGATTATCAGACCGCGACGTACTGGCGGTACTTCATCTCGATCACGCTGTTCTACACGGTCCTGCTGCTGGTCTACCACAAGACTCAATGGCCGCAGCGGGTCGCGGGCAAGCGGCTGCTGAACTGGCCGCAGATCACGCCGATCGCGTTGCTGATGATCGTGCCGGTGGTCCTGGTCATGTCCGCCATCCGCGTGGTGCGGATCCCGGTGCCGGTGCTCTTCGAGCTCTCGGGGCTGCTGGGCGACAAGCTGCCGATGATCCTGGTGGTGCTGGTATTGGCCGGCCTGCTGGTGGACAAGGGCAACCCGCTGCTGTGGGCGTTGCTGGTCGTCGCGGTGACGGTGTCGCTGGTGCTGGGGTTCTACGGCTCGATCGGCCGGCGCAACCTGGTGGCCCTGGTCGCGGTGATCCCGTTCAGCCTGTACTGGTTCAAGCTCCGGTACGCCCCGCGGAAGCAGCTGCTGGCGTGGACTGCGGTCTTTATGATCGGTGGTGCGCTGGTCGTGGTGGGCTACGGGTCGGTGCGGCACACCATCCACGGCATGGACATGACCCTGGGCAACACCTGGAAGCTCGTGGAACGCCTGCCGTCGGGCATCATCAACGGCGACTGGGACACGATCCTGCAACAGGACACCGTCGACACGTCGCTGGTCTCCATCGAGTTCTACACCGGCCGGTTCGAGCACGCGGTCTCCCCGTTCCACAGCCTCTACTTTGTCGCGGTCAACCCCATCCCCCGGCGGTTCTTCCCCGACAAGCCGATCGGACTGGGTTACCTGCTGCCTCAGGTGCACTACAACCTGTATGGGAGTCAGGCGACGTGGGGCCCGAGCGTGGTGGGTCATGCGTACCACGAGGGCGGGATGTGGATGATTCTGGTCTACGCGGTGCTCGCCGGGCTCGCGGTCCGGATAGCGGACGAACTGCTGCTGCGCCAGTCCAACAACCCCTTTGTGGTGGCGGCCGTGGCCGTCTCGGCGGGGCACATCATCGGCTGGGTGCGTGGCGATATCGGGACCTTCACGATCCAGATCCTCTCGGTGATCGTGGCCACGCTCCTGCTCGCCGCGATCGCGGGGTTGTTCTTCGGTCGATCGCTGCGGTATCCGCCCCTGCCCGAGGTCCACCGCGAGTACTTCGGCCGCGCCGCCATCCGGCGGGCCCAAGGCCTTCCCGAGGGGTAAGGCAACCCACGGTGCCAAGAAGACGGGCATTCCCGGCCAAAGCCTGTCAACACGGGTCTAGAGCCGATCGCGGACCTGATCGGTCAGCTCACGCACCAGGCTTTCGAGGGGGATCGGATCGGGGCAGGTCGGCACGCGGACGTCTTCGCGGTTGAGCAATCGACGCTCGATCCGCCCGGCCGCAGCCAGGACGCCCGAGTGGTTCTTTTTGCCCATCGCCCGAGCGATTTCGGGGTACGACATCGGAGCGAGCCGGTGCAGCAGATAGCACACCAGCGATCGGGCCATCACGATGTGGGCGTGCCGGCCGCGCCCGAGCACGTGGTCGTTCTCCAGCGAAAAACGGGCGCAAACCACGTCCAAAACGTCGGCGAACCGAACGGGCCGAGCGGGCGTCTGGTTCCGCCCGGCCACCCCTGCCAGGAGCCGGTCGACCAGCATGTGTCCGATCGGTTCGGATAGGACGTTGCCTACGCCGCCGGCGGTGCCCCCGCGCGACCCGCTGATCGACGCCAGTGCGTAGAGCTTCGTGAGCAGACCCTCCATCTCTCGGACCGAGCCCTCACAGCGCTGCACCAGCAGTTCGAGTGCCGCGGGCTGCAGCACCATCCCCATCCGCATCGCCAGGGCCCGCACCAGCGACCGACGCGTCTCGGCGTCCGGCACCTCGACTTGCACCACCATGCCCCGCAGGCAGCGGTTGATCAACGGCTCGGAGAAGCTGTGGATCAGCCGAGGGTGGCAGTCCGAGGCGAGCACCACGCGGGCTCCGCTGAGCTCGATCTCGTTGAAGCAGTGCAGGAATTCCTGTTGGGTCTTCTCCTTGCAGGCCAGGAAGTGGACGTCATCGACGGCGAGCAGGTCCAGGTTACGGATGCGCCGCCGGAATGCGGGGAGCGTGTTGGTCTGGATCGCGTGGATGAAGCTGTTGGTGAACTGCTCGCCGGTGGTGTAGACCAGCCGGGCGCGGGGGTGGGTCTCGAGGAGGCGTCGGCAGAGGCCTTGCATCAGGTGGGTTTTGCCGGTGCCGCAGCCGCCGTGAATGAATAGCAGCTGGGCTCCGGACATCAGCGGGTCGATCGGGTCAGTTAGCGCGGGGTCGGTCGACTCGCGCGGAGCCGCCAGCCGGCAGGCCGCGGCATATGCGAGCTGGTTGGAGGGGCCGACGATGAATTGTTCGAGGCGGTGGCGGAGCTGGGCGTTGGCAAGCGGGTAGCCCGCGTCGATGCCGGTCCGACTCGTCCCACCGGTGGGCTTGCCGGGCGTGGGGGCAGGGTCTTGAGGCGCTACCCCTTTGGGGTTTGCTTGGCCGGTCGGAGGCGCTGGCTCGGCGGTCGTGGCATCGCCCGAGCCCGACCGAGCTTCGGCAAACAACGCCTCGTCAACCACGATCCGGACCGAGGTGTCCGGCCCGTATTCGGCCGCCACCACCGCATCGATCGCGCCGCGGTACTGCCGCTCGAGGCGATCGGCGTGGTAGTTGGTCGGCACCGAGACCCGCACGCACTGGTCGTCCGCCAGGTAATCGAACGTGGCGGTCGATGCGAACCACATCTGATACTTCCGCGGGCCCAGTTCGGCTTCAAGCCGGCGTGAGAGGCGCGTACCGATCGCGCGATGAGTCTGGACAGTGGTCAAGTCACAACCTCGTTTCCGAAACAGTCAAACACAACCGGCGCAACGGACTCCCGTGCGGGCGGTCAGCGTCGGAGAGAAGAGCGGACATACCCGGCAGGAAACGCCCGGCCGGGAACAAGTTTGTAGGTCCTTCCGTAGCGTCCAAAAAGTTCCGCCGCTCTCGAACAGCACACGATGCAAAAGAAGTTCCGAGAGAAACTCGGGTGAATTTGCACCGCTCTGAGCAGCGGGGAGACGCCGGCGAGTCCTTCGCCGTGAACGGCACAAGATAGTCCTCGCCGCAACTCGCATCAACCAGGATTCGAGCGTTCTGATCGCCCAAAAAACGCTCATAATTCGTTTACATAAGCCGTTATGAACTTGAACGTTTTTTCTCCACCAATCTCACACAGGCCTCACACAGCATGAGCAGTGGATAAGGCGTGAGCAAAAAGTGAGCGAATTGAGAAGCGATCTAACTCGGGTGATGCATACGAGTGTTGATCGCTAACGCTCTTCATTTGGCCTGAGCGCGACTCACTTTCCATGAGGTGCCCGAGCATCGGGCTGTGGCCTCGTTTTGGCGTGAGTGACGGGCGTTAGAGATGTCGGATCATTGCAAGTTTCCGGGCCGTGGCCCGAAATCCCAAGGCGCGGTACAGGCTGACCGCGGGCTCGTTGCGGTCGTCCACCGCCAGCAGCAACCGACGCCCGCCCCGCGCTTCAACCACCGCCATCCCGTGCCGTAAGAGCCGGCCCGCCAATCCTTGGCCGCGGAACGGCTTGGCAACCCCCAGATAAACCAGTTCGTAGGTCTCGGCCGGCGGGCGGGTTGCACCGCTGCCGGCGTCAGTCGCGTCACTGCCCAGCTGGCCGACCGCTGCCAGCAGCATCACCGCCGCGGGCTGGTCGCCCCACATCAGCACCCGCCAGAGCGACGGGTCGAACCGGCCCGTCGCGCGGTGCCCCGCCAACACATCCTCGATCGTCCTGAGGCCCAGCAGCCCTGGGCAGTCCTGCGTGTCCTCGTAGCTGGCAAGCACGCCCGAGGCGAACGCGGCGTGGGTCAACGGGCTGTAGCCAAGCTCACGCCACCCCGATGATCCCGCTTCGTTCTCGGCCTGGAGCCCGCTCAGGTCGAGCTGCTGCGCCCGGCGGTCGGGCTCAAGCGTCCGGGCCATGTACACCAGCTTGGCTAGCCGAGAAAACCCGGCCACGCCCAACGCCTCTTGCTCCAGCACCTGCCCGGGGTCTAGGAGTGCCTGCACAATCCGGATCGGTCCGCCATCGGCTTCGATGCCCTCTAACGCCTGTGCCCCGGCACCCCCAACGCTCTCCGCCAGCAGCCGATCAGATACCGACCGCACAAGAGCCCCAACCCGCTCCACCCCTGCTCGACCGCCGCCCGCCCAGCCCCCGACCGATGGCGAAAGAAACAGCATCGCGGTTTTCCCCGGCTGGGGCAGCCCCATAACCGCCGCCCGAAGCTGTTCTGACGCCGCCCAGGGCGGCAGGCCTGCTTGGTCATAACCGCCGTCGCCAAGCCTGGGCTCTGCCTCACTCCCGCGCGGGGCCGGCCGCTCCCACAGCCCCCACAACTCGCGGCGGCTCATCCCCTGCCGATGCAGATACGACTCGAACTCCCGCACCGCCTCGCCCGGCGTGTGTAGCCGACCGGTCAGCACCAGCGAGACCGCTGTGCGCTCTTGGCCGTCCGCCACCGGCCCCGCGTGCCAGTCTCCGATTAGGTCGATCTGATCCGGGCTGGTCGTCCCGGGGCCCGACGCGGTTGGCGGCACCGCAGCGCACTCGCCCGCCGTGTGGCTCGGCCCGGCCTGTCCCCGATGCCCGTTGGATTCTGGCATGCTCATTCCTCTTGGGCTTGCTGCCCGTGCCGAATCTATCCGTCCCGTCGGCTGTTCGCCCTTTCAAGCCCAGGGTCCGCCGGTAACACCACCCATTGTCAGCTGCCCTTGGCTGGTTTCCGCCAAGCTCTTACAATCTTCGGACGCACCCACGAAGTCTACCTCTTATGAACACGCGATCCGCTGCCGTCCGCCCCATCTCTGACCTTCTTGTCGCCGAACGGCATCCCGCCCTCCTCGTCGCGTTTATGCTGGCCGTCCTGCTGGGTCTGCTGGCGGTCGGCTCAGCCCGCGCCCAGGACGCGGGGGGCCTGCTCAATGATGATCCGGTCCTCGATCCGGGCGATCCGCAGGGCAACTTCCCGGTACCCGCGCTCGTGAGCCCGTCCTGGAAGCTCGCGTTCACCCATCAGAGCCCGGACACCTTGGCGGTCAATATCGACGGACGGGTCCGCTGGTACTGGTACATGCCTTTCAGCGTGACCAATCCGACCGCCGACCCGGTCTACTTCGTCGGGCGCATCACGGTGCTCACCGACGCGGGCCGGGTCGTGATCACCAACCGGGCCATCCCCGATATTGTCTTCAACGCGGTCAAGCAGCAGCTAGCCAACCCGCTGCTGCTCCGGCTCAACCAGACCGCGGGGGCCATGCTCCCCGGCCCGGACTCGCAGCGCGATACCGTCGCCATCTGGCCGGTCCCGGATGAGGACGTGGACCGCTTTAGCGTCTTTGTTTCTGGGATCTACGGTGAGGTCGCCCAAGTGCCAGACCCGGTCACGGGCGAGCCCATGGTCAAACCGATCCTCAATCCGCTGACCGCTGAACCCGAGCTCGACGACCAGGGCAACCCCCGCACCGAGCCCATCTTGGTCCGACGCACCCTCCGGCTTGACTACTTCTCCCCCGGCACCCCGCGCCGGCCGCAGCAGGTCCCGATCACGCTCACTCAGAAGCAGGACGTGATGCGCTAGTCGTTCGGCTTGTCAGCGGGTCGCACCCAGGTCGCTGTGACACCCCGCTCTGACGGTTCGCAACGCCTCGCCGCAAAATCCTGGTAGCCCTCGCCGCCAGTGCCGAACTTCCCGGTCTACCATCAGGCCTTGGAATCGACACCCTACGAAAACGACCCGCCTCCCCGCCCGCCGATCGTCGAGCGATTGTCCGAGATCGCCCAGGGCGGCCGTGAAGGCCACCGCGTGCCCCGCGGCACCGCGGAACTGGGCATGTGGCTGTTCCTGCTGGCCCTGGCCGCCCTCTTCATCGCCTCGATGATTGGCTACGCGATCATCCGCATCCAAGGCTCCTACGCCAAAACCAACGCCCTCACCGGCGAACGCATCCCCCCCGTCGCCCCCCCGGCCGGTTCCATCGAGATGCCCTGGCTCCTGGCGATCTCCACCGTCCTGATCCTCGCCAGCTCATTCACCATCCACCAGGCCCTCGTTGCGGTCCGCCGCGAACGCCAGGCCGCTCTGCGGAATTGGCTCATGATCACGGTCGGGCTCACCGCCGGGTTCCTCATCACCCAGACCCCGGCCATGCTCCAGCTGCTAACCGACGAAGCCCTTGCCGACGCCGGCTACAGCTCCCGCCTGTTTCAGCTCGCCTTCTTCCTGGTCCTCGTTCACGCGCTACACGTGATTGGCGGCGTCATCCCGCTGCTGGTCGTCACCAAACGAGCGCTCGACGGGCGATACGACCACGAGTTCTACACCCCCGTAAAGCTCACGGTCATGTACTGGCACTTCCTCGATGTGGTCTGGATCTTCATGTTCGCTGCCCTCATCGTCTCGGAGTACCTCGCAGCGACCCCCAGTGCCGTGGGTTGAACCGCGGGCAGGCGTGGCAGAACCCCACTAGTCCCGCCAGACCCGGCGTAGTCCCAGGCCGTCCCCGCCGTCATCCAAGCGGTCACCCAACCGCCAGCCGCGACGCGTCAGCTCCGCCGCGGTCCGCTCACCGATCGGCTCCACGACGTAGTACGCCGAAGCGCCCGGCAGCGTGACGCCTTGCCCGTCGTCGGGGCCGAACACGACCTCTTCCTTGAGTTCCTGCACCACCCGCCGGCCCGCCAGATACCCCAGCTCCATCGCCGGCAACCCCCGCGAACCGATCAGCACCGCGTCCTCCGGCGTCGTCCGAGCCGCGGTCTCCGCCAACGCTTGCACCGCGGCATATCGCCCGCCTTGATAGGCCGACCAGCCGTCGCCCGACCGCTGTTCCACCAAGACCCGGCTCAAGCACACCGCATTCACCACAAGCCATAACCCCAGAAATCCAAACACGATCGCCCCGCCCCAGGCTCCGCTTCTGCCTTCACCACCCGTGCTACGCCTAGACACCCAAGCCCGCACGCCCCGCTCCAGCACCACCGCCGCCCGCCACCAGGCCCAGGCCACGATCGGCAGGCAAGCCAACACGTACCGGTCGCGCGGCTGCACGATCAGCCACTGCACCACCAGAAGCCCCACCCAGCAGGACCACATCGGTCGCGACCGCCAAGCCCACACCACCGCAAAACCCAGCGTCACGGGCCCGAGCACCCAGGCCAACACGCCTAGCCTTAGCCCGAACACACCGCCCGTCGCCGCCTCCCCTAGCAACGCCGCCACGTTCGCCCCGAGCCGCATGTCCACTTGCTGAAGCGACTCCCAGAACACCCGCTGGTCCGGTCCCCAGCCCAACGCAGGGTCCATGCCCACAACCCAACGCCGGTACGCCCAAGCCGCACCCGCCAAGACCAGCAACCCCAAGCCGCCCCACAACACCCCGGCCCGCAGACGGCGACCCACCCCCAGGCCCTCACGCGGAGGGGCCCGCCAAAAAACCGCCCGCGTCAGTTCGACGCCCAGCCCCAACACCACCGCGGCGACCAGCACCACCCACACGCTGCGCCAAAGCGACGCCCAAGCCAGGCCCACGCCGATCAACCCCAGCCCCTTGATCAGCCACCAACCCAGCCCCGCACGGCGCAGCCGGCCCACGAGCGTGACCGGCTCGGCAGACGCCGCCCCGCCCGACAACCGCTGATCCCGAAGCCGGCGACGACGCTCACGCACCGCACGCCGCGACCAGCCTTCGATCACCACCTCGACGCCCAGCCATACCAGCATCACCCCGCCCAGGAACAGCCCGTCGGTCAACGGCCGAACCGCCGACTCCGCCCACTGCAGGCTCAGCCCAAGCAGCCCGGTCACGATCACCGCCTGCCCCCGACCCACGCGTTTCACCAGGTCGCTGAGCCCATCACCGTCGGCAAACCCCTCCAGCCCCAGCCCCTGCAGGCCCACGCCCATCCGGCCCGCCCTTCGCATCACGTGATACGTCACCCACAGCCCCAACCCAGCACCCATCATCACCACCGCGTTGACGCCGCCGACCCACGCATCCCCGAGGCACACCATCATCCACCCGTACAGCCGAAGCATCCCCGGCGACAACGCCGCGTGATGCCCGTCCGGGTCCATCCAGCTGCCCGTCTCGACCCAGCCCTGGGCTACCCACGCCAGCCGGGCCGACTCTGCCGTGATCCGCCAAGACGTGTCCCAAAGCCCCAACAGCATCGCCCCCAACCCGCAGAACACCACCCACCGCCAGCGGTCCGCCCACAGCATCACCCGTACCGACCACAACCGATCGACCTCGACCATCGGCTCATGCTAAACCCCCGATCCCCGCAGCGCCTATCCCGTACGCTTTTGGCAGCTGCCCTCTAGGCCAGGGCTCTGCCCGGGGCACGCCGATCGCCCGATGTGACACACTGAACCGATCCGACATGCCTACCTGGACCACCCAACAACTCTTGCAGTGGACCACCGGCGCCTTCGAGAAGAAGCTCCTCGACGCCCCACGCGTCCAGGCCGAGATGCTCCTCTCGCACACGCTCAGCTGCAAGCGTCTCGAGCTGTACATGCATCCCGAGCGTCCAGCCTCTGACCTCGAACGCGCGACCTTCCGTGGCCTCGTCGAACGCGCCCTCAACCACGAGCCCGTCGATTACCTCGTCGGGCACGCCCCGTTCTTCGCCCTCGATCTCAAGGTCGATTCCCGCGTGCTCATCCCCCGACCATCCACCGAGACCCTGGTCGAACACGTGCTCCAGCACCAACGCCGAACGCCCGGCTTCGCCCAGCCCGTCGCCATCGACCTCTGCACCGGCTCGGGGGCCATCGCCATCGCCCTTGCCGTCAACTGGAACAAGCAGGGCTTGACCCCCCGCATCATCGCCACCGATCTCTCGCAGGACGCCCTCAACCTCGCCGCCGAGAACGCCAAGGCCCACCAGGTCGATCACCGCATCGAGTTCCGCCAGGGCGACGGGCTCGAGCCCATCGGCCAGCTCAAGGCCCACTACATGCTGGCGAACCCGCCCTACATCCCCGACCATGAGTGGGCCGCTGTCGATCCCACCGTCAAGGACCACGAGCCCGAGCTCGCCCTCCGCGGCGGGCCCGACGGCCTCGACCTCGTCCGTCCCCTGATCCAAAACGCCCACCACCACCTGCACCCCGGCGGACAGCTCGCCATCGAGATCGCCTCCGTCTCCGCTCCCGAAGCCCAGCAGCTCGCTCATGACGCCGGCCTCAACAACATCGCCGTCCTCCCCGATCACGAGGCCAAGCCCCGCGTCCTCGTCGCCTCCGCTCCGGTTTAAACGGGCAGCCCTCCCGCAAGCCCTTGCACTGCTCAGCCTTATCCTCACGGGTTCGGGTTGCCACGCCCTCGTCGCCCACCACGCCTACCAACCCCCCAACCGCCAGCCCCTGCTCAAGCATCTCACACTCCCCGATGAGGAACGCGATCAACCCGAAGGCTCCGAACCGCTCCGCGTCGAACTCGACAACGGCGTCACCCTCCACGCCGACCTCTACGCCCCGCTACCCCTAAAGCCCGGCCGTGGTCACGACCGGGATCGGCTCGCACTCGTCCTCCACACCTACGCCCACTCCGCCCGCCAGCCCGCCCTCCGCCCCTGGATCCAGGCCTTCCGCGAAGCCGGCTACACCGTCCTTGCCCCCGACCTCCCCGGCCACGGCCGCTCCTCCCCCACCCGACCGACCTTCGGCCCCCGCGAAGCCCAATGCATCGCCGCGCTCCTGAACCACCTTGAGGAGAAGTCGTCCGGCACGGTTAACCGCCCTCTCGTCCTGTTCGGAATCTCTTACGGCGCCACGACAGCCCTCTACCTCACCGCATACCCCGAACTCTTGGACCGCTCTATCGCCCTGATCACCCTCGCCCCGTTCGCCGACCCCAACGCCGCCATCGCCTCCTACTCCCGCCATGCCGCCCACCCGTGGCTCCTGCTTACCCCGTCCAGCTGGATCGCCGCCGCTGCCCGAAGCCGGCAGGAAGCGGCCATCCGCGCCGGAGACCGCCGCCAGCTCAATGAACACGGTGGCCGCACCACCTACGGCATCCCCTTCGGTAATCAGGCCCCTTTTTCCGTCGCCCCGAAACTCCCCCCCGCCCTTCCCTGGCTCATCCTCCACGGCCTCAACGACCGCCACGCCCCGCCGTCCAACGCCCAAGCGCTCTTCGACGCCCGCCCTCAAAACACCACGCTCGAACTCATCCCCGACCGCGACCACCACAGCTTGCTGCTGAGCCCCGAGGCCTATCTGATCCCCCGCGTACTGCAGTTCATCCGAGACGCTCATAACCCTCGATGAGCATCCGTTCGGTCGCGTCCCAGCCCACGCACGCATCGGTCACCGACACGCCGTACATCAGGTTCGCGGGGTCGGTCAGCTTCTGGTTCCCCTCTTCGAGGAACGACTCGATCATCGCCCCGATGATCGGGCAGCCGCCGGGCCCGCCCGCCACCACCCCCACCGGCGCCGCGCGCCGCTGCTCGATGATCGACTCCCACACCACCGACTGCCGGGCGTGCTGCTTGCCCGAGTTGGCGTGCGAGCAGTCCACCATCAGCAGCGGGTTCAGCCCCGCCGCCTCCAGCCCCGCCGCCGCGTCCGCGACATTGCCCGGGTCGTAGTTCGGGCGTCCCGCCCCGCCCCGCAAGATCACGTGCCCGAACGCGTTGCCCCGCGTCGCCACCACGCACGTCCGCCCTTCCTCGTTGATCCCCAGGAAGTGGTGCGGGTGACGCGCCGCCTGCATCGCGTCCAACGCGACCTGCAGGTTCCCGTTGGTCGCGTTCTTAAAACCCACCGGCATGGACAACCCCGAGGCCATCTGCCGATGGGTCTGCGACTCGGTCGTCCGTGCACCCACCGCCGCCCACGCCAGCAGGTCGTCCAGGAACTGCGGCGTGATCGGCTCGAGCAGCTCCGTCCCCGTCGGCAGCCCCAGCTCCGCGATGTCGATCAGCAGCTTCCGCGCCCGACGCAGCCCCGTCTGCATGTCGAACGTCCCGTTGAGGTGCGGGTCGTTGATCAGCCCCTTCCAGCCCATCGTCGTCCGCGGCTTCTCGAAGTACGCCCGCATCACCACCAGCATCCGGTCCGACACCCGCTCCGCCAGCCCCCGCAATCGCCCGGCATACTCCAGGGCCGCCTCGGTGTCGTGGATCGAGCACGGCCCGACCACCACCAGCAGCCGGCCGTCCTTGCCCATCATGATGTCCTGGATCGCCTGCCGCGCCCTCGCTACCGCCTCCAACGCGCTCGGCGACACCGGCAGCTCCGCCTCCAGCTCCGCGGGGCTGCGCAGCGGCGTCAGCCCCACCACGTTGAGGTTCTGCGTCGCTAAATCCGTTGGTGCAGTCGGGGCAGGCATCCTGGCAGTTTAACCCGAGAATCCCGCCTGCCTAGTCCCATCCATCTGCAGGTCAAACCTGGGCCAGCTGCCCGATCAACCACACGGCAAACGCTTGTTTGCTCAGCGGCCCGGGCGTGAACCGCTGCCCGTTCGCCAACACCAGGCACGCGTCGATGTCCGTCCCGTCCATCGTCCCCAGCGGGTTCGCCACAATCGCGTCCGCCCGCTTCCGACGCATCTTCTCCGCTGCCTGCTCGTCCAGGTTCGTCGGGTCGTCCAACGCGAACGCGATCACCTTCTGCCCTTCGCCCTTGTTCTGGCCGCACCCCGCCACCAGGTCCGGGATCGGCTCGAGCTCCAGCACCAGCTTCTCATCCTCTAGCCGCTTGAGCTTCCCCTCGGTGTACGCAGCCGGCCGGTAGTCCGCCACCGCGGCGGCCATGATCAGCACGTCGCACTCCCCGAACCGCTCGCCGAGCAAGCCCTCCAAAGACCCCGCCGACGTAAACCGCTCCACCGCTAAGCCGTGCGATGGCACGGGCGCCACAATCCCCGGCCCCAGCAGCAGTGTCGTCTCGTGACCGGCGTGAGCTGACGCCTCCGCCAACGCGATGCCGAGTCGGCCCGACGACCGGTTCGACAGATACCGCACCTCGTCCAAAGGTTCCCGCGTCGGCCCCGCCGTAATCAACACTCGCATCGAACAACTCTCCCCTGGTTACACCGCGCCCACGCCCTCGAGAGTCGGCACCGTGAGTTCTTCCGGCCCGACCGTCATCACGGTCAGAGCCCCTAACCGGTGCGACGCCACATACCCGTTCACCGCCTCCAGGCTTACCCCGTCCAGCTCGGCCGCCCGCGACGCCAGTGTCCGTGGTGCCCCGAAGGTGTACACATCTCCCGCGATCGCCGCCGCCCGCGCCCCCGTCGATTCACCCTGCATCACCAGCCCCGACTTCAACCCCACACGCGCCCGATCGAACTCGGCTTCGGTGACCCCCTCTGATAGCCGGGCTAGTTCACCCACGAACACGTCCAGCGTCTCTTGCGCCCGCTGTGTGGTCGTGCCCGCATACCCGAGGACCGCGCCGAGCTCGCGCTGCTCCGCGTACCGCACGCCCACCGAGTAACACAGCCCCCGTTTCTCCCGCACTTCGGTGAATAGCCGCCCCGCCATCCCGCCCGAGAGCACCGACGCCGCAAACCGCTGCAGCACCGCGTCCTCCGCGGTGGCCGGCGGGGCGTCGTAGGCCAGCCCGATATGCACCTGGTTGGTCTCCGCCGGCTCGTGGTGGTACGCCCGCTCGGGCAACGCCCCGGCAGCCTTGGGCTCCGCCGACCCCTGCCAGTCCCCCAAGACCTCATCCACCATCGCCTTGAGCGCGTCCCACTCAAACTTCCCCGCCACCCCCAGGACCGAGCCGCCCGCCACGCACCGCTTGGCCGCGTAGGCCCGCACCCCGTCCAGGGTCAGCCCTTCCAAGTCGGCAGCCAGCCCGTACGACGACCGGTTCAATGGCGCGGGGTAGTGCGCCTCGCGGAGTCGAACCATCGAACGCCCCTGCGGGTCGTCCTTCAAGCCCTCCAGCGCCTGCAGCGCCAGCTCCACGCTTGGCCCCAGTGCCGACTCCTCCAAGTTCGGCCGACGGAGCATGTCGACCAGCAGCGGAAGTGCAGCCCCCAGCTTCTCACCCAGCATCGACGCCGACACGGAGAGGAACTGCCCGCCCGTCGACGTGCCCCGCTGCACGCCCAGCTCGTCCAAAGCCTCGCTGTGTTCTCTTGCCCCCTTGCCGCCCGCCCCGCGTGTCACCATCTCGGCCAAGACCGGCGCAACCCCTAGCTGTTCTTCTGGCTGTGCCGCCAGTCCCGCCGGGGTCATGAGTGTCAATGCGACCGACGCCGCGCCGGCAATCGGCTCCGCCACCAGCACCACGCCGTTGTCCAATCGATGCTCGTACACCTCACTCATGGCCGCATCATAGCTCCACCCAAACCCCTCGCCTCGGCCTTCGGCACGATCCCGGGTCATGCCCGAGCCCGGTCATGCCATAAACTCTTGCCATGGCTGAGCTGCCCGTCCAACCCTCGAACGCCCCGGCCAAGAAGGCGTGCTGCACGCCGTCGGCGGGCGACCTCCCGACGCCGCCCGTTAAGCCGTCCGGCACGGTCGCGGCCCGCTTCCAGGCCGACGTCGCCACCCATGCCGCCGCCGCGTCCGGGGCAGCCCCCCTTTCGCCTACCGCCGACAACATCACCTATGCCGACACCGGATCCACCGATGGCATGATCCGACTCGAGCCCGGCAGCTTCCGGATGGGCACCGACGACCCCGAGGGCTTCCCCGACGACGGCGAAGGCCCCATCCGCCAAGTCTCGACACCCGGTTACTACATCGACGCTACCGCCGTCTCCAACGCCGACTTCGCCAAGTTCATCGCTGAAACCGGTTACGTCACCGAGGCCGAACGCTTCGGCTGGTCCTTCGTCTTCCACATCCACCTGTCCAAGAAGTACGCCGACAAGCTCCGATCCCAGGCGGCGGTACCCGGTCTCCGCTGGTGGGTGGCGGTCCCCGGCGCGAAGTGGGACAAGCCGCACGGCGAGCGCTCCGACCTCAAGGGCCTCGAAGGCCACCCCGTGGTCCACGTCTCCTGGTCCGACGCCATCGCCTACTGCCAGTGGGCAGGCAAACGCCTCCCCACCGAGGCCGAGTGGGAACGCGCTGCCCGCGGCGGCCGAGACCAACAGGTCTACCCCTGGGGCAACCAGCTCGAGCCCCGCGGCCAGCACCGCTGCAACGTCTGGCAGGGCCACTTCCCGGACCAGAACTCCGCCGCCGACGGCTACACCGGAACCTGCCCCGTCGATGCCTTCAAGCCCAACGACCTGGGCCTCTACAACGTCTCGGGCAACGTCTGGGAGTGGACCGCCGACTGGTGGTCCCCCAACCACCACGCCCCCAACTCCCCCGCCACCCGCGAAAATCCCCGCGGCCCCCAAACCGAGGACTACCCCGACGAGGCCTTCACCCACAAGGTCCAGAAGGGCGGCTCCTACCTCTGCCACCGCTCGTACTGCAACAGATATCGCCTCGGTGCCCGCACCGCCAACACCCCCGATTCGGCCACGACCAACAACGGCTTCCGCTGCGTTCGAGACCTCTAGACCCTGGGTCTCGACGCCGCGCGGCCGATCGCCTCGCATGAATCCACCCATGGCCCAACCCCTTGTTCTTGAACTCCGGTTCCGGCTCGGCAATCAGCTGTTCCAGTACGCCGCCGGCCGTGCCGCCGCGCACCGGACCGGCGCCGATCTGGTCATTGACCCCCGCGTCATTGAGGCCCAGGAAGGCGTGAAGTACGAGCTGCACCATTTCAATGTTCAGGCCCGGATGGCGGAGCCCCACGAGTTGCCGGCCGACCGAAAGCCCCCGGTGCCTCATCGCTTTCACAAGCTCTATCACGCCGTTCGCAGGACGCGGATGATCGAGACCCGCGATGACTTCAACCCGCGTGGGCTGCGGCCCAGGCCCGCCACCTGGCTGCGCGGCTTCTGGCTGCACGAGGCGTACTTCGCCGACGCCGCCGACCTGATCCGGGAAGAGCTACGGGTGATCGATCCGCCGTCCGACCAAGACCGTGCCGTCGAAGCCGCGATCGGTAGTGCGGCCTGCCCCGTGTCGGTCCATGTCCGGCGTGGCGACTACACCGGGCTGGTCGACAAGGTCACCCAGCTCGGGCCGGACTACTACGCCCGGGCCGCCCAACGCCTGCTGCAAGAGATCGATCAGCCGCCCACCTTTTTCGTCTTTTCGGATGACCCGCAATGGGCGGAGCAGGCCCTCGAGCTCCCCGGTCCGACGGTCATCGTCAGCCACAACACCGGCGAAACCGCACACCATGACCTGCGGCTGATGTCGCTCTGCCACCACCATCTGATCGCTAATTCCACTTTTTCCTGGTGGGGGGCTTGGCTGAACCCGTCGCCCGACAAACGCGTCTTAACCCCGTCGATCTGGTGCGACCCTCAGTGGTGGCGGACCGAGCAGCTGAACCTCAAAGACTGGATCCAGGTCCCGGTCGAATCCGTGGGCTGAACCGAACGCCCCTACGAAACCCGCCCGATCTCCCGCCGCCCCAACCCCCACATTCACGGCCCGCCGCACCCCACGCCGATACGCCCAGCGTGCCCAGCACCCGCCCACAGCTCCCGCTGCCGACCCGCGAACGCCGCATCAGTACCCGTCATCGCCGTCAGACCCGGCGCCTGCTCTGCTTGGGTGCCCACCCTTGTGCCGATAAAATGACGGCCCCGCCGGACTCACCGTCCGCCCCAGCCACCCCGCGGCTCGATCCGCCCCGCCGGCCCCACCGTCCTGCCTGTCCCCCCCAGTCCAGCCCAGTGAACACCTCCCCCGACCATCCGATCTTCAAGCACACCCGTGCCGATCGTACCGGTCGCACCACCTATGGCGGGCTCGACGGCCAGCCCCACCCCGATCGGGCCCTCGCTTCCGCACCGCGCTCCAGACGCCGACGTCACCGTCCGATAGCTCCTGCGTCACGCTGGTGCAGCCCGACCGAACGGCTGGCCCTCGCCTGGCACACGCTCCTCCGGCTTCCGCGGTTGATGTTCTCCAAACTCCTGAACAAACCCCGACGTGCCGCCCGTTCCGGCAGCGACCCCGCCCCCCTCGCCGCCGGCGGATCGCCCGGACGCACGACCTCCGTCAAGGAGCGCGAGAAGCTCGTCGCCGCCGTCCTGGGTCAGGCCCTCAAGCGTGAGGCAGAGGGCCGGACCGTCCTCCGCTCTTCCGACGCCGACCACCGCATCTTCGCGGACGTGCTGCTTGCCGGGTCCGGCGAACCCAAGCTGCCGGACGAGGTCTTCCCCCGCCTCAAATGGGGCGGCGTGTTCGCCTATGTGGGCACCCACGAACAGTCCGTCCAACGCCTCGCCGAGGCCTTCGATGGCAAACGCGGCTTCGTGCTCGAACAACACCCCACCGCCATCCACGCCGCACCCGCCGGTGTCCGCATCCCCGGGGTCACCCCGCAGGGCATCTACTTCACCGCCCGCAAGACCGCCCTCATCCAGCCCGGCGACACCACCGACCGCTTCACCTACGAGGTCCACCTCACCCGTCAGGAAGATGCGCCCAACGGCTACATCGTCACCAAGCAGGTCCCGTCCTATTCGACGCTGCTCTGGCGGCTCAAGAAGAAGTTCCCCGGCCAAGACCCCGACGCACTCGCCGAGCGCGCTCGCAAGCTCGTCGACACCGTCTTCCCCACCTTCCTGACCCGCGAAGCCGCCATCCTCAAGATCCTCGCCAAGCACCTCCCGGAGCCGTTCGGCCAACGCGTGCCCTCCTGCCTCGACGTCGTGACCAACGACAAGGGCATGGTCACCGAGCTCACCATGAACTGGCTCCGCAACGGCGGCAAGCCCCTGCCCCAGATCGACTTCGCCCGACAGGCCGCCGAGCTCCTCACCGTCCTCCACGACCACGCCCGCGTCATCCACCTCGACCTCCGCCTCGACAACTTCGTCATCACCGAAGACGGCGTCGGCTTCGTCGACTTCGGCTCGTCCTGCCGCATCGGCGAAGACCTCGGCGAGTCCCCCATGATCGAGACCCTCTTCTCCGAGATGATGCGGACCTCCCAGATCCAGCGCATGCTCGGCAAGATGCTCGAACGCGGCGACGTCACCAACCACCAGATGCGCGAAGTCCACGGCAAGGTCGATAAGACCGTCGACGCCTTCTACCTCGCCGTCCAGATCGCCAAGCCCACCAACAACCCCGAGCTCCGCCAGCTCATCGACTTCAACCCCAACTCCGAAGAAGCCCAGCGCCTCAAAGCCCTCACCGCCGCGATCCTCCGGCCCAAGAACCCCCACCTCGCCGAGTTCAAGACCGCCGCCGACATCCTCCGCGGCATCCGCCGCATCGAAGCCCGCCTCCAGGCCGCCCGCTCCGCGGCTTGATTAAGCATCGCAAGTCAAGTTGCGCAGATTTAAATGAGCATTTTCAGGTGATGGCTTAAACAGGCAGCCTAACTTTCTGTGCACAGGGCTGGGCTGCCGAGGCGTGCGTACGTATGAACGTTGCCTCAGCTGTTATAGAAACTAGCGTAATAAGCCCCAATCGACTTGCCTTCCCTGTCGAACACAACATAAAGGCTGCCTTTCTCATCTTCCCATGAAAGAGCAATTTCTCCGGCACTTTTATCGAACTCAAAAATCTCGCCGTCCACGACCTCCCCAGGCCCAAAGATAGAAACAATATCATCTACTTTTAAATTTCGTTCTTCTTCACGAATAAGAATCGCTATTTCCAAAAGTTTATTTGGGGGGAACTCAAAATTCTTATTGCTAGAATCATGCATGCAAACAGTGTTGCACCCTGCTGAGAAAGCGCATACTAGCCAGATACATATTAGATAAATTTTTACCATGGGTAACGTCTTGGTACAACATAATCAGGTCGGGGCTGAATATTATTTTCAGCCCGAATCTTATTTTCTTCAATTTGTGCATCAACTTCATGGGGTGGTGTTGCACCGGGGAAGGGTGGCGGCCCAGGCGCCACTTGAGTGCCTGAATTGAAATACAACACATGTCCGCATAATTCATGCGCCAGTATGATGAATTGTGGTGTACGGATTAGCGGCGGGTGTCCATTCGGATCGATTGGTCCTTGCGCGTTTTGATCTCGCTCGTCAAAACCTGAGCCGGGATCATAAACGACAGCTCCTGCCGTGCCAGGACCGGGCCTTCCCCCTGGCCTAGGATTTTCGTTGCCGCGAACACGCGGTACTGCTCGCGGAGGTGTTGGGCGCGCTGGCAAACTAATTAAATTATCAAATCCATTGTCGGCTAGTTCCCGCAAGCAAATACATCCATCACAGTTATCGCCTGGAGGAACCGTTACCACGCCAGCCGCATCGACATTTGCATCTGGACAAATCTTCTTCAATTCATCGGTAACATGATTAAGAAAACGAGCATTAGTCGCTGCCGGAACTCGTCGATTTCCCGAAATTCTCAACGTCAGCCCAGAAGGATCTAGGGCTTGGTAAGCCACATGATGCCCCGCATAACCATTCATTCCATCGGGATACCCGAGGGGGTCACGCTGTGCGAAACGCCCCAGCCCTGGGTGATAGATGGCTATTGCGTCGGTCGTGAGCACGATGCAGGTCAAGGCGGCGATGAGGACGGGCAGGATGGATCGACGCATGGAGGGGATCCCTTAATGGGGCAGCTGATGTGTAGGTGCGTGGCGAATGGCTGGGCTGGGAGGCTGGACTACTCCGAACGGCCCAGCCTGCCGAGGGTTCTCGAAGTCTGGGTTCTCGGCGGGTGGTGAAGCAACCCGAAAACTCCACCGGAAACCCGGACGCTTGAAAGGGCTCCGAAAGCGGGCTCGGTTTAGGCCGCGAGGGACAGCGTGTTGTCTGGTGAGCCGAACGTGATGATGGCGGCGAGCCATGAGAGATGCATCCGGAAGACTCGCTCTGATCATCTTGGATCGTGCTTTCGTGTCAAGCTACAAACGGCTCTGGGTGGAAAAGTCCTTCTGTTTGTTCCTCTAGACGATCATGTGCCCTCTGTTTGTCAGCCCCTAGCCGCCATGCGTGTCATCTTGGCAGGCTTGGCCGGGCGATCTGTCACGCCAAATCGCGCTCGGGATTTTCGTAAACCTATATTTTAAATAATCTTGACGCGTGGCTTCGGCCCCTCGTTATCTTTTAATCGGCTTGGCAGCCGCCTTGTAGTACCGTTCCTCTCGAAGGGATTCCGCATCCCGTTTGATCCGCATTGACCCCTCTCCCACCGACAGGAGCCCCCCCACCCATGGCCGTTAAAGACCTCACCTTCGAGAGCGAGGCCCGCGAGAAGCTGCTTGCCGGCGTCGAAAAGCTCGCCGCCGCCGTCAAGAGCACCCTCGGCCCCCGCGGCCGTAACGCCGTCCTCGACAAGTCCTGGGGCGGCCCGACCGTCACCAAGGACGGCGTCACCGTCGCCGAGGAAATCGAACTCGCCGACAAGACCGAAAACATGGGCGCCCAGCTCGTTAAGGAAGCGGCGTCCAAGACCTCCGACAAGGCCGGCGACGGCACTACGACCTCGACCGTCCTCGCCGAGGCCCTGTTCAAGGCCGGCATACGTCAGGTCACCGCCGGCGTCGATGCCAACGCCCTGGTCCGCGGCATGAAGAAGGCCGTCTCCGCCGTGGTCGGCAACATCGACTCCCTCGCGACGCCCATCAGCGACAAGAAGGACATCACCAGCGTCGCCACCATCTCCGCCAACAACGACCCCGAGATCGGCAAGATCATGGCCGACGCCTTCGAGAAGGTCGGCAAGGACGGCGTCATCACCGTCGAAGAGGGCAAGGCCCTGGACACCTACGTCGACGTCGTTGAAGGCATGCAGTTCGACCGCGGCTACCTCTCCCCCAACTTCATCACCGACCAGGACGCCATGACCGCCGTCCTCGACAAGGCCCTGGTCCTGATCTTCGAAGACAAGATCAGCTCGATCCAGAAGCTCGTCCCGCTGCTCGAGAAGATCCAGGACGCCAAGAAGCCCCTGCTCATCATCGCCGAGGACGTCGAGGGCGAAGCCCTGGCAACCCTGGTCATGAACAAGCTCCGCGGCGTGCTCAACATCTGTGCCGTCAAGGCCCCCGGCTACGGCGACCGCCGCAAGGCCATGCTCACCGACCTCGCCGTCCTCACCGGCGCCACCGCCATCATGAAGGACCTCGGCATCGAGCTCGACCAGGTCGAGCTGTCCCACCTCGGTATGGCCAAGAAGGTCTCCATCGACGGCGACAACACCACCATCATCGAGGGTGCCGGCAAGACCTCCGACATCCAGGGCCGCATCGAACAGATCCGGGCCGAGATCGAAACCACCACTTCCGACTACGACCGCGAGAAGCTGCAGGAACGCCTCGCCAAGCTCGCCGGCGGGGTTGCCCAGATCAACGTGGGCGCCGCCTCCGAAGCCGAGCTCAAGGAGAAGAAGGCCCGCGTCGAGGACGCCCTGCACGCGACCCGCGCGGCCGTCGAAGAGGGCGTCGTCCCCGGCGGCGGCGTGAGCTTCGTCCGCTCGATCGCCCTGCTCGACAAGGTCGACACCCTCAACGAGCACGAAGAAGCCGGTGTCGCCGTGGTGCGTGAAGCCCTGGCCGTGCCCCTGCGGACCCTGGCGGACAACGCCGGCGAACGCGGCAGCGTCGTCGTCAAGAAGGTCCAGGCCGCCAAGGGCAACAACGGTTTCGACGCCCTCAAGCTCGAGTACACCGACCTCGTCGCCCGCGGCATCATCACACCCGCCAAAGTCGACCGCACCGCTCTCGAAAACGCCGTGTCCGTCGCCACGCTCCTGCTGACCTGCGACTGCACCGTCACCGAAGCCCCCGCCGAAGAGGAAGACCACCACGCCGGCCCCGGCGGCGGTGGCATGCCCGGCGGCATGGGCGGCATGGGCGGCGGCATGCCCGGCATGGGAGGAATGGGCGGCATGGGCGGTATGGGCGGTATGCCCGGCATGATGTAACCCCACCCGCCCCACCCAACTGTCACCAACCTCAACCCGTTCTTTAAA
>JBCDIM010000024.1:0-53473 GCA_038749105.1 Planctomycetota bacterium
CCCAACTCCACGTCAGCCTGACGCAGCTTCGCCACGATCTGTTCGGGGCTATGTCGCTTTTTCATCCTGAGAATCCTTCCCGGCCAAAAGCCGGTAGAGATCCTCTCACAACACATGGATCAAGACTTCAAGAGAGGGTCAGCCGTCCACCAGCGACTGTTCAATCACCTTCTGGGGTAGGTCATCTGCCTGGGCGGCCGAAACGGCGATGTGGTGGCTCCGGGGATTGAGGTGCTCGTGCATGCCGCCGATGATGCCGCGTGACATGCGGAACACGCCGACCCCATCGCAAGCGATCAGCGACAGGCAGTTGAACCGGGCGCTGCGCGTCGCTCGGGCCGAACAGTTCACGCGATAGCCCAGCTCGCGAGCGACGGACTTGACCTGCTCACGGGTTTTGAGGGAGATCCGGCCCGTGTCGCGGAGAGCGCAAGATACGGTGGAGGCGCTCACACCGGCGGACTTGGCGATCTCTTTGATGGTGACGGTCATGGTGTCTCTCTAGATGAATTAACGTTTATTCATTGCTGACAAAAAGTCAAATGAGCCTGTTCGAAGGAAAACAGAAACATCAAAAGGGGATTCAGAGACGAGGATCGCACGTTTGACTAAACGTTAACGCTTACGACTCAAGAACCTCACCCCGCCCCACTGCACATGTCAAGACCTTTCCGCTCCGACACCAAAAGCTCATTGAGGGGCCCAATTTTGCCTTGGGCGTTGTCCAGTGCGGGATCGGCTCGGCCGTCGATCCAACCCCCATGTCTCTGCACGCCCTAGACGCAGCCCCCGAGCCACCGGACGACACCGCCTGCTTGCTTCAGGCCAAGGCCTGCACGTCTCGGACGATCGCCTCGAGCCGTTTTCCGTACTCGACAAAACTGGCAAAACGGGCCTCATCGCTGGCCTGTGCCGAGTCGTCGTGGAAGACGACCGACAGGTGAGGCTCGATGCTTAGCCCACCGTCGTATCCATTAGCGAGCAGATCGCCGACAATCCGGCGGACTTGTCCGTTGCCTTCGCCGGGAAAGGTGTAGTCGGCATCCTCGAAGATGCTGTCCGGGTTCTCGGCCTTGAAGACGCCGTCCTTGATGTGCACATGAAGGATGTGTTCTTTGACCGCCTGATAGAACTCCCACGCATCCTGCGTCGGGTACGGCTCGGGTCGGCTGCGGTCCAGGCTGATGCCGGCGTTGGCGGTGTCGAAGATCAGCTTCAGGCCATTGACGCCTTCGAGCAGTTCACGCGTGAACTGCCAGCCCATGCCGCCGTAGTTCGCACAGTTCTCGTGGAGTGCCTGCAGCCCCTCGGCCGCGAATAGATCGACAATCTTCTGAAGCCGATCGATCCGCTCCTCAACCATCTGGTCTTCCGGGCCACGGCCGGGCAGGATGCCGAAGCTCATGATCCGGACGTATGGCACGTTGAGCCGTTTCATGCGGGGGATCGCCCGCTCGATCTCGGCCAGCGAGGAATCCATGGGCTCGAGGATCGACTTGCCCCAGTTCGCCACCGTCGAGCCAAACGCATTGCACCGGATGCCCGCCGCGTCGAGCTTGTCGGCGACTTCATCAAACAAGTCATCATCGATGTCGGTGATGTTGGTCTTGTTGACCGCGCGGAGCTCGATATGCGACCAGCCCAACTGCTTGATGGCATTGATCTGACCGTCGATCCCCTCTGAGGCTTCGTCTGCGAATCCGGTGTAGTACATGTTTAGACCTCAATAAGCGTTCGGGTGTGTTGTGATGCTTTGATAGCGTCGATGACCCGGGCGATATGCAGTGCGTCATCGATGTCCGCGGGGAATGCGGCGTCCCCTCGGATGGCCTGGGCCAGGTCGGCGTAGACCTCGGCGCTGTCGCCGAAGACATGTTCCCCGAGCGTCTCTTCCGACTCGGTCAGGTCACCGCCCAGCATGGCCTTGGTGTCCGTGGGGTCGTCCGGCTTCGCGGGGGTTCCCGTGACCAGCTTCAGCTCCCGACCCGTCACCATGATGCAACCCCCCGTCCCCTGAACAAACCAGTTCGGGAGGCCGGTCGGCACGAACGTCCACTCGGAGAACACCCGGACCCCGTCGGCCAGCGTGAGGTGGGCGAAGTAGTTGTCCTCCGCGTCGCCGGGATTCAAGACCTGCGACGTCGCGCCATAAACCGTTTTGGCCCGCTGTCCCACCACAAACAGCGGCGAGTCGATCAGGTGCGGCCCCCAGTTCAGCAGGATGCCGCCGCCGAATTCGGTCTGCGTCTGCCAGTCGTCCCGGGTCGCGAAGCCGCAGGCGGTCCGCCGGATGTTGAAGACCTCGCCGATCGCGCCGGACGCGATGATCTCCGTGATCCGACGGACATCGCTGGCCCATCGGCACGGCAGGAACGGGTAGACCACGGCCCCGTTGGCCTCGGCCGCCTCCTTGATCTCCGTCACCTCAGCCGCGGTCGTCGCTAGCGGCTTGGTGACCAGGATGCTGCACCCGGCGTTCAGGCATTCGAGGGCCATCGCGTGGTGCTGGTCGTTCCGGGTCACAATGACCACGAGGTCCAGCTCGACGGCCGCGAGCATTTCCGAAAGGTTCGTGAAGGTCGCGCAGCCGGGGAAGTCCTTGCGGGCCTGCTCGAGCCGGGGCTGGGAGCGGTTGCAGACGGCCACAACGTCGAACGCCTCGGCGTTGGCCCGCGCGGCGGTGCCGTGTAGCAGTTGTCCGCTGCGGCCGTAACCGACGATGGCAGTCCTGATTCGCTGGGGCATGCTCGGGAGGCTCGGAGAGGCGATTCCTGAAGGGCACGACTATACCGAAACAGGCTGATCGCGTGAACCGGATTGTCATACTTTCAGATATGGAAGTCAGATGACGTGGGCCATCGAGAGCATCTCGAAGACCGCCTGGAAGGCGAAGCCGTCGGTCTCGAAGCGCGGCGGAGGCCGGTCCATCGGCTCGGCTTCACGGTAGTGTCGCGGCGATAACTGGAAGACATGCTTGAAGTTGCGGGACAGCTGGAAAGGGTTGGGGTAGCCGAGCAGGCTCGCCACCTCATCGATGGTGCGGTTGGTTTCCAACAACTGCAGGCGGGCCAGATGCACGCGCTGATGCTCGAAAAAGGCACCCGGGCTCGCACCGCACGACCGCTTAAACGCATCCAGGAATGCCGATCTGGAGACCCGAGACTCCTCCACGAGCTCGTCGATCGACGGCGGCCTGTAGACCTTGTCCTCCCACCGGGTCCGGACCAGGTCCAAGGCCCGCTTCACCGGGGGCGGGAAGTTCTCCGAGGGCTGTTCCGCGAAGCTGTGCAGGTCATGCACCCACGCGTCAAGCATCTGCTCGACCGCCTGCCGGACCATCCGCTTCGCCTGCGGATGCCCAGATCGGTTCAGTGACAAAATATTTTCGAATTGATGGTTAAGGATATTCCGAAGGCTGATGTGCTGGGTGGATATCCATTCGTGGGTGGGTGGATAGTGATGCGGGAGGTCGCCCAGGTAGAAGTGCACGAAGTCGTGCTGCGTCACGGAATCCTTGTCCCAGCGATACCGCTCGACCGTCCCTGGGTGCGACAGGATGAAGGCTCCCGGCCCCAGATCATGGGCTTCGGCAGGACGGCCGGGCCGAGACGCCTCCCACCGCACGTTGCCTTTAAGGATCCGGACAAACTCGTACGGGACCGTGGTGCGGGGCCCAAGCTCCGTGCCCGGCGCGCACTGAAGACGACCGATGTGGAAGGCGTGGGTGACCAGCATATCCGTATTATTTGATATGTATTTCAGAATTACAACCATGTCCAATGCGCCGTCTGATGGGTACTCTTCGGGGTGCGGATTTGTGTTGTCCCACCCGCGTCATGCCTCTGCGTGACGGATCACCGAACCCGAGAACATCGCCATGCCCGACCCCCAAGGAACGTCTACCGCGGCCACGCTCACCGTTGACCTTGAGCCCGCCAGCCCGCCCGCTGAGTCCATCTCGCCGCGCGAAGGGGCCGGCCGGCTCGTGGAGGAGCCGCACGACTTCATCCGCGACTACTGCCTGGTCGGGCAGAACACCGAGCTGGCGATCGAGCGGGGGCTCACCGACGCCGAGTGGTATCAGTCGCCGGTGCCGAAGGACGTGATGCGCGAGCTGCTTCAGCGCCGCAACTGGCCCGCCATCCGCGACACGGTGATCTGGTTCGGGCTCATGGGCGTGCTCGGCGTGGTCGCGGCCGTGATGTGGTGGCAGGGCGGCCTTTGGACGCTGCTGTCGGCCATCCCCTTCATGATCTACGGGACGATCTACGCCTCGACCTCCGACGCCCGCTGGCACGAGTCGTCGCACGGCACCGCCTTCAAGAACGACCGGCTCAACGCCATCCTGTACGAGGTCTCTTCTTTCATGGTCGCCCGTGAATCGATCCTCTGGCGTTGGAGCCACACCCGCCACCACTCGGACACCATCATCGTCGGGCGTGACCCCGAGATCGCGGTGATGCGGCCGGCCCACCTGCCCAGCGTGCTGGCGAAGTTCCTCGGCATCAAGGCGATCAAGAACTACATCGTTAAGCTCGCCGTGCACGCCTCGGGCCGGCTGCAACCGGAAGAAGAGACCTACGTCCCCAAGGACCAGTGGCAGGGCATCTACCTGCGTGCCCGCGTCTATGTCGCCATCTACGCGGCGTTGCTGATCACCACGACCGTGCTGACCGTGATGTTCGGCTGGCGCGGGCTGTTGCCGCTGATATTCATCGGGCTGCCGAACCTCTACGGCGCCTGGCTGATGCCGGTGTACAGCCTGACGCAGCACGCGGGGCTGGCCGAGAACGTGCTCGACCACCGCCTCAACTGCCGCACGGTCTATATGAACTTCATCAACCGCTTCCTGTACTGGAACATGAACTACCACATCGAGCACCACATGTTCCCGCTGGTGCCGTACTACAACCTGCCCCGGCTCCACGAGGTGATCAAGGACGACTCGCCGCCGCCGTACACCAGCATCTATGACGCCTGGAAGGAGATCGTCCCCGCGGTGATCAAGCAGGCCAAAGACCCGGGCTATTACATCCGGCGTCGGCTGCCCGAACGTGTCGAACCCGCCGAGGGCTTGGTCAAGACCTTTACCTCCGCGGGTAAGCCGATCGAGAACGGCTGGGTCGAGGTCTGCAACGCATCCGACCTCTACCTCGAAGACGTCGTGCGTTTCGACCACGGCCCGCAGACCTTCGCGGTCTACCGCACCGCCGACGACCACTTCTACGCCACCGACGGCATGTGTACCCATGGCCGATCCCACCTCGCCGAGGGCATGGTCAAAGGCAACCTCATCGAGTGCGCGAAGCACAACGGGCGTTTCGACGTCCGCGACGGCTCGGTCGCCCGCGAACCGGTGTGTGTCGGGCTCCGCACCTACGAGATCAAGAACGACCAGGGCCGGCTGCTGATGAACCTGCAGTCCGCCGGCGGGGCAGGGGCGGATATGGCGGCGCAGACCCACAAGTTCCGTGTGGTCTCGAACGACAACGTCGCCACGTTCATCAAGGAGCTGGTGCTCGAGCCCGTCGACGGCACGGCCGTGGACTATCAAGCGGGCCAATACCTCCAGCTCGACATCCCGGCCTACGAGCGGATCGCCTTCACCGAGTTCGACGTGCCCGAGCCGTTCTGCACCGCCTGGCGGGGCAACCACGTGTTCGATGAATACGCGACCAACCCGACGCCCTCCCGCCGGAACTACTCGCTCGCCAGCAAGCCCGGCGATCCCTACCTGCGGTTCAACGTGCGGATCGCCACGCCACCGCGCGGGCAGGACTGCCCGGCCGGCTCGGGCTCGTCATACGTCTGGAGCCTGACCCCCGGCGATGAGGTCAGCGCCATCGGCCCGTTCGGCGACTTCCTCATCAAGGAGGACGACACGGAGATGGTCTACATCGGCGGCGGCGCGGGCATGGCCCCGCTCCGCTCGCACCTCTCCCACCTGCTCGAAAACCTCCAGACCGGGCGCAGGGTCAGCTATTGGTACGGCGGACGCTCCAAGCAAGAGCTCTTCTACACCGAGTACTTCGAAGACCTCGCCGCACGCTTCCCCAACTTCTCCTTCCACCTCGCGTTGTCCGAGCCATTGGAGGAAGACCAATGGGACGGCCCGACCGGGTTCATCCACAAGGTGGTCGAAGAGCAGTACCTCAGCCAGCGTGAAAACGCGGCCGACGCCGACTACTACCTCTGCGGCCCGCCGCTGATGGTGGAGGCCGTCGTCAAGATGCTCGACGACTACCACGTCCCGCTGAGCAATATCCTCCGCGACGAGTTCTAGAACGAGGGCTCGGCCTGATCAGGCCCGCCAACGCAAGGTCATCAGGCGGCACCGCAAGGCTTACGACACACCGACCGGCAAGCGCTACCGGTCAAACCGGATCCTTTGCAGGATGTCCATCAGCGTTCGACGGTGGTCCTCCAACTGATCCACCCGGCAGACCGCCTGGATCTGCACGACGCTGTCGCGGTGGACCACCTCAGCGACCGTCAGCCAGATCTGTTGCCTGCTCTTGGGGGACCGCATAGTGAAGACGCAGAGGTTGGCGGGTCGGCCGCGGATCTCGCCGCGGTGCGCCGCCTCGAGGATGGCCCCGCCCGGCGGTGGCCCACCGCCCGACTCGCGCTCGAACCAGGCCGCCGGATCGATCAGCCTCGCTTGGCGTCCCTGCCTCTGGAGCGCGTCTTGCGGGATCGTGATCACGCGGACGAACACCTCGTCCTGGATCGGGTCTCCCCCGCGCGGCGACACAAGGGTCGTGTGGTAGTCGGGGTTGAACGGGTCCGCCCGGGTGACCTCCCAGCGCGGGGGATGGTGCAGCGCGTAGCCCTGATCGCGGAGCGTCACGGTCTGCCACGCTTCGGGGCCTGCGGCTTCGTGAGCGCGGATGAGCACGCGGAAGACCCGGCGTTGGCCCATCAGCCGCTGGGCTTGTTCAAGCTGCTCGGGCGTGCCCCGGCCGTCCCAGACCTCCATGGGGATGGCGCTGAGCCGGCACTCGACGCGTGCGAGGTAGGCGTGGATGTCTTCGATGGGGATCTGCCGAAGCGCACTGGGCCGGCCGCCCTGATCCCAATAGAACGCCACCAGCTCGCCGGCCCGCCCGCTCGCCGCTGCGCTCAGATCGATCGCCACCGCGACGATGTCCTTGGTCAGGTCCGAGAGGTTG
Organism: Planctomycetota bacterium; assembly: GCA_038749105.1. Lineage (GTDB taxonomy): Bacteria > Planctomycetota > Phycisphaerae > Phycisphaerales > Phycisphaeraceae > JBCCOW01. The sequence continues at coordinate 7,173 of JBCDIM010000024.1, forward strand.
TACTTGCCCCGCTCCCCGGTCGCGGCGTAGATCACGCCCACCGAGACGACCTCGGCGACCAGGTCCGCCAACCCCGCGATAGGGATCAGCGTGAACGCGACATCCACGCTGAACTGCATGTAGGCCCGGTAGCCCGCTTCACGCCAGTCCTTGCCGGCGTCGACCTGTTCCTGGTACTGCCCGATCGCCTGCATGGCCGCCGCGCCGAGCAGCAGCCGATCGAACGGGCCGAGCTCGGCCGAGGCCGAGTTGGTGTTGATGGCTTCCTGAACCGATGCCCACAGCCGCGCCCCGTCGCCCTTTGCAACGAGCTTCGTCATGTAGCCGAACCGCCCGTCCACCCGGTCGAGGATGACGCCCCAGTCCGCGCCGCGGTGCGCCCGTTTGAGCGTGTCGAGGCTGGTATGGAGCTCGGCGAACCGCTGGGCGTGCTCCGCGGGCAGCACCCGCAGTGCGCGCTGCACACGGAGGAGGTTGGAGTTCGAGAGGCCGCCGGTTGTCAGCAGCCTCCCCACCTCAGCCATCGCGTCGCGGGCCGCCTGGACCTGTGACGGGCTGTTCATGGGTAGGGCCCGCACCTCTTGGAGCAGCGTCTTGAGCCGGGCGTTGGCATGGGTCATCTCACGCAGGGCCTCCGCCGCGCCCCCTGCCTCGCCCAGGTCGTCAATCAGCTGCAGCCCCTTGAGCATCTGCTCGTTGGCATCACCCGACGCGCCGATGAACCGGCCCAGCGACACCCGTGAATCGACCGACGTCACCCCGGTGTCTCGGATGGCCCACGCCAGTGCCTGCTTCAGGTCGCCATGAACGCTGTGGTCGGACTCAACGAACACCAGGTCCCCGAAGTCGCTGAGCGCGGCCTGGCGTGCTTGACGCTGCGCCGCGTCGGTGACGTCGAAGCTGCTGGCGATCGTCTGGCGGACACGCTGGTAGGTGGTGTAGCGGGCGTTGCCGCTGCCCGGGCCGGGGATCGTGGTCAGCTGCCGCCGTAGGCGTGCTACCTCGGCCTCGGCATGGTCGAGCTTCTTCTGCGTGAGCTGCGAAATCTCCCGGTCGGTGACCCGTGCGAGGATCCGCCGCTGCTGCGCTGCGTCGTCGGCGGCGGCACACAGCTTGGCCTGGACCTCGTTACGGCTGAGCGTCACCGGCCCGAAGTCGCGCGGCAACAGGTGGCGAGCAAGGGCCTTGATGTCGTTCCCGTCTCGCTGTGCCGCCTGCTTGGACATCGTGTAGGACAGCTCCAGGAAGCTCCGCGCCCGCGCCGCCGACCCGGTGCCTTCGTAGACGACACCCGCCAGACTGCGCAGGAAGCCGGCGGTCTGCCCCGTGCCCCGGAGCGCCTGGTACTGCCCACGGATCGACCGGAGCATCGGCAGCGCGTCTTCGGGCGGCAGCGTGAAGAGGTTGCCAGCGATGGACTTCATGTCGGCCGACAGGTCGCGCTCGAGCTTGTCGGCCCAGGGGATACCGCTGGTGTAGTCGGTTGGGCGTAGGGCGCCCGCGCGTTTGTTGAAGTACCCAATGTACTCAGCGACGGCGCTGGTCTTCATGGAGATGTCGGCAAAGCCGTAGCCGGCCGCCTTGGACGCCAGCTCGAGCTTGGCCCGCTCGTATCGATGCTGGGCGCGGTAGTGGTCGTAGCTGCCGCGTTCGGCCTCGGCCAACCGCGCCTTCGCCTTCGCCACCGACTCCTTGGCCTGCTCCAAACGACGGTGGTGCGTCTCAAAGTGACGGTGCCGATGGCTGATAGTGATCCGGCCCTCCTTCATGAGGCGGTAGCCGTCCGAGGTGCGGACCTCGACGCGGTAAGGCACCGACCCGCCGCGGGGGAGGCCGTAAAAATCCAGGTGCCCGAGGTACTTGGGCATGATGTTGTGCTGATCGCGGTTGGCGGCCAGGCTCGACACCCACTGGTGGCTGGTCTGGGCGGCTAGGGTCGCTTGGACGGCGTACTCCCGCGGGATGCCCCGCCGGCTCTCGTCCCGTGCGGTGACCAGGACCTTGAGCCGGATGTTGCGTTCGTCGTAGTTCTCGCCGACGCGGATCGAGAAGGTGATGCCGTCGATCGGGGCATCGAGCGGGGCATCGACAAACGCGACCGGCGTGGTCTCGGCTCCGGCGAGCGGGGCAACCCCCAGCACGGTGAACGCCAGGACACAGGACGCGAGCCTCCGGCACGCGATGATCCGTCGCATAGAAAAGCTCCTTGACCAAGACAGGCTGCAGATAGAACCGAGGCGTTGGGCGGACTCGCCCTCGGCTCTCAGTCTACCGCTACGGCGTGCTGTTTCGATGCGCGCGTGACCGGGATCGCCGGCCGCGTCAGTGGCCCGTGTTCTTCGACGCCAGGTACCACTCGACGAGCTCGTCGAGCAGCGACTGCTCGGTCTCGGCCACCGCGCTGGAGATCGAGAACGGCGTCCGGAGCTTCCCGATGCGCTGCTGGCCGCGCTTCAGGCCCGTCGCCATGGCGTGGTAGCGCTCCTTGCGGCGGGCGTGGTCCCCGGCCACCACCAGGGCGGTCGCCGACGCGGCGATCAGCGGCAGGAGGATCGGCACACAGGCGGCGAGGAACGCGGCGATGAAGTCCGACTTGACCACATCATGGAAAAACATCTTCAGCACCAGGGCCAGCGCGATGAAGACCGGCGCGGTGTAGCCCGCGAGTACCCCGAGCCGGCTCAGGGCGTCGGACCAGAACTTGGACTTGGCGTGCTGCCGATCGAAGTATTTGATCTGGCCCTGCACGCGGGTCTCGAGGTAGGCCTTGGCCCGCTCGGTGTCGTCCACCTCGGCGGGTGCGGCACGGTGGGCGCAGAGCGAGAGCGTCAGCGCGAAGCGTCGCCAGCCCGGCATGTACCGGAGGATGATGGGGTGCAGCGGGTCGAGCAGCCGGCCGGTCGCGGCGTGGCTCCGGGTGATCTCGGCGGCGAAGCGTAGGCGACGCCAGCGGTGGTGGAGGTGCCGCATCCCCGCCCGGATCGTCATGATCAGCGCCACGGTCACGAGCACGAGCTCGACCATCGTCATGATCGTGGCGGGGCCGAGATAGACCGCGTGGTGTTCCTCTTGGTCAGCCACCGCCTCGGCCGGCGATGGATCACCCGCGGCCACGGCCTGCTCGGTGTGCGCGGGGGCCTTGTCTGCCTTGCTGTATTCAAACACCGGGGAGAACGCGGCGGTGACCGCGGCGAGGACCCCGGCGACGAGGTGGAGGATCGCCGAGGCGATCAGGCGGCGGCGGAAGCCGACCCCGTGTGCGCTGGCTTCGTCGTCGAGCTTCTTGAGCGCGGCGGCGAGGACTTGGCCGGGCTCGGCGTCGGGGCGTGAGGCGGCATCTTCACAGACCCCGGTAAGGGTCTGCGAGACGTCCTCGAACCGGGCATCGACCCGGCCGCCCTCGGGCCAAGCCACGGCGGCCCCTTGAGCGGGGTTGATCCGGATCGCGGGGACGCCGAAGTCCTCGGCTAAGCGGAGCGTGTCGGCGGTGCCGCCGGTGGCGGTCGAGTCGACCTCATTGAACACCGCGATCAGCAGGTCGCTGGCGTTGAGCATCTCGACGTTGGCGTCGTGGTAGCAGTCCGGAGCGGTGTGGTCGCCACGCCCGATCCGGAACGTCCCGCCCCGCTCACCGCCCTGGGCCGCTTCGATCGCGTCGCGGGCCCGCGGCCACTCGGCCTCGAGCTCACCGGTGAAGTCCCGCTCGAAGGCGGAGACGGAGTTCGGCAAGATCAAGTGCACCGGGATGCCCAGCGTGTTGGCCGCCTCGATCGCCTCGAGGTCGGCGCCGGCCGCGGCGGCGGTCAGCAGCTCGATCGTGCCGCCCTTGGCCTCGGCCCGTTCCAGCAGCCCGCTCAATACGTCGCGGATCGCGTCTCGGCAAGCACCCAACGCCTCGGAGCTTCGGCCGGGACCCGAGCCTGGGCGGTGACCCGTGAAACAAACGATCCAGACCGGCTTAATCATCAGACCTCCAGAGCGAATCGGGCAGCGGAAGACGGACGGCAAAATGTCCGACCTCCCCAGCCTACTAGGCGCTTCGCCGTGCCGCCGGAATCAACCGGTCTGTGCAGTGTCCGCGGCTTGCGTCGGGGCATTTCCTGGTATCCGCGACGACACCGGCTCCAGGTGCTCGGGCCTGACGTGCGCTTTGGCATACTCGATGCCCAGGGCCTGCAGCTGCGGGATCGCCGCGAGGTTGTCCATCTGCGCCAGGCGGAGCGGCGGCATGGATGAGCCCTCGTCGACGATGTCTAGCCGGCGGGTGTAGCGGGCGTAAGTGAACATCGGCTCATCCCGCGGCACAGCCGACGCCTCGATCAGGTCGCCGATCTCGCGGTCGATCACCGGGCCGTGCACGCAGCGCCCCAGCACCCGACACATCAGGTCCTGCTGATCGGCAACCGACCCGACCAGCGCCGCGGGGACGACACTGAGCTGTCGGAAGATATTGATCTTGTCGGGCGAGGTGCCGGTGAACACGCCGCGTGTCGAGCCGGTCCCGACCGAGACCAGATGCAAACGGTCCGGGCCCGGTTGCCAGTCCATCCGGTAGCTGGGCAGGGTCGCGGTCATCGCCGCGAGCAGCGCCGGATTGTTGTACGGCGTCACACCACCGTCCACGAACAAGAAAGATCGACCGCCCAGCTCGATCGCTTCGGGCGAAAAGTAGGTCGGTGCCGCGGTGCTCGCCCTCAGCAGCTGCCAAAGGGGGATCCGCAGGTTGCATTGATCGGAGTCGGTCTGGTTGTACTTCGCGTTGGGGTTGTTGGTGATCGGCCAGGGCGAACCCGTGGTCGCGTTACGCATGACCACCAGGAGCATCGTCCGCAGCCGGGAGGACCCCAGGTCCGCGGGCGTCCCGTCTTCCTCGACAAACAACCGGCGGAACGTCGCCGCCATCCGGTCAGCCCGGTACTTCGCCCGCAGCCGACGGTGCCAAGGCATCGGCGAGAACATCTCCCGGCCGTGCAGCAGGTACAGGTCCTCGATCTCCTTGACCGTCATCCCCCAGCTGAGGCAGCACGCGATGATTGCGCCCGTGCTCGTCCCCGCGAACAGGTCGAACTCGTCGGCCAGGACCAGGTCGTCCCGGCCCCGCTTCTCCCGGCAGAGTGCCTCGATCCGCGCCAAGACCTGCAACGAGAAGAGACCCCGGATCCCGCCGCCATCGATCGAAAGGATGCGTTTCATGGATGTTCCTGTTCGGCTAACAAGGGGGCTCCGGGCGGCACAGGCGTGACGCGGGTCCCGGAGGCCGCACAGTGAAACGGAGGCTGTTCGGCCTGGGCCGGTTAGGCCCAATCAAGCCGAGATCCAGCGGCAGGCCGGCTTTGACCAGAACGCCGTTCCGATCTAGCATCAAGGCCTGAGTCGGACATAGTATTGTCTTGAGAATTCACATGTTCCAGGGAGAACGTATTCTCGCGTATTGATCCGTAAGAGTTGTCGGGGATTGCCGTTAGCCATACCGCCGCCCATCCCGAATTGGCACACGACCACGCCGGCGATTTCCTGTGCCGCTGGGCCGCTTTCCGAGGGACCGCATGACTGAACGACTGGCGAGCACCTCCCTCGTAGCCAGCCGGTGGAATCGGCTGATCAACGAGCTTATGACCGGCCGGCTGATCCCGGTGATCGGGCCTGAACTCCTGCGAGTCAACCTCGGGGAAGGCCCGGTCGATTTCTATCAGTATCTCACCCGCACCATCGCCGAGCGGGCCGACATCACCCTCTCCGACGACCCGGCCACCCACACCCTCGCCAACCTCGTCTACCTCGCCTACCAGCAGCAGCGCGGCGATCAGCAGGACATCTGCTACGAGCTCTCGGCCGTGCTGCGAGAGCGGATGTGGCCGACGCCCGAACCACTGCTCAAGCTCGCACAGGTCTGCAAGCAGAAGCTCTTCCTTGCGACCACGCCCGACAACCTCATGGCCCAGGCGATCCGCGAGGCCAACCCCGATCAGTCCACGGCCGTCGAGGTCCGCGCGTTCTCCCCTGACGTCGTCCTTCAGGACCTCGACCTGTCGTTCAGCAACGACACCCCGGGCCCGACCGTGGTCTACAAGCTCTTCGGCGGCGAAGAGCAGCTGCCCAACTTTGCGCTCACCGAAGAAGACACACTCCGCTGGGTCAACGCGCTGCAGACCCAGAACCGCCGGCCCGCTAACCTGCTCGACCACCTCCGCGAGCGTTCCCTCGCGCTGCTCGGCTGCAGCTTCGAGAACTGGCTTGCCCGGTTCTTCCTCTGCTCGGCCAAGGGTGAATCCATCACCAAGATCGGAACCCATGGAGCCCAGGGCGTCATCGCCGACCGGCACACCGTCGCCGACGAGCCGATCCGCCCCTTCCTCGTCCGCAACCACACCCTCCTCTACCAGGACGGCGATGGCGTCGGGTTCATCGACGAGCTCCACCGCCGATGGCAGGAGCAGCACGCCACGCCCACGCCTACCCCTACTGCGGTCCAGCCCGATCCCGCCGCGCCGCCACCCGACGAGATGCCCAACGACGCGGTGTTCATCAGCTACGCCAACGAAGACGTGGCGGCCGCCGAACGGATCGAGTCACGCCTCCGCGATAAGGGACTGCCGGTCTGGCGCGACGCCAATAAGCTCGAGGGCGGCGAGCTCTACGACCTGACCATCAAAGAAAAAATCCAGAGCTGCCTCGTGTTCATCCCCGTGCTGTCGCAGAACACGACCACCCTCCGTAAACGCTACTTCCGTCAGGAGTGGAACCTCGCCATGCAGGAGGCCAGCAGCTTCCCCGCCACGCACAAGTTCATCCAACCCGTCATCGTTGAAGACGGCCAAGACACCCGTGGCCTGCTCCCCGACGAGTTCAAGAACCGTCATGTCACCCAAGCCCTGGCGGGTGAGGTCTCCGACCGCTTCGTCACCGACGTGAAGAAGACCATCATCCGCTACATCAACTCGTCCTAAACCGACCCACCGCAGCCCGCCCCACCGTCCCGCGATGCCCGACCCCAACCCCCAGTTCCTCGGTCTCCGGTCGTACCACGAGCGCCACGCCCCGTTCTTCTTCGGCCGGGAAAACGAGACCGAGCTGCTCTACCGGATGGTCCGCCGCGAGACCCTCACCACCGTCTTCGCGCCCTCCGGCTCCGGCAAGACCTCGCTGCTCCGGGCCGGCCTCTTCCCCCGGCTCCGCAATACCGGGTTCCTCCCCATCCGCGTCCGCCTGGACTACACCGCCGACACCGTCGACCACGAACGCGACATCCGCCGGGCCATCGAGCAGGAGGTCGAGCAACGCGGCCTCGAGCTCGGCTCCGTGGTCGAGCCCCAGGCCGAACCCCACGAAGAACACCTCTGGGAGTTCCTCCACCGCGTCGAGGTCTGGGACGACGACGCCAACCTCCTCACCCCCGTCATCGTCCTCGACCAGTTCGAGGAGCTGTTCACCCTCGGCCACCGCCAACCCGAGTCCGCCCGCCTGCTCGAAGCCCTGGCCGACACCGTCGAGAAACGCCTGCCCAACGCCGTCCGGGAGCGCCTCCGCGAACGCGGACAACGCCCCGGCATCCCGATCGATCTCCAACGCTTCAAGATCATCATCGCCCTCCGCGAAGACTTCGTCACCCACCTCGACGACGTCAGCCGGGACATGCCCTCGGTCATGTACAACCGGCTGCCCCTCCACGAGATGACCGGCATGCAGGCCATGCGCGTCATCCTCGGCGCAGGCGACGGCGTCATGGACGTCGATGTCGCCATGCAGATCATCCGTGTGGTCAGCAAGGCCCGCGGCCAGGACAACGCCCCCCAAGACCTCGAGTCCATCACCGTCGAGCCCAGCCTCCTGTCGCTGGTCTGCCGCGAGCTCGATCAGAAGCGGGTCCAGCGCGGTGAGCAGACGATCACCGCCAACAACCTCGAGACCGCCAGCGCCGACATCCTCCAGGACTTCTACGAGAAGAGCTTCGAGGGTCTCGACCCCCGTGTCCGCGTCTTCGTCGAGAACCGCCTGCTCACGTCGACCGGCTTCCGCAAGTCCCAGCCCATCGACGACGCCACCGCCGCCGGCGTCGATGCCGCTGCCCGCCGACAGCTCATCGACCGCAACGTCCTCCGGCAGATCAACCGCACCGACATCTCCCACATCGAGCTCACCCACGACCTGCTCACCGGCATCGTCAAGTCCAGCCGGGACAGCCGGCTCGCCAAGGAAGAGACCGAAGAGCTCCGCAAGACCAAGAAAAGCCAGCGTCGGCGTATCCAACTCCTCGGCGTGGTCAGCCTCGTGCTGCTCTGCCTGCTGTCGCTTTCGATCATCAACGTCCGCCGCGCCCAGCACGCCGAGCAGGCCGCCCAGGCCAACGCGCAGCAGGCCACCGATAGCGCTCGACGCGCCGAAGACCTGCTCAACTTCATGGCCGTGAAGCTCCACGACCGGCTACTGCCCGTTGGACGTCTCGACATCCTTGAAGATGTCGCCGACAAGGCCGCCTCTCAGTTCGGCGACCTCTCCGCCACCCAGGGCGACACCCTCTCGTCCCCCCAGGCCATCGCCCGTGCCAACGCCCTGAACCGCTTCGGCCAGGTCCTGGGCCGGCGCGGCGACATCGGCCAAGCTATCCGTACCCACCGCAGCGCCATCGAACTTCTGCCCCAGACCGATGCCCCTTCCAATGAGCTCCGCAATGCCCGGCTCCGCCTGCTGATCGACTACGGCACCCTGCTGAGCCGATGGGGCAACCCGGCCGATGCCCTCGCCGTCGCCGATCAGGCCGAACAAGCCCTGCCCCGAACCGGCGGCGACCGATCCCGCCATCGCCTCGCCCTGCTCCGCGGTCAAGCCCACCTCAGCCTCGGCCAGAGCCAGGCCGCCCTCGACCACTTCCGCTCGGTCGAGCAGCCGCTCACGCAGACCCTTTTGGTCGCCTCGGCCCAGCCCCAAGACCTCGGTCCTGCGGCCGGCCCGACCCCCCCGACCTTCGCCGACCGCGTCCTGCTCGCTCGCGCGTCTCAGGGCCTCGCCGAAGCGTATGCCCAGCTCCAACGTCTGCCCGACTCCATGCGGCAACGCCGCACCGTCCTCGCCACCTTCGACGACCTGGCTGCCGCCGAGCCCGGCAACGACGAGTGGACCTACCAGAAAGCCCTGGCCCTGATCGAGCTCGGCAAGCTCCATCTCCAGATCAACGACCTCGCCGGAGCCCGGGACAAGCTGGAGCCCGCTATCACGCTCGCCCGCCGCAACGAACAGCGAACCCGCACGGCCGACGACCAGGCCCCCGTCTTCAACACCCCCTGGCTCTACGCGGGCACCCAAGCCCTCCTCGCACTGGCCCGCGTCACCCTGGCGGAGTCCCCTACAGCCGATATCCAAACCATCTCGGAACAGGCCCGTGAACACGTCGCCGAACGCTACGCCACCGAGGCCGACAAACGCCTCAGCCTGACCGGATCACGCGACTCGCCGGTCTACCGGATCTTGCTGAGCGACGCCCACCGCCTGCGTGCCGAGATCGCTCAGGCCCGTGACAACCAGCAGGACGCCGCCGACCACTTCGCACGAGCTCTGGACGTGCTCCAACTTGCAGGTGAAGAGGGGGCCCACCACGGCGCGGTGCACACCGCCAGGCTCGAGGCCTGCCTGGCTCTCGCCGAGCACCGCGAAAGCGCCTTCTCCGACTCCGCACTGGCCCCTGCACTGCTCGCCATGATCGAGCAGCTCGACGCTGCCACGGCCGAGGACCGGGCCTCCGCCGCGGACCGGCTCCGTCTCGCCCGTGCCCACCGCCTGGCCGCCACCGCACACCGCGAGCGTGGCAAGTCCCGACAGGTCATTCAATCCTACGAAGCCGCCGTCTCACTGCTCACCGTGCTCACCAGTGACGATGGGTCGGCCCCCGACCACCTCCGCCGCCTGCTCGCTCAAACCCAGCTCGAACTCGGGATCTATCAGCGCGACACCGGCGGCTCGCAGGCCTCCAACGAACAGGCCCGCCAACTCCTCCTCGCCGCACACCAAGGGTTCACCGGACTGCAGGCCACGGTCTACGGCCGACCGACCCCGCTCTGGCGCGTAGAAGACCGGCTCAGCGCCGCCCAAGCCCTCGCCGAACTCAGCCCCCTGCTCGATGGCGACGCCTCCCTTGACGCCCTCCGCCAGGCCTCAGACCTCGGCTATCTCGAAGCCACCCAGCGCCTCGCAGACCGCCTGTCACCCGACGACGGCCGACGACCGGAGTTGAGCTCCAGCATTACCCGGCAGATCCGCAAGACCGTAAACCTCCCGGCCTTCCTGAACGATCAACTCCAAGACGCCGGCGGCATGCGGGTCCAACGCTCGGTCCTCACACCGGTCGTTCTCACCGCGCCCTATCGCCCCGACGGCGAACCAGCCGGAGAGCTCTCCACCGCCGGAGCCCTGCGTGACGAGGCCGACCGCCTGCGTCACGACCTGAACCTCGAGCTCGACCCGATTGTCCGGCAGGAATTCGACCGCCGCCAGCGTTACCTCGACGACAACCCGGAGATCGGGCTCGCGCTCGCCGATGCCGCCAACGAGCAGGGTCTCGACGCCGAAGGCCCCGTCAGTGATGGCCGGGTCGACGGGCTGCTCCGGCTCGAGTCCCCAGTCATCATCCGCTACCCCAAGCGGACACCCACCGTCATCGGCACCGAAGCCACGCTCCGCTGGGACTTCAACGGCACCGACGCCGCCGCCCGTAACTTCAAACTCCAGATCAGCATCTCCCCCGAGTTCGGCGACGGCCAGGTCCTCCTCGACCGCCAGGTCAGCGGCACCCAGCACCGCGTCGACCTCTCCCGTGTCGCCGGCCGCAGCGCCCTGAACCGCAAGCTCTACTGGCGCGTCCAGCAGGTCCCCGGGCTCGGCACCGCCGCGCCCCGCTCCCTCGCCCCGCCCTGGAGCCTGACCCGCGAGTTCGAGATCTATACCTCCCTCTGGGACCGCATCACCACCACCGGCAAGATCCGCGTCGGGATCTCCGAGTTCGAGGGCGACCTCCTCGAGCTCAACCAGGGCAACAACTCCGTCCAGGGCTTCGACGGCGAGGTGCTCAACCACGTCAAGGATGAGCTGGAGAAACGCATGGCCGAAGAGGCCCAGGCCCGAGGCATCCCCAAGTCCGAGCTGCCCCACAACGGCGAGCTCGAGATCGTGCCCTACGACTACGGCTGGGACGGCATGTTCGAGGCCGTCAGCCGCGCCGAGGTCGATCTGGCGATCTCCAACATCACCCGTACCAAAGAGCGCGAGCAGCGGTTCGCGATCCGCTTCACCGAGCCCTACTACGAGACCCGGCTCGCACTGGTCTACAAGAAAGATCAGGGCCCGATCCGCCGCGTCGATGAGCTCAGCGCGTTCCAGCTCACCGCCAACCAGGGGCTCCGTGGTGCCGCGGTCGCCCGGCTGCTGCTCTTCGACGAACAGCCCCAGGACATCCCCGACGACGCGTCGCAGCAGGTCGACGACCGGCTCATCCTCAACAGCGCCCCCAACCTCGACGCCCTGTTCGGCACCATCATCAATACCGCCGAACAAGGCGGCCAAGTGGCCGCCATCACCGACATGGCCTACCTCGAGCAGGCGTTCGCCCTCCAACGCGCCGCTGCCCTTGAGTCAGCGGAGGACGCCATCGAAGCCCGCGGCTACGACCACAATGACTTCGAGATCCGCCCTCTGGTCCGCCGCGACTACCAGCGCCTGATCGACCTCTACCAGCAGACGCAGCAGGCCACCGGCACCCGGGCCCGCGACCTTGCGGCCATGGAGACCGACTACGGCGGCGCCGAGTGGGAGCAGTACGCCGTCGCCACCAGCGCCCGCGATGACGGCGTGCTCCTGGATCACCTCAACCGCGCGATCATCACCCTCCGCCGGTCCGAACAGTTCGCGGGGATCTGCGAGAAGGCCAAGCTGCCCGTCCCGCACCGGCTCACCGGTGCACGCCAGGCCCTGGAGTCCCAGGCCCGTGTCGCCACCGTCGTGCCCCGCCAACCTGTGCCCTGGTCCGCCCGGCCCGGCTCCGCCTCCCTGCCCCCGGTCGTCATGGGCGACACCGTCGAGTTCCGCTGGAACCCGATGAAGGCCGCCCGCAACGCCGACACCCCCCGGACCGCCCCCGCCCGCTACATGATCCAGGTCGCCGACCACCCCCGGTTCATCCACGGTTCCATCCGGCATGAGGCAGTCACCACACGCGAGCAGCACAGCGTGACCGCCAAGGCCAACGACGCCGCATCGATCTTCGACGGCCACCGCGGACGCCTCTACTGGCGTGCCAAACGCTTAACCCGCATCGAACGCCCCGCCGAGACAACCGTCGGCCTCGCCGAGACCGAGCCCCCCATCGACGAGCTGCCCGAAGAGGGCTGGTCCACTCCGATCGCCTTCGACTACTACCGAGACGCCATCGAACGCATCCGCACCACCGGCACCCTCCGCGTCGCCATCAACGGCTTCGCCAATGGCTACGCCGTCTACCGCGGGGCCGACCGCCAGCTCCGAGGCTACGACGTCGAGATCATGGAACGGCTCCGTAATCGCCTGCAAGAACGCATCGGGCTCGCCGCCAACCGCACCCTCCGCATCGACTATGTCCCCATGGCCTTTTCGGAGATCTTCCCCAGCGTCCGCGACCGCCAAGTAGACATGGCGATCTCCGGGATCACCGCCCGCACCGAACGCGAAGAGCGGTTCAACATCCGCTTCTCCGAGCCGTACGCCCGTACCCGCCAGGCCCTGATCGCCCTCGATAACGGGACCGTAAAGCGTGCCGCCGACTTCGTGGGCAAAACCTTCATCGTCTTTACCAACACCCGCGGCCATGACATGGCCCGGAAGCTCACCCGAGACATCCGCACCTCCCGCGGCAACCCCCGGGCCTTCCTCCTCGAAACCATTGTGAGTGGCGAGGCCGACGCCACCGTCGTCGACTACCCCACCGCGATCAAGATCCTCCGCGACTACCGCGACGCCGGCGGTACCGCTCCGTTCCAGTCATTCCCCATTACCGAGCAGTCGCTGGAAGGCGCACAGCCCATAGAGCCCATCTCGAAAGAGTTCCTCATCGACCCTTACGGCATCCCGATGCCCGCGGACCAGGCTGACCTGATCCGGCTGGTCAATGAGACCGTCCGCGAGATCCAGAGCGACCAGGCTGCTCCCCTCCGGGAAGTCTTCGAGCGTCACGTCCGCTTCAACCAGAGCACGATCCGCAGCCCGATCTACCCCTTCGACTTCGGCGGGGCCGGGTCGCTGGAGTAGACCAAACCGTCTAGAGCCTGCCGTCCGCAGTCCAAACCACCACCACCCCAGGGGGGCCCAAACCACCCGCCGAGCTTCCCTATTTTGCCAGGGGGTCGACGAAACGGGCGTATGTCTGTATGTTTTGAAGGGTATGTGGTGGACGCCGGGAGCTACTAGCCGAAAAAAGCGTTCAATCCACGGGAAACCCCGCTGTATTGGTCAGATGAGGGTATTATTGGACAACGTTCACGCGCGGCGTGGGCAGTTTGACCCAAAGATCACGGCAGGGAGAAGAAAGCCATGAAGTCTGTAGGTGTCCGGACCTTACGAAACGCGTCGCTCCTCGCGGCGTTGGCTGTGCCCTTCAGCGCAGCGTCCGCCCCCCTCATCAATGTCCACACGATCGGCGACTCGCTGGTGCTCGGCTCCGAAGCCGACGCCCGTGAATACGTCCGAGACTTCTACGGCTACGGTCAGCAGAGCGGTGACAGCAGCGACCCGGGCGACAGCGCTTACAACCCCACCCCTTTCATCGGGTGGCGGGCCGAGTTCCAGCGGACCCTCGCCGACGTCGGCGGCGTCGAGGTCAACATGGTCGGTACCACCTCCTCGGTCAGCGACCTACCCGACACCCGGATCAACACCTCCACCCTCCAGCCCGCGACCTTCACCACCTCCGACGGCCGGACCTACACCTACGACTCCGACCACAACGGCCAGGGCGGCTGGCGCATCGGCGGCAGCTACAACCTCGCCAACATCAACGGGAACCAGGACCTGGTTAATCTCAACGGGTCGACGGGGAACGGCGGCTTCGCATACACCCCCGGCCAGATCCCGTTCTCCACATTCGACAATGGCCCGATCGACATCTCCGGGCCCGGCACCGACGTCATCGATACCGGTAACAACGGCCTCACCGCAGACGGTGCCAACACCTTCGATCGCGGCATCCGTGAGCACATCCCCGAGATGGCCGAGCCGCTCGGACAGGCCGACGTCGTCATCCTCGCCATCGGCGTCAACGACGTCAAAAACCGGGAAGACGTCGAAGGCTCGGGCTCCAATGTCTTCGAACGCGTCCAGAACGGGGCCGCCCAGCAGCGCCTCTACGAGCTGATCCTCGACATCAAGGCCAGCGTCGATGCCGACACCGAGATCTACGTCGCCAACATCGCAACCGTGAATGACAGCTTCGACTGGAACACCACCGCTGACGCCCAGGCCGCGATCGAAGGCTTCAACACCGCCTTCCGCGAAGATTACTTCGGTGCCGCATACGAGGACTTTGCTGGCTACACCAACGCGATCGTCTCTGCGACCGAAGAGGCGGATCCCGAAGGCCTCCTCGATAACGTCTTCCTCCTCAACGTGCACGGCCAGATCGACGACCTCATCGGCCGCGATCCAGGCGACATGGACTTCAGCCGGGCGCTCTCTGCCGACAACCTCCACTGGAGCGAAGAGGGTTACGATGCGATCGGCCAGTTCTACGGCGACATCATCGCCGCCAACTCCGCCTTCATCCCCGAGCCCAGCAGCGGCGTGCTGCTGCTCGCCGGCCTCGGGCTGCTCGCCTCCCGCTACCGCCGGGCGGGGTAAAGCCAGCCGATCCCGATCCACACCGGATCGGCCCTAACCCGGACGCATCCGGTTTTCTGTCGGGCTTGACCCGACCAAGCCGATCGAGCGGGCATGGGACACCAGGGGTCGCCACATGACTGAACAGGACGAGGCGCAAGGCATCCGGTCTACGCCCCCCGCCGGGAGCACCCAAGCCGATGACGGCAACACCCCGGCCATGACCGAGCTCACCGACGACGAGCCCCAGGGCTGGGCCGACCGGCACTTCATCCTCTTCGCCTTCCTCGGGGCCTTCGGCGTCTTGTTCCACGAGGCCCAGTGGTACACCTTCACCGACTACGTCGGCACCACTCTCGCCACCGGCGGGGCCCTGCTCGTGCTCACTCGGCCCACCGCGATCTGGCGCTGGGCCCTGATGCACCTGGGCATCGTCATCGAGGTCCTCGAGAAGGCCCCTTTCAGCTCCAACCATACCGTCTTCCACGCCTTCATGAGCGCGGCCATGCTCGCCACCGTCCTCACCCTCTGGGTCGGCGGCGGGTTCAAGCCCCTGACCCGTGATCAGGTCTTCCGCGCGGTCGCCCCGGTCGGCCGGGTCCTGATCCTGGTACTGTATTTCTTCACCTTCTGGCACAAGTTCAACTGGGGCTTCCTCGACCCCGACGTCTCCTGCGGCGTCACCTACTACGCCGGGCTCCGCGACCACCTGCCGTTCCTGCCCGACGGGCAGTGGACCATCTGGCCCGCCATCATCGGCACGCTCATCACCGAGATCTGCCTCCTCGTCCTCCTGTGGTTCAAGCCGCTCCGCCTCTTCGGGCTCGTCTTCGTCCTGATCTTCCACGGCGTCGTCGGCTCCATGCTCCACCCCAACTTCTCCGCCATCGCCTTCGGGTACCTCATCCTGTTCTTCCCCATGGAGTGCTCGGGCCGGGTCGCCCAGCGCTGGCAGGCCCTGCTCAAGAAGGTCGGCGTCGACTGGGCCGGGCAGCGCGAGGCCTGGGTCAAGCGGCTCAACCTCGTGAGCTGGATCGGGACCGCGGTCGTGGTCGCCTGGTTCGTGTACGTCTTCGCCGTCATCCTGCCCAACAAAGAGGTGCCCGTCCGCCTGCTGCGTGAGCCCTGGAACGACCCCCGCAACCTCCTTCAGCGCAACATCAAGCGGGCCTTCCAGCTCTACGGCACGTTCATCTTCTTCGCCGTCTACGCCGTCGGGCTCTGGGGCACCCGCTGGACCTGGCCCAAGGGCTTCTTCCGCTTCCGCTACGCCTGGGTCTACCTCTTCCCCGTGCTCATGTTCGCCCACGGCATGGGCGCCTACTTCGGCGGCCGAACCCACTCCGCGTTCAACATGTTCAGCAACCTCATCACCGAGCCCGGCTACGCCAACCACTTTGTCACCCCCTGGACCCCGCACTTCACCGACCTCCAACGCGAGCGCGTCACGATCCTGGAGACCGACGACCCCGACCTGGCGAACTTCGCCGAACGCGGCTTCGCCCTCCACTGGTTCGAGCTCAAACGCTACGTCCAACGCAAGGCCGCCGTCGGCCAGGGCGACTTCTCCGTCCGCTACCTCACCGGTGAGAACATGACCGGCGTCCTCGAAGAGGACATGAAGACCGGCCAGCTCGTCGAGGTCGACAACGCCAGCCAAGACCCCGCCCTCAACCAGCCCATCCCCTACTTCCTCAAGAAGTACATGTACCTCCGCCCCTACAAGCACGGCGACCGCAACACCTGCGGCCACTAACCCCGGCCCGCCAACCCACCCGCCAACCCATCCGAGCCTAGATCCCCACGCGCTCGTCCGGCACCCGCCCGAACGCGATCTTGTCCTCCATCTCCCGGTCCGCAATCGCGTGCATGCCCCCGAGGTACAGGGTGTGCCCGCCAAACCGGGTGTTGATCGCGTCCATCACCCCGCCCAACCCCCGCCGATCCTCGGCCTGCGCGAACAGGTTCCCCGCCGTCGCCGTCACCGGCGTCAGCCCGCTGACCGTCACCGCCACCCGCAGCGGCTGCCCCGCCCGCACCGCGCCCGTGCGCCGATACCGCCCGTCCCCCATCCGCTCCCGCAACCGCTCCACCGCCCCCCAAGCACTGCCGGCTCCCCCCCAACCCGCACCCAAGCCCACAGAAGCCGAAAGATTCTGCGGGGCCCCCACGCCGTGTCCCCAACCCTTCCGCGCCCACAGCCGCTCCAGGTGCTCCACCAGCGTCAGCGTGTCCTGGCACGCCGGCACCGCGATCTCGTCCGCCCACCCACTATCGCCCACAAACGTCACCGCCACCGACAGCCGCGTCCCGAGATACCCGTCCGCCCGCAGCCGGGCCGCCGCCTTGTGCAGCAGCCGCGTCACCATCGCGTGCGCCCCCGCCTCCGTCCGCAAATCCGGCGACAGCACGTTCGCATGCCCCACCATCCGCTTGACCGTCTTCTGGTCCGGCACCTCCAACCCGTGCAGCCCGCACCAATACCGCCGACCCTCCACCGACCCCCAGGTGTCCCGCATCTCCGCCTCGCTCAACGCCCACAACCCCTCCACCGTCGTCACCCCCCGCCGGAACAGCCGGGCCTTCATCCCGTCGCTGATCCCCGGAAAATCCTCCACCGCCCAGCCCGCCTCCACAAACCGCCCCGGCAACTCCGCATCATCCAGCACCACCAACCCGTCCGGCTTCCCCAGCTCCGACCCCGCCTTCGCCAACAACCGCGTCGAGGCCACCCCCACCGTGCACGTCAACACCCCACCCTCCCCACCCACTTCACCCGCAGCACCCCATGCCGCCGCCCGACGACCCCGTGGCTTCCGCCGCATCCCCTCCGTCTTCGTAGACGAAGCCGCTCGGCCCATCTCCTGCCGCCACTCCCGCTCCCACGCCTCCGCATCCGTCTCCACGACCAGCCCGCTCACCGCCTCAACACTTGCCGGCGGCGACGCCACCCACCGCGTCCGGGCGTACTCCCCCGTCATCGCCTCCAATGCCTCGCCCACCGCCGCCTTCACCCGCTCCGCCAGCCGCCTTACGACACTCGGCTCCCGCTCGCCCGCCCGCAGCCGGATCGCCACCTCATCGATCGACCACACCTTGTCCACCGGCAGCACCGTCTCGATCGCCCACACCAGCCGCTGGTGCACCGCGATATACAGCGCCGGCCGAGCCTTCACTAACTCGATCCCTGGGCACAACCGCTCCGCGTCCGCCACCTTCGTCCCCGTCTTCACCCCCCGCCGCTTCGCCTCCCGGCTCGCCGCAATACAACACGTCCCCTTGCTCTCCACCGGCACCACCCCCACCGCCCTTCCCCGCAGCTCCACCCGCAGCTGCTGTTCCACCCCCGCAAAGTAGCTGTCCAGGTCCAGAAACATCCAACGCAGCATCGATCGGTCTCCGTCACGAGGATACCAATCATAAACCTAACTTTCTACCCCGAAGCACCAACACAGCCTGCTCCCCCCGCCACATCAACCGCCTTCCATCTGCGTTTTTTGTGCCTCTTTGCGGCTAACCCCCCGACACCGGCGTCTCCGCCTCAGCCTTGAGGTTCTGCATCCCGGACTCGAACATCGGGCCGATCGCCCCCGGCAGCAGCTTCGCCAGATACCCCCCCACCACCGGGGCACCCGACGCGTCGCCCTCCATCCGCCACGTCACCCGGACCTTGCCGTCGCCGAGCGCCTCGTGCAGGATCGTCGCCTTGGCGTGCATCGCCCCGCCGATCGTCATGTCGTACCCCACCCCCTTCGCCGGGTCGGCCATCGTAAAGACCAGCTCGCCGCCCCCCATCTTGTCCGTCCACGCCTGGCTCGCGCCCACCCCCGTCGTCTGCGACCCGCGGGTCACCACAATCGTCGCGTCCTCCGCACTCCACGGCTCCCACCGTTCCCACTCCACGAGGTCCGCGATGAGCCCGTGCACCCGGTCCCGCGGCGCATCGATCACCACCGACCGCTCCACCACATACGCCGTCGGCAGCATCAACCCGATCACCACGACCGCCGCGATCAGCAGCACGATCACCACCGCGATCCGAACCAGCCATTTCATCATCACGACACCTTTCGACGACGAGGTCTCCACAGAACAGGAAGCAAAGACGACCAGAAAACGCTTCTCCCCCATCATAAGGACGACGCCCATGTTGGCGGCCGCCAACCCCATAGCCAGTGATTGGGCATAAGGGTGCAGGCCAAGAGCTCGATGCCCTCGACGCGCAGCAGCGTTTCCGCCAGCACCCGCTCGACAGCCTCATACTCCCCAGCCTTGTGGAAGACGGGCCCCCTGCCTACCTCACGACGCAGCACATGGAGACGTAGCCCCCTGCATCGACACGACCACGGCGTAACAACTGCGAAACGTAAGCTCAGCCCCCATCGCCATCAAGAAACGATTCCCGACCCATTTTCTTAGCCATTTTCTTAGCCATTTTCTTAGCCCATCGCCTTTTTCTTTTGCCTAACAAATTTCGAAATAGGGCGAAAAGAAAATACAGTTGATCTGCCAGAGTAGATATGAAAATAACTGAGAACGTCACCATCAATAACGAAATCCAGAGAGGTGCGTCAAAAAAATATGCGAATAAGAATCCTAATGGAATTAGTACTATCGCGTACAAAACAGAAATGAAAGCTATAAATTTGAGCATATTTATTTCGTTTTACGTGCATCAATACTGGAACTCTTCACTTTCTTTGAATTCTCTATATCTACATGCTTCAATATAATTGCAGTCAAAAAAACGACTCCCGACACCTTTTCTTAGCCCAAAAAAACGACTCCCGACACCTTTTCTTAGCCCAACCACCACCTGGCCCGCGACCGGCTGGGCGTGTGCTCTTGGATCAAGACGGGCGTCGGCCGGCCGAGTGAGAAGCCCGCTGCCGATCTCTACCGGCGGAAGATGCAGCGGCAACTCCGGGGTAGCCAGGCGGGCAGGCCTTACGCTCAGCGTGCCCAGGCCGAGACCGTGATGAGCATGCTCAAGCGGAACCTCGGCGACTGCCTGCGTGCCCGAACAACGCACCGTCGAGAGATGGAAATGCTATTGAAAGTCCTCACCCACAACATCATGATCATCAGACGTCAACCGAGGGTCGCAACAGTGCCGGTCGGGAGTCGTTGTTTGTTTCATCTTCAGCCGCACGACCCGTTTTGTGCGGCGTCAGCCGCCACCTGTCGCCGCCGCCTCGTCCAGGAACCACGTCAGCTCCCCACCGTTCGGCTCTGGATCGATCCCCGAGATCGGGACCTCCTGCACGTCGGGCGCCCCGGTCTTGGCCTGGGCCTCTACCCGCTTGAGCGCTTCGTACTTCCCGGCCCCCGCCAGCACAACGACCAGCTCGCGCGCCGCGTTCAGCAGCGGGTACGTCATCGTCAGCCGGGCCGGCGGGACGACTCGTTCGCCGTCGTTGGTCGCGATCCATCGGTCGGTGACCGACAACGCCGGCGACTCGGGGAACAGGCTGGCGGTGTGGCAGTCGCCGCCCATCCCGAGCAGCACCCAGTCCAGCACGGGTACCTCGGTGTCGCTGCCGCCGACGTGCTCGATCAGCTCCGCCTGGTACCGCTCGGCCGAGTCGGCCTCGAGCACCGGCATCGCGTGGACCTGCCGCTTGGGGATCCCCGCGTGGTCCAGCATCGCCTCCCGCATCATCTTGATGTTCGACTTCTCGTGGTCCTCGGGCACGCACCGCTCGTCCACCACCCACACGTGCGTCTTGTCCCAGGGCAGCCCGCGGTACCGCAGGTCCGTCACGAGCCGGACGTAGAACGGCTCCGGCGTCCCGCCCCCCGAAAGCGCCGCATGGAACACCCCGCGTGCCTCCACCGCCCGCACCGCCGCCCCCAGCAGCGCATCGCCGAGCGCCCCAAACATCGCTTCTTTATCCGGCGACACGTGCACCGCTCCGGTCAGTTCCACAGCCAAGTCTCCGTCATCACTCGCGGTTTCAGGTCATGTGACTCGCAGCAATTTACCAGCTAGACGGCGAGGGATGATATCGCACTCGGCACCTTCCTTGGCCCGATGCACTGCAAGTTCAAGCATGAAAGATCTCAAGTTCAAGTGCGTACCGATCACCACGCCGTCGGACAAAGAACGAAACCGCAACCCCCATCAACGGAATCGCACCGTTCTTTGGATCATCAGGCCGAGTGGTCACAGGGATCTGCACCAAAAACCATCCTGAAGGGTTATGTCCTGGTGGCTCGAACTCCGCGGCATCATTGACCACCCTAACCAGTCTCTCGTTCGGCACGACAACCGACCAAGGCTTATCTCCCTCCCAATACGTCGTTATATGTCTTTTCAGATGCTCAGCTGTCCATGATGGACCATCGGGCCATTGAAGTGCTTCTAGCGCATACTGGTAGTGTTTCTTTTCGAGAAGCTCGACCCAACGCCAGAACGCACCGAGGTAGTTCGCTTTTGTGTCAACCGCCGGGAATAGGATCAACCGGTCCTCCCGCAACTTGACCGGTCCCGAACTACTTTCCTGCCTTATCAAACGTGAGAACCAACGCATACACGTCTACCCAAATTCACTGGCAACACACCACCGCCCGCACCTCGAACACCAAGGCCGGCAGCGCCAGCTCCGACACGCCGATGACCGTCCAGGCCGGCTCCCACCCGCCGAAGAACTCGGCCTTCGCCGCCGACACCAGCGGCAGGGTCACCTCCATCCCGCGGTGCAGTGTGGTCAGGTCCACCACCTGTCGGGGTGCCGCGGGGATGGCTTCCAGCACCTTGCCGAGGTTGGCGAACGCCCGGTTGATCTGCGTCTCGGGGTCTTCCGAGACGCTGCCGTCGTCCTCGAAGCCGACCTGCCCCGAGATGAACGCGAACCTGCCCGACGCCACCACGCCGGGCGGGTAGGCGAACGCCGCATACATCGCCGCGTGGTGGTCCGTCTCGATCCGCTGTGGGAGGCTCTGCTCGGCCATGCCAGCTCCGGTCTGTTTTAGTCGTTCCGCCAGTAGCGGCCGGCCCGCTCCATCATCACGTCCGCCGCCGACGGTCCCCACGACCCGGCGTTGTAGTTCGGCAGGTGCGGGTCGGGGTTCGCCAAC
The DNA here is from genome assembly GCA_038749105.1 of Planctomycetota bacterium. Taxonomy (GTDB): domain Bacteria; phylum Planctomycetota; class Phycisphaerae; order Phycisphaerales; family Phycisphaeraceae; genus JBCCOW01. The sequence goes on from JBCDIM010000024.1 coordinate 29,082, forward strand.
CAGTAATCCAGCACGGGCTGCACCGCGAACCACGACGCCTCGATCTCGTCCCGGTGCTTGAACAGCGACTGGTCGCCCCGCATCACGTCGCCCAGCAGTGTCGCGTAGCCGTCGGGCGGCTCGACGTTCCATTGGTTGACATAGTCGAAGTCCATGACGACGTCACCGAGCTTCAGGCCCGGGCCCGGGACCTTGCCGTTGAACCGCACGCGGATGCCCTCGTCCGGCTGGACGTTCACGACGATCTGGTTGTGCTTCTGCTTCTTCGCCTCTTCTTTGAACAAGCAGTGCGGCGTGTCCTTGAGGTAGACCACGATCTCGGTCTTCTTCTCCGCCATCGCCTTGCCCGACCGCAGGTAGAACGGCACGCCGCCCCAGCGCATCGTCTCGACGTTGAACTGCATGGCGGTGTAGGTGTCGGTCTGCGACGCGGGGTCGACGCCGTCGCTCTCGCGGTACCCGACCATCTTTTCGCCGTTGACCAGGCCGGCCGAGTACTGGCCCCGCACTGCGAGTTTCGGCACCTCCGCCTCGGTGGGCACCCGCAGGGCCTTGAACACCTTGACCTTCTCGGTCCGGATGTCCTCGCCGTCCAGCGTGACCGGCGGCTCCATCGCGACCAGCGACAGGACCTGTAGCAGGTGGCTCTGCACCATGTCCCGCATCGCCCCGCCCGACGGGCCGTCGTAGTAGCTGCCGCGGTCCTCCACGCCCACCGACTCGCTCGCGGTGATCTGCACGTGGTCGACGTAGTTCCGGTTCCAGATCGGCTCGAAGATCGTGTTGGCAAACCGCAGCACCAACAGGTTCGCCACCAGCTCCTTCGCCAGGTAGTGGTCGATCCGGTAGATCGAGCTCTCGAAGAACGTCTCCGCCAGAGTCCGGTTCAACGCCACCGCCGACGACGGGTCGTTCCCGAACGGCTTCTCCACCACGATCCGCTGCCAGGACTCCTCGTCCTTGACCACGGACACCGCCCGCTTGCCGTCGGTGACCATCCCCGTGGTGCCGATGTTCCGGATCACCGGCTCGAAGAACTGCGGCGACAGCGACAGATAGAACAGGTAGTTCTTGCCCGTCCCGTGCTGCTCCGCCAGGCCCTCGAGGCCCTGCTGGAGCGCCGGCCAGGCCTCCGCCTTCGTCGAGTCCCCCGCCACATAGTGCACATGCTCCGCAAACCGGTCGAAGTCTTCGCGTGATTCGTAGCTCTTGGGCGAGAAGCTATAAAGCTGCTCCCGGTAGTCGGCGTCCGAGTACTTGGTCCGGGACACCCCGACCACCCCGAAGTTCGCGGGCATCGCCCCGTTCTTCCAGAGGTAGTAGACCGCCGGCACCAGCTTCCGGAGCGTCAGGTCGCCCGAGGCCCCGAAAATCACGATCAGGCAGTTGTCTGCCGCTTGCTGCATCTTCGCCATGGCCGGGACTATACCCCACCCCACCCGGGCCTACTCATTCGCCCGCATCGCACATCGCACATCGCATTCACTCAAACACCGGCTCCCACTCCAGCGTCGCGCTGAACGGGCCACCCACCCCCACCGCCAACTCGCCCGCCGGCGCCTCCATGCCCACCTCGAACGACCACTGCCCAATCACATCGTCACCGACCCCACCCACCATCCCATCCCGATCCATCACCCGCATCGTCTGACGCGTCCCCAGTACCGCCACATACTGATCCGGGAACCAGTCCAGCCCACCGCCCTTCACCGACGGGCTCGACCGCTCGTAAGCCCTCGGCCCGACGCCAAATCCTTCGCCAACCGGCTCCGCCCGCCACTCCACCGCCAGCTCCGGCAACGACTCCCCCGTCTTCGCCTCCGCGTCTGCCGTGAGGTACACCCGGAGCCGACGCAGCCGATACCCCAGCAGCCGATCCCTGTCCGGCCCCTCTTGAGCCTCACCCACCATCACCCCCGGCCGCGCCGCCCGCTCCGCCTCGAACGCCGCCAAATCAATCCCCCGACCCCCGTCCCGGTCCCGCAGCACCGATCGGCTCAGCCGCAGCACCGTCGGCCACGTCGGGCCCCGACGCATCGCCCGACCCAGCACATACCCCATCCGCCGGCTGTGCACCGTGTCGTGCGCGAGCACCATCCCCACCGTCTCCCACAGCCCCGCCTTCGTCGACAACACCTCGACGTGGTGCACCTTGTCCAGGCCCCGCCCCGAGACCATCGGCCGATCCCGCACCGCCAGGTTCCCCTTCGTCAACGGCGTCTCGATCAGCGGGTCATGCAACAGCGACGGAAACCCCAACGCCCGCCGCCAGCCCACCGTCAGCCCCGTCGCCTCGTGGTCCTTCACCCCCGTCATCAGCCCCGAGTAGAAACCCACTACCCCGTCGGCCGTGGGCAGCACGCTCCAGAACACGCCCACCGCGTCGTACGCCTCGGCCGTGAGATACACCGGCACCAACACCGGCTCGGCGTCCTTCGGCTCGTCCTCATATCTCAGGGTCAGGTGCAGGTGCGGCGTCGACAGCATGACCACCGCGTCGATCGGAAGCGCCCCGTCGAGCTGCGCCTCCCCCGCCGCCAACGCCGCGACGTTCCCGCCGTGGCTGTGCCCCACCAGATACACCCGGTCGTACTTCGGTGCTTCCTGCCGGAGCACACCCGCTAAGTCCTGCGCCGCCGACTCCCGGCGACGGTGGCTGTTCGGCGACACCCACTGGTGCATCTCCACCACCACCTCGGGACGCACCGCATCGTCACCCCCGTCTGCCAACGCCGTCTCCGCGTACCCCCGCGCCAGCTCCGACGCAAAACTCACCCGCCCCTCCTCGACTCTCGCCCACGAGGCGTCGTCACTACTCCCCGTCCCCGGCACCACCACCATCAACACCCGCTCGGGCTTTATCACGACCGCCGCCGATTCGCCCGCCGGCTGCACCTCAGTTATCTGCTCGATCTCTTCAAGGTCCCCGTTCCCCAAGTTCCAAAAGAAAACCGCCCCGATCAATAGTGGAAACAGCAACAGACCCAAAATGGCGTACAGAGAAATCCGCAGTGCGCTCACTCTGCCATCACTCCTAAGCCCCCCACCCCCCGCTTCCGAAGCGCCACACTCACCACCAACAGGTCCGCCGGGTTCACCCCCTCGATCCGCCCCGCCTGCCCCAGCGTGCCCGGCCGGAACTTGCTCAGCTGCTTCGCCGCCTCCCCCCGCAGCCCGGGCAGCCCCGTGTAGTCCAGATCACCCGGTAACTCCACCGCCTCCTGCTCCCGCAGCGCCTCCACCTCACGCCGCTGCCGCTCGATGTACCCCGCATACCGCAGGTCCGACAGCAACGGGTCCAACGCCTCCCGGTCCAACGCCCCGTCAAAGCCCGCCTCCCCCATCGCCGCCACCACCTGATCCCGCGTCACCTCCGGCCGACAGACCCACTCGCTCATCGCGACGCCTTCAATCCGCGTCCGCTCCATCATCGCCAAAAGCCCCGCCTTCGCCGCCCGCCGATCCTGCTCCCGCTGCCACCGCGTGTCGTCCACCAGCCCCCACTCGCGTCCCAGCGCCGTCAGCCGGTCTGCCGCGTTGTCCGCCCGCAACAGCAGCCGGTGCTCCGCCCGGCTGGTGAACATCCGGTACGGCTCCACCGGCGTCTTCGTCACCAAATCATCCATCAGCACCCCGATGTACGCCTCGTCTCGGCCCAACACGACACCGGGTTGATCCATCACCCCCACCGCTCCCCGCGCCGCGTTCAGCCCCGCCAGCAACCCCTGACCCGCCGCCTCCTCATACCCCGACGTCCCGTTGATCTGACCCGCCAGGTACAGACCTTCGATGCTCTTAACCGCGCCACCCGCGTCGATCTGGTGGGGCCGGACCATGTCGTACTCCACCGCGTAGCCGTGCCGCAGGATCACCGCGTGCTCGCACCCCGGCAAGGAGTGCACGATCCGCTCCTGGATGTCGGCCGGCAGGGAGGTGCTGATCCCGTTGAGATAGACCTCGTCGGTCTCCAACGACTCGGGCTCGAGATAGACGTGGTGCGAGGGCTTGTCCGCGAAGCGCACCACCTTGTCCTCGATGCTCGGGCAGTACCGCGGGCCGGCCGTGCCGATCTGCCCGTTGTACATCGGGGCACGGTCCAGATTGCCCCGGATCAGCTCGTGCACCTTTCCGCCCGTGTGCGTCATCCAGCAGTCCACCTGCTGCAACCGCGGGAACGCCTGCACCCCCTGGTAAACCGCCTCGCCGGTCGCGTGGCCGGTCATGGCACTGAATGGCACCGGCTCCGCGTCCCCGCCGTGCCGTTCCAACCCGCTGACATCCAGCGACCCCATCGCCACTCGCGGCGGCGTCCCCGTCTTCAGCCGCCCCAGCTCCAACCCCAAACCTTTCAAGGCTTCACTAATCCGTGAAGCAGGCGCTTCCCCCACCCGTCCCCCCGCCGTCTGCCGCTCCCCGGTGTGCATCAGCCCCCGCATGAACGTCCCCGTCGTCAGCACCACACTCCCCCCTGGCACCACCCGCAGCTCCACCGCCTTCCCGTAGTCATCGATACACCCAAACTCCCCGCAGCATCCATCGGTTTCTTCGCTCGGCCCATCCTTCTCATTCAACCGGACTCGTACCCCGACCACCCGCTTCGCCCCGCCCTGCTCCATCACAAACCCCTCCACCGCCCCGCCGATCACCTCGATCTCTTGCCGCAACCCCACCAGCCGCTGCACCTCCCGCGCATACGCATACTTGTCGCTCTGGCACCTCGGGCCCCGCACCGCCGGCCCCTTGCTCCGGTTCAACACCTTGAACTGGATCCCCGTCGCGTCCGCCGCCAGCCCCATCACGCCGCCCAGCGCATCAACCTCCCGCACCATCTGCCCCTTCGCCAGCCCCCCGATCGCCGGGTTGCACGACATCACCCCGATCTTCGCCGGGTCCAGCGTGACCAGCGCCACCCGCCCCACCGCCCGCTTCGCACCACCCCCACGCGACGACAGCACCGACGCCGCCGCCCACGCCGCCTCCACGCCGGCATGCCCCCCGCCAATCACAATCACATCGAACCGCACCTGACGCAACGCTTGCTTTCCTTCCGCGAGCCCCTAACCCCTTCAGTAATCGGCAGGCCAGATTCTACGCCCAGACAGCCCGTCAACGTTCATCAAACCGTAAATCTGACCCGGTACACTAAACGGACCTGCAACCAACCAAACCAGCACCAAACTCCCCACCCCCACCCATGAGCCGCGAACACCCCCGCCTTCACCGCCTGCTCCTGTTGGTCTGTCTCGTCGCAATGCCACACGCATCCGCCTTAGCCGACGGCTACCGGATCAACCAGAAGGTCAAGCACACCTTCCACGCCGAAGAAGTGCAAGCGACCGTGGTCGAGGAGGTCTTCGACGGCAAGGCCTACCGCCTCCGCATCGACACCGGGCGCTTCGCCGGACAGATCGTCCTCGTCAACGCCCGGGTCCTCGACCGTTCCAACCCCGACCTTGCCGACAAGGGCGACCCTAAGCCCAACGCCCGCAACCGTGCCGAACCCGTCGCGAAGAACAGACCCGCTCCAAACACGCCACCCGCGCCGTTCCTTGCCAACCCCCAGACCGCAGACCCGGTGGTGTTCCAGCCCGGAGATCACTGGAACGTACCCGAAGCCCAGGGTAAACCGAAGCTTCAGGCAGGAAACGCTAAGCCGTCCCGCATCGTGCTCCGGTCCAAAATCCCGTACCCCCACGGCCGTGTCGAACTTTCCCCCTCCTACGCAGGCGATCGCGTCATCGCCTTGGCCTCCAACGGCCCGTTCGCAGACGACAAATCCATCCGCCTCGAAGTCCTATCGTTCGGCCGTCGTTCCTCCCTCGGTGCCACCAAACTCGACACCGACAGCCAGATCCTCGCCCTCAGCCCCGACGGCACCACCGCGCTCGTCGGCCAGCAGGACCGATCCTTCGGCCTTCCTCAAACCCCGCTCACCCTGCTAGACCTGACCCGGCCCAGCACCCCTAAAACCCTCCACCGCTTCAGGGTCCCTGGCCTTGACCACTCTTCTGCGCCCCGCGCTCGCGCCTGGCTCATCGACGCGGAACACCTCCTGCTCTACGCCAACCGCCAGCTCACTGTCTACCGCACCGACACGCTCAAACCCGTCTACACCACCGAACACTTCCTCATCTCCCGCGAGGCCCCGCTCAGCCCCGACCGCAGCCTTATGCTGATCAATCAGGGCCAGACCCTGCACATCCTCAACGCCCGCACTGGCGAACCCCAGGCCCGAGCCAACCTGCCCGGGGTCAACCTCGACACCGCTCGCATCAGCCCCGGCCACCGCTACATCGCGGCCTTCAGTGCCGGCGTGATCACCGTCCTTGACGCCCAGACAGGCCAGACCCTCCACGCCCTCGCCATGCCCGAGGACCGCGGCAACGCCGCCTGGATTGACGACCGCTTCGTCTCTATCGCCGGATACGTCTTCGACGCCCAGCTCGGCCTCCCCGTCCTCCGACCCACCCGGCCCAACGACCCCAAGAAACCCGACGCCAACCGCCGTCCCTTCCTGGGCCAACACGCCACCCCCATGCAATTCAGCGAAGATCGACACCCTCGCGATAACCAGCGTGTCGTCGTGACCCGAACCCCCTACAGCACCGCACCCCTGATCCGTGCCGCTCAGCAGCTCGACCCGACCAACGCCTTCGTACTGGAGGCCGGCTCGCCGGTCAGCATCAGTGTCGAGTTCGGCGACGCCGCCGTCCGCAAGGACGTCCGCCAAGCCCTCGAACGCGCCGTCGCCAATGCCGGCTTCGTTCTCGATCCCAACGCGCCCAGCACGCTAGCAGCAAGCCTCAAGACCACCCCGCAGCAACAGAAGATGGAACGCTCGTCCACCGGTGAAATCATCATCATCAACGTCACCGAAAACACCTACACCCTCGCCCTCGAGCAGGCCGGTCAAACCCTCTGGCAAAACCAGGGCACCTACTCCGGCCAACTGACCGGCCGCTTCGACGGACGCACCACCAACCAGGAACTCCAGAGACTCGCTACAGAACGAGGCCAACCCCGCGCCGACTTCTTCACCAACCGGCGCATCCCCAAGCGTGTTCTCAGCCCAGAATTCCTCGACCAACTTCCTTACTGAACCCGCTCCGACTTCCCCCGCCACCCCAGGCTCGCCCGGTTCATCGACTCCACTAGCCCCGACCCGCCCGCGAGCATCGCCTCGCCCAGCCGCACCGCCTCCCGCAGCTGCCCGTCATTCAGCTGCTTGTACGCCCGAAGCCGACGGTCCAGGTGGTCGTACCAGCAGGCCTCGAACAGGTGATCCAGGATGACCCGCATGAAGCAGTGGTCTTCGCGGATGACCCATCCGTGCCGCAGCGCCGCCGCCGGCAGCTCATTCCGGGTCAACGCCAGATACCGCTCCTGTAGTGCGTAACGGTCGTCATCATCAAACAGCTCCATCCTCGCATCATTGGCGTCATCTCTCCGCCTGTTCAACACCGGCTGTCCCGCGACGCCCGCCGCTTTACAATGCCCTCATGATCCGCCACGCCGCCGCCCTCTCGACCCTGACCTGTCTCGCGCTGCTGCTCTCCGCCTGCGGCAAGTCGCTCAACTATCGGCCCGTCGAGCCCGTGTCCGCCTGGACCGACGACAACCAGGCCCTGACCCGGCCCGTCGGACCGGGGCTCATCGCTGACCCCAATTCCCCGATCCCCGACGTCCCCATGCCGGTCGGCTTCAAGGGCGTCGCCGATCAGTCCTCCGCCGCCTCGACCCCGACCGGCCGCGTCGTCACCCACGTCTATCAGGGCATAGCCGACTTCCCCGACGCCAACGCCTTCTACACCAACTCTCTATGGCGCTTCGGCTGGACCCAGACCGAGATGCTCGAGCCCGCCGACAAGGTCGCCATCCAGACCTACACCAACGGCTCGGAGACCCTCTCCATCACCGTCACCCAGGATCGCCGACGCATCACCTATCGCGTCGAGATTAAGCCAGCCACCGGGTCCTGACTCCACGCTGTCTGGCCCGACGCCCCGCGGCCAACTCCTGCTACCATGCCCGGCTCGCATGGCTAAGCACCCCCCCGCCAAAAACGACCCCGAGACCACCCCCGCCAAGGCCGGGCCGGTCGCTCCCATTGAGGCCGACGCCCACGGCGACTTCCATGAGAACCGCGGCGAGGTCCGTGAGTTCTTCGACAAGGCCAAGGACCTCTCGGGCAAGTACGGCAACTTCGTCTTCGGCATCCTCGCCGTGGCCGCACTCCTCTACGCCGGGTTCACTTTCTACGGCTACATCCAGCAGCAACGCCTCATCGACGCGACCGAAGCCCTCGACGCTGCGGGCGTCAACCCCGATGCCTACCTGCTCGTTGCCGATGAACACGCGATGGTGGCCCCGCTCGCCAAGCTCCGTGCCGCAGACCTCTGGCTCCAGCAGGCCAACCAGCCCGTCTCCGACGAGGTCACCGCTGAACAGAAGGCTACCGCACTCGCCAACGCTGCGGATACCTACCGACTGTTGATCGATTCCGACGCCGAGGTGATCTACACGCTCAATGCACGGCTTGGCCTCGCCAGCGTCCTCGAGAACCAGTCCAACTGGGACGCCGCCCGTGCCGAGTACCAAGCCGTCGTCGATCAAGGTGGCGCGGCCCACTACCCGGCACTGGCCGACCTCGCCAAGGCCCGGCTCGACGTGCTCGACGCGATCGCCAACCCCCTGCCGTTCGCCCCCGAACCCGAAGCCCCGAGCACGGCCCAACCCACGCCGACCACCCAGCCCTCCACGCAGCCTAACCCCTAGCGCCTTTTTGGGCGGCCGCCACACTCGGCCACGCTCGCCGGGGTCATGCCGGTGAGGCGGGCTTTTCAAACGTCGACGTCAGCTCCACCGCCCGACCCTCGGACGCCGATACGGTGATCGCTTCAAGGATCTCCACCACGTGCGCCGCCTGTGCCCCAGTCACACGGCTGGGTCGGTCCTCGCGGAGCGCCTGGGCGACCTCGACAATCCCGCGGTAGAACGGGATGTTCTCGAACGGCGGATCGTTCGCGTACGGCAACGCCTCACGCGGCTCGCCGAACCCCGACGCCTCGACCGATGCCTCCGACGACTGGAAGTCCCCCAGCACTACGGACCCCGCGTCGCCGTGCACCTCGAACTTGCCCTGCTGGTCCGTGTTGGCCCGGTGTACATAGAAGTTCGACGTCAGCCGAACCAACGGCCCCGACGCCAGCTCGATCACCGCCGTCGTGAACTCCGGTGTCTCGATCGTGAACGGCTCTCCCGCCTGGTTCTTCCGCTCCGGGTAAATCACCCGCTGCACCGCCGTCAGCACCCGCGCTGCAGGCCCGAAAAACGTCGTCGCCAGCGTGAGCGGGTATACCGCCACGTCCCACAACGGCCCGACGCCGTAGAACGGCCCCGGGTTCGGGTGCCACGACTCGATCCGCCCGTGGTTGTTCTCCGCATAAATCACCCGCGGTGTCCCGATCGTCCCGTCCGTCGCCGCCTTCCACGCCGCGCTCTGGGCGTCGCCCAGGAATGTGATCGGCGCCCCCGCCAGCATCAAGCCCTTCGCATCCGCCAGCTCGACCAGCTCCTTCGCCTCGGCATAGCTCAATGCGATCGGCTTCTCCGTGTACACATGCTTCCCGCCCTCCAGCGCCTTCTTGATCACGGCGTAGTGGGCGTGGTGGATCGTCAGGTTGATCAGCAGCTCGACATCGTCGTCCGCCAGGATCGCGTCCAGGTCGTCGTACACCTTGCCGTCAAACTTCTCTGCAAACTGCTGGGCCCGGGCGATGTCCATGTCGGCGTACCCCAGAATCACCGCGTCGTCGGCGGCGTGCTCACGGGTCTGGCTGGCGTATCGGTCGGCGACGTTCCCGCAGCCAATCATGGCGCATTTCAGGGGGCTGGGCATAGCAGGCTTCTCCTTGGGCGATGGTGAGTTGCAAAGCATACCCCAGCCGCCAAACCGTTAGCTTGTATCTGTGTCCAAGCCGCCGAACAGCACCCCGCCGAAGACCTCGATCTACCACGCGACCTCCCTCGACGAGCTCGAGGAGGCCGGCGCCGAGACCGTCCGCTACACCCCGTCTCGCGACGCGGCGATGCGGCTCGACAAGTACCTCTGCAACCGCCTTAAGGGCATGTCCCGCAACCAGGTCCAACGCCTGATCGACCTCGGCGGCGTCACCGTCAACGGCTCCCCCGGCAAGCCTTCCTTGAAGCTCAAGGCCGGCGACACCGTCGATGTCGTCGTCCCCCCCAAGCCCGCCTCCGACCTCACCCCAGAGGACATCCCGCTCGACGTGCTTTACGAAGACGACGCCTTCATCGCCGTCAACAAGCACGCCGACATCATCGTCCACCCCGCCCGCGGCCGACTCTCCGGCACCATGCTCAACGCCCTGCTCTTCCACTTCCAGAAACACGGTACCGGCGATCTTTCAACCGTTGGAAAGGTGCCCACTGATGAGACCGGCGTACCGGTGGGTGGGGCCGGGGGCGATACCCGCCCCGGCGTCATCCACCGCCTCGACCGCTTCACCACCGGCGTCATCGTCTTCGCCAAACAGGACGAAGCCCACTGGCTCCTCGCCCAGCAGTGGGAACGCCGCACCAACCTCAAGGCCTATCTGGCCGTCGTCCACGGCAACCCCACCCCCGCCGCCGGCGTCATCGACCAGCCCCTCGGCAAGCACCCCACCATCCGCGAAGCCCACGCCGTCCGACACGACGCCACCTCCAAGCACGCCCTGACCCTCTACCGGGTCCGCGAGCAATACAAGGGCTTCGCACTCGTCGAGTTCGAACTCAAGACCGGGCGCACCCACCAGATCCGCGTCCACGCCGCCTACATCGGCCACCCCCTGGTCGGCGACATCCTCTACGGCGGCGAACCCCTCGCCACCCCCGACCTCGACGCCCCCCCACTCCCCGCGGGCTTCCGCCCCAACCTCGTCTACGCCCGCCCCAAAGCCGAGGGCCAAAAACTCGAAGCCGCCTTTGCCGCCAACCCCGAAACGATCATCGCCCACCCCGCTCTCCACGCCGGCCTCCTCCAGATCGTACACCCGATCACCCGCCAGCCCATGACCTTCACCGCCCCCCTCCACGAGCCGATGCGCTCCCTCGTCCACCACCTCCGCGAACGCCACGACGACTCACTCCCCACCGTTACCAATGGCACGCACATCGACCTCACTGCCGCGGCACTACCGATCTGAGCACATACTCTTGCCAAGGCTACGAGCCGGATACTGTGATAATTAAAATTCGATTGTGAAATACAGCAAACAACATGCATAAACCAAACGATAAGCTGATGAACCGATGCACAGTCGTACTTATGTGCGCGGCAGTCTTTTTGTGCAGCGGTTGCTACACGGCGGTGACGCTGCCGATCGAGTTTTCACAAGCTAAGCAGCACGCGAAAGTACTTTCGCCCGCGCCAGGGACACTACTTTCTGGCGGCGTATCGGTTCGCAAACGCCATGTCGAATCGGACGACATCGAATTCGTATCTCGGCTCGTGTTCGATGTGCGTGACATCTCCGCTAGAGACCAGATAATCATCCTGAAGCCAGGCGAAGGTGCTGATGAAACACGCGTCAAAGTACAAATCGTCAACAGCACCTTCTTGATTTTCCGCAGCCGAGACAAGGCGGCCGAATGGCGGCTCCTCGGCGCTCTGATGAAGCCGCCTGCAGAGCAAAGTGACATTTTTGTCCGCAGATAGCCGTTCCACTTTCTAAGGACTCGCAAAAGCACAGTCTGAAACGGTCGACAAGTGACATCCGACGTCAACAGTCCTTACTTCACCCCTTCTGCCACGCGACATCCGCCACCCCAGCCGCCTGGTTCGCTGCACGAGCCAGCACGAACAAAAGGTCGCTGATGCGGTTGAGGTACTTCGCAATCGGCTCGCCGACTTCCTCCGCCTGCATCAGTGACACCACCCGACGTTCGGCGCGCCGTGCGACCGTCCGTGCGACATGCAGCCGTGCCGCCAGCTCCGTACCGCCCGGCAGGATGAACGCCCGCAGCGGCGGCAGCGCCGCGTCCAGCTCATCGATCTGCGCCTCCAACGGCTCGACATCCTCCATCACGATCCGACGGACCTTCCCAGCCCCCGGAGTACCCGGCGGGGTCGCGAGGTCCGCCCCCAGATCAAACAGCCGGTGCTGCAAACCCTGCAACACCGCCCCGACCCGCGACTCACCGGCGTCTGACCCGCACGCCGCGATCGCCAAACCCAGCGCCGCGTTGAGCTCATCCACAGAGCCATACGCCTCGACCCGCCGCTGGTCCTTCGCCACCCGCTGACCGCCGAACAAGTCCGTCTCGCCGTCGTCGCCGCGCTTCGTGTATAGCTTCATACCTGCAGTCTATGGCCGCTTCTTGCGACAAGCCCCGCCCTGCTCGCTCACAGCGGGGTCGATCCGCAAAAACACCAACCTTCTGGTCTTCCCCTAGGGGCATGCCTAACGTGTCTTTGCTACAAATTCGGTTTCCTTCTGCCCGCGAGACGCACCCCATGACCACCATGAGCCAGCCTGCACCGCCCACCCCGCCCGCCCCCCAAGAGTCCAGCCCTGAAGCCATGCCCGACGTTCAGGGCTCGGCCGACACCCGAAAGTTTGCCATCGATAAGGTCGGCGTCTCGGACATCCGCTACCCCATCACCCTCCGCTGCCCCGACGGCACCGACCAGCACACCGTCGCCCAGGTCAATATGTACGTCTCCCTGCCCCACCACCAGAAGGGCACGCACATGTCTCGCTTCCTCGAGGTGCTCAACCAGCACCACCAGAGCATCCGCTCCGACGATGTCATGGCCGTGTGCCGCGACATGAAGCGCCGCCTCGAGGCCGAAGAAGCCCACCTCGAGCTGCACTTCCCCTACTTCATCGACAAGAAGGCCCCCGTCACCGGCATGCCCGGTAAGCTCGACATCGAGGTCTCCTTCGACTGCACCGCCAACTCCCACGAAGACTTCGTCATGGGCATCAAGGTCCCCGCGACCTCCCTCTGCCCTTGTTCCAAGGAGATCTCCGAATACGGCGCCCACAACCAGCGCTGCATCATGGAGGTCAAGGTCCGCGTCAGCCCCGGCCACACCCTCTGGATCGAAGAACTCTTCCGCATCGTCGAACGCTGCGCCTCCACGCAGGTCTTCTCCGTCCTCAAGCGCCCCGACGAGAAGTACGTCACCGAAGCCGCCTACGACAATCCGAAGTTCGTCGAAGACATCGTCCGCGACCTCGCCGTCGCCCTCGATTCCCAGGACGAGATCGTCTGGTTCTCCGTCGCCTCGACGAACCAGGAGTCGATCCACAACCACAACGCCTACGCGATCATCGAGAAGGACAAGCGGGACGCATAAGGGTGTCGTGGTAGCTCGCAGAATTGGTAGATCCGTGGCGCGATGACTCAGGCCTGCACCGGGCTTTGAACTATTGTGTAACTATGCCTAAACGCCCGATCATGCACGACGACTTCATGCCCAGGACTTCTTGGGCTCAACGCGTATTCAGCAAGGCGGGGCTGGTCATAGCCGTGGTGGTGCTGCTGCTCGGGCTCGGCTCCTGTGCTTTCAAATCCATCCCCGCCGGGCACGTCGGCGTCGCCACCTTTTTCGGCGAGGTCGTCGAAGACCAGTTCGAGCCCGGGCTGCACTTCCCGGTCAACCCGCTCTACAAGTGGCACCTCTACGACGCCCGCCAGAAGACGCACATGGAGACCGCGTCGGTCCCGTCGCAGGACCAGCTCAGCACCGACATCGACGTCTCGGTGCAGTACCGCATCGCGGCGCCCATGGCCACGCAGATCCTCAAAGACACCGGCACCGCCGAGCAGGCGGTCATCGTGCACCTGATCCCCAAGGTCCGCTCGCTGCTGCGTGAGCAGGGCAAGACCATCGTCCGGGCCGAGGACTTCTTCAAGGAGGAGACTCAGCAGAACCTGCAGGTCTCGCTCCAGGCGGGGCTCGCCGAGTTCCTCACACCCCGAGGCCTGGAGGTCCAGGACGTGCTGATCCGCGAGATCAGGCTGCCGCCCCGCCTGATCGCTCAGATCGAGCAGAAGAAGGAGACCGAGCAGCAGGCCGAGCGTCAGAAGGCCGAGCTGATCCGCTACGAGACCGAGCAGCAGCAACAGGTTGTCAAGGCAAAAGCAGATCTCGAAGCCGCGAAACAAGAAGCCGAACGCCGTCGCACACTCGCTGAGGCTCAGGCCTTCGAAATCCAAAAGATCAACGAAGCGATCGCCCAGAACCCCGCCTACATCCAGCTCGAATCCCTCAAGGCCCTCCAGGCCATCTCCAAGGACCCCGCCGCGAAGGTGTATTTCCTCAACGGCGACAGCCCCCAGCCGCTGCCCTTGATGAACATCGGCAGCGAAGGCAAAGCCATCGGCCGCTGATCCCGCGGCACAACCGGCCAACACCGGCTGTTTGCTCACATCACAACCCGGTAGACTCCGGCCATGCCCGACCCCGCCCGACGGACCCCGCTCTGGCGGAACCTCAACTTCTCCCTCATGTGGACGTCCACCGCCGCCTCCGGCTTCGGCGACCGCATGCTCATGCTCTCCGCCCTCGCCCTCATGGGGGCCATGGAGGCCTCCGCCGACGCCTCGGCTGCCAACGCCGCGACGCAGTTCTTCTTCGTCCTGCCCTACGTCCTGCTGAGCCTCACCGCCGGCTGGCTCGCCGACCACCTGCCCCGCAAGTGGCTGCTGCTGGCCTGCGATGAGGGCCGGGCCCTGCTCATCCTGATCAGCATCTTGCTCGTGCCCGCCGCGGGGGCCGCCGCGATCCCCGAAGAACACTTCTGGAAGATCTACCTCGCCCTGTTCGGCCTCGGCGTCTGCGCCGCGACCTTCAACTCCGTCCGCAACGCCATCGTCCCCCAGCTCGTCCCCCGCAATCAGCTGCAGTCCGCCAACGCCGTCATCCTCACCATCTCCGTCGTCTTCGGCATGCTCGGGCTCATCCTCGGCCCCCAGATCATCGACGTCGACGACTCCGGCACCCTCCGCACCGCCCTGTTCCTCGGCTTCGCCCTCTACTTCGTCTCCGGCACCTTCTTCGCCTTCCTCAAACCCCGAGAGCACCGCTTCACCCAAGCGATCGCTGACCACGAAACCGACGAAACGGATGAAGACACGGACGACGACCGCGCCACCCCCAAGCGTTCCCTCGCCGACGGGTTCGCCTACGTGTTCAGCCACACCCGCATCCTCTCGCTGATCCTGATCAACGCCGGCATCTGGGGGATCGCCGCGCTGGTGTACTCGGCCGTGCCCGCGATCGCCAAGGTCAACTACGCCCTGACCGGCCAGGAGCTGCTGCAGATGTTTGCCTACCTCGGCGGCGCGATCGGCTTCGGGATGCTAGCCGGGGCGGTAGCGATGGGCCTGATCGCGACGCGGAAGGAGTCGCCGATCCTGCTCTACGCCGGGATGTGTTTGGCGGGGCTCTGCGTGCTCGGGCTGGTGATCAGCCCTTATGCCTGGCTCGGGCTGCCGCTGGCGTTCGGCGTCGGGTTCTTCGGGCAGCTTGCGATTGTCGCCACCATCACGCTGATCCAGACGCAGGCCCCGAACTACATCCGTGGCCGAGTGATGGGGATCACGGCGGTGATCGACAACGGCGCCATGGTCGTGCTGTACTTCGCCGTCTGGCAACTGCCGAACGCCGACGCGAGCCTGCCGTGGATCCTCATGGTCGCCGGGCCGATGATGGCGGCACTGGGGCTGGTGTTGCTGGTGCGTTTCCTGCGGTCCGGACCCGTGGCCGACAACCGGCTGGCGAATATGTTCATCCGCGTCGCCCGGCTGCTGGGCTTCTCCGTCCACCGCCTCCAGATCTACGGCAAGCACCACGTCCCGTGCGAAGGCCCGGTCATCATCGCGCCCAACCACACCGTCGCGCTCGACCCGTTCATCATCCAGGCCGGCTGCCGACGCCTCATCCGCTGGCTCATGGCGGAGGACCAGGAATACGGCTTCGCGGGGCTGCTCTGGAAGGCCGCCGACCCCGTGATCCTCCCGAAGGACGCCGGGCGGTCCGCCGCGGTCCGGGCCGTGCTCCGCAGCCTCGAGAACAACGTGCCCGTCGGCATCTTCCCGGAGGGCGGGCTTCAGCGCGAGCACCGCGAGCTCGGCGCATTCCAGCCCGGCGTCGCCATGATCGCCCGGCGTGCCCAGTGCCCGATCGTCCCCGTCTGGGTCTCGGGCACCCCGCGTGCGAACCACATGCTGCTGCACTTCCTCAAGCCCTCGAAGAGCGTCGTGCGTTTCGGCGAGCCGTTCACGGTTGCGAAAGACGCCAAGCCCGACGACATTCTCGCCGAGCTTCGTCGGCGGATGCTCGCCCTCGTTGCGGAATCAGGCGATACCCATGAGCCCCAAGTGCCGGCCAGCCCGACGGACTGAATCGACAACCCGGAGCAGCGTTCTCAGCGCTCGCCCAGCTCGTCTTCACGCTCCCGCGTTTCCAGATAATCGCGCCACCTGTTTTCTGTGGGGAAGTTGATCGCCATGATCCCCAACATGAGACCGATCAAGGCTAACTGTGGCCACCACGGATTGAGAAAGAACAGGACCGCGTTGATTACGCCGCCACCCTCGAGCAGCGCGAGCCGAACGATCAGCATGGTCGAGAACTCAGCCGCTAGAGGATCGTCTGCCTGCGTCGTTTCGGTGCGTGAGGCCTTGGCGAGTGAGGCCGGCAGCAACAGTGAAGCCAGGATGCAGACGACGCCAATGACCAGCCCCAGGGCCGTCACCACGCTGAAGGGCGTAGCCTTCCCGCCATTAATGAAGATCATCATGCATGTGACGACGGTCAGGCCACCCATGAGCGCCCCGGCGATGATCTTGTTGGTGAGCAGCATCTGAGCCCGATCGGAGGGGGGAGGTTCGCTCATCGCCACAACCTAGCAGTCCTCACCCGGTCCGCAACCGCCACACCACGCCCCCTGCCGCGTCCCCGCCCCGCCCCCCACGACCGCCGCGATCGTTTATCTTTCTGGACCGACCAACCCCTCTCCCCTCGCCGAAACTGGAGCCTGCTCATGCCCCGCCCCGTCACCCTCTTCACCGGCCAGTGGGCCGACCTGCCCCTCGAAACACTCGCCGCCAAGGTCGCTTCCTTCGGCTACGACGGCGTCGAGCTCGCCTGCTGGGGCGACCACTTCGACGTCGTTCAGGCCGCCCGCTCAGACAAGTACTGCAAGGACAAGTGGGCCCTGCTCAGCGACCACGGCCTCACCGCCTACGCGATCTCGATGCACCTAGTCGGCCAGGCCGTCTGCGACCCCATCGACGAACGCCACAAGGCCATCCTCCCCGAAGACGTCTGGGGCGACGGCGACCCCGAGCCCGTCCGCAAGCGCGCCGCCAAGCGGATGGCCCTGTCGGCCAAGGCCTGCCGACGCTTCCTGAACTGCAAGCCGGGCCGCGGCAAGAAGGCCGGGGCCAAGGGTGACGACTTCCCCGGTGTGGTCAACGGCTTCACCGGCTCGTCCATCTGGCACTCCACCTACGCCTTCCCCCCCACCGATCAGGCCTACTGGGACAAGGGCTTCAAGGACTTCGCCAAGCGGTTCACCCCGATCCTCAACGAATTCGAGAAGCAGGACGTCAACTTCGCGTTGGAGGTCCACCCCACCGAGATCGCCTTCGACATCGTCACCGCCCAGCGTGCGATCAAGGCGGTCAACGGCCACAAGCGCTTCGGCTTCAACTACGACCCGTCGCACCTCGGCTACCAAGGTGTGGACTACGTCAAGTTCATCCGCACCTTCCCCGACCGCCTCTACCACGCCCACATGAAGGACGCCTGGTGGGGCCACGGCGACGGCACCGTCGGCGTCTTCGGCGGACACACCACCTTCGCCGACCCCCGCCGCTACTGGGACTTCCGCTCCCTGGGCCACGGCGACATCGACTTCGAAGAGGTCATCGTTGCCCTCAACGACGTCGGCTACTCGGGGCCGCTTTCGGTCGAATGGGAAGACTCCCGCATGGACCGCGAGTTCGGGGCTGAAGAAGCCTGCGACTTCGTCCGCAACGTCGACTTCCCCAGCAGCGACATCGACTTCGACGGGCAGTTCGATAACTGAGACAGCCGCGTCGGGTGCCGGGTCACTGGCGTTACTCTTGACCTGGCTGCAAGCACGCTTCACAAGACACACCGAGGGAACCCATGATCCAGATCGTCATACTCATCCTGGCCGCCGTGCTTTTCATTTTTGGGCTGATCACGATCAGCAAAAAAGAGGTGAAGTTCTCGAAAGACAAAACACTCACAGGCTCGAGCGCACGTAATGCAGGCATCCTCATGCTGCTCGCCGGTGTGGCCTGTGCGGTCTTCGGACTCGTGATCCTGCCCGCCATCATGGCCCGAATCTAAGCCCAACCCCTGCCGACACGCCGACCGGATATCGATGCCGCCATGACTCGCCCCAACATCCTGTTCCTTATGTCCGACGAACACCGCGCCGACGTCGCGGGGTTCGCCGGCAACCCGGTCGTCCGGACTCCCGTGCTCGACGAGCTCGCCGCGACCGGCATCACCTTCACCAACGCGTACACACCCTCGCCCATCTGCGTGCCCTGCCGACAGTCGTTGGCTTCCGGGCAGTTGCCGCGGACCTGCGGCGTCGAGCACTACGGCCGGGACCTCCCGCCGTTCTCCATGACGTTTGCCAGACGCCTGACCCAACACGGCTACGGCACGGTCTGCTGCGGCAAGCTCCACCACGACGGGCCCGACCAGATGCAGGGCTGGATGCGTCGCATCGGCGGCAACTGCCGGCTCTCCTGGAACTACGTCGATGGGCTCAGTCCTGACGCCGGAGTCGCGGCCGACCCGTCCGTCAACGACGGCAAGTGGTCCGATGCGAAAGAGCTCACCCGGGCCGGCGTCGGCTCGGGGACCATCACGCACACCCCCGATCGCTTAGCCCTTCAAGGCGCGTTGGAGTTCATCAACGAACGCTTCGTCAGCCCCTACTACGACAAGGGGATGCCGAGCCTACCCACGCTGCTGATGCTCAGCTTCAACCGGCCGCACTACCCGTACTTCACCCGTGAAGACCTGTTCCGTTACTACCTGACCCGTGTCGAGCCCTACCTCGAAGACGACGCCTTTGACCACCCGTTCCTCAGCAAACGGCGGGTCCGCCCCGGCATCGATGCCTCACCCCGCGAGTTCGCCCGGGCTACCGCCGCTTACTACGGCATGATCGAAGAGATCGACACCGACTACGGCACCACGCTCAACGCGCTCCGTGACGCCAATCAGGACCCCGACGACTGGTGGATCGTCTACACAGCCGACCACGGCGAGATGCTCGGGCAGCACGGGATCTGGGAAAAGCAGAAGTTCTTCGAGGCCTCGGCCAGGGTGCCGCTCATCATCCGCCCGCCTCGCGCGCTCCGCGATGCATGGGGCTGCGCTGGCAAGACCATCGACGCCAACGTCAACCTCTGCGACCTCTTCGCCAGCCTCTGCGACATGGCCGACGTCCCGCTGCCCGAAGACGCCGAGACCGTCAACGGGGCCGGGCTCGACAGCCGGTCGCTCCTGCCGCTGATGCGGGGAGAGGTCAAGCCGGGCGACGGCTGGGACGACGAGACTATCAGTCAATTCGACGGCACCAACGTGATGATCAAGCATGGACCGCTGAAGTATCAGCGTTATGACCGCGTGGATTGTGCTGATCAGCCCGAGGTGCTCTTCGACCTAGTGGCCGAACCCGAAGAGCGGCGGAATCTCATCGACGAACCAAGGTACGCCAAGCACATCGCCACCTTCCGGCAGCGCTGCGCGGCGCTCGCCTTCGGGCCCGACGCCGACCCCGCCTACCGCAACGCCGGCTACCGCTAAGCGGGTGATCTGACCTACTATTGTCTTCATGCTTGCTACCGCCGCCATCACCACCCTGATGCAGGCCACCCCGGCCACGCCGCCCGCTAACACGGTCGACCACGAAACCCTGCTGGTCTGGGCGATCGCGCTGATGGGCACCGCCATCGTGATGCTCGTCGTCGAGCTGTTCCTGCCCAGTGGCGGCGTGCTCGGGCTGCTCGCCGGGGTCTCTGCCATCGCCAGCATCGTCTGCTTCTTCTGGTTCAACCAGACCGCGGGCATGTTCGCGCTGATCTTCACGCTGCTCGCCACCCCTTTCGCCATCTACTTCCTGCTCAAGGCCATCCCCTATACCCCGGTGTTCCGCCTTGCGGCGCTCACCGATGAGGGCGTCTCCGGCCCGGCACGCACCCTCGCGGCCGGCCCCGAACCCGGGCAGCTCGGCTCAGCAGAAACCAACCTCCGGCCGTCGGGCACCTGTGTCATCGACGGCCAGAAGCACGACGCGCTGGCGGTGGGCCCGTGGATCGAGCGCGGTCAACCGGTCGTCGTCACCGGCTTCAGCACGGGCCAGGTCCAGGTCCGGCTCGCCACCGAGACCGACCTCGCCCCACCCGCCACCACATAAAGCCGTCACCGTGGGTGGCGGCCCGGACCGCGGATGCATGGTCAACCGCCGGCCGATTGGATGGTGCCGCCCAGCGGTGGCTGCCGCCGATCACCCTAGCGCCGCGTTGAGCCGTTCTTCGGGCGGCCCGATCTCATCGAAGCGGATCCCAAAGTTCTCCCCGACCTTCACCGCCGAGCCCGTCCCGACGTGCTTGTTGTTCACCAGCACGTCCAGCGGGTCGTCGGAGACCTTGTCGAGCTCGAAGATCGCCCCAGGCCCGAACGACAGGATGTCGTCCACCGAAGCCGACCGCCGACCGATCTGCACGATCAGCGGCACGTTCAGCTTCAACAAGGTCTGCAGGTCTGTCGCCATACACGAGGTATCGGCCGGCGGGTCGCCGGTTCTACAAACCCGCGGTGGCGGCCCCGCTGAGCAGGGGCAGCACGTCGGTCCCCGGCCGCCAGCCGTGCAACGCGCCGTGGAACGGCGGCTCCCGCTGCGCCATCTTCGCCGCCACTTCAAACACCGTGTCGCGGCAACGCTGCACCAGGTCGGCCGGATAACCCATCCGCTCCCGGTGTTCCTCGAACTCGTCCACATCATCCAGGATCGGCCCGGCAAACTGTGGCCGAAGCACCAGATCCAGGTCCATGTCCACCAGCCGGAGCACCCCGTCCGACCAGGCCAGCCCGTCGATCACATCCACATAGTGCAGCCGGGGCGTCCAGTCCGGCTTCCAGTGCACGCTCAGCTTCCACGGCAGCCCCGCCCACTGCACCATCAGGATGTGCTGCTCCGAGTCCCGCGGACCCCGGTAGCTCTGCATCGGCGTCCCCGGCTTCAGGTGTAACGCCAGCAGCCCCTCATCCCGATGCACCACCTCGGTCTCAAACCGGTAGTGCAGCGACCCGTCGTATTTCGTCGTGTCCACAAGCATGGCGGAACCCTACCTTTTTAGTCCCCGGCTCTGCCGGGGGGCACGCGGCGATCCCGATGCGATCCCAATGCGAACGCGTCAACTTCACCCCAGCCCCGACTCCGCCAGCTCCACCGCCTTCGCCAACGCCGCCGCCTTGTCCACCGTTTCCTGGTGCTCGCTGTCGGGGTCCGAGTCGGCGACGATCCCCGCCCCGGCCTGCAGGTGCACCATCCAACGCGCATGACTCTCGTCAGCAGGCAACACCACCATCGTCCGCAGGGCGATGCAGGTGTCGAGGTTGCCGTGGAAGTCCGCGTACCCCACCGCCCCGCCGTACGGCCCACGCCGGTGCGGCTCGAGCTCATCGATGATCTGCATCGCCCGCACCTTCGGTGCCCCGCTCACCGTGCCCACCGGCAGGCTGTACCGCAGCGCATCCCAGCAGGTCAGCCCGTCCCGCAGCCGGCCCCGCACCTCGCTGCTCAGGTGCATCACGTGGCTGTACCGCTCGACCACCAACAGCTCCGGCAATTCGATCGTCCCCGCCTCAGCGACCCGCCCGACGTCGTTCCGGTGCAGGTCCACCAGCATCACGTGCTCCGCCCGGTCTTTCGGATCGCCCTGCAGGTCCTCCGCCAACGCCGCGTCCTCTTCTGGGGTCGCCCCCCGCTTCCGTGTCCCCGCCAGAGGCCGGCTCGTCACCACCCCACCCACCCCACCCACGCCTCCTTCCACCCCACCCTCTACCCTGCACAGGATCTCCGGGCTCGACCCTACGAGCATCCCGCCCTCGACCTGCAGATAGAACAGGTACGGCGAGGGGTTGATCACCCGCAGCGTCCGGTACAGGTCGAACGGGTCGGCGGTGGTCTCGACCGTGAACCGCTGGCTGGGCACGATCTGGAACGCGTCCCCCGCCGAGATGTACCGCTTGCACGCCCGCACCGCGTCCTGATAGCCGCCCTCCCCCATGTTGCTCACTGGCAGCCCCGGCGGCGGCCGTTTCACATCCACATGCCCCAACGGCAGCGCCTGCGATTCGTGCCCGCTCGGCGTCGCCAGCCGACCCGCCGTCGCCGCCACCCGCTCCGCCGCCTCCGCGTACCGCGCCCCGACGTCGTCCCCCGGCCCGATCACCGCGTGGCTCAACACCAGCACCGTCTTCTGTGCGTGGTCAAACACCACCACATCCGTGTACAGCTGGAAGTGCAGGTCCGGCAGCCCGCGGTCGTCCGCCGGCGGGGCTGGCAGCTGGTCGCCCTCGACGTACCGCACCGTGTCGTACCCCGCATACCCCACCCAGCCGCCGGTGAAGCTCGGCAGCGTCGGCTCCTCACTGCCGGGCAGCGCCACATACTCGGCCGTCAACGCCGCCGCTTCCCCCAGCGGGTCGTCGCTCGTGAACGTCTGCCCCCGCTCAGTAGTCGGGGCATGCTCCGCGTGCCGCCGGACCGTGACGTCCTGCCCGTACGCCAACACCTCCGCGATCGGGCGATGCCCCAGGAACGAGTACCGCCCCGCCCGGTCGCCGTCGTACACCGACTCGAACAGGAAGCTCGGGGCCAGCCGATCGTCCGGCTCCACCAGCCGCCGGTACGCCAGCACGGGCGTCAACGCGTCCGCAAACACCCGCCGATACACCGGCACCAGCAGGACCGCATCGCCGTGCTCCGCCCGCATCCCCGCGACCCGCTCCGGAAACACGCTCAGCGTCGGCGTCTGCAGCGCTGCCTCGTCCGCTTGGCTTGTCTGACCAGTCGCTGCCATCCGTCTGCACTCAATCCAAACCATCGGCCCACACAAGCCGTATGAATTCCCCGTCAACCCGCCGACCAGACCGGTAGTCTATAAAGCCTTCCTCAACGTTCACCACACGCCGGCGGAAAAGCTCCATGCAAGTCGAGACCTTCTTCAAGCACTACCGCATCACCGCCAACCCCTTCGCCGCCGAGGAGGCCCGGCTCGACCCGATCTTCTCCCAGCTCCTCGCCGGCGGCGCCACCCACCCCGACTTCCCCAAGATCGCCGGCCAGGTCGATCAGCCCTCCACCGCCGTCGTCTTCGGCGAGAAGGGCTCGGGCAAGACCGCCATGCGCCTGCTCATGGGCCAGCAGATCGCCGAGCACAACGCCGCCCACCCCGACCGCAAGGTCCTGATCGTCGCCTACGACGACCTCAACCCTGTCCTCGACCGACTGCTGCGTGTCCGCAAGCAGGACGTCGCTTCCATGCTCGACAAGCTCCGGCTCGAGGACCACCAGGACGCCATCCTCGCCCGGGCCGTCACCCGCCTTACCCAGGCCATCCTCGGCGACCCCGACACCGGCGACGCCGAGGCCCTGCCCCTCGACGACGCCACCCGCAAGAAGCTCCGCAAGCTGCCCAAGCCTGCCCGCCTCAGCCTCGCCGTCCTCGCCGCCCTGTACGACCAGCCCCGCAGCGGAGCCACCCCCCAGCGGTTCGATCGGCTCCGCAAGGCCCTGCGTGTCGGCACCGGGCTGGCCCCCACCATGGGCAAGCTGGCCGTCGCCTCCACCGTCGCCACCGCCGCCGCTGGCGTCCTGGGCCTTTGGGAGTTCGTCTTCGCCGGCGACAGCGGCCCGCTCTGGCTCATCCCCGCCTTCGCCGCCGCCGCCGGGCTCACCCTCATCGGCTGGGGCTTCTGGCTCTTCAACTGGTTCAAGCTCTGGGCCAAGTCCCGCAAGGCCGTCAAGGACACCCCCGCCATCCAACGCGAGACCGGCGAGCTCCGCGCCATGCTCGCCACGCTCCCCATCGGCGCCGCCGACGGCCAACCCCTGCCCGTCCCCGCACGCCCGGGCCAGACCCTCTCCGACTCCCGCTACCAGCTCACCCGAAAGCTCGTCGACCTGCTCCTCGAGCTCGGCTACACCGGCGTGGTCATCTTCGTCGACCGCGTCGACGAGCCCACCGTCGTCCACGGCGACGCCGAGAAGATGAAGGCCATCACCTGGCCCATGTTCGACAACAAGTTCCTC